>JBBDNN010000084.1:0-2586 GCA_040877545.1 Balneolaceae bacterium
AAGATTTATCTCAAAAAGAGTTGTTGGAGCACTATAAAAAGAGAGGAAAGACAGCCTGAGAGAAATTTAGAAAAAGCTCAAAAGTTTCTGGTTAATCTACTGTCGGGAAGGTAAAATAAGACCCAGCGCAGAATGGGCACGGAGATTATGAGTTAATAAGCGGCTAAAATTTTTAAACAAGCAACACCCCTTTTCAAAACCACGGCCGAGTCTTGTTGATGCGCCTTGTTAGATGATGACGTTTTATTTTTCACCACGAGTTACTGTTTTAAAAACCCTATTTCCATTAATTGCGTAAGCCACATTTTCACTAATAAATTGGATAGTTGTATTAATGCTATTATTATTTTTAGGCACCTGAATGCCCCATGATTGCCCACCATTTTTTGAGCTTAAAATTGCTCCTGCACTTGTTAAAGCAAGTACATTAAGGCTGTCAAGAGCATTAATACTAATAATAGAATCTGTGTCTATTTGTTCATCTGTTTGCGGATACTGTAACGTCCAAGTATTCCCACCGTCAGCAGTGTGAAAAATATGTCGATATGAACCTACCAACCATCCATTTGATTTATTTATAAAATGCACTTTATCAAAACGAATTAAAGGATCGTCTTCTCCTCTTGACGGTAATGGAATGTTTTGCCATGATTCTCCTCCATCACTTGTCTTAATAAGTCTTCCCGGATCTATTGCACCTAATATCCATACATCATTTCCGACAATGCTGATACTCTCAAATCGATCTTCATTATATCCAAGATCGAGATAATTCCATGTAACACCTGAATCAGTGGTTTTCGCAATCGCACCGAATGGGCCAGTTGCCCATCCTATGAATTGATTCTGAAATTTAACGGTCGTTACACCAACTGCAGGTTCACCGGATTGAATCATTCGATGGGTCCACGAACTTCCTCCATCTGAGGTTCGATGTATTACATTTCCAGCCATTATACCTTTTTCCATATCAAAGAAAAAGGGATCCCCAGCTCGAGTATAGTTATCTATAAAATTAAATTTCCAATTTCTTCCTCCATCATTTGTTGATGCAGCGAAGGCTTTGTCGGGTCCATTTCTTTGAAGTCTACCAGTTACCCAGCCATGATTTTCATCAAGGAAAAATAAGTTTGAAACATCTAGTTCTTGAAAATTTTCGTCGTCATTAAATGAGACTAAGGAATCCGATAATACTGTAAACCAACCATCAGGTTCTTCATAGTTATTACCATTGTCTCCTAAGATTCCACAACCTCCTAGAACGGTAATTAAGACGATAAAAACTATTTTGACTCTCATCGTGAACTAATTTTACTTGGATTAAGCAAGCAACCTAACATATACTGATGAACATTTCATCTCTTAGAATCTATATAATTCATTCCTTAACTGCACAGGAATCCTTTTAAGCAGGTGGTTATAAAATAATATTCATAAAGTGCTTCTTATAAATCGGTTGATAAAATATTTATAATATTAGTACAACAAAAAAGGCTTCCCTCAAATTAATGAGAGAAGCCTTTTCTTTTAATTTTTATTTGGCTGAGGAGCTTAGTCTTCGGCTTTGGCTTTTTCGCTTTCACCGTCGCTGCCGCCAAGTTCTTCAAATACTTTGGCGATTTCTTCGTCTCCTTCTTCCATATCTCTTTTCGAGCCAACAACAATGTCGTTGTAATCTCGGAGTCCTGTACCGGCTGGTACCTTGTGCCCAACCACAACGTTCTCTTTGAGTCCGCGCAGTTGATCTTTCTTGGCTTCGATGGAAGCCTGTGTAAGCACCTTGGTAGTTTCCTGGAAGGAAGCTGCCGATAACCAACTTTCAGTTGAAAGAGCTGCTCGTGTAATTCCAAGCAATATAGGCTTGGAAATAGCCGGTTCGGCTTCACGTGTTTCCAGCTCAGCTTTGTCGTCTTTAATCAACTGGTTGTTAAGGTCTCTGATTTCACGCCGGTCGAGAATAGTGCCTTTTTTCAGTTCACTACCACCAACTTCTGTTACCACAAACTTTCCGATTAGCTCATCATTACGAGAGTTTACTTCGAAACGGTCTACCTTATCCCCTTCAAGGAACATGGTATCACCGGGATCGGTAATTTCAACTTTCTGCATCATGGTGCGCACAATAACTTCAATATGCTTGTCATTGATTTTCACACCCTGCAGGCGGTACACTTCCTGAATCTCATTCACCAGGTACGATTGTACGGCAAATGGACCGAGAATATTTAGAATATCCTGGGCGGGAATAGTTCCGTCAGACAGTGGCTGACCTGCTCTTACAAAATCATTGGATTGAACCAAAATATGCTTGCTCAGTGAGATCAGGTATTTCTTCTCATCCGTACCGTCTTTCGATTTGACGAATACTTCCTGAGAACCACGTTTTCGGCCACCCATTTCCACGATACCATCAATCTCTGTAACTACAGCAGGATCACTTGGCGAGCGGGCTTCGAAAAGCTCGGTTACACGCGGAAGGCCAGCGGTAATATCTTTCGATTTTGAAGTTGCACGTGGAATCTTGGCGATTACCTGTCCGGCTTCCACTTTATCGCCGTCATCAACAACGATGTGTGTTTCTACCGG
>JBBDNN010000085.1:0-14324 GCA_040877545.1 Balneolaceae bacterium
TGGTTACACAGAGAGCTTTTTTTTTGCCCCACATACAGGATTTACCCCTTTGGAAACCTAACTCCTCCAGCTGGTTATTGAAGTTGCTGAGTTGACCACTGATTACCGAAATTTATTTTATATTGCTGATCAATGGCATATTAAACATTGATGCAAAAAATATAATATTCACACCTGTCCTATTTCATGACCAACAAAATCTTCACTGTTGTATTCCTTTTTGTAGTGACTACAGCTGGTCTTCATTCTCAAAACCTGGAAGAGTGGCAGGTTTATCCTTCCTTTTCTACCGTAAATTCAATTTCTGTATCAGATAATATACTATACAGTGCCACTTTGGGGGGCATTTTTATAGTTGAAAATGAAGAAATTCAATCCCGTATTACAACTATGGATGGTTTGTATCGGGCAAATCCAACAGCGGTCATTTTTGATTCCACGAATAATCGACTATTGGCTGGTTACGTAGATGGTACTTTAGATGTAATTAATGTCGAGACAAAAGAAATAGAACGGATAGAAGACATTAAAAGAGTTACGAGATTTAATTCCAAAAGCGTAAATGCCTTAGATATCTATGAAGGTAAAGCATATATCAGTACGAGCTTTGGAATTGTAGTGTATGACCTGGAAACATTACTGGTAGAAAATAGCTATTTAAAACTGGGTAACTTCAACATTGGTACACAGGTAAACGCAATAGATATTGCGGATTCAACTATTTATGCAGCAACCATACAAGGAGTAGCTGTTGGAGATATTCGTACAAATCTGGTTGAAAGTACGAATTGGCAAACTTTCAATGACTTTAACGGGCTCACTTCCCTGATGATCAGTGAAATCGCTTATTTCGATTCAAAAATCTTTGTTTTGGCAAGCGATTCTATCTACGAATATCAAAATGAAAGTTGGATTGAAAGTCCCACTTTTACTTCATCAAATTACACAGCTTTAGGTTTAGCCGATAATCGTGAAAATCTGGCTGTTGCCAATAATGCCTCCATTATCATTTTAAATATGGAGGGAAATACAACCTCACTAGCCCCGGCTTTCAACAGTAGAATTTCAGCTTTGAAATTAAAAGATCAGCAAGTATTCGCCGGAACAAGTAATGAAGGGTTACTGGTTATCAATCCATCAAATTCCACTCAGGAACAATATCTGCCTTCCGGCCCTTATTTAAATTTCTTTAGCAAGTTACTTGTAACCCAGAATAGGGTAGCTGCTACTTCAACAGCCGCTTTTCCCCAAACGGACCCCTTTAATCCTATCAGGGGATATTATATAAATAATGGGGACAGGTGGGAGAACTTCAATCAAAATACAAGCTCTGCATTATCTGAGCACAGAGTGGGTTCTGTGTATTCGATTGGCCAAAATGACTTCTCCTATTTTTTTGGAAGTTGGGGCAGAGGTGTGGTAAGACATAATAAAGAGGACGATGAAATCACAGTATATAACCATTCAAACTCATCTTTAGCAGGAACCAGGTCTTCTGATCAGGAATTTGTGGTTATTTCTGATTTAGATAGCGATTCTCAGAACAATATGTGGGCAATTAGTTACTATTCTGAGTATCCCTTAAACCTGCAATTAGCAAATTCTGATGAGTGGATACCATTCAGAGGCCAAAGCGGAAGTGATATTTATTTTAACTTATTTATCGATTCATTTGATCAAAAATGGATTTCACTAATAACCAATACAAATAGTGGAAGAGGCTTATTTGTACTAGATACAGGAAATCCGGAAGATTCCGGCGATAATACAGGCATAAAACTTACCTCATCTGTAAACAATGGAAATTTACCAGATGAAAAAATAAATGCCATTACAGAAGACAGAAACGGCGAAATATGGATAGGTACTGCACGGGGAATAGCCAGGTTTATCTTTCCAGAGTTTATGATTGACGGTGGGCCTGATGAGCGCCGCGCACAGTGGCTTATAAATGAGGATACAACTGCTGCCTCAAGATACTTGCTCCGAGATGTAAATGTGTCTGCAATAGCCGTAAATGATGCAAACCAAAAATGGGTGGGAAGTGAAAATCAGGGAATATGGCTTTTGAATGCAGAAGGCAGCAGAATTGAAAAACGTTTTACTACTCAAAATAGCAACCTGATATCTAACAACATTGAATCTATTGCTATAGATAATGCCACAGGTGAAGTTTATGTAGCTACTGAACTTGGTCTAATAAGTTTTATGGATATCCCCCAGGCACCCGTGACAGAAATGAATAAGCTCAAGGTATTTCCAAACCCGTTTGAATATTCACGCCATAATCAGATCGTTATTGAAGGGTTGAGTGATGAAACCCGCCTTAAAATACTTGGCTCAGATGGAATAGTGATTAATGAATTAACCGCACGCGGAGGCAGAATTAGCTGGGATGGCTTTGATTACAATGGAAACCAACTTGGCTCGGGAGTATACTTTGTGGTTGCATATGAAGAAGATGGTAAAGAAAAAGGGGTAGGCAAAGTTGTTATCATCAGATAGCAAATCATTAAATTATTTTGGCGTGATGACTGACACTTTGTTCAATAACTTAAGACTTTAGGGTGTGCAAAATACTAAACCGCATATTTCCATTGTAATTGTTAACTATAAGGTTAAGGAATATATAGCCAATCTCCTTAACTCTCTGGAAAAAGCACGGCAGCAATATAAACTTGAGATTTTTGTAGTTGATAATGCCTCTGGTGACAATTCGATAGCTTATCTACAGAAAAGATATCCGGATGTACATTATATAGCCAATAGCGAAAATGTTGGTTTTGGCAGGGCGAATAATCAAGCTATACAACAAGCTACGGGTGAATTTACCCTTATTATAAATCCCGATACGCTGGTAAGTGAAGACACACTTTCTGTATTGATATCACACATGCACAACCATCCACAATGCGGAGCAGCCGGGTGCAAAATTCTGAATCCTGATGGAACTTTTGCCCCCGAGTCCAGGAGATCGGTTCCAACAATTTGGTCGGCATTGAGCAAAGTTTTTGGCCTGAATTACCTGTTTCCTGAAAATAAATTATTCGGCCAATATTACCTTAGCTGGTTAGATGAAGATGAACCTTCCAAGGTTCCGGTTCTCTCAGGGTCCTTTATATTTTGGAGGACAAAACTTCTAAAAGAATTAGGCGGTTTTGACGAACGATTTTTTATGTACGGCGAAGATATTGACCTATGTTACCGGGTACAGAGCACCGACTATCACATAGATTACGTACCTGAAACCTCTATTATCCATTATAAAGGGGAGAGCACCAAAAGAGGAGATCTTCGATATATTCGCATCTTTAATAAGGCGCTTTATCAATTTTTCGAGAAACATTACAGTTCCAGGTACAGCCTGTTTTTCAGGATTTTTATCTATATCTCTATTTGGCTGCGTACTGCTCTAAGTTTCCTGACCAGCAATGTTAGAAGGACGAAATTTGTCATTGCAGATTTACTTGTTTTAAATCTTTCGATCGCTCTTGGCTTCTTAATTCGTTACGGCTTGCAAGGGGTGAATATACTGAATCCCGAAGGGCTAAAATATCTATGGATTAATGTGCTGGGTTCTGTTCTTTACCTGATTTCGGGCAGCATCCTGGGGATGTTCCGGCAAAAAGCAGATTCCATTTCAACCACATTAAAGGCACTTGCCATAACTTATACAGGGGTGGTATTTATTACTTTTTTTGTGCGAAACCTCGCTTATTCAAGATTAGGGCTGATTATAGGTTTTATTCTTGGGGTGATATTCTTTGTGTCATATAAGCTGTTCCGGGTCAATAAATCTGTTACTGGCGAACATATCCGGGGAAAAATTAGAAATTCAAGGGTGCTTGTAGTTGGGGAGGCAGATCTTTCCGCAGATATAATTTCAAAAATACATTCTCGCCCTGATTGGAATTACGAAGTGATTGGAAATGTAAGTGTACATGCAGAAAGTGAAATTACATCAAAAAATCAGGTCGGAAGTTTGCCACAGCTCAAAGATTTGGTAAGAGCTTATAATATTGACCAAGTATTTTTCGCACTCAATTCAATCAGCTACAAACAGATGCTGAAGGAAATATCAAACCTTCAAAAAGAAGAAGTTATTTTTAAGCTGATACCCGATTCCATGGATTTTATCTTGGGTAAATCAAACGTGGAATATCTGGAAGCAATCCCTTTGGTTGAAGTGGAGTTTGATTTTGCGAAGCCTGTTAATAAAACGCTAAAAAGAATTCTGGATCTCATAATTGCTCTTCCTTTCTGCTTGTTACTTCTTATATGCATTTGGCCAGCTTTATTATTTGCTAAACGGGAATTAATAAAAGTAGGTGACTTGAAGTTCTACAAAAATATTTCCAAGAATAAATGGAAAAACAGGTTCAGATTACTGGGATATGTAATTTCTGGAGACCTGAGCCTGGTAGGTTCTCCCATAGTTCCCTCTGCAAGTGAAAATACAAACAGCCTGAAAAAAGGAGTGACCGGCCTCGTGCAAATCAGCGAAAACCGCGTTCAAAGCAGTGAGGATGCAGAAAGTTTTGAACTCTATTACCTGCAAAACTACTCTGTTTGGATGGATATAGATATCATCATCAAAACCATTTTTAACGGACCGGGGCCCATGGAATTTTTGGAAAAGGCAGAGCAGCATTAAAAGAAGATCGCTGCGGGGAGAAAGAGCAGATGTGAATTCTATTAAAAACCGTAAAGAACGCTAAGGAACGCCAAGAATTCTCTGTGAAACTCTGTGGCCTCTGTGGTTAATACTCAGCGTAATCAGCGATCAAACCCTTTCATCCAATCGTTTTGCCATTGCCAGATAAGGCAGAGCAGCATTAAAAGAAGATCGCTGCGGGAGCGAGTGTGAATTCTATTAAAAACCGCAAAGAACGCTAAGGCACGCCAAGAATACTCTGTGAAACTCTGTGGCCTCTGTGGTTAATACTCAGCGTAATCAGTGATCAAATCCTTTCATCCAGCTGCTTTGCCATGGCCGGATACCATTCACCAAACGTATCATCAGCTATATGTTTTCTCACCTCTTCCATCAGCCACAAATAAAAAGTAAGATTATGAATGGAAGCCAACACCAAACCAAATATTTCATTATTCCGGATAAGGTGATGAAGATAAGCCATGGAATATTTGCTGCATAAATCGCTGGGAAATTCAGCATCAAGCAGTTCGTGATGTTCTTTCCATTTTGCATTCCGGATATTCACTTTGCCGTGTCGGGTGAAAATCATGCCATTTCGGGCATTTCGGGTCGGCATTACGCAATCAAACATATCCACCCCTCGGGCTACGCATTCAAGCAAATTAGCAGGAGTTCCCACACCCATCAGGTACCGGACTTTTTCTTTTGGAAGGTAGTCGGTATTCAGGTCGGTAAATTCATACATCATGTCAATGGGTTCACCTACGCTCAATCCACCGATAGCAAGACCTTCAAAATCCTGATCTGCCATAAATTTTGTGGATTCTATACGCAAATCCTTATAAGTACCGCCTTGGATGATTCCAAATTGTGCCTGCTTGTGTCCATAAAGCGGCTCGGTTTCCAAAAAAGTTTTTCGTCCGCGTTTGGCCCAGCGATGGGTGAGTTCCATGGAATTTTTGGCATATTCGTAAGTGCTGGGATATGGCGGGCACTCATCAAGTATCATCATGATATCTGATCCCAGAGTGCGCTGAATTTCTACCACATTTTCGGGGGTGAATAAATGCTCAGAGCCATCAATATGGCTCTTGAAATGCGCACCTTCTTCCTCCAAAATTCGATTATCTGATAAAGAAAAAATCTGGTAACCACCCGAGTCGGTTAATATCGGCCGCTCCCATTTCATAAAATTATGCAATCCGCCGGCTTCACTTATTATTTCACAGCCCGGCCTTAAATACAGATGATATGTATTTCCAAGAATAATCTGGGCTTTAACCACCTCAGAGAGCGTATCTTGAGAAACTCCCTTCACTGTACCCAATGTACCTACCGGCATAAAGATGGGAGTTTCAATTATTCCGTGATCAGTTTTCAACTCGCCTAATCGTGCTTTTGTGGTAGAAGTACTTTTTTTTAGGGTAAACAAAAATATCAGATTTTAATTTTTAGATTTATGCAGCCTTTGCAAAATTGTTTATTTTGATGCGTTCAAAAATAAGCAACATTCGGATTTCACTTTGTTAAAGTTAAAAAGATATCGAGAAGTAATATTTACCAGTATACTGGATTTCCTGATAATACTGGCAAGCTGGTTTGTATTCCATGCTTTCTACCCTAATACAATGAATATGTTGATCAATGATTTTGATCTCAACTTTGTATCGGGCGGAATACTTGTAAGTTTTTATTGGCTTACCATATTTATAGTAATGGGGCTATATAAGAAACTGTACCTGGTTTCGCGCCTGGATGAGTTTGTGAAGGTTTTTAAAGCCAGTATCCTCGGTGCACTTATTCTTTATTTTGTTATAAATATAAATGAAAATATCTCTATAAGAGACCAGCAGATTGTTACCATCGTATATTGGGCCATTATCTTTTTTCTGCTTGCCCTAAACCGTTTCATTGTAAGAACCATACAAAGGTTATACGCACTCAGAGGTAAAGGATTGCATCGGGCCGTGATTGTAGGGACGGGTTATACCGCAAAAGCTGCCTATGATGATCTGAACCGAAATAAAACCCTGGGTATGCAGGTATTAGGTTTTATTCAGGTGAATGGAAAAGTACCCGAGCCGGACGTGGGAATTTTGCACGATGAAATTATTGGCAGCCTCGAACAAATACAACACATTATAGAAGACCGCCAGGTGCAGGATATATTGGTAGCCCTGGAACCTGAACGCAGAAATGATCTGGTAGATGTAATTTCAAAAATAGATTTTCCTGAAATCTCCCTGAAATTACTTCCTGACTTCTACCAGCTTGTAAGCGGGTTAAGTAAAACTAACCAGATTTTTGGAATGCCACTGGTGGAGATTTCCCCGGAACCGATGCCACTTTGGGAAAAAACCATCAAAAGATCACTGGATATTCTTGTTTCTGTTTTAGTGCTGGTACTAACTTTTCCTGTTTTAATATTAATTGGAGCAGCCGTGCGGTTCAGTTCTCCGGGGCCTGCTATTTATCGCCAGAAAAGGGTTGGCCGAAACGGGAAGGTCTTTACCATTTATAAATTCAGAACTATGCACAATGATGCCGAACGGCATAGCGGTCCAACATGGGCGCAGAAAGATGATCCCCGGATTACCCGTCTGGGTTACTGGCTGCGAAAACTCAGAATGGATGAAGTACCCCAGTTTTTAAATGTATTGAAAGGGGATATGAGCCTGGTGGGACCCCGACCTGAACGCCCACATTTTGTGGAACAATTTAGTATTCAGATTCCATTATACACCCGGCGTTTGCGTGTGAGGCCAGGTATAACAGGCTGGGCACAAGTAAAGTGGAAATACGACACCTCGCTTGATGATGTTAAAGAAAAAACCAAATTCGACCTGTTTTATATCGAAAATGTATCGCTCAGAATGGATGCGAAAATTCTTATTAATACATTCATCACAATAATCAAGGGAAAAGGACAATAATTATGCCTGCCGAAACTTTGATTATTGTGCCTACCTACAACGAAGCCCATAACATCAGCCGGTTAATTAGTAAGCTGATGTCTCTCAAGCACGAGGTGGATATACTTGTAATTGATGATGGCTCACCGGATGGAACAGCTGAAAATGTGAAAAAAGAACAAATCAAATTTAACGAACGTATTTCATTGATCGAAAGGCCTGAAAAATTAGGTTTGGGAACGGCTTACGTGAAAGGCTTTGAATACGCCTTGGCTAATGGCTACACATATGTTTGCGAAATGGATGCAGATTTTTCACATAATCCTTATGATGTCGTAAAGCTAATTGATGAAGTGAAAGCTGGTAGAGCAGATGTAGCCATTGGTTCGAGATACGCAAATGGCATAAGTATTATTAACTGGCCATTGAGCCGTTTAATACTGTCTTATTGTGCAAATATTTATGCCCGAACGATTACCGGCCTACCTGTATTTGATACTACTGCAGGCTTTAAATGTATTCACCGGAATGTGCTGGAAACCATTTCTATTGATCGAATAAAATCGAACGGATATGCTTTCCAGATTGAACTCCATTTCCGGGCCTGGAGAGCTGGATTTAAATTAACTGAAGTTTCCATTGTGTTCAGGGAACGTGAAGAGGGCGTTTCAAAAATGTCAAAAGCCATAGTTAGAGAAGCTATCTGGCGAGTGTGGGCACTTAAATTCAGAAGTATCTTCGGAACATTATAATTGCTTCGCTTCACGAGATGAATACTTATATTATTTCAGATAAAAAATAAAAGATTCTTATGCAGTATTTGGATTTTGAACAACCCATTGCCGATCTGGAAGGGAAAATTGAAGAACTCAATAATCTTTCCAATGTAAGTGATGGTGTTCTTGATAAGGAAATCGAAAGCCTTAGAAAAAGAGTAGACAAGTTAAGAGAGTCTATTTTTACCAATCTTACCAGGTGGCAGAAAGTTCAACTGGCTCGTCATCCCGACCGGCCGTATACACTTGATTATATTGAAAAGATCACCGAAGGTTTTATTGAACTCCATGGCGATCGCTATCATGCTGATGACAAAGCCATTGTCAGCGGTTTGGCTAAAATTGACGGCCAGTCTGTTATGATAATGGGCCATCAAAAAGGCCGGGATACAAACAGCCGAAAATTTCGAAATTTCGGCATGGCAAATCCAGAAGGATATCGAAAAGCCTACCGTCTAATGAAACTTGCCGAAAAATTCGACATACCCATAATCACATTGCTGGATACACCGGGAGCCTATCCCGGACTGGAAGCTGAAGAGCGCGGACAGGCCGAAGCCATCGCTAAAAACCTGAAAATGATGGCCATGTTGAAAGTCCCTGTTGTGACAGTTGTAATTGGGGAAGGAGCCAGCGGCGGCGCTATTGGAATTGGGATGGGTAACGAAGTATTTATGATGGAAAATACCTGGTACTCCGTAATCTCTCCAGAATCCTGCTCGTCCATTCTTTGGAAAACATGGGATTACAAAGAACAAGCTGCGGCAGTACTAAAACTAACCGCTACAGATTTGGAGGAACTAAAAGTTATAGATGGGGTAATCCCGGAACCATTGGGCGGCGCACACCGGGATTATGATGCCTCAGCATCAGCCCTCAAAAAAGAAATTGTGCAGAGCTTGAAGCGGCTCAAAAAGCTGAATCCGGAAAAACTTATAGAACAGCGTATAGATAAATATGCTGCAATGGGAGCCTGGACAACCACAAAATAACTCTGTGAAATTCCCCGATAAAACTCCAATTGTTAGATACAAGCACGCTCTGCGCAGCAGGTATGGAGAAACCGACCGAATGGGGTATGTGTATTACGGCCGGTATCTCGAATATTTTGAAGTTGCCAGAACGGAAATGATTCGCTCGTACGGTCTTTCCTATCGGGAAATGGAAGAATCTGGAATCATGCTCCCGGTTATTCATGCAGAATTGGAATACAAAGCCCCCATACTTTATGATGAAGAAATGACAATCACTGTTTCCATTTTTGACATGCCATCTGTCCGCCTTCAAACATTTTATGAAGTCACCACAGCCGCCTCTGATAACGTGCATGTTTTCGGCGAAGTAACTCTCTGCTTTATGAATTCCGATACCCGCAAACCACGCCGTGCTCCCGAAACTTTCCTCAATGGAATTCAGCAGCAGTTAAAAACATAGTTATGTTTGCACGTCAACTTCAGGTGCAAAATGTGGGTTTATATGCTGTTGTTATTATTAGCAGTACTTTTCTATTATTTACTGCTCTCGGCCCGGGAATAATCGAAAACTCTTTGGCGCACCCTTTAAGCTGGCAATATCTTATTTTTGATGCACTTTGCCATCAGGATACTCTCCGGTCTTATCATATCAACATGAATCAGATGGCTGTTTGCAGCCGCTGTTTTGGAATATACAGTTCCTTTTTTGCGGGATGGCTTTTGTTGCCCGCCTTGGCTTTTATCCGGTATCCCACCGAAAAATTGAAAAAAACATTTTTAATAGCTGCTATTCTCTTAAATTCGACCGATGTTATCGCCAACTTTTTTAATGTCTGGACTAATACGCTTAACTCAAGATTTTTACTGGGGGCTTTATTAGGTTTGGCAATAGCTTTTTTTCTGGCAGAAAGTTTCTTTAAACAAATAAAATCGGAGTATTAAAATGGAAAACGAACAGGTACAACCAAGCTACTGGAATTCAGTAATGATAGCTTCTCTCATTACAGGCCTCATTGTTACTATTCTTTCGCTTATTGGTGGATATATGACACTCGGCTCAGAGCCAGCCGGCTCTTTATTTAATTCTGCACAAATCTTTGGCATAGTTGGATGTTTAATTGGCGCAGTAGGTGGAATTATTGTGAACTGGCATTACGCAAAGGAGTTTGACATCACCTACAAAATTGGTAAAGGAGCTTTATTGGGTTTATTCGTTGGGGTGGGAGCCACTATAATTACAGTTCTGCTGGGCCAATTATGGAATATTATAGATCCAGGTTACGCGCAAGCAATAGTGGATTGGAATATTGCTAATTTTGAAGCAATGCAACTACCTGAAGAAGCCAAACAACAGTCTATTGAAAGCATGGGCGACCCGCATTCTTTAAAAACCATTGGTGTAAATGCTTTATTTCTTTTTATAAGCCTGGGAATAATAAATGTGATTTCAGGAATGGTTGGCGCTAAAATATTTGCTTCAGAGGAATAAAAGAAAATAGATGGATCAAAGCAGTACTTCAGAACAGGACGAATACAAAGAAATCTACGAAAATCATAAACCGGACTCTTGGGTTGAGCGGAATGGTTTTGCCCATTGGCCTCTGGCAATTGCCTGGGTTTTTATAGCCTTCATTGGGTTTAATATAGTAGGTGCTGTGGTTGGGGTGATAGGAGTGATGGCCACTTCCGACAACCTCCAGGCAGAAACCATCATGGAGGAGATGTCTACTAACTTTGATATCCTTTTCATGGCAAATTCTGCCGGCCAGATTTTGATCATGGCTTTAGCCACTCTGCTGGTTGTGAGATTGCACGCTGTAAAAGGAGAGCGAAAAAAATTCCTTCGCTTTCAGCTCTCAAAAAATGTTTGGACCATTACTGGCCTTGCGGCTGTACTCTTTATAGTAGCCCAGCCAACCATTTTATTTTTGGGATGGCTGAACTCTTTTGTGCCGGTGCCGGATGTGATGGCAGAAATGCAGGAAACAATGGCGGAAATGATTTCCAATTTCTTAAGATCAGATAATGTTCTTCTGCTGGGTGTAATCCATATAGGTTTGGTTCCGGCAGTATGTGAAGAAATCATGTATCGCGGATATATTATGCGGGCTTTTGAAAAAAGCTGGGGAATTGTTGCCGCAATATTAATTTCAGGTGTCTTATTTGGAGCCTATCATTTACAAATATCCAGCATATTACCACTGGCTACATTGGGAATTTTTCTCGCTTATGTCACATACATTTCAAACAGCTTAATTCCTGCAATGGTAGCTCATTTTGTAAATAATGGAGGGCAGGTTATAGCGAGTAACTTCTATCCCGAAATGTTGGATGAGCAAATTTCACCGGATATGGATATACCATTTTTATTGGTGATAGCCAGTATGTTTCTTACCGCAGGATTGCTTTACTTTATGCATACGCTAAAGTTAAAAGATGATGATGCATGAGTTTTTTTAATGATCCCAAACCAAACGATATAGAAAATTGGGTGTGCGTGCTGGAAGGCAGTACCGATCTGGAGATTGAGATGGCTAAAAACTATCTCTCCAATATGAAAATCCCCTCCAACATCCTGTCCAAACGCGATTCTGCCTATAGTCTGAATGTGGGTGAAATGGCAAAGGTATTTTTATATGTTCCGCAGGAGTTTGAAAAAAAAGCACGCAAAGCTTTAAGCGACCTGGAAAAAGAAAATCCTGATTTCCCCGGGAATAATGCTTCCGGCAAATCGGGTACAGATAAGGGAGATTAATTGAGCGAATTACAAAAAAGGATACTATTTGCCATCCCGGCTGCTATTCTATTTATCTATCTAACCTGGCTGGGTGGCTGGTACTTTAAAAGCTTTATAATCTTCATTGCTTTTTTTGTGCAGCAGGAAATGATTCGCCTCCTCGATGGTTCCGGTAATCCCCCAGATATGCTTTTTCCTTATTCCATTGGTTTATGGGTGATGTTATTTCCGGTGTTACCCTTTGCTTTTGAAATTGGCTTGCTCATCCTGCTTTTATTTGTGACTCTTCAAACCTTTCATCAAACGGAGGAAAGTATAACGCAACTTTCCACTACTTTTTTTGCCGCATTTTATGCCCCAATTGGCTGGCTTTGCTTGATGTTGATTAGAGATATGGGTACTCCTGAACAAGGTTTCTTGCTTACTCTTTCCATTATGCTGATGGTTTGGGGGAGTGATATTTTTGCCTACTTCGGCGGCAAAACCTTTGGTAAACATCAATTAGCTCCACACATTAGTCCCAATAAAACCTGGGAAGGTTTTTTCTCAGGCTATTTTGGGGCATTCGCGGGAATTGCATTGGTGTTATTTGCCATCCCTTTAGCTTCTCCACTTACATTGCTCCAATCCCTGCCATTTGTACTACTGGTGGGAACCTTTGGCCCTGTGGGTGATCTTATTGAAAGCAAGATAAAACGTAAAGCAAAAGTAAAAGACTCCTCCACACTTCTTCCCGGGCATGGCGGTTTTTTTGATCGATTTGATGCACTCATCCTTGCAGCACCGGCCGGATATATTTATCTCAAAGCCTTAGAGCAACTTGGATATGTCGCGCTTTGAGATAAACTGGAAAATCAGATCGCTTGCATTAAAAGAAGTTTTTACCATTTCCCGTAGTTCAAGGTCCGAAGTGCCAAATGTATTTATTACCCTCACAAAAGATGACATCTCAGGCTATGGTGAGGCTGGCCCAAATACCCGCTATAATGAAAGCTCCGAAAAAGTAACTGAATATGTAAAAAGGCTGCCAGAAGGTTTTCTGGATGAAATTAAAACCGACGCAGAACTGGCTCAAAAACTGGATGATTTACCTGATCCAATTCAATCAGCAAAGGCAGCCATTGAAATGGCGTGGCTCGATTGGTGGGCAAAATCACAAAATCAACCGCTATGGAAATTGTGGGAAGCAAATTCTTTTGTGGGGCCGGTAACCTCTTACACCATCGGAATTGATACGCCGGAAAAAATGCAGGAAAAAATTCGGGCTGCCGAAAATTATCCCGTTTATAAAATTAAGCTGGGAACCGACCACGACCGCGATTTGATAAAAGCTATTCGTGAGGTAACTGACAAACCGCTTCGCGTTGATGCAAATGAAGGCTGGAAAACCATCGCCCAGGCTAAAAAAGAAATAGAATTTCTGGCTACTCAAAAAGTAGAACTGATTGAACAGCCCATGCCATCTGCGAATATCAAAGAGATGAAAGAGCTGAAGAAATGGTCTCCGCTTCCGCTTTGTGCCGATGAAAGTTTTATCGGCGGCGAAGACCTGAATGAAATTGCTGAAGCATTTCACATCATCAATATAAAACTGATGAAAATCGGGAGTTTGGTCAAAGCCCGGAAAGTTATAGACGAAGCTCACCGCCTTGGCCTTCAGGTAATGATTGGCTGTATGATAGAAAGCTCCCTAGCCAATGCCGCCGGGGCGCTGCTCGCCCTCAAAGCAGATTACGCCGATTTAGACGGCCACCTGCTCATTTCCAATGATCCATTTACGGGATTGAAAGTAGACTCCTCCGGCAAACTGATTTTGTCTGAACAACCCGGATTTGGTGTGAAAAGGCAGTGAACTGCGAAATCAGAGTAATCTGCTTTGAGGGTGGAGCGATTACTTGCATCGTTTAAAACGCTAACTGGAGCCCGGGAATATATCTTACTGTTTACGAATGATAACAGTGGTGAGTTTAATTACGCCGCAACTTGTGTTATCAACAATAATCTCAGCATGTATCTCTATATTATTTTATTGATAAATGTGAAAAAAAGATCAGGCAAATTGCATGAATATACTTATTACAGGCGGCACTGATTTATTGGCGAAGAACTTTGAACCATACTTTTAAGGGAAGGCCATAACATCATTATTGTGACCCGTGATCCGAAAAACCATGAAGGTGAAGCAGCTAAAAACCAGCGATTTATTGGCTGGGATTTTATTGGTCCCAGCCGAGGGTTTAAAACCCTGCACTTTCAGTGCAGCACTTT
>JBBDNN010000086.1:0-18248 GCA_040877545.1 Balneolaceae bacterium
CCGGAACCACGATCGTAATGGTAACCCACTCCCCGCACGACGCCGATTACGCCCGGCGGGTGGTTCACCTGTTTGACGGCCACGTGGTAACCGAGAATATGCAGGAAGGGTTTTATGTTTAGTTAAATTCAGCTATCAGAATTTGGTTGATGAACATAGTGATGTCAAGGGATCAATGGGGTAAGTAATGAAAAAGTGAACAAAACCAGTCAGACAAAAGAGCTGAAAGCTGACGGCTGACAGCTCCCTTAGTAGCTTTCCCTATTCACCATTTACCTGCTGTGATTGTTCTTCTCTTAAAGCTTCATTCATTACTTTTGAACCGACAATTTCAGTCGCTTTTTTTTGTGCATCGAGTATTTTTCTTTCCTGAAAAAGACTCAGAATTTCAGAATCAATGAGTTCATACCACAGCTTTCGACGCACCTGGAAGTTGGGATGATGTTTGGCCATGGGTTTTCGGAGACCCTGCATAAATTCAAGAAACAGCCCGTATTCTTTGCCGAATTCCTGTTCAAATCGCTGACGGAGCCGAACTGCGAGCGCCGGTGCAGCTCCTCCCGTTGAAATGGAGATAGTTAGCGGTCCTTGTTTCACAATAGAACCAAAGGCAAAATTGGCATGGGGAATATCATCCATTACATTTACCAAAATATTTCGCTCTTCAGCTTCCTGGAAAACCTGCTCGTTTATATTATCTTGATATTCTGCGACAATGACTACAAAGGCACCAGCCAGATCTCCATAATGGTATTGGCGGGGAATCCACTCGAAGCGTTTTTCATCGGCCAATTTTTGTAGTGCCGGATTAAGTAAAGGACTTATGACAATCAGCGAAGCATCACGTGCCAAAAAATCCTGAACTTTCCATTCGGCCTCTTCATTTCCTCCGATAATTACTGTTCGCTTTTCATTCAACCTTCTCAGGTAAATCGGGTAAACATTTAATGTTGATGACATAATTTTTATTCGAACTTTGCTTTCTATTTCGCTTACTTTTTTGTTTCGCTTAATACTCGTTCTGAACCTCTGGTTCCTCTTCTTCTCGTAATATTTCTCCGTGGAAAAACCTGCGATTTGCCACCGGCTCTCGCAGCCTTTAGTTTCCCGGGTGATGGCCTGTAGCGCTCGCAGGATAGCGGACGCAGCGAGGTTACTCCTAATCTTTTCAGTTCACTCCGCCTTATCATTAAAAACCTGAGCGGGGACATGTATACCACATTCTGTTTTATCACGGCCATCCCAGCGGCCTTGCCGGTCGTCACTTTCCTTGGAGGCATAAACGGGCTGTGTACAGGGAATGCAGCCAATGCTTGGATAGCCTTCATCATGCAGCGGGTTGTAGGGCAGATTTAACCTGTGAATATGATCCCAAATCTCTTCGCCTTTCCAGTGAACCAACGGATTTATTTTCACCACTTTATTTTCCGCATCCCATTCTATAATGCGTGTTTTCCGGCGGGTTTCAGACTGACTTCGTCGTACACCGGTAATCCAGGCTTTTTTATCCGTGAGATATTTCTGCAATGGTTTTACTTTTCGAAGATAGCAGCAGCGGTTAGGATTGCGTTTCCAAAGTTCACCTCCATATTTCTCTGCCTGTTCTTTCACCGACAGTTCCGTGCTTACTCTGGTGATATGGATTCCATATTTCTGTTCAATTACATCCCGCAACTCGTAAGTATTATCAAACAATAAATGAGTGTCGAGGTAGAAAATGGGAATATCTAATTCCTGCCTTTGTAATTGATGAATCAGAAATACGCCTGACGGACCAAAACCTGTTCCGAGCACCATATTTCTGCCGAAGGTTTTAAATCCCCATGTTAATACCTCCACATGTCCGGCTTCTTCGAAATAGGTATTAAGGCGATCCAGATTTTCCGGAGAGAAATCAAAATCTGATTGTTGTGACTCCATTACTTCCTGCATAATTTATTTATTTAGCCTGCATAATTAGTAAGTAATTCTGGTTGTTGAGTACCGATAACTTCTTCATTCCGGGGAAGGTTAAACCAAGCGAGATCATTACCCATTGCTGCCAATTCCCCGATTACAATAGTTGCCGGAGGAGAGGAATG
The DNA here is from genome assembly GCA_040877545.1 of Balneolaceae bacterium. Classification (GTDB taxonomy): domain Bacteria; phylum Bacteroidota; class Rhodothermia; order Balneolales; family Balneolaceae; genus Gracilimonas. The sequence continues at coordinate 2,082 of JBBDNN010000086.1, forward strand.
CGAGGCCTTTTCAGCTATGTCTTCCAAGGTACCAATCACTATTTTTTGTGATTGATACGTTGCATTCTCGATTACCGCGACCGGTGTGCAGCCAGCTTTACCAAGCCTGATGAGTAATTCTGAAATCTTTGCCAGATTATTTACTCCCATGAGCACAACCAGGGTATCGGCATGCGCCAGATGTTCCCAGTTTTCAAAGGCGTTGGTTCCGGTAATGGTATGCCCGGTTACTACAGTAAACGAGCGTGCTGCCTTTCGATGAGTGAGCGGTATTCCCGCAAAAGCCGGAGCCGCAAGTGCGCTGCTGATGCCGGGAATAACTTCGTAGGCTACACCATTTGCTTTCAAAGCCTCGCATTCTTCTCCTCCGCGCCCAAATATGAAAGAATCTCCTCCTTTCAGACGAACTACAATTTTACCATCTCCGGCTTTGGCAACCAGGATGGTATTTATCTGTTCCTGAGAAACAGATGGTTTTCCGGGTGACTTCCCTACATAAATGTGTTCCGATTCTTCGGATGTATAGTCCAATAACTCTGGGTTTGCCAGTCGGTCGTAGACAATTACATCTGCCAAACTAAGCGCATCGGCTCCTTTAACAGTGATGAGATCCGGATCGCCCGGGCCCGCTCCCACCAGGTAAACTTTTCCCTTTTCTATTTTTGAAAATTTCATAGAGCTAAGCCGGAATTTTTTGAATTTCTTCTATTCCGACACGATTCCAGTAGTCACTAAATGATTCGCCATTCAGTCTTTCTTTTTTGAAATGCTCCAGCAAGGGACGTACTTCCTTTACCAAATCATCTCCGTGAACCATGTCTTTGTATTCTTTATTGAGCCGTGTACCTGACGGATCACCGCCAATAAAAATGGTGTATTTCTCAAGCGAGCGGCCAACAAAACCGATATCGGCTACATAAGGCCGGGAGCAGCCATTCGGGCAGCCGGTCATTCGCACCGAAAGTTTTTCATCCTGAAGATTCAAATCAATCAGCACTTCATTCAGATCCCGAAGTACAGCCGGTAGTGCCCGTTCCGATTCAGTGATTGCAAGCCCACAGGTTGGCAGCGCCGGGCAGGCCATGGAGAATTTTATCAGGTTGGGGATTTCATCCTCCAACAGCACACCATGAGCCTGAAAAATATTTTCAATTTCTACCTTTTTCTCTTCTTTGATATCAGTAAGCAGCACATTGTGATTAGCTGTCATTCGTACTTCAGGCTGATATTTTTCCACCACTTTACGCAGGGCTGTTTTCAGCTGAAGTTCGCCCTCATCTTTTATGCGGCCGTTTTCAATGGATAATCCAAGGAACCAATTTCCATCCAACTGCTGATGCCATCCCAGGTACAACTCCAATTCAAATTTTGGAAGCTCCCGCCAAGGATCTAATTCAAACTCTAAACGCTCGATCAATTCATTCTTGAATTTTCTCAAACCCCAGTCGTGAATGAGGTATTTCATGCGGGCTTGTTTGCGGTTCTTGCGATTTCCGTAATCGCGCTGAATGCCAATGATACCTTTCACCACTTCCACTATTTTATCCTTGGAAATATAGCCGAGATGATCTCCCAGTCGCGGAAAGGTTTCCGGTTTACGATGATGCATTCCCATTCCACCACCCACTATTATGTTGAAACCTTCAATTTCCTGCTGCTTATCAAAAATTGCCACCAACCCGATATCCTGCGTATAGGCATCAATACTATTATCACCAGGTAAGGCAATTCCGACCTTAAATTTACGGGGCAGATAAGTTTCCCCGTATAGCGGCTCACCGATGGGAACTTCCTCTTTTCCGGAAAATAACTTCTCTCCCTCCAGCCAGATTTCATGGTAAGCCGTACTTGCCGGCAACAGGATATCTGAAAGTTCATTGGCGAAATTTTGAACTTTGGCTTGCCGGCCATCGATATCCGGAGCAGGAGTAGCCATCACATTCCGAACTACATCCCCGCAAGCTGCAAGGGTTGTAATGAGTGCGTTGTTTACTTCCTGCAGGGTTTTTTTCAGGTTCTTCTTTATGATTCCATGCAATTGAAAAGCCTGCCGGGTTGTTACCCGGATGGTGCCGTCGGCGTAGGTATCGGAGATTTCATCGACGGCGAGATATTGCTGCGGAGTCAATTTTCCGCCCGGAGTCCGGCTGCGAATCATAAATGAATAATATTTATTCCGCCCCTCGCGAAGATCACGATCATCCTGCTGATAGCTGCCATGAAATTTCAATACCTGAATGGCATCTTTTCCAAAATGATCTTCCTCATTTCCAACTTCCTCGGCAAGTGGCCCGCGAAGGTAATCGCTGCTTTCTTTGATCTTTTCAACTTTACTTTTCTTCGTTTTACCCATTATATTTTTTCTTTTAAAGAACCTCCAAGATTTTAAAAAACCTTGGAGGTCTTGTTGTATTTACTATCATTATCGCTCGATGGGAGCATCAATGAGATTTCCCCATTCTGTCCAGGAACCGTCGTAATTGCGCACTTTTGGAAATTCAAGCAACTCATTCAGCACAAACCAGGAATGAGCAGACCGCTCCCCGATTCGGCAATAGGCAATAATCTCCTTGTCCGGAGTGATTCCTTCCTTAGCGTAAAGCTTGGTGAGTTCTTCTTTGGTTTTAAAGGTGCCGTCTTCATTTACCGCTTTCGACCAAGGGATATTAGATGCGCCTGGAATGTGGCCTGGGCGTTGTGATAATTCATTCAATCCTGGAGGTGCCAATATTTTTCCGGTGAATTCATCTGGGGAGCGAACATCCACCAATCCAAAGTTTTCACTGTTGAGTAGTTTTGCAATATCGTCTCTGTAAGCACGGTATTCTTCACGTGTTACTGAAATAGTATAATCAGTGGATTTAAATTCCGGTACTTCGGTGCTCAATTCGCGGTTTTCAGCTTCCCATTTCTTGCGCCCCCCATCCAGAATGCGTACATCTTGGTGGCCGTAATATTTCAACAGCCAATAGGCCCAGGCAGCAAACCAGTTGTTGTTATCACCATACAGCACAAGTGTGGTATCATTTTTTACCCCGGATTTTTGGAGCAGCTGTTCGAAGTTCTCTTTGGAGGCAACGGTTCTTCGCAGTTGATCCTGGAGTTCCTTCTTCCAGTTCCATCCTGCCGATCCAGTAATATGGCCGGAATCATAGGCTTTGGTGTTTACATCTATTTCCACAAACCGGACGGCTTCATCATTCAGATGTTCGGCAGCCCAGTCGGTTGTTACTAAAGTTTTGGTTTTGGTTTTGTTTAATACGTCAGGCATAATTTTAGACTTTGTGTTTGATTAGTGATTTTAGTGATTGAGTGATCACAAAGCCCTTTGCTGAAACAGGTAAGCGAGATTTCTTTAAAACAAAAAAAGCCCACCACCTGAAACAGGCAGTGGGCTTTGAATATGTTTTTTCTTATTTCTTTAGATCAGCATATTACATCCACTACCTTTTGAGGTATTCATACAACACATACAGCACATAGCGTGGCGCAGAACTGTGAAAGAATTATGAATGTAATTTTGGTGGTTCATTAAATTTATTTCTGTCTAAAGAGGATATCTTTATCTCGAGTGCTTACAATAAAAATTTAACTACTGGTTGTCAATCACAAAATAAAATTATTTTAAACTTTATTTTACTTAATAAAATTAAGCCGAAGGATGTTTTTGTTTTTTATAGGAAAAAGCGCTTCCGAATTCCGGGGCAAAATTGTCCATTTTTATTCATCCTTTGCAGCACAACTCAATAATTTTTGTGTAAGCTGAATGATTATTGTGCCTGTAAAGCTTACATAGCTGGAAATTACCACCACGAAATAAAATCCATAACGCACAATTTCACTTTAGGTAGTAAAGAGAGATAGGTAGAGTGTAGTTTGTTTGAAGGCGAGAATGGGCATCGCCTACTAATCATCGCTCCGGCTATGGGCACTATCCGGCGATTTTATTCTACCGGTATCATTTAATCTCACATTTTGAACTATTTCCACCTAAGCCTGTTTTATTGATGACAAGAGAGAGTTTACTAACTTATCATTTTTTCATCATGGAGCAGTCCCATCTAACCTTTCACCGAACTATTTCATTTGCACTTTTATTTCTGCTTTTTTTCACCTCTCAATTATTTGCTCAGCAAGAAGAGGAAGCTGTTTCAGAAGAAATAATAACGAATGTAATTAAACCAGGAAAAATTGAAGCCACTCAGGAGAGAATCAACCAGCTACAGGTGCCTGATGGTTTCACCATTACTAAATTTGCCGAAGGGTTGGGGAATCCGCGAATGGTAATAACAGGAAATAATGGAGCTGTATATGTTTCGAGACGGGAACAAGGTGATGCATTGCTTTTGCGAGACACAAATAATGACGGTTCAGCAAATGAAGTAGATACCCTCATCACCAAAAAAGGTGCACACGGAATAGCCATTCATGAAAATAAATTCTATTTGGTTACGGTAAAAGAAGTTTATTCAGCTAATTTAAATGATGATGACACTGTCGGAGAGCTGGAACTGCTGATCGATGATTTGCCAGATGGAGGGCAACATCCTAACCGAACTATTGCTTTTGGTCCTGATGATAAAATGTACATCAGCATTGGAAGCACATGCAATGCCTGCAACGAAACGAATGAAGAAAACGCAACTATCCTGCAGGCAAATCCGGATGGCAGCGACCGGAAGGTATTTGCCAAAGGTTTACGAAATACGATTGGCTTCGACTGGCATCCACAAACACAGGAATTATACGGAATGGATCACGGAATTGACTTATTGGGTGATGATGAGTCGATGGAAGAGTTAAACCAAATTATAGAAGGCCAGGATTATGGCTGGCCGGCAATTTATGAGGATGGAAAACAAAATAAGATCGTCGACCCGGATTCGCTGACCTATGAGGAACTTGCTGCCAAGGCTAAAAAACCGCTTCGTATGCATACCGCACATAGTTCTCCTTTAGGCTTTGTTTTCTACAATTCTGATATGTTTCCCGATGAATTTCATGGGGATGCTTTTGTAACCTTTCGTGGTTCCTGGAACCGGAATCCACCTTCAGGATATAAGATTTCCCGTGTCCATTTTGAAAATCATCTACCCGCAGAATTTGAAGATTTTATCACCGGATTTTTAGTGGATGATGAATCCCAATTTGCCCGCGTCACCGGAATAGCTGTTCATCCTGACGGCTCACTCCTTTTTGCCGACGACAGCAATGGTATAATTTATCGTGTGGCTTATGAGGAATAGCTGCTGTATCTGAATTGAACACTGCGCCAAATATTGCGAAACTCTGTGGTCAAAAAATGAGGACATTGCCTGAATTTTCATAGACTAAAATATTTTTGAGAAATTTAAATAACCTCAAACTCAATAGGCTTAAAAGAATAGTTATTACTTTGCTCCGCCGAGCAGGCAGTTAGCCCCACTATCAAATCCATCTGGGCTTCAAAAAGAAGATAATCGCCCGATTTACTTGTTGGCGGCTCCACCGATAGTTTTCCATTTGGTTGAAACTGCACATTCATAAAAATATTAAATGCAGTGGGGATATCATCCGGTTCTATCCCAAATGGTGCCAAATTCCTGGAAAAATTTTCGAAACAACTCGGGTGGTATTTTTCATTTCCATACATAATCCTGAAAGTCTCCGAGCTGCAGGGGGCAAGAAGAAAATCATTCCTCCCATTAGAATCCTCAAGAATTTTCATCATTTTATGGCCACGGTTACTCCATAAAAAGTGGCCTGTAGTTATCAGGATCGTCTCTTCAAAATCCATGGTTTTGCCTGCGGATAATTTCTCTCCGGTTTCTTCAGCATTAAATAATACCATGTCACTAACCTGCTCTCCTTCCGGATCAATAACCTTCAGCCTATCTCCTTTAGCTAATTTAAAAGCTGCCCCGCTCTGTTTTGGAATTCTATTTTTCATTTTCCCTTCTGATATGTTTGCAAAATTCTGCCACACCATAGTTGCAAATGGATGCTCCTTGATGAAATTGAGGATATTCCGCTTTGTTAGCAGCAAAAATTGATGGCTGATACATTTAGGTATTTTTTTTAGGGTGCTGAAAAGGACATTTCCATAAATTATCCACGGCTCTGCCACTGTACTGTTTCGCTTCACTGTCTTTGTCGAAATCCTCAACCATAGGATTTATATTTCCCTGCAGTTCTTTATCACGTTTTCTGATCTTTTCCTTTACCTCTTCAAAAACTCCTCTTTCCCGTAAATTGTCAAATTGGTAGTGAAGGTTAAAGGCAATGGCAGGCAAGGGAGATTGCCTCGCTATTCTCGAACTGTTCGGATGCATTCCTACAACAAAAAAAGCCCTGCCGGCAATACTAAAACTGAAGTGTTTATCTTCAGGAGCTGAACTCACTGAGGTGTCCCAGTCGTGCGGATCTTTTTTGTTGATTTCGATAAGCTGCTGCCAAAGTATTTCTTCAAATTCCATTTCAGAATAAAATTTTCTTTTCGGGAAAACAGCTATAAATGATTCAAGCCGGTTGCTTTCGAAATCATGATTCGCCACAAATTTTTCCAGGTCATGTACAAGCTTCTCCGCTGTTGCGGTACTGCCAAAATCATTATAGCAGTTAAGCACATAATTTTTTGCATTAAATACTGCCTGCGCCATTATACATGGATGATCTTCAGCTATAATAAAATCTTCAAACAACCTGATTATTTCTGATTCACTTTTGTTAGCAGCTAAAGGCTCAATAAAAATATTTTTCATGTTACTAGGAATAGGATTTTAACAAACAGCGGAACCATTTTAGAGTTCATTACCTACTAATAAAATATTCTTTCTCGCTGGTTTTGTTCCAATCGTAGAATTTGTGCCGCGGGATTAAAAAATATTTCACAAAATATTTTCTTTACTGCAAATGATTTCTGCGGGTTTTTGATTTAAATATGCAGAGAGAGAAATATTTTTACCTATTCATCTACAGAGAAAAGAGAGTTGCCATGCGGAAAATTATTTTTACCGCCCTGTTTATTTTACTGCCTTTTGGCATTTTCGCGCAAGAGTTATCGCAAAGAATTTCATCAACCCGGGCGGATTTGTCTGAGGTTTTCAGGCACGCGGAGACAATAGATTTTTTACGCAGCTTGCTCATCCAGCAAAATGGAGAGATGATAGGTGAGCGATATTTTGGGAAGGCTACACCTGATTATCCTTATAATATAAAATCAGCCTCCAAAAGCCTTATATCAATGCTTATTGGTATAGCCATTCAAAAAGATTACATCGAATCCGTTGATGAGCCGATTTTAACTTTTTTCCCGAACTATTTTGAAGAGAATCCGGATTCCATAAAAGCAACCATAACCATACGAAACCTGCTTACAATGCAAACAGGATTAGAAACAACGAGCAGGGAAAATTACGGTCCATGGATTGCCAGCGATAATTGGACTGAATTTGTGCTAAATCAGCCTATGAAAGATAAACCTGATGGTGAAATGGCTTATAGTACCGGTGTGTCTCATCTGCTTTCTGCAATAATTACGGAAGCTTCAGGTATGAGCACGCGGGAGTTTGCAGAAAAGTATTTGTTTGCCCCCCTGAATATTCGTGTTGGAGATTGGGAACGCGACCCACAGGGATATTATATGGGCGGGAATAATGTGGCACTTATTCCCGCAGATATGATCAAGATCGGGCAGATGATTCTCAATACCGGTTTGTACGAAGGAGATAGAGTTCTGCCTCAAAACTGGATTAAAGAATCCTTTAAAACGTATACTACCAGCCCGATTAATTCCTACAACTACGGCTATATGTGGTGGAACAGAACAATGGCGGGGCATCGCGTATATTTTGCGTGGGGATTTGGCGGGCAATTTATTTTCATCATCCCGCAATTGGATTCTGTAGTGGTTGTAACCTCAAATATTGATCCCACCGATCATGACCGGGAATACCAGCATCCAATTTTTGACCTGCTGGAGCATCAGGTAATTCCCCTTTTGTCCAATTACCCACCTGTTTATAAATAACAGAGGAAATTTTACACAGCTACAGGAAAAGTGAGAAAGAATGCCACACCTGCACCTCTTCTTCAGAAGAAGGTTATACCACCCTTTTCTCATCCTTATATAGTTTACAGAAATGACCTTCAATTAACTTTATAGCCGATGAAGGTATATTTGTTGCCCGTTCCCAGATGAACAAAAATTAAAAACTAGTAGAGAGAGACTAAAATGTCCTTATTAAAGAGAGCTACATTAAAAAAACTGGCACTGGTGGTGGGAGTGCTTTTTTATTTTACCGCGTGTGATTTCCCCACCGAATCAGAAGAAACAGAAGACACAGAAGACACAGAAAACTATAACCTTTATCATAATCTGGAGATAGTGACTGGTGCAGAGCAGACTAAAGTCACCATTAATCAGGGATCAGCTGTAGGCAGAGATGCTTATTTCGAGTTTGAGATTGATAATATCAATTCAAACCTGATTGCCCCCGGCGTGCATGACGGCTGGTGCATTGAGTGGACTAAACCTATCGCCCAGCAGGGAGATACACATGAGGATCTGCAGATGTATTCCACTTATGGAAAAGAGAAATATAAACCGCTCAACTACTTTCTGAACATCAAAGATCAATTAAAAGCAGAAGATTCTGAACTCACCTTCAGAGAATTTCAGGCGATTATCTGGAGTGTAACAGAAGGTCCTGAATTTGATTTAAATACTTTATCAAATGATGAGCTACCGCCCCGATTACTCAAAGACGGTGAGCCTGATTTCAGTAAAGAAAAAGTGAATGCCATTGTAGATCAGGTACGAGCCAATGCTGCTGCTTTTGAATATAATTCAACTACACAATTTGCCCTGTTTATGCAAACAGGTGATGATGAGCAGGATGTAATGGTTCCTTCAGATCCACCGGAAGATCCTGAGGAAGAAACAGTTTCTCATGGTTATGTGGAAGGAATTACCCCATCTGATGATCCACAATTTGCCGAACGAACATATCCGGTGGTACAGGCAAATTGGGAAGGTCCCGGTGGAGACAAGCGCTGGTTGGGTATAAATTTAGGTGCCACTGAAGAGCCATCCTCCATTGATGATATCAGGACTGAGACGAACGGTTGGTATTTTCAGTTCGACAGGTTGCAGGGCCATTATCACGATGGTACCACAAGGATACCTGACACATCCTGGGATGAAACTGATGAAGGTTTTGGTGATTGGAGTATCGAAAGTGATCCCTGCCGTGAGTTATTAGGCGGCCAGTGGAGAATACCCACTCACGATGAATGGACAGCGTTTCATGAGTCGGCACCACTTGTAACCGTTACCGTACCACCACGATATGAATATCCTGAAGATGTAGAAGAGGACGAACAACCTGATTCTACTGAAGTTGATATACCTGACAGAGATCATCCTTTTGAATCTGTTCTGTCACTTCACTGGAGTAATTACATTACTCACGGAAACCTGATCGCAGGCGGAGAACGCGGCAGTTTTTGGACTTCGGATGAACACAGAGGTGAAACGACAGCCTGGCTTATTGGATTTAGTGACGACTATTATTCAGCCTCACTATTTTCCCTTAAGTCCACTGCCACAACTTTGCGCTGTATTGAAGATTAAAAATTAACCAGCAAATCACATTGAAGCGGCTTTCACATCATTTATGAAGCCGCTTTTTTTATTTCTGATTTTTTCAGTCACAATGGAATGGAATAGATTACACCGCTTCAAAAGCATGTGGGAAAATAATTTTCATCAGGCAGCCTGTTATTAAGCCTCAAGGTTACATCAACATCTTTTTTTCTTACATAATTAACCTGTATCGGAAACATGAGCTGTTAAAACTGGTAATGGCATTGTTATTGCATCTTTGATAGAGAGCGAACAAATTAAAGAACCATCACCAACAGGAAGATTTTGATGAAGAAAAGAGATATAAAAAATCTAGCAGCATTTATAGTAACTTTAATTTACGTCAGCGCTTGTCAAGCGCCTACTGATCCATTAAGAGACTCCCCGCATCCGGACTCCGCCGACGAAACGAATGAGAGCATTTCTCATGGATATGTGGAAGGAGTTACACCTTCAAATATAGATTCCACAGAACGAACATATCCTGTTATTCAGGCTGACTGGGATGGACCTGGTGGCGATAAGCGCTGGCTGGGATGGAATCTTGGTGCAACTAAAGCCCCTGAATCAATTAATGATGCCAGTCCTGAGAGTGCGGGTTGGTATTTCCAGTTCAATCACAGGCAAGGAATTTTTCCTGCTGTACTAAATGATGAGAAAGTAACCCAACATCAGCCGGGGCCTGTAACCGGACCTCAGCAACCTGAACTGGATTCCGATTGGATAGATGAGGATCCCTGCCAAAACCTTTTAGGAGATCGCTGGCGCTTACCAACCGAGCTTGAATGGAAAGCTGTTGCTGAGGCAAATGCTGCATCCATTTTAAATCTCCACCTGGGCGGATATATTCTTGGAAACATCTCCTTTTTATCGGAGTTGGGAACCCAAGGATTTTATTGGAGCAGTACCCAGGGCCTTGGAGCTAACTCGGGGGTATTTGCCAATCTCGATTCCAACTTAAAAATAACATCCAGTAATAACGAAATGCTGATGTGGGCCGGCGCACCGCTTCGTTGCATCGAAGATTAATTTTTTATCTCTTTAATAGTAGAAAGGTAAAAAAGTTGATGTAAACATTGCTCAAAACATAAATATAAAGCTCTCCCAGAAATTTATGCTTTAGCTATAAAAGCACCTCCCTATTTTTTAGATTAGATTTTGCTAATAATGAAGGTTTTAGCTACCTATGATGTAACAAAACATGGGTGGTTTTCTCTATATGTAAAATAATCTGAATATAATTGCAGCTCCTTAATTTCTGGAGTTCAAGAGGTTTTATGCATGTTTAAAAGTTATCTAAAAATTGCAATAAGAAATCTTCTTAAAACCAAGGTACATTCTCTTATTAATATTTTCGGGCTGGCAATTGGGTTGGCAACCAGCATTCTCATAGTACTATATGTGGTAAATGAATGGAGTTTTGACCAGTTTCATCAAAATAAGGAGCAAATTTACCGGGTTGTACAAACAATGTCATCGGAAAATAAAGTTGAGGAACAGGCGAGCTCTCCCTTCCCCCTGGCCCCTGTTATTGATGCTGAATTTCCAGATTTTGTGGATAAATCAGTTCGCTTTTTTGACCTGAATGAAGCTTCTCACACCTTTCGATATAAAGAGAAGGGAATTTCATTCAGTGAGGAGAATTTTTACTTCGTTGATTCTACTTTTTTTGATGTTTTCAATACTAAGCTTCTTCGGGGGAAGGCAAATGATGTTTTAAAGAACCCTCTTTCTTTGGTGATGAGTGAAGCCCTGGCAACTAAATATTTTGGCGATGAAAATCCTGTGGGAAAGACTTTGAATCTTAAAGGAATCATGGATTTAACTGTTACCGGGGTGATGGAGGAGTGGCCTGAAGAATCACATCTGGATATTGAATTGGCAGCTTCCTTTTCAAGTCTTAATGAAATTTACAATTCTGATTATGATAAAAGCTGGCTGTGGAATCCCATCTGGACTTATGTATTACTTAAAGATGGAGTGGAGGCCGATAATTTCGCCAGCCAACTTTCTACGCTCGAAGATAAATACTACTACGCCTATCAAGGCTGGCCCGCAGATGAAAAAATTTCCCTGGATATTCAGCCCATCACTGATATTCACCTGCATTCAAGCCTCGACAATGAAATAAAACCAAACGGATCTGTTTTTTACCTCTATCTTTTTTCGGCAGTTGCAGGATTTACACTGCTCATCGCCTGCATCAACTTCATGAATCTTTCAACTGCACGTTCCATGGAGAGAAGTCGTGAAGTAGGTCTCAGAAAAGCTTTAGGAAGCTATCGCGAACAACTGTTTTACCAGTTTGTTGGAGAGTCATTTTTTATCAGCTTTATTGCAATTATTGTCGGGGTATCACTGGTCGTCCTGAGTCTGCCTTTTTTTAACGAACTGGTAGATAAACAACTCACCTTCAGCCTGTTGCAAAATTGGTTTATACTACCGGCACTGGCTTTATTAACGGTAGTAGTTGGATTTTTTGCCGGATTTTATCCTGCCCTGTATTTATCCTCCTATAAACCGGTGGAGGTGTTGAAAGGAACTATGAGTAAAGGAGGCAATGGAATTGCATTTCGAAAAGGACTGGTAACCTTTCAATTTACACTTTCGGTGCTGCTTATTATCGGAACTGCGATTATTTTTCTGCAATTAAATCACATGCAAAATAAAGATCTGGGGTTCGATAAAAACTCAGTGCTTATTCTTCCAACTAAACAAAACCTGATTGCCTGGAAATTCGATGCATTTTTGGAACAGGCAAAGTCACATTCCCAGGTTGAATCCATTACCGGACTTGATAAAATCCCCGGCTCGGATCAGCAAAGTTATTACCGCTATGTTCCCGCTAAAAATAAAGAAGCAGACGATGCCATGAATTTGGTTCTGCATGTCAGCCATGATTTCACCGAGACTCTCGACATTAAAATGCTGGCAGGAAGACCCTTCTCACGTGAATATTCCACCGATCCTGAACAAGCTCTTCTAATAAATCGAAGAATGCTTTCCACACTTGAACTCGATTCTCCCGAAGAGGCAATCGGTGAAATTTTTTACTACTACCCTCCTAGTGGCGAAAGACAGTCATTTTCTGTAGTTGGTGTAGTGGAAGATTTCAACTATACATCCATTAAAAAAGAAATTGAACCACTTGCCATTCGGCTGGTTGATGGATTGAGGCCAATTCTTCGTTCCGTTCAACACACTGCTGTTGAGATAGCGCCGGGAAATACCACTTCTGTATTGGCACATCTGGAAAAAGTATGGAAAGAAATTAATCCTATTGATCCTTTTGAATTTTCTTTTCTCGATGAAGAACTGGGGAAAATTTATAAGTCAGAAGCTACCATGAACAATCTTTCAATCACCTTCTCTCTTCTCTGCATTTTAATAGCTTGCCTGGGCTTACTGGGTTTAGCCTCGTATTCAGCCCAATTAAAAAAACAGGAAATTGGCATCAGAAAAAGCCTGGGAGCATCAGTTGCAGATATTGTAATGCTGCTGTCAAAAGAGTTTTTACTGCTGGTTTTAATCGCAAATGTTATTGCCTGGCCTGTCACCTATTATTTAGCTTCCTTGTGGCTCGAAAATTTCCCTTACCGAATAGACCTCCTGTCCATTATTCCCTATATCTTTATCGGTTCAGGTTTCACTATTGTTTCCATTGCACTGCTTACTGTAAGTTATCATTCCGTAAAAGCCGCGTTAATTAATCCTGTGAATGCCATTCGAAGTGAGTGACGTACGATCTAACCTTTTATATCTTCCGTTGATTGCGTACACTTCATAAAAGCTTCTTAAAGAAATTTTACTTTAGGTTAATGAATATCATTCCAAAAATATTTCTACTCATACTGGCTGCTTTTTGTATGAACCCACCAGCCTTTTCAGTGGGCTTTCAGTCTGATACCACTGCAAATTCTTCTGTTACTGTTATATCTATCAAGGGAACCATCGGCCCGACCACTACAAATTATATCAAGAGAGGCCTTGAAACAGCACGTGAAAGAGTTGATGAAGCACTCATCATCAGGCTTGATACTCCCGGTGGGTTGTTGACATCCACCCAGGATATTGTACAGGAAATGCTTGCTTCGGAAATGCCTATTGTGGTGTATGTGAGCCCGGAAGGCGGGAATGCAGGCAGTGCAGGAACCTTTATCACGCTTGCGGCACATATAGCTGTTATGGCTCCCGCAACAACCATTGGCGCGGCATCCCCTGTTTCAATGAGTGGAAGTGCAGAAACCGACACTGTAATGCAAAAGAAGATTTTTAACTATTCCGAAAGCTTTATCGAAAGTATTGCAGAAAAAAGAGATCGGAATAAAGAATGGGCTATTTCCGCCGTACGCGATGGTGATGCCATCACTGAACAAGAAGCGCTGGAGTTGAACGTAATTGATCTTATTGCCACTGATTTAGCTGAGCTACTGGTAGAAATTGACGGAGTTGAAATAGACGGCTCTCCCTTGAATACTGCTCAAGCCAACATACACGAACTGCACGAAAGCTTTGCCGAAAAATTCTTCAGCTTTATCATGCGCCCTGAAATTATGCTCATTTTAACAATGGTGTCTATTTATGGAATTGTTGGGGAGATTACCAATCCGGGAGCGATTGTACCTGGTGTGGCCGGGGTTATCGCACTCATACTTCTGCTCTATGGAGCCGCCGCTCTCCCTATAAATATAGCCGGCTTTATTTTGATTGGCTTGGCCATCATCTTATTTGTCACAGAAGCCTTCACCCCAACTTTTGGTATATTGATTACCGGCGGGGCCGTATCCTTTTTTCTTGGAGCTCTTATGCTCTTTCAGGATTTCCCAAAAGAAATGCAGCTTTCCTGGTACTGGTTGGTACCCGCAACTATATTAACCGTCATCTTTTTTGGATGGGTGGCTACGGCAGGCATAAAGTCTCAATTCACCGGTCATCGAACAGGTTTGGAATCACTCATCGGGAAAAGAGCACTGGTAATTGATAAAGTAGATCCATCGGGCGGACGGGTTCTGATTTCTGGCGAATATTGGAATGCTGTGAGTGATGAAGAAATTAAAGCAAAGGAATGGTGTGAAATAGTAAAATTCGAAGGGCTCACCGTTTCTGTAAAACCATACACCAAAAAATAAGGAGATTTAACATGGACTCACCCGAAATTTTTTCCGGTTATATAACCTGGATTATAACAATAGTTGTATTCTTTGTGCTCTTAGCACCACAAATTTTTAAAATCCTTCGGGAATATGAACGAGCCGTAGTTTTCAGACTTGGTAAATTTCAAGCCACCAAAGGTCCCGGTTTAATCATCCTGGTTCCTTTTATTGATAGAATTGAACGCGTTGACCTCAGGGTGCTCACTATTAATGTTGACAAGCAGGAAGTTATCACCAAAGATAATGTAACTGTTTATGTGGATGCCATTACTTTCTTCAGAGTAGTAGATGCCGAAGCCGCGGTAATTCAGGTTGAACATTATATCCATGCCACCTCCATGCTTGCCCAAACCACACTTCGGAGTATTGTGGGACAGGTGGAACTGGATGAACTGCTTGCAAACCGGGATAAGGTGAATAAAAGCATTCAAGAAATTATAGATACTCATACCGATCCCTGGGGTATAAAAGTAGTCTCTGTTGAAGTACGGGATGTAGTTTTACCCGAAAACATGAAACGCGCTATGGCCCGGCAGGCAGAAACCGAACGTGACCGTCGTGCGAAAGTAATTAATGCCGAAGGTGAGTATCAGGCTGCACAGCGCTTGGTTGATGCTGCAAAAATGATAGAAACCGCCCCGGCTGCACTGCAACTCCGGTTCCTGCAAACCATGAACGAGATCAGTGAAGAAAATGCCACCTTTGCCTTTATCCCGCTGCCCATGGATATCTTTGAAGCTTTCCAGAAAAAGAACATGACTCCAAAAAAGGATGAGTAATATCTGACCTGAAGCAGATTGGGAAAAACTCAGTGTAACTATCAGCGAAATTCTGCGCCATGCTCTGCGAAAATCAGCGAGAAAATATAGCCGTACCAAGCAAAAGATTTCTCGCAAAGTCACGCGGATGAATCGCGGAGTTGCGCAGATAAATATTCAAGAAAAATGGGGGTTAAAATGCATGAAAATGATTTGTCGTATGCAATTCGTGGTGCAGCCTTCAAAGTACATTCTACACTTGGTCCGGGATTGTTAGAATCAGTATATGAAACAGCCCTTGCCTATGAGCTGCGAAAAGATGGATTTGATGTATTAACCCAATTGGGTGTGCCTGTTATTTATGAAGAAGTTGAAATGGAGCAGGGATTTCGTATGGATATTTTGGTAAATCAAAAAGTAATCGTTGAAGTAAAATCAGTGGAAACCTTGTTGGATGTTCATCACAAGCAACTACTCACTTATTTAAAATTGACAGACAAAAAACTCGGTCTGCTGATAAATTTCAATACGTCGACATTAAGTAACTCCATTACCCGAATAGTAAATAATTTATAAGTGAAAAAAATCAGCGAAACTCTGCGCCTTCCTCTGCGAAAATCAGCGAGGAAAT
>JBBDNN010000086.1:18348-66309 GCA_040877545.1 Balneolaceae bacterium
ATGGCCGTACCAAGCAAAGATTTCTCGCAGAGTCGCGCGGATGAATCGCGGAGTTGCGCAGATAAATAAAAAACTCAGCGAAACTCTGCGCCGTACTCTGCGAAACTCAGCGAGGAAATATGGCCGTACCAAGCAAAGATTTCTCGCAGAGTCGCGCGGATGAATCGCGGAGTTCCGCAGATAAATAAAAAAATCAGCGAAAATCAGCGAGGAAATATGGCCGTACCAAGCAAAAGATTTCTCGCAGATTCGCGCAGATGGTAGAAAATTCGGGAAGTTCAAGATACTCAACATAAAGTTGATTGATTCTAAAGCTTTCCTTGTTAGCTAAATTACTTTTTGACTACCATTCTTTATAATTAATACAAAGGCTTTGAGAATACTCAAAAGTGCAATTTTATTCATTTCATTACTGACTCTCTTTTTTACATCGGTTTCTATTTTTCAGATAGAATCAAAAAAAAGAGTCTTAAACCGGGAATTAATTGAGCTTTCCCTGGTGAAATATGGAATTTTCAGTGTAGATGAATGGAAAAATACTTTATCTGAAATTGTTATTAAGCGGATTAATGAATTTAGCCTTGAAGATACTAATGAAGACGAACTCCGCCGCCACATATCAGAGTTTCTGGTTGTTGCGGTTGATAAATTGGAAAAAAGCTTTTTTGAACAAAACTCCAGTTCTTTAGGTGGATTTCTAAAAGGTGGAGTCGCTACCATTACCAACGTGTTTGGTGTGATGAAAAAAGATATCCCTTTGCTCACCGACAGTATTGTCAATTTTTTAAATGATCCAAAAAACAAAGTCCTGGCAAAAGATTTCTTTATTAAAAGATTAAATGAATACTCCGACGATACCTTTTCTGAAATTGATTATACCACCTATGATCTAATACTTGCCAATCACCAACAGCCGACCAAAAAGGCTGCTATTGATGTAATCATGGCAAAAATTGAAGTCTTGGATCAACAGCAAAAACCTTATTCATTTTTGATTTTCTTTGTTGCCATTTTTCTAATGATTGGCACCATATTGTCAAAAAACCTGGAAAGCAAAGAGTTTCTGCTTCTCACCTTAAATTGTTCTGTTTTACTCATAATCGGCATCCTGCTTCCCATGATTAACATTGATGCCAGGATCTCTGAAATGGATTTTCAGCTTATGGGTGAATCTATTACGTTCACTGATCAGGTTCTGTATTTTAAGAGCAAAAGCATACTTGAAGTAGTCCAGCTTATGCTTCTAAATAATAAACCGGATGTAATAGCCGTCGGAATTCTTGTGTTAGTTTTCAGTGTAATTTTCCCTCTTTCTAAATTAACAGCATCTGTCATTCATCTCTACTCTAAAAAATTACGGCAAAGTAGAATAGTAAAGTTCATGGTATTCAAAACGGCAAAATGGTCGATGGCAGATGTGATGGTTGTTGCCATATTCATGGCTTTTATTGGCTTTTCCGGTATTATTTCTGAACAGCTAAAAGATCTGGAAAATATCGCTATCCATGTAGATATCATGACGACCAATGAATCGAGCCTGCAAATAGGATTTTTTCTATTTACCGCTTTCGCTGTTCTCAGCTTGCTCGTTTCCCATAAATTGCAATTTAACTTTAAGGGAAAAAAACAGGGGTGAAAAAATTTTCGAAAATCAATGGGGAAATGTTGCAGGTATCAACAAAGATTTCTCACAGAGGCGCGGATGAATTCGCGGAGTTACACAGAAAAAAACTCAGCAAAAATCTTTGAGAAACAAAAAAGTCTCTGCCTCATTATCAAATTCTAAAAACGTTCTTTTCCTGCAAGTGTAACATTTCTTAGATTCGCTTAAATTACTTCCTAAACAAATTGGCCTCTAATGCATTCGTTGAAAAGAATTTCAACCCTGACAATCACCATCTTTCTGTTTTTATCAAGTTCTATATTTGGGCTTCAGGACCAGCCACAGACAAGTGATACAGAATTATTAAAAAATCCTCGCCGGGCAGTACATACTTTTCTTCAATGGCAGCAAACAGGACATGAAAAGCCGGATTTGGTCCTCAAAACAATAAAGCTTTCCGATGGCAATGAGGAAGAAAAACTGAAGCTGGCGAACCAGCTGCTAAAAGTTCTGGATGCACGCGGCCTGCTGATTGATTATGAAGAAATACCTTCAAACCCAAACTACACCGACAGCCTTTCCGGTTTACAGCAGTACATTTTATTTGCGAGTTTACCCGAAGTTTACCTTACTAAAACCAATGAAGAATGGGTTTTTTCGGAAGCCACAATTGAAGAGATCCCAGAGTTATATCGTGCAACTTTTTCCAGTTATGTCGCCGCTATTATAGATATTCTTCCGGCTTGGGCTATGCAGGAATGGCTGGGAACTCAGGTCTGGCAATACCTGGCAATATTCCTTTGGCTGCTGATTGGGTTTTTGTTCAGAAGAATTTTTGAGTTTATACTCGAGAACTATGTAAAGCGCCTAACGACAAAAACTTCCTTTAAGTGGGATGATGACCTCATTGAAAGCATAGAACGGCCGGCCGGTTTTATATTTCTGATGATATTTTTCCTTCTCACCTTCTCAAACCTGCAAATGTCGGTAACTGTTAATTATTATTTATCTGCTTTGCTGAGGATCGCTATATCAGCCGGTGTTATTTGGCTGCTTTATAATCTGTCGGAAGTTTTTGCCAAATATCTGGGAGTTGTAACATCAAAAACAGAAACAGACCTTGACGATCAGCTTATCCCTCTCATCCGCAAAGTCCTGCGGGTTTTTGTTGTGGTGATGGGAGTCATAGCCATTCTGCAAAATAATGGATACAATGTTGCTTCTCTTATTGCAGGGCTTGGAATTGGTGGTTTAGCCGTTGCTCTCGCTGCCCGCGAAACACTTGCTAATTTCTTCGGCTCAGTTACTATTTTTATCGACCGGCCTTTTAAAGTTGGCGACTGGATTAACGTTGGCGGTGTTGACGGAACGGTTGAGGACGTGGGGTTTCGCTCTACCAGGATTCGAACTTTCCATAATTCATTGGTAAGTGTACCCAATTCAACCGTGGCCAATTCTGATATCGACAACCTTGGGCTGCGGAAATACCGACGACTAAAAACGATGCTTAATCTTACTTACTCCACAACTCCTGAACAGATGGAAGCTTTTGTGGAGGGCATCAAAGCTATTGTAAAAGCTAACGAGCATTTTAATCAGGATAATTTCCATATTTATTTTAATGAATTTGGTGCGCATTCTCTCGATGTGCTGGTGTATGTATTTTTAGATGTTCCTGATTGGGCTACCGAATTACAGCAACGCCATAATTTCTTTCTTGAAATACTTCGTCTTGCAGAAGAGGTGGGAGTAGAGTTTGCCTTTCCAACACAAACCCTTCACATGGATAGTTTTTATAAAGATGAGCCCCGAAAAGTTGGGGAAGAAAAATCTGAAGAAGAACTCGCCTCGGCTGTTTACAGTTTTGGCCCAAAAGGTGAAAAAGCTAAACCCGGTGGGGTGCGTATTTATAAAGACGGAAAGGAAATTAATTTCTAATATCGCAGGGAAGAAGATTGAATTTTTAACTTGTTAACGGAATTCTGCACCATACTCTGCGAAAATCAGGAGAGAATATTGCCATAACCAGCAAAGGGGGCTCTCGCAGAGTTGCGCGGATGGTTCGCGGAGTTACGCAGATAAAAGCTCAGCGGAATTCTGCGCCATACTCTGCGAAAATCAACGAGAAAAAATTGCTGTAACAAGCAAAAGGATTTCTTTGAGCTTCTCACCCACCAGATAATTGCTTCATTTTGGCAGACTTAAGTTCATTATAAGCATTTTGTTCATCCACCATATTAGAAAGGGCAAACAGATCATAAATAGCACCAAAACCCATCACCCCACCGGTCAGCAGCCAGCCAAAACCCGTTCCTGTTTTACCGAGATAAAAGCGATGTAAGCCCAATATTCCGAAAAATCCTACCAGCCAGAACAGGTAGGCTTTTCTTTTGGATTTTGCTTCAAAAACTGTCACATCATTTTTATCAAGCAGTTTCAGTTTTTTCCTGCCGCCAACTTTTTCAATGAAATCAACATAATTAGATAATAAACGTCTGGCTAATCTTTTAAGTCGGACCGGCGTATTTCTCCCATTCCCCAGCTCTCCTGACACACTTTCATATTCAAATATAAATTCATCCACCAGCTTGTTTTGGTCTATCTGCTCTTTCAGATTAGCCTCTATTTTTCTTAACAGGTTTTTAATTGAGTCGTGAATGGTAAGAGATAAATCTGAACCCTGAAAATCTTCCTGCTGTTTCAGCTCAGCATAAATTTCCTCATATTTTTGGAAGGCCAGTTCCAAAGATTTTCCAGATAAGATAATTAGCTCATGTTTCTCAGATTTTCTCATAGCCGTCGGAAGTTTTATACCTGATTTCTTTCGCAGAGATAATAAAAAAAGGTTAAATCATTTCCGAAGTAAAAAATATACCACCCAGTACAGGTAAATTTTTACTCTGTGATATTGTTGCAAAAGCACCTGCTCTGGTTCAGCAATTTAGTTCCCTCAGCTTCTGGAAAGGAAGACTTTTATGAGTTAAACCTTTTCAATGTAATTCCCCCAAATTCAGACTGAAAAACTATATAGCCAATAAAAAAGCTCAACTCGTTTCCAAGTTGAGCTTTATATGTAGCGTGGGACGGAATTGAACCGTCGACCTCACGATTATGAGTCGTGCGCTCTAACCATCTGAGCTACCACGCCATTTTTTCAATAAATCATTTGTGCTTTCTGATTTCGTAGCAATGCCACTGAAATCAAGGGCAGAAAATATACGGCATTATCAAACAAGGGTAAACATTTTTTCGCTCCTTCCTCTAATTCTGAACTTTAAGTTTGTTAACTTCTTTGTTTAATAATTGTAAGCCTTCCTAAACAGGCGATGCCGGCAGGTTTACAAGGCTGGGATTGATACAGTTATGGGTATTCAATGATTAAGATTAGAGCCTGGATTAAGAAGATTCCGCATCAGGTGCGGGATAACTGTTAAAAAGAATAGATTTTGTTTCACAATAATTGACGAAAAAGCATTTCATGGCACAAAAAATCACTACTCAGGAAAAAGATTATTCTCAATGGTACCTCGATGTTGTAAAAGAAGCGAAACTGGCGGAGCATTCGCCCGTCCGCGGCTGCATGGTTATTCGCCCTACGGGGATGGCACTCTGGGAAAATATGAAGCAGGCACTCGATCAGATGTTCAAGGATACCGGCCATGAAAACGCCTACTTCCCGCTTTTTATTCCGAAATCATTCCTGTCGAAAGAAGCACAGCATGTGGAAGGTTTTGCCAAAGAATGTGCCATCGTAACTCATAGCCGCCTCAAAAGTGTGGACGGCGGCGTGGAAGTAGATCCCGATTCCAGGCTCGAAGAAGAACTGATCGTGCGGCCTACTTCCGAGACCATAATCTGGGATACGTATCGCAACTGGATTCAATCTTACCGCGATCTTCCCATTCTCATAAACCAGTGGGCGAATGTGGTTCGCTGGGAGATGCGTACGCGCCTTTTTCTCCGCACAATGGAATTTTTATGGCAGGAAGGTCATACGGCTCATGCTACCAAGAAGGAAGCCGAAGACGAGACTTTGCAGATGCTTGAAGTATATAGAACCTTTGCCGAAGATTTCATGGCCATGCCTGTTCTCACCGGCGTAAAAACCGAAAGCGAGCGTTTTGCCGGAGCGGTTGAAACCTATTGTATCGAAGCTTTGATGCAGGATGGAAAAGCATTGCAGGCCGGAACTTCTCATTTCCTGGGACAGAATTTCGCCAAAGCTTTTGATGTAAAATTCCAGGACAGCGATGGCGAACACAAATTGGTCTGGGCCACAAGCTGGGGAGTTTCCACACGATTAATCGGCGGGTTGATTATGACGCATTCTGACAATCAGGGACTGGTAATTCCGCCAAAACTGGCACCAACGCAAGTGGTAATTGTGCCCATTTACCGAAGCGATGAAGAACGAAGTGAAGTGGTGCAGTATGGCACTGAAATTTTTAAGGAGCTGAAAGATCTTGGAATTCGTGTAAAACTGGATAATCGGGATCAGCATAAGCCGGGATTTAAGTTTGCGGAACACGAAGCGCAGGGAATTCCACTCAGGATTGCTGTTGGCCCGCGTGATGTTAAGAATAACAATGTAGAATTGGCACGGCGCGACCTGCTTTCAAAAAACATAGAAGATCGTGAAGGTCTTGCCCCGCGTATTAAAACACTGCTCAATGATATTCAGGATGAACTGTTTCAAAAGGCAAAAGAACACCGGGAATCAATGACATCAGAAGTTGAGACTTATGAAGAATTCCAGGACATCATTGAAAATAAAGGTGGTTTTGTATATGCCCATTGGGATGGAACGACTGAAACCGAAGAGAAGATTAAGAACGAGACAAAAGCAACCATTCGGCTCATCCCTTTAGAAGCATCAGAAAAAGGAAAATGTATGGTTACCGGAAAGCCTTCTAAACAGAAAGTGTTGTTTGCCAGGTCTTATTAAAGATGATAAACATTCCACATCCATATTATCTCTACACCGCAGAACAATCCCGATTTATGGATGAAAAAATCATCACCGAATTCGGCATTGATGGTTTTACATTGATGGAAATTGCCGGAACACGTGCTGCTGATTTCATTCAGACCTCAGTCCCTGAAAATTCTCATGCTTTATTTTTTTGTGGAAAGGGAAATAATGCCGGCGATGCCTTAGTGGTTGCACGGTTACTTTCTCAACAGGATTATGTTATTACTGTCTGCTTTCTTTCGGGAACGGATTCATTGAGCGCTGATACGCAGAAGAATTTCGAACTGCTTCAGAAACTGGAAGCTGATATCACCGTCCTAAACTGGGAAGATTTCAAAGCAGAGGATTATGATTTTATAGTGGATGGAATGATGGGAACGGGATTGAATTCTGATGTTCGCGCACCTTATTCTGAGGCCATTGATTGGATAAATCAGCAGGAAGAAATCCCGGTATTTGCCCTGGATATTCCCACAGGATTACAGGCAGATACCGGCCAGATTATGGGCACTGTGGTTCAGGCAGATTTTACCCTTACTTTTGGAACACTGAAAACCGGTTTTTATTTAAATAAAGGATTTGATGTGTCGGGTGAGGTGGTTCTGTGCGATCTTCCTTTTCCAAATAAATATAGAAAAGCGGCCGCCAATCTAATTGATCGCTCCTGGGTTGATGCAAATTCTGCTGATCCTAAAAAGCAAAAACATAAGTATGAGGGCGGGGTTCTTTATGTTATTGCCGGTTCGGAAGGATTAACAGGTGCCGCCATTTTAGTGGCAAAAAGTGCCTGGTCTGCCGGACTTGGCGCGGTTATAATCATTACTCCAAAAGGTCTTCTCGAAATCTATGAGAAGAACCTGGTACAGATCATCAAGAAACCGGTTGGGAATGCCACTGATTTTTATTTCAGGGAATCTCATCTTCAGGAGGTTCAGGATATTCTTGCTGAAAAGCCGGGAAAGCTGGTCATTGGGCCGGGCCTTGGCAGAAAGAAAGAGACTATTAATTTTACACAGCAGTTGTTAAAATCATATGAAGGGGACGCCGTAATTGACGCCGATGCTCTTTTTGCCCTGTCAAAATCAAAAGATTGGCAGCGGCCGAAGTCCTCGAGCTGGATTCTTACCCCGCATCCCGGCGAGCTTCATTCTTTACTGGATTCTGACGTGAGTGATGGATATGAGCGAATGATACAAGTCTCCAAAAGTTCAAAAGAGAAGGAAGTGTTCATGTTGTCAAAAGGTTTACCTTCGATTTTGGGAACTGTATCGGGTGATATTTATTTAACAGGTTACGATACCCGAATCTTTTCACGCGCCGGTTTCGGAGATGTTATGGCAGGAAAGATCGGTGCTTTTTGGCTAAAATTTAATTTCCCGGATTTAGCCTGCCTTCACGCCTTATTAAATGGTTATGAAAAAAGCATACAATATTTTGAATCAAATTCCGGTTCTTTAGAGCCATTGAACATTATTTGAATGAAAAAACCTGCCAAAATTTTTACCACCTCGGTTAAGCTTTATATATCTCTGTTAATTTTATCCACGATAGCGATTTTATACGGCACACTGTTCCCTGCTGATTATAATCTGCCTGATTCTATCTGGAGTTATGATAAAGTGGCACATTTCGTCATGTTTGGAGTCTGGACCTTTTTCTTTGGCATCGTCAGGTTTTTAAAAGGCAATTACTCTTTGTTTCCTGTCTTTTTACTGAGTGCTTTATTTGGTGTTATAGTTGAAATGCTACAATACCTGCTCCCCACCAACAGAAGTGCCGAATTGTTTGATTTAGTGGCTGATGTTACCGGTTCCGGGTTCGCTATTCTGCTTCTATATATGATTCTGAAGAATGTATCCGAATTTAAATCTGAAGCCACATCTTAATGCTATAATAAGTTTGATGTCTGTGTTTTTAATTAACAGGGAACATCAAATAAAAATCATAGCATTATGTTTAGCAGAAAAAACCACTACGATCTTAAAATAAATTATCGCATAACCAGCCAGGTAGCTTTAATAGGAATCTTATTGATTTCTATAGGTGCAGTAAAATTGCATCTTCCCGAGGATAAACCGGCAGTTCAGGCGGAATTTACAGCAGAAAAACCTTTGTTAGTTTCCCCGCCAATTACCAAAATCAAGAAAACACCTCCTCCCCCGAGCTTACCAGTCGTTCCAAATGTAATTCCAGATGATTCTCCACTCGATCCCCCACCTATTGATTTCGGCAACTTTGATGATAGTGATCTAACCCCTCTACCTCCTGTTCCAGGGAAAAAAGAAGTAAAAGAAACATTAGATCAGGTAGAGTTTATGCCGGAAATGCAAGGTGGTGTTCAGGCTTTTTATAACCTGATTAAATATCCCGAGTCAGCTAAACGAAACGGGATAGAGGGTATGGTGATAGTACAGTTTGTTGTAAATAAAGAAGGTAAAGTTGAGGATCCTGAAATTATACGCAGTATAGGAGGTGGTTGTGATGAAGAAGTTTTACGTGTTATTAAACTTCAAAAATTTACTCCAGGCATTCAAAATGGAAGAATTGTAAAGGTTCGAATGAAACAAACCGTGCGATTCAGGCTTCAGAATTAATCTGTAATAAGTTGAATTTTTACTTCGAATTTATAATTTAAATAAATAGAAGATTCTTAAGCATCCTTAAACCCTGAGGTGCATATGGGGAATAAAAATTCAAAATTTGATTTAAAATTATCATACAATATTCTTCTTGAAATAGGTTTTATAGGTGCGCTTTTAATTTTGATTCTGCTGGCAAAAATAAATCTTTCTGAAAGCTCAGGATCTATTCTTGATATTACGGTTCAAGACGAGCCGTCTATAGTTCTTCCGCCAACTGGCATTCAAGAGCCTGAGCCAGTTCCCCCGCCACCTATACCGGATGTACCTATTAAAATTCCGGATGATTCACCCATAGATGTGCCCCCTATTGAATTCACTGAATATAATTCATCAACTCCCCTCCCTCTTCCCCATTTGGAACAGGTAGTTAAAATTAATGTGGATCACGATCGTCTGAAAACATTCGATCTTTTGCCACAAATGATTGGCGGTAAAGAATCGCTTAGAAAAAGTATCGAATACCCCAGATTTGCTCTTAGAACCGGTATTCAAGGACTTGTTGAAGTGGAGTTTATAGTAACTAAGAGGGGCGATGTGGTGGACCCGGTAATAATTCGAGGTATTGGAGGCGGTTGTGATGAAGCGGTATTAGAAGGAATCAAGCTCCAGAAATTTACCCCTGGAGTAAAAGATGGAGCCTTAACGAATTTTAAAATTAAAGAAACCGTACAATTTATAATAGTAGGAACAATACGTTAAACCAAGTATACTAAAAACTTGTTTAAACAGTTAAAATATAAACTAAACCACTTGCAGACGAAGGATAAAATCCCGTTCTTTTTACTCTGAATTTTTGAATAGATAAATTTGTATTGAATTATGAGAAACGAAAGAAAATCACCAAAAGCCGACCTTAAGAGGTCTTATACTGTGTATTTGGAAGCAGGCCTCATCTTAGCTCTGCTTTTCATGATTATTGCAGTAAAAGTAAATCTGGAAACAGAGCCACCTAATGCCATGCAAATAGAGCAGCAGGAAGTTGTGGAGATGGAGGAAGTTATCCAGACTCAACAAATTGAAACACCACCACCACCACCACGCCCACCAGTCCCTGTAGAAGTTCCAAACGATGAGATTATTGAAGATGAGATTATCAACCTGGATGCCGAGCTTGACATGGATGCACCGATGGATTTACCTCCCCCCCCGCCTGATGATGATGAGGAAGAGGATTTTTTCGTTGTTGTTGAGGAAATGCCTGAACCAATCGGTGGAATTGCTGCTATTCAAAACAGTGTGAAATATCCTGAAATGGCCCGCCGTGCTGGGATAGAAGGAAGAGTAACCGTACAGTTTATCGTAAATGAAAACGGTGAAGTAGAAAATGCACAAGTAGTTCGTGGTATTGGAGGCGGCTGTGATGAGGAAGCACTCAAAGCTGTTAGAAATGCTGACTTTAAACCTGGTATGCAGCGCGGAAGACCCGTTCGTGTACAGTTTGCGCTTTCTATCAATTTCCGGTTACAGAATTAATTTTTACAAATAGAGACTTTTATAATTTAAGGCGTGATATTTTTATTGCGCCTTTTTTTTGTCGTTAAATTTTTTCATGATTTGCCTGAGGTTATCATAGCCTGCTTTTTCAATAGCTTTTGATAAGGTATACCATTCGATCTTTTGAATGCCTTCTTCCTGTTGTGGCTCCAGTTTTTCATTTTTTGTGAATAACATAGAATACCAGTACGTAGTTTTTCCAATTAGCTTATTTCCTTCCTGATATTCATGGTAGGTTGTTCCAATTTTGGATACAATTGCCGGAAGGCTGCTACCTACTTCTTCTGCTACTTCCCGTACGGCACACATTTCCAATACCTCTCCCTCTTCTAGTTTCCCTTTAGGTAAATCCCATACTCCATTCCTGAAAATGAGGAGGATTTCCAGTTCTTCTGAATTAGCCACAAACCGAAACACAATACCTCCGGCTGCACTTATTTCCTCATCTACCTCTTCACTCATCTTTTTCTTTCGAGGAAGAGTCATCTGCTTTTTCTTTCTTTGCTTCTTCGGAATAATTAAGCCTTAGGTTTGTAAGTGTTTGTTCAAGATAGTTTTTTGCTTCTTTGGGTAGATTGCCGGCAGTATATTTATCAATCATATTTAAAGTATCGATAGCATATTTTGCAGATGATAAATCTTTATCCAACTCTTCGGTAGCCGGATTTTGAATTTTACCCAGCCCAACCATTGCTATCTGTTGATGCTGCTGAATTAACATCATAAAAAGTAACTGGTCCTGTTGTTCATGATTTAATTTATTGCCATTCTTATTCATAACTATTCACCTTTTTTAATGGATTCATGATAATCACCAAAGCTTTTGAGTTTAATAAAGTTCAATTTTATGTACCTTCTTTTAAACGAAAGGATAAACAAATTTAAGATTTTTTATGGCCGAAATTAAGCCTTTTAGAGCATGGAGACCCAAACCGGAATTAGCAAAAGAAATAGCCTGCGTACCTTATGATGTGGTAACAACTCAGGAGGCCCAAAAACTTTCAAAAGGTAAGCCGCATAGTTTTCTGCATGTTATACGTCCCGAAATTGATGTGAACGAAAAAACTTCTATATATGATCCGAAAGTATACGAACAGGGCCGTGAAAGTCTTACCAAACTCCTCAACTCTGGTAATTTTCTGCAGGAAGAAAAAGATTCATTATACATTTACAGACTTATAATGGATGGAAGATCCCAGGCCGGTATATTCGGCTGTGTAAGTGTGAAAGAGTATAATGACGATATCATTTTAAAACATGAGCTCACCCGGCCTGATAAAGAAGATGACCGGACGAAACATATTCTCACCCAAAAAGCCCATGCCGAACCGGTGATGCTTACCTTTCGTGACACAGGAGAAGTATCGGGGTTTATGGATACCTACATGCAGAATAACACTCCCATTTATGATTTTGAAACCGAAGATGGAATTTCACATACCTTATGGAAAGTTCATAAATCGGCAGAAGTTATCTCTGCTTTCGAAAAAGTTGCTCATTTGTATGTGGCTGATGGCCATCACCGCTGTGCAAGTGCTTCAAGAGTGGCAAAAGAACACGAATCGCATAATCCTGAGCACTCCGGGCAGGAAGAATATAATTTTTTCCCTGCAGTTGTTTTTCCAATGGATCAAATGGAAATATTAGCTTATAACAGAGTCATTTATTCTATTCCGGATAATTTTCTTAAAACACTTGAAGAAAATTTTCAGCTAAAAAAGAATGCAGATCCCGTTCCTTCAAAAAAAGGAGATCTTTCTTTCTATATAAATGGAAGCTGGCATGCACTTACCCTTGGAGAAAGCACTGAAAAAGATCCAGCTTCTCAGCTTGATGTATCACGGCTTCAGGCCCAGATATTGGAACCTTTGCTGGAAATTAAAGACCAGCGTACTGACTCAAATATTAATTTTGTCGGTGGTATTAAAGGGACTGATGAGCTGGAGAATCTGGTTGATAACGGCGAAGCATCATTAGCTTTCAGTCTATACCCAACCGATATCGAAGAATTGTTGGAGGTTTCCGATGCCGGTTTGTTGATGCCTCCAAAATCTACATGGTTTGAACCCAAATTACGATCCGGTGTGTTAGTACATACTTTTTAATCAAATTCACTCAACAAAAAACCCACTCATTTATCATGAAACGCACTCACAATTTTAGTGCAGGTCCTGCATCACTACCTTTAGAAGTTTTAGAAACTGCCCAGAAAGAATTACTGGATTACCGGGGAACCGGAACTTCCATCATGGAAGTCAGCCATCGCGGTAAAGAATACACCGAGGTAGATCAGGAAGCCCGTGAACGCCTTACACGCATTCTGGGCCTTGGCAATGATTTTGAGGTTTTGTTTTTGCAGGGTGGTGCCAGCACTCAGTTTATGCAGGTACCTTTCAACTTTTTGAACGATGATGAAACCGCAGACTATATCAATACCGGAGCGTGGTCTCAAAAAGCGATCAAAGAAGCCAAACTTTTTGGTAACGTGAATATTCCCTTTTCAGGTGAAAAAGATAATTTCGTACATATTCCAACTCAAAACGAACTGTCATTAACACCGGAAGCACGGTATGTTCATTTTACTTCCAATAACACCATCTTCGGAACTCAATTTCATACTGAACCTGAAACCAATGGTGTGCCTTTAGTTTGTGATGCTTCCTCCGATTTTTTGTCGCGACCCATTGACATTCAAAAATACGGGGTGATTTACGCCGGTGCACAGAAGAATTTAGGCCCGGCCGGAGTCACGGTTGTGATCGTGCGGAAAGATTTTCTCCAGGATGTTAGCCGAACAGATATACCTACTATCATGAAGTATAAAACGCATGCCGAAAAGCTGTTTCATACACCGCCAACCTTTGCCGTTTACCTGGTAAATTTAGTGCTGAAATGGGTGGAAGAAAAAGGCGGAGTTTCTTATTTCCAGGACATCAATACTAAAAAAGCAGAATTACTCTATAGCACCATCGATAGTGATGATTTCTATACCGGAACTACCGAGGCGGAGTCTCGTTCAAAAATGAATGTAACCTTTCGTTTGCCTTCAGAAGAATTGGAACAGACATTCCTGGCTGATGCTAAAGATCAAGATTTAGTTGCTTTAAAAGGCCATCGTAGTGTGGGCGGAATTCGTGCCAGCATCTACAACGCCTGTACGATGGAAAGTGTAGAAGTGCTGACTGATTTTATGAAGGATTTTCGAGCAAAGCAGGGCTGATAGATTTAAAAATTCCTCCTGCATCCAATTGAGCCAGATCAGGAAGATCCTGGATCTGGATATATCTAAAGAAGTCCGAACACGCTAAAAAAGTGATCGATCGTGTTTGGCACAAAAAGGATCAAATATAAGATGCCCCAAACAGCCCCGGCGATATGGGCTTCGTGATTAATTTTCCCGCCTTGTTTACTTGCGTAAATGCTGTAGGCAAGAAAAAGTACCCCAAAGATTATAGAGGGAATACCTATGGGAATAAAAATGATATAGATTGGATTCAAAGGGAATAGAATGATGAATCCAAAAAGCACACTTTCCACTGCCCCGGATGCACCAACAGTGGCAAACTCGGGGTTATCCTTGTGCCGGTATGCTGATGGCAAACTGGATACGATTAATCCTGTAAAATAGAGAATTACAAAATGTGTTTGCCCGATACTTTGTTCTAATACCGGGCCGAAAAAGAAAAGGACAAACATATTTAAGAAAAGATGTCCAACACTGGCATGGACAAATCCGGAGCTTACAAGTTCGTGCCAGGTTTTTTCGCGCACCATGCGGTAAGGGATCATCATTCCTTTTTCCAGGAGTTGAGGTACTGCGTAAAGGGCAGCTAAAGAAACAACAACGTTTATTCCAATAAGTAAAAGAGTTACCGACATGTATTTTTATTTTCAAGTTAAGAGGAAAAGTTCTCTATTGCAGAAGAATTGAAAAGATTGGTAATTTAGCCTGATTTAAAAGCCGAAGTAGCTCAGTTGGTAGAGCAATTCTCTCGTAAAGAATAGGTCGTCGGTTCGAATCCGATCTTCGGCTCAATTATTGGGGTGAAATAATTTCTCTCCAATCTTCGGCTTAAATTTTAGACATAAAAAAATCCCACAAGTCAATGATTTGCGGAATTTTGATTAATAAATGAAGCTTATCTACTTATTATTTTTTAATTCATTCAGCTTTTTTTGAAGGCGCTCTATTTCTTCCTGCTGCTCCTGTACGGCTTTTACAAGCACCGGGATTAGTTCAGTATAATTCATGGTTTTGTAACTCATTTCTTTTGTTACTTCAACTTCTGAATTCATACTGGGACCGTTTTCTAAACTCTCCGTTTCACTATAGGTATGAATATTATCCTTAACCAGCGAAGGCAACACTTCTTCCACTTCCTGCGCAATCAAACCATAATGTAAACTGGTTGAGAGTTTCAAGCCGTTGTAATTACCATTGCCACGGAAGTTGTAGCTCGTGGGATTGAGCTTCATGATAGTAGCTAATCCACTTTGCAAGGGCTGAATGTTTTCTTTAAGATTGCGATCGGAAGTTTGAGAAATATCTCCGGTATGGGTGATTTCTCCATCAACGTGCAGGTTACCGTTGATCTGTGTATTACCATTTATGCCATGAGCATTAATAGAAAGTTCTGTACCATCAGTGCTTCTAAAGTTTACACCACCAAATTCCGAAGTACCATCATCTATTACCTCCATTAATATTAAATTTTCATCCGGTGTATTACCACGGAAAGACATATATGGACGATTGGCCCCGTCAACTTCCCAACCATAAGCTCCTATTTCTATGTTAATATTATCATTATTGCCTTTAAAAGTCATTGAAGTCCATTGTTGCTCTCCGTCTTCATTTACTTCCATCGTTAAGTGGCTGAAATAACCGCCACCTTCTATATTTTCCTGACTCCCAAACATTTCAAAAACCGGCAGTTCGCCACTTTCCCAGCCTTTGGCACTAAACTGGAAATTAGGAACTTCATTATTGGCCATTAAGGAAAAACTTCCCCATTCATTTCCATTCTCTTCATTCACGGATAAATTTGCATGGCTGTAATACCAGTCACCCGTTGGTTTATTGCCAAATAATGTGATTTGAGGTAAGTCTGCACTTTCCCAATCCTTTCCTCTCATTTCAATATTAGGACTATTTGTACCCCACAAATTAAATTGACCCGACCACCCATCCGGATCTGCATTCTCCGGATCATTTGAAACAAAGGCTTCTACAAAATGGCGTTCCTCAACAGGACCATTAAGGAACAAGCGCCCCCAGCTATCACCACTACCATTATCATTTATTTCTAGCCCGGCCCGTAGGTCATCAGTTTCTGCAGCAGTTTCACCATATAAATGAAGAAAACCTTGTTTAATATCTGGTTCAAAGGAGCTCATAGAACCAACTATATCCCCATTATCATTTTTCGCAGAAACACTTGAGGTACCCGAACCAAAATCACCTGAATTAATAGTTCCATGTACCGTCAAATCCCCATTAATAACAGAATGGCCGTTTAAGATAGCAGCAGTATCAGCATTAACTTCCATACCAACATTTGAAGAACCATTATGAACATTTAGCCGGAGCCCGAGGTTATGCGACGAACCACTTACATCTCCTTCAAAAGCAACATTACTAATTGGTGAATTATAAGCCTCTGATCTTACTCCAATATTTGGTGAGTTATTGAAGCCAGTCGCCCGCCCAAGCACACCAAAATCTGCTCGTTCACCAACTCCTCCTACGGCTTGTGCTTCTACGCCAACATTCCCATTCAAATTACCACTTGATGAGAAATATCCGGCGATATTATAGGAACCAAAGCCATCGCCACTTTCTTCCCCTAAAGGAACAATAGTTCCATCTCCTTCTCCTTGTGCAATAGCTTGAATGCCAAAGTTATACCTGCTTTTTGAATTGGCATAACCATACACGCCATACCTGTTACCAGAAGTCGCTCCTTGAGTTGTAGCATTTCCCATAACTCCAATATGCGCTCCTGTTCCATCACCATTGGAATGGCCCTGTAATCCGTATTGGTTTTCTGTATTGGAAGAAGTTGATAACGCTCTGCCCACTACACCCCTGTTAAAAGATTCGGTGCTTGCTGTTGACTGAATACCTGCCAGACTCGTTGCACCTGTAGCATTCACAATAAAAGAAGTATCTCCTTGTGAGGAATTCAGATGATATTCAGTAATACCTTCCTCCCCGGCTGATATTCCATTCACCACATTTTGAGAAAGCAAAGCATACGGAACAGAAAGCAATCTTGTAATTCCTAATTCTTCGTATTCAGTTCCGCCGGCAGGATCAATTTCCAGTTTCACATAGTAATTATCGCCGGCCCAGTTGACCCCATCAAAAGGATCTTCCGATGTTCCCTCACCAATTATTAATTGAAAAGTCCCCACATCATTGGTGGTTGGTGTTTGAGTTTCGGTATAAACCGCAGTGCCATCTTCGGCTCCCTGTAATACACTTATCCGAACCCCTAAATTCGAGTTTGCTAAAAGTTCCCCGTCAGCATCACGCGCCACAGCCTGGAAGTTAAATCCTTGTGGCACTTGTGCCATTATATCTGTTGCAAATAAAAGTGCTGCAACAGTAAGTATTAGTTTTGAAAGTAACTTATTCATCATTTGTCCCGTTGTTTATTTAATTAAAATCATTTTCTTAGTTGCGATTACATTACCGGATGCTGTTAAGCGATAGAAATACATGCCACTTGCCAAAAAAGAAGCATCGTAGCGAATAACATGAGAGCCGGCGGATTTCCGTCCCTCTGCAAGCACGGCTACCTGTGCTCCAATCGAATTGTAAACCACTAACCGCACATCCGCTGCTTTCGGTAAATCGTAAGAGATATTTGTTGAGGGATTAAATGGGTTTGGGTAGTTTTGATTTAGCCTGAAAACTTTAGGTAAATCGTCAGTCAGCTTTTCATTTGAAGTAGGGATAAATCCGCTTCCACTAGAAAATCCGCCAACCAAATTCATCGTGGAATTACTGAAAGAACCGCTAATCACTTCGCCTGCAGAAAAATTTAAAGTGATATTTTGATTCTCCATAGTTCCACCACTGAAGGAAATCACACTTTGGGCCCTTAAACCCACAAAAGAAAGTGCAAAAGCCGTTAACAACAGTAAGGATTTGAGTTTTATCATTCTGTCTGTGTTTAATTTTATATGAACCATTTGCGAATGTTAACATTATTTTTCAATCAAACACTACATAATCATGTAGTATTTTTTTTGAGGTTTCTCTACCTCTATGGCATGCATTCGAGCGGCTTTATTTTGATAATTAAAATCAGTCTCTTAGTATTTGTGGCTAAAGCAGGATATATTTTGTGCGTCTAATTAAAATCATCTGCATGTATCTTTTTAGAGTTTCTTCACTTTTTATTTTTGCCGGGCTTTTTGTTTCTTCATGTGGCACAATCAGTAGAAGCAGCAATAATTCCTCCACCTTTTCCTCCAATGATGCCCGGGTTATTGAATCCGGTATGGCAAGCTGGTATGGGCCCAATTTCCATGGAAAACTTACAGCAAACGGAGAAACTTATGATATGGATGGAATCACCGCCGCACATAGAACCCTGCCATTCGGTACAGTGCTTTTAGTTGAAAATCTTGACAACGGCCGCACTGTTCAGGTTCGGGTAAACGACCGCGGCCCTTTTGCCAAAGATCGTATCATAGATTTATCAAAAGGAGCTGCCGAAACAGTAGATATGATAGGCCCCGGCACCGCTCAGGTCCGCTTGTATTTACTTGAAGGAGATTTGCAGAATTCAAGAGTTACCGATCTCAAAATTGCTAATTATACTGTTCAGCTGGGTTCTTATAAGGAGAAAATACAAGCACAACAGCAGGCTTCTAAAATCAAAGGCAGCAGGGTTGAAACAGTGCTTGTGCGAAATGAATCTTTTTACCGGGTATATTTCGGAACTTATCAAGATCCCGAAAATGCTAAAAAAGAGCTCGCACGACTGCAACAGCACGGTTTTGCAGGTTTTGTGAAACAAATAGAAAATGATTGATCAGGTGGGATTATTTTCCATTGCCAATTTTTTGTGGCTGCCATAACTCCTCTTAAGTAGCTTGTTATGAAAAAGAAGATCCTGATTATTGGAAGTGGCTTTGGGGGATTATCGGCTGCATCCCGATTACTTTCTGCCGGCCATGAAGTTACTGTTCTTGAAAAGCGTGATAAAATAGGCGGGCGCGCTTATGTCTATGAAAAGAATGGTTTTAAATTTGATGGCGGCCCCACCGTTATTACCGCTCCTTTTATGTTTGATGCTATCTGGTCTGCCGCCGGAAAAAAACGAGAGGATTATGTAAAATTTGTGCCCTGCAATCCCTTCTACCGCATTTTTGACCATAATGGAGTGAAATTTGATTACAATAATGATCATGCCTTCACACTGAGTGAAATCGAAAAACAAAACCCGGCTGATATCCCCGGCTATGAAAAGTTCCTGTCCACCACCAAAGCAATTTTCAACAAAGGGTTTATTGAACTTGCTGATCAGCCTTTTCTAAAATTTAAGGATATGCTGAAGGTAGCCCCGGATTTGATTCGCTTGCAATCCTACAAAACAGTATTTAAATATATCTCGCAGTTTATAAAAGATGATTTTTTAAGGAAATGTTTTTCTTTTCACCCGCTGCTGGTAGGCGGCAATCCTTTCGACACAACTTCTATTTACGCGATGATTCATTACCTGGAACGTGAATGGGGTGTACATTATGCAATGGGAGGAACGGGTGCTATTGTGAATGCCCTGGAAAAACTGATTCGAGAACAAGGAGGCGAAATTCACACAGAAACTGAAGTGGAAGAAATCCTGATAGAAAATGGAAAAGCAAAAGGAGTACTTCTGAAAAATGGGGAGAAATTATTTGCTGATGAAATTGTCGCCAATGCCGATGTAGCTTTCACCTACAAAAACCTCATCAATCCAAAACACCGAAAAAAGTATACCGACAAAAAAATAGAGCGGACTAAATACAGCATGTCTCTTTTTGTAATATATTTTGGAACCAAAAAACGATATCGGAATTCCGGTCTGGCACATCACAATATCATTTTGGGTGAACGGTATGAAGGTTTATTGAAAGATATCTTCCACAAAAAGCATCTCGCTGATGATTTTTCACTGTACCTGCATATGCCCACTATTACGGATCCGGGAATGGCTCCCGAAGGCTGCGAAGGATTTTACGTACTCTCTCCCGTTCCACATTTAGATAGCGGCACCAACTGGGATGAAACGGCGCCCAAATATCGTGATGCTATTATGAATTTCCTGGAAGAGAATTACCTGCCAGACCTTCAGGAAAATATCATTGCCGAACATTATATTAATCCGATGCACTTCCAAAATGAGCTGAATAGCTATAAAGGCTCTGCTTTTTCAGTAGAGCCAATACTGACTCAATCGGCTTGGTTTCGCCCGCACAATAAATCGGAAGATGTAGACAATCTTTATTTTGTAGGTGCGGGAACTCACCCCGGAGCCGGCCTTCCGGGTGTACTTTCTTCTGCTATTATTGCGGAGAATTTAATTGGGAAAGCCTAATGAACAGCATGAGTGCTGAATTCAAACCTGGCATCTCTAGAATGATGCCTTTCATTTCTCCAAAGCAACTACTTCAAACTCTCTTGCAACTTATCCCAATCTGCAAGAAACCGTTCCAAGCCGCTGTCGGTTAGTGGATGCTTAAGCAGCCCTTGAATTACACTCAGTGGCATAGTGGCTACATCGGCGCCAGCTTTTGCACATTCCAGCGCATGCATTGGGTGGCGGATGCTGGCTGCAAGTACCTCGGTTTGGTAACCGTAATTATCATAAATCTGGATAATATCTCTGATGAGCTGCATGCTATTGGTGGAAATATCATCTAATCTTCCCAGAAAAGGAGAAATATATGTAGCGCCTGCTTTTGCTGCAATCAAAGCTTGAGTTGCTGAAAAACAAAGCGTGCAATTGGTTTTGATACCTTCTTCAGAAAAGCTTTTGATAGCTTTGATGCCTTCTTCTATCAACGGAACTTTTACCACTACATTATCTGCTATTTTTGCAATTTTGCGGCCTTCTTCCATTATATCATCATAAGAGGTAGAAACAACTTCAGCCGATACATCTCCTTCAACCATATTGCAGATTTTAGCAATATGTCCTTCAAAATCCTGAACACCCATTTTAAAGCATAAACTGGGATTAGTGGTTACACCATCCAGAAC
Organism: Balneolaceae bacterium; assembly: GCA_040877545.1. Classification (GTDB taxonomy): domain Bacteria; phylum Bacteroidota; class Rhodothermia; order Balneolales; family Balneolaceae; genus Gracilimonas. The sequence goes on from JBBDNN010000086.1 coordinate 39,318, forward strand.
CCCCATGTCGTTTGCTTCTTTAATTTCATCCAAGTTTGCGGTGTCTATAAAAAATTTCATTATTGACCAGGTTTATTTATTGATTAGTATCTAAAAGGAAAGATAAGCATTCATCAGAACTTATACAGTTTTACTACGCCGCTTACCATTGCTTTTTTTTACAATTTAAACACACATAAAGTTAAACTTTCTTATGAACTTATACGTCTGTAGAAAAGTTTATTACATTAAAATCAATCCAGATAAGCGTGAAATATTTTTTTAGGGCACTTATTGTAAGCCTGTTTTTGGTTAATTGTGGTGGTGATAACTCTTCTCAAAATTCTTCCGGTTTTCCTGGTTTTATGGGGCAGGGCGGCCAACGTGCCAGTAGTGTAGAAACAAGTTCTGTGGAAATGGGAACTATTGCCGAACAGGTTCGATCTTATGGAAGTATAAGGGCCAAGAATGTTGTGGCTGTGATGCCGCAAATCAGCAACCGCATCACCAATATGTATGTAGATTTAGGGGACACCGTTTCTCAGGGACAAATGCTTGCCAAAATTTATGATGCCACATACAGAGATCAACTCGCACAGGCACGTTCTCAGGTTCAACAAAGCAGATCGGCACTCCGAAGAGATAGCACACAGTTTGAGCGCCAACAGCAACTGCTGGAAAGAGGTCTCTCAAGTGAATCTGAATTTGATATTGCACAGGCTACCTATCAAAATTCTCTTGCACAATTTGAGAGTGCCAGGGCCCAGCTTACTCAGGCACAGGAAGATTTTAATAACACAGAAGTACGTTCTCCGGTTAGCGGTGTTGTCATTTCACGAAATCTGGAGGAAGGAGACTTGGCCTCATCCGGTGCAGCAATTTTTGAAGTTGCCAGCACCTCAGGATATGAGTCGCGCGTATTTCTGCCTGCACAGGATTGGCGGAATGTAAAAATTGGCCAGGAAGTAAATTTACGGGTCTCGAATGAGAGCAGGATGGCCGCGCAGGGAGTGGTGACCCGGAAAAGTCCGCAACTTGACCCCACCACCGGCCTGGGGGAAGTAGTGATTACTTTGAATCAGGCAGGGAATTCTATCATCCCCGGTGTACTGGTTGAAAATGTGATTAATATTGCCAGGAAAGACAGAACCATTATTGTACCAAGAAGTGCGTTGGTTGAACAGGTAGAGACAGTAATCAACCCTGAATCTAACACCATTGACCTGGAGCGGACCTATTCGGTTTTTGTTTCACGGGGTGATTCGGTTGCTGAACGCAGAGAGCTGGAACTGGGGATTGAGCAAGGGGATAAAATTGAGGTTTTGAGCGGGCTGCTGCCAAACGAGGATATAATAATTACCGGCCAGCAAGGGCTGGAAGATGGCTCCCGTATTGCGGTTGCTTCAGGCGAACGATTCAGGGCGCCTGAGCAAAGGCAAATAGAAGGCGGGAATGGTAATGTGAGCCCATCTCAAAATGGGGCAAATCCCATGGAAAATATGAGCGAAGAAGAACGCCAGGAAGCCCTAGAGAAAATGCAGGGAATGTCGCCGGAAGAGCGAAGAAAGTTCCTCCAAAGCCTCCGCAACCAACAAACTGATACTACCGACACAACCCAAAATAATTAATCGCTATGGGATCTTTGTCCAAACTGGCGGTTGATCGCCCGATTACATTTTTAATGACTACCCTGATCCTACTGGGATTTGGCTTTTACGGGTTACAGAACCTCAGGCTCAATCTTTACCCGGATGTGTCTTTTCCCACCATTACAGTTTACACCGGCTATGAAGGTGTAGCACCCGAAGATATCGAGACGCTGGTAACCCGACCCATTGAAGAGTCGGTTGGAAGTATAAGTGGCATTAAAAGAGTTCGCTCACTTTCCAGCCAGGGGGCATCTGTAGTAAAGCTGAATTTCGATTGGGGAACAAATCTTTATGAAGCAGAAAATGATGTCCGGAAACAACTGGGTTTTGTGGAACGCACCATTCCCGATGATACGGAGACGCCGCTCGTTTTTTCCTATGATCCAAATCAGGAGCCCATTCTTGTGCTTACTGTTACTTCAAATTCCAGAAGTCCCAGAGATCTGCGAACCTATGCGCGGCAGGTTATCGAGCAAAGAATTGAACGCGTAAATGGAATTGCCTCTGTAGAGACTTCAGGTGGATTGGAGCGGCAGATCAACGTGACCATCAACAATGAGAAAATGAGGCTTTATAACCTCACAATTGCTGATATTTCTTCAAAACTTCAGCAGGAAAATATACAGGTTCCTGCCGGGCAGCTTTCTGAAGGGAATACAATCTATTCCTTGAGAACCATTGGTGAGTTTAAGAATGTAGACCAGATCAGAAATACCATAATTGCTGTTCGTGAAGGCCAGCCCCTGTTGCTCAAAGATGTGGCCAATATTCAGGATGGTATTTCTCAACCCATCGGAAATGTGAATATTAACGGGGAAGCCGGTGTCATTTTAAATGTATATCGCCAGAGCGATGCCAATGTTGTTTCGGCTGCAAAAGCAGTGGTGGATGGTTTAGATGAAATCAGCAGAAGCCTTCCAGGCGATGTGCAGATTAATGTGCTTACAAACAAAGCAGAATTTATCGAGCAGTCAATCAGCAACTTATTATTAACGGGAATTCAGGCTGTAATACTTGTGGTCCTTATTCTGCTGGCATTTTTGAGAAGTGGCAGGTCTGCCCTTATTATTGCTATTTCAATTCCGGTGTCCATTATTACCACGTTTACGGTAATGGATCTTGCCGATCTCAGTTTAAATATCATCTCACTCTCTGGCTTAACACTTGCTGTAGGATTGGTTGTAGATGATGCCGTGGTGGTATTAGAGAATATTTTCCGGTTCCGCGAACAGGGAGCCGATCGGAATGAAGCCTCCATAAATGGAGCAAAAGAAGTAGCTGTTCCGGTGGTAATTTCAACCCTTACTACGCTTGTAGTTTTTCTGCCCATACTATTTGTGCCGGGAATTGCCGGGTTTTTATTCCGCGACCTTGCTCTGACTATCTCCTTTTCCCTCGCTATTTCATCACTTGTGGCGCTTACACTTATTCCTTTAATGACCTCTCAGTTCTTTAAAGAAAAAGCACAATCATTCGATGCTAAAAATAAAGTAGCAAGTTTTTTCAGCAGGTTACTGGAGCGTATTGAAACATCATACCACAAAAAATTAGATGGATTTTTAAAACGAAGCGGCTTTGTAGTGACCGGTGCTGTCATATTATTCCTGGCCACTCTTCCAATTTTCTATTTATTAGGGGGTGAATTTTTTCCCCGGGTAGATGAAAATGCTTTTACACTGGAAGTTCAGCGAGAGCCCGGGGTTAATTTATTTGAATTGGAGCGGTCTATAGGACAGGTTGAAGCTATCATCAGGCAGGAAGTGCCGGAAGCTCGCTTGGTAGTTTCTGACTATGGCGACAAAGAAGGCATTGAAGGTGCCGATAACCCCGGTGGTTTTTCAGGAACTGTACGGATTGAGCTGGTTCCACAGGATGAAAGAGACCGCAGTCAATTTGAGATTACTTCTCAATTGCTTGAAACCCTGCAAATTGTTCCCGGTGTGGAGATTCAGGAAGTAGTTGTGGATCCTCTCAGCCCCGATGGCGAAAATGGGCTGATTGTCCAGATTTTCGGTTATGATCCTGAGGTTAAAAAAGAATTATCTGAAGGTGTAAAAGAGAAGTTACTGCAAGTGGAAGGCGTCACCAGTGTGTTCAGCAGTGCAGATCAAGGCCGTCCTGAATTGCGACTGGAAATGGATCGCGAACGAATTTCCCGTGTGGGGATGAATACCAACCAGGTTGCAACTGCGGTAAGTAATGCAGTGAAAGGTAATATTGCTACTACTTTTGTGGATCAGGGAATTGAGTTTGAGGTATTGGTTGAACTTGACCCGCTGGATAAATCACAATCAGTGGATCTTTCTAATTTACAGGTTCAGACTCCCGCCGGAGACTGGATGCCTTTGAAAAACCTGGCAAACCTACAGCGTTACACCGGTCCCACAAACGTGCTTCGCATTAACCAGGAACGGGTCGCAGAAATAACCGCCGAACTTTCCGGCATAGATTTGAAAGCAGCAACCGCCGAAGCCCGAAATATTTTAGATCAAGTTGACTGGCCGGATGAATACCGCTATGAAATGGCCGGAACAGCCGAAGATCAGGCAGAATCTTTTTACTTTTTAATGATTGCCTTTTCTATTGCCGGAATTTTGACCTATATGGTAATGGCTTCTCAATTTGAAAGCCTGGTTGAACCTTTCATCATCATATTAACCATCCCTCTTGCCTTAACAGGAGTATTGCTGATGCTTTGGATTACCGGAACCTCAATCAGTGTAACCTCCATGGTAGGACTGATTTTGCTGACCGGTATTGTGGTTAATAATGGTATTGTAATGATTGACTACATCAAAATCCTTCAATCACGCGGAATAGAACGGCATCTCGCTATTTTGGATGGTGCCACACGCCGACTGCGGCCAATTTTAATGACTGCCTTCACCACCATTTTATCAATGGTGCCACTAGCGCTGGAATTGGGATCTGGATCAGAAACCTGGAGTCCAATGGCCAGAACTGTCATCGGCGGATTAACCGTATCCACTCTACTTATGCTTTTTGTTGTGCCATGTTTTTATAACATTATAAACTCTATGGTAGAAAAACTGGGTTTTGATTCTGTACACAAAGAAGATCCACTTGCAAACCGGCAAGAGGTAGTAGAATGAAAAATATCGATTTCTGGAATTTAATTGAGCAACCTCGCAACGCCCGAAGATCTTGCGAGCATTGCGGTTCTATGCCTTCATTCCGAACGCTACGAGGAGCTGCGCACGCTCACAGGTTCTACTGTTTACATCAATCCGATTCCAGCTTTTCCAAAGTTAATACAACCCAACATCTACTAACCTGCTTAGCTTTAACTTTGGAAAAGTTAGCCACCGAGTTAAAACCATCAACAACTTCGCTTCAGGGAGCTCCATCATGAAGCAATTCAGCGTAGCCGGAAATATCCTGAAGCGGCCAATCACGGTTATTATGATGACCCTGATCGTCATTGGCTTTGGAGTTTTTTCGCTTACCAACCTCCGGGTTACTCTATATCCTTCGCTGAATATTCCTGTACTGGCTATTTCTGCGGGCTATCAAAATGTGGCGCCTGAAGATATTAACCGCATAATTGTAAATCCGATAGAGGGTGCAGTTTCAGCGATCGAGGGAATTGAGTCGCTGGAAGCACGGGTTAACCGCGGAAGTGCTTTTGTGATGTTGAGATTAAGAGAGGGAACCGATATCCGAAAAACGGAACTGAAGGTTCAAAAAGCCATCGACCAAATTCGCGGGGAATTACCGGCACAAGCGCGGGAACCGGTCATTTTCCAGTTTGACCCTGAAAGCCGCCCCATTATGCGGCTCAGTATAGATGCCGAAAACCGTGGCCTGGATGATCTTCGCAACATTGGCATTGAGCTGGTGGAGACACGCCTTGAACGCATTGAAGGACTTGCTTCAGCCGAAACCCAGGGCGGCCTCGAGCGCCGCATCTATGTAGATGTATCCCCTATGTCGCTGGCTCAGCACAATCTTGTTCCTTCGGATATAGAAAATGCACTCAGGTCAAATAACACCCAACAACCAATCGGAGATGTTGTGGCTGGCAAAATCAGCTACAGTGTGCGGGCCCAATCTACCTATCAGGAGGTTTCAGAAATTGCCAATACCATAGTTTCAATTTCTGAAAACAATATTCCCATTCGGATTAAAGACGTGGCGGATGTCAGCGATGGGTTCACTGAAGTATCCAGCCTCGTAAAAGTAAATGGCAGGAATAGCGTATCGGTAGAAGTTCAAAAAAACTCGGATGCCAATACACTGGATATTGTAAATGAGGTAAAGGATATCATTCCCGAAATAAATGAAATTTTACCGCCTGGCGTACGGCTTCAGGTGCTTTCTGATGAAGGTAAAACCATTGAGGATTCTATTAATAACCTTTCGAATTCTGCAACTGCTGCTTTGATTGTGGTCATTTTTGTGATCCTGCTTTTTATGGGCGGCTGGCGAATTTCATTAGTAGTGGCCTCTTCCATCCCTGTGAGTATCGCTGCCAGTTTTGCCGCTATGTATTTTGCCGATCTTACACTGAACATCTTAACCATTTCTGCCCTGGCCCTTGCTATCGGTTTACTGGTTGATAATTCTATCGTGGTAACAGAAAGTATTGCGCGAAAACTCGAAGACGGTGCCACGAAATTTCAGGCTGCCCTCCAGGGTACAAATGAAGTGATTGGCGCCTTGTTAGGTTCAACCCTTACAACATTAGGTGTTTTCATTCCAATTATTCTGATCTCCGGAACTCAGGGAGCTTTCTTCCGTGAGTTTGCCTACACCATTTGTTTTGCCATAGGCTTTTCATTTTTGTCTTCTATCATTCTGGTTCCGGTAATTTCATTACTTGCCCTGGATGCCAAGCAATTCAATACCCGGAATCTTGCTTTCCGCGGAATAGCAAAACTAGAGCGCGGCTACACCAAAGCCTTAAGATGGCTTTTCTTCCATAAATGGATTCCCCTGTTAACCATGGCTGGAATTCTTGCAGGCACAGTCTATTTATACAGCACCATCAACAAAGAAGGGTTTCCAGAATCTGATTCCGGCCAAATTGATATCAATGTTTCCCTACCAGAAGGAAGCCAGCTTATTAAAACGGCTGATGTGATGGATGATTTCAGCCAACAGGTAAGTGAGATGCCCGAGATTGAAACTATGATTACCTCAATCGGGCGCAGCCGTTGGGGGCAGCAAACCAATCGGGGTGAAATTAGTGTCACTTTAGTGCCCGAATCACAAAGGGATCAGACCAGTACACAATTTGCTGCCGGACTTCGAAATCAGCTTCTGGCACCAGGTGTTGATGTACGGGTTTCGGTGGAAGGCGGAGGGTTAATGTTTGGGCGTGGTTTCCGCTCTGGTGGAGGATCAATCCGCTTAAGTCTAATTGGGCCGCAAATAGATGAATTGATTGCCATATCCAATAAAATTGAAGCAAATCTATTAGAAGATCCAGCCATTGTATCGGTGGATAACGGGCGAACCGACCCCACGCCCGAACTTCATTTTATCGCCAATCGTGAACGGCTTGGGCTTTTGGGAACCAACTTGAATACAATAGCGGGGGCATTACGCACCCAGACGCTTGGAAATCAAGCCGGCTATTTTATTGCGGAAGGCCGGGAAATTCCTATAGAAGTTCGAACACAAAAACGTGCGCTTCAAAATCGGGAAGATTTATTTGACCTGGAGGTATTCCAGGTGGGCGAACAACGAATTCCCATTGCTGCATTAGGTGAATTTGTACCCACCAAAGGAGTGGATTCATTTCAGCGCCGAAATCGGGAAACGGTATTGGACGTTAATATTCAGGTAGACGGGGATGCAAATGAGTATCGCGAAATCATCACCAACTTCATCCGTAATGAAATAATTTTACCGGATGGCTACCGCTACGAATTTACCGGCGGAACGGCTGAAACCATGCAGGGACAAAGTGAGTTTGGTTTTGCTTTATTGGCAGCGCTGGTTCTAATGTTCATGATAATGGCTTCCTTATTTGAAAATTTCCGAGATCCTTTTGTAATCTGGTTGTGTATTCCGCTGGCCATGTTCGGTGCTTTGGCTTTTCTGTTTTTGATTGGCTCTCCCTTAAGCACCACCGCTCAAATCGGCATGTTTATGCTTGTAGGTATCATTGTAAATAATGGAATAGTGTTAGTGGATTACATGCACCTTTATACCAAAGGCATGGATTATGATCTACTGAATGCGAATTCAGTTAAAGCTAAATATTTTTTCATTCCTTTTTTCCTGTGGAAAGAAAAACCTACTAATAAGGACTCTGAATTACTTACCAATGTTATCGAGGCCTGCCGAAGGCGGATGCGGCCAATCCTGCTAACTGCAATTACTACCATTTGTTCAATGATTCCCCTCTCTCTGGAATTTGGATCCGGTGCTGAGATTTGGTCACCATTAGCCAAAGCTGTTATTGGCGGATTAATATTCGGTTCTGTTTTGACTCTCTTTATCACCCCTGTAATATCAGTATCTCTGAGTATGACAATTGAATGGTTTAAGGTACTTTTCAGAAGAGATAAAACAGTAGCAAGTTCCTGAAGAAAAAGGAATGCCATGACATGGATTAGAGTTTGTAATACCAACTATATTGATGACATTTAAATCATAAAATTAATTAATCTGGTTTGGAAATTGAAACCGGATTACGCTATACTTGTTTAAAAGAGAAAAGGAGACAAAACCATGAGTAAATCAAATTTCATATCAGGATTAGTAGCCGGAGCATTAGCGGGAACTGCAATAGCTTTATTATACGCACCCGATACGGGGCAAAATACCCGCGACCGCCTTTCTTATAAACTCAGTAATTATTACGATGAGCTGAATGAATTGATAGACCAGCTTCGGGAAGAAAAAGAGCTGTTGGTATCAGATGCAAAAACAAAAGGCGACAAGGTAGTTTTGGATGCCAAGGAAAAAGCAGAAGGGCTTATCAAGGAAGCTGAGGATTTATTACAATCCATTGAGTCAGTTAAGAAAAACTGATTCGTTGTTTGGGAAGTTAAAATCTAAAGCCACTTACCACAGGGTTAGGCTAAATTAACCACTATGAAAATTATCAGCCTTTTATTTGCCTCATTTATACTTATTTCGTGTACCGATAATACGGTCACGGTATTAGAAGAATCAGTGGATGAGTTTAAAATTAAAGCCATAAACTATATTCCGAATGGTGACGAGGATTATGAAAATAATTTTGAATATGATAACTCAGGAAAATTAATACACTCCAAAGATCACCACTATTCTACACGTTTTAAGTTGTATGAATACTATGGCAATGATAAGTTAAAGCTGGTTTCTACCTATTCAACTCTTGAAAACGAAGAGCCCAAACTCATTGGGAAAGATTCCATCTCTTATAATGAGGATAGCTCTATTAGCACAGTTGTTACTTCCTGGAGAAATGATAATGAGGAGGTTTTGCCGGATCTCATTTATACCTATGAATACAAAGATGATGTATTAATAATAAAGCAAGAATCACCAAATCGGCCTCAGGAATACCTGACCAAATATTTCTGGGAAGCAGGTAATATTACCAAAACCCAACGCTTCTCTTCTGAAGATAAATTAGACATCGAGTTCTTTTACAATTACGATGAGAAATATAATTTCAAGAAGGATTCACCACTCTTCGTAACTGATCCATTCTCGCTTACACAAAATAATGTTACCAGATACAATGCGAAAGATTATACAGGCCTCTATGATCCGGTGTGTAATCCCTGCCGTACTTTTTATAATTATAACTCAGAGGGATTACCTGTTGAAGTGAACCATGAGTGGAATAAAATATTTAAAATTTTATACCAATAGTTTAAACGCTGTTCCCCCGGCTTATTTTGTACGCTTTCTCTCCTTACTGATCTTACACCCACTCTTAAAAAATTTTCTATGGCAGACATTCAAGATGTAATAAATCTAAGACGAACACTTCATCGCTACCCGGAACTATCAAATCAGGAATTTGAAACCTCGAGGAGAATTTCAACTTTTATGCATAAACTTTCCCCAGATCGTGAAATCGCAATTTCAGATACCGGGAAAGCTTTTGTTTTTGATGGAAGTGAAGCTGGAGAAACCATTGTGTTCCGGGCAGAACTTGATGCCCTTCCCATTCAACAAAAATCGACCCTCGCTTACCGATCATCTATTGATGGAGTAGCTCACCTGTGCGGCCATGATGGACATATGGCTATCCTGGCAGGCTTAGGCCAGCAAATTGCAGAAAATCCACCCAAAAGAGGTAAAGTAGTATTGTTATTTCAGCCCGCAGAGGAAACGTATTTGGGAGCAAAAGATGTGACAGAATCAGCAGAATTTCATGCTTTAGAGGCGGATTATATTTTTGCCCTGCATAATATTCCCGGAGAACCTAAAAACAAATTACTTTTAAAAACCGGCAATTTTACAGCTGCTTCCGCCGGCATGACTATCAAACTTGAGGGCATTACTTCTCATGCCGCTGAGCCTGAAAAAGGGAACAGTCCTGCAACAGCCGTTTCCGGGATAATGAGCGCTTTCAATGAATTAATTGCTGATTCAGGCCAGTTTTCTGACACCACTTTCATCACGCTCGTTTATATCCGTTTAGGTGAGAAGTCATTTGGAGTATCACCGGATATCGCCGAAATGGGTTTCACACTTCGTGCTTTCCAAAATGATGACATGAACCTGCTAACTCAAAAAGCTGAACGAATTGTGGAGCTTATTGCCCGTCAAAAAGAACTCTCATTTGAAATAAGCTATTCAGAAATTTACCCTCCTACTATCAATGACCCAAAATGTATCGAGATGATTGAGAAATCAGCCCATAATCTCAATTTAGAGATCGAACAAATAGAAAAGCCCTTCAGGTGGTCTGAAGATTTCGCCTATTTCACAGCTACCAATCGAGGTGCGCAGTTTGGTTTTGGAGCAGGAGAAAATCAGCCTCCCCTGCACAGCCCTGAATATGATTTTCCCGATGATACCATAGAATTGGCGGTAGATGTATTCTACGGGATATATGAAGAGCGGCTTTGTTGAAGCACCTTTACACTAATGATAAAATCCATGGGTAAATATCCTGCTAACCTTTCATTCCACAATGTGCCGGAACGTAAAAGTAAGTGCAGGATTATTACTTTTATGTCATTAAAAGATATATTAACCTCCATAAATTTTGAACATATTCGGAGATTGGTACATGAAGAAAATATTTAAATTAGCCTTTCTTTTTATGCTGCTTCCGGCGAGTATAGTACTTGCCCAGAATACCGAAGAGATGGTAGAAGCTATTGTTAGTGAAGCAACAGAAAACTCACACCTCGAAAAACTGGCACATGAATTGACAGATGTAATCGGCCCTCGGCTCGTGGGAACTCCCCAGATGCAACATGCCCATGATTGGGCAGTAAATACTTTTGAGGAATGGGGAATTTCAGCAGAAAATCAACAATGGGGTGAGTGGAGAGGATGGGAACGTGGAATTACTCATATTGATTTGGTGCATCCCCGTGTGGTTTCTTTGGAAGGAATGCAACTTGCCTGGAGTCCTTCAACCCCTGAAGGTGGAGTAACAGCCGGTATTGAAATTATTCCGGACTTGGCTGATTCCAATGCTTTTGCAGAATGGCTGCCTGCTGCAGAAGGAAAATTTGTAATGGTTTCGATGCCTCAACCCACAGGCCGGCCAGATTATAACTGGGAAGAATTTGCCACGGAAGAATCCTTCACCAAAATGAAAGAAGAGCGGGAAGCCTTGACAGAGGCTTGGAGTGAACGCATCAGCAAAACCGGATATAATAGCCGCACTATTTTTACTGCTCTTGAAGAAGCCGGTGCAGCAGGCATCCTTCAATCACGCTGGTCGGGTGGATTTGGGGTAAATAAAATTTTTAGTGCCGGCACAGAAAATATTCCAGCCATCGATCTTTCTCTTGAGGATTATGGAATGTTATACCGTATGACAGAGCATGGAAGCGAGCCGGAAATAAGTGTAAAAGCAGAATCTAAAGATTTGGGTATGGTTCCCACCTTCAACACAATTGCTGAAATCAAAGGAACTGAAAAACCTGACGAATATATCATTCTCTCCGCACATTTCGATTCATGGGACGGCGGCACCGGCGCCACTGATAATGCCACCGGGTCAATCACCATGATGGAAACAGCACGCATTTTGAAAGAAGTTTATCCCAACCCAAAGCGGACAATTCTCGTGGGGCTTTGGGGAAGCGAAGAACAAGGGCTGAATGGCTCCCGCGCATTCGTAGAAGACAATTCCGAAATTGTCGATAATATGCAGGCATTATTTAACCAGGATAATGGCACAGGCCGTGTCATAAATATTGCAGGGCAGGGTTTCCTTCACTCCTATGAATTCTTACAACGATGGCTGGAACCCGTACCACGAGATTACAGGCAGCATATTCAAACCAATTTTCCCGGAACACCCGGAGGCGGTGGTTCAGATTACGCTTCTTTTATAGCCGCCGAAGCACCGGGTTTTTCCCTTAGTTCTCTCAGCTGGAGCTATTGGAATTACACCTGGCATACTAACCGGGATACCTATGATAAAATTGTTTTTGATGATGTGCGCAATAATGCAATTCTTACTGCAATCCTCACTTATATGGCCAGTGAAGACCCGGAAACTTTTCCACGGAACAAGGCAGTTTTGCCGGTTCATCCGAGAACAGGTGAACAAATGACCTGGCCAGAGCAAAGATCACCAAATCGCAATGGCGGTAATTAAGCTGATTATAATACACCAAATTTTAGCCGCTCCTGCAAAGACAGCCTCCAAAGTCATACCTGCGGAGGCAAGTATCTGCGTTGGCTTCCATGTCTCGTATTAACATCTGATATCAACTTAAAAGCAGCGTAAATCTGCCAAATCAGTGTTATCCGCGTCCAATTCTTCTTCTCGTTAATTTACCGCGGAAGGCGCCGAGAGCACGAGGTTTTAAGATCTTGAATAAAATTACCAAGCCACCAATGTCTCGTATTAACACCCAACATCCACTTAAAAGTAGTGTGAATATGATAAGTTAAAAATCGATTTTGACAAATATATGCATGCGATTATTGTTACTTTCACGGCTTAAAATTTAAACCTGACAAATTGTTTTTATGAAAATGCAGTTCTTTTTAATTCTTTTTTGCTCTTTATTTCTCTCTTTAAATGTTTTTGCACAGGAGGGGCATGAGCATCACCAGCAGGAAGATACCACAGCACAGGAAATGCAGGATCATTCACAACACATGATGAATGAAAATGCTGTACCTATGTCTCATGCGTTTTCACGCAATCTCCCGATGAACCGGAATGCTTCGGGAACTTCCTGGCTCCCGGATTCATCCCCTATGTACGGCTATATGAAGCACACTAAAAAATGGATGTACATGGTTCACGGCAATATTTTCTTTCGTTATAATAATCAGGATGCAGGAAGTACCGGCTCGAGGGGTGATGATAAATTTGATATACCCAATTGGTTTATGGGAATGGGGCAAACAAATATCGGCAGCCGCGGAATGTTTCGGTTCAGCACAATGCTGTCTTTAGATCCTATAACTATTGGGGGTGAAGGATACCCGCTTTTATTTCAATCCGGGGAGACCTGGGAGAATGTTCCTTTGGTAGACCGACAGCATCCTCACGATTTATTCTCGGAGCTTTCGGTAGCCTACACTCACATGCTATCATCGGATGCTGATGCTTTTGTATACCTGGGATATCCGGGAGAGCCTGCATTTGGTCCGGCAGCTTTCATGCACCGTGTTTCTGGTTTGTACAACCCGGATGCCTCTTTAGGCCATCACTGGCAAGATGCAACACACGTCACTTTTGGAGTGGGAACTATAGGATTTCGCTATAAAGATGTAAAATTGGATGGATCAATCTTTACCGGCCGTGAGCCGGATGAAGAACGCTATGGTTTTGATCGTCCACGTTTTGATTCCTATTCTGCCCGTATCTCCTATAATCCATCAGCCGATTTAGCCTTACAATTTTCGAAAGCCTTGGTTAATGATGTGCATGAATTCGGGCCGCGAGAGGATGTGAATAAAACGACCGCTTCTGCTATTCATTCGCTGCGGCTTGGTTCAACTTCTTCTGTGAGCTCTGCACTTGTCTGGGGGTATAATAATCCGCGGGGGCATCATCCTGCAAGCCATTCCCTTTTGCTGGAAAGCGCATTCACAAAAAACAATTCCACAGTTCACGGGAGATATGAATGGGTGGAAAAATCTACCGAAGATTTATTGCTGGATGATCAACAATATGGGCATGATAATATATTTAATATTAATGCTGCGACACTCGGCATACAACAAAACCTGTTTGTAGAGAGAAATACGAATATCGCTATAGGTGCACAGGGAACTATATATATAACACCCTCTGATTTAAAGGATTTGTATGGTGACAATCCTTATGCGCTCCAGGTTTATTTGAGGATTTCTCCGGGAAGGATGAACTAAACGATAAACCTATTTGATTTTTTGATCTCATTCCGGATTTAATCATCTTTCTGGAATTCTACAATCAAAAACAAAAGCTATGGCTAAATATGGACTTCACGGAAAACTAACTGCAATAAATGGAAAGGAATGATGAGGGGATTTGCTAATTTGTATTTCTCTGGCTATTACAGTTCACTTGTTTATCCTATCTCTCAACAAGTAACACCAAAGCACTTTGCAGTGAACTCGCCAGAAAGTGTTATAACTTCGTCTCCTTCTGTTTCTCCAATATCATTCTCTGCTGTAAATTCAAAAACTGCTTCCATTATTTCATCTGAGTAGGATGAAATAGTTAATGTGCCACTATAATTCCTGCTATTAAATCCAACTACCTCATCAGCGTCTATTCTATGTGTGTATAAGCCAGCGAAGGTTAAATTATCATCTGATAACTGTCCTACCTCATACGTAGTGGGGGATAATGAGAATGGATCTCCACCATTATCAGCCATAAACAGAAGAGTATATGAAGGGTTATATGAATCATCTCTATCTGTGGGATGAGCTTCCGCGATATGGATACGAATACCAACAACATTACCATTCATTTTTGTAAGGGTGAAATAAGCCGCTCCTTCATGCTGAGCCTCTAAATCACCTGAAACTGAGAAAGAACCGGCACCTACAATATCATTTATTTCTTCTGAACCTGAAGAGTTATCTGAACAGGATATAATCACAGAAAAACAGAGAATTAAGGACACGAAAAATTTATACATAATATCATATTTTTTTGATTTGAAATCATCCTATATAAATCCGGCTAATACATCTGCCTTGCCAGAAACCAATGGCATAGGATTTAAGTAGCGTTTCCTAAAGAGACGGCAAAATTAAGTGAACTGGTTCATTTGTTTAAATAAAGGATATACCACCCATGCAGAAGCTGGCTTGTTAACCTTTCCTTCGCTGCTCGCTGTCTTCAATGATGGCTGTCAGGTCGGCGAATTTCCCAACTACTGCCACCGCGGCCCAGCCTGAGAGAGGGGTGCTTTGATAGCAGGCGGATGGCATGATTAAGATCTGTGGCCTCCAGTATCATAATGCCGCCAATCTGTTCTTTGGTTTCGGCAAAGGGTCCATCGGTGATGGAGACTTTGCTACTGCGCCATCTCAATGTGGTGGCATTCTGAGCATCCTGCAGGGCTTCTCCACCTGTGAAGTGACCGTTCTCCTTAAGCTCTTCATCGTAAGCAAAGCACTCGTCCATAAAAGTGATTCGTTCGCTTTCAGCCATTTTTTCCCAAACTTCTTCATCCATATATCCAAGGCAAATGTATTTCATAATGATCTTCCTATGTTGTTTATTGAATTTGACACGTTTAGTGGTTTGGGTTGCTCCGTCTGGCATCAGACTCTGTAAGCTATCAGCTTCTCAATACTGCCAAGTTACTGCTGATTCCTAACTCTTTCGACAACCTCAACCATACTAAACGTTAAACTTATTGTCTTGCTTTACCGCGTTCGAGGGCTTCTTTTACGGCGGTTATCTGTCGCCTTTTGGAAGTCTTCTTCTTCAAATACCTGGCGGACTTCAATCACATCGCCCTCGGCTGCCGGACATTTTCTGGCCCATTCGACGGCTTCTTCTTTCGAGCTTACGTCGATTACCCAGTAACCACCGATGACCTCTTTAGCCTCTATAAATGGACCATCAGTAACCGTCGGGTTTTCACCTTTGAATGATACGCGTGCACCATTCGCCAGGGGATGTAACCCGTCGAGCGAAATGAGGGCTCCGGCTTTAGCCAGTTCTTCATTGAATTTCATCATGGGCTCGACCTCTTCAACAGAAGGTGCAAACCCTTCACCTGCTTGTTCTTCAGCCGGGGTTTCGGGTTGATAAACTTTGGGAATCATAAACATCATAAACTTCATGGTTGTATCTCCTACATGTTTTATTGGGATTAATATACTGCGTTCACTAAGTAGTCGAACGGCATCGGTGGAAATCGACACCGGATTTGGAAAAAGGTTGATTTTTTTTCTGTTTGCTATAGGAATGCAGAATTCAGGAGTCAGGAGTCAGAATAAAATGTTTCGAATTCTGACTCCTGAATCCTGTATTCCCGGTTTGTAAAGTGAACATTAAGGTTGACACGACACTAATTGTTACCAGCAGCTTGTGTCTGGACATTGTCCATTTTTTTCCACAGGAAATACGATAGAAACATGACTGCAAGATATACCAGTGGAACAATGACCACCAGGATCTCGCCGATATAAGCTCCCGAAGCGGAGGCTCCAATTAAATCGAAAGCGAATCCGGCGTAAGCCCATTCCTTAAGCGTCTTAAACATTCCCATTACCAAAACAATCGCCCCTAGAATCTTGGCAGCACCCAGGATGGTTGACACGTACATTGGGTACCCCAAAGGGCCATCAGTTCCTGGCTCCCTTCACTTTGTATTAGCTGTACAATACCGGATTGCAACATGGCCAGCGCGAAAAGAATGGTGACTGTCCAGTAAGCGATTTTGATTTTTTTCATGATAGTACCCTGGTTTATTGAAATTAATTATTGTTGTGTTCAGCAAATAGTCGAACGGCAGACGGTGTAATCGACAAACAATCTGTAAATCTTATATTTCTTTGGTTTGTGTTGGCAGGTGGCGTACTAACTCAAATGTAAGCGTAGTGTTTAAAGTCATTAAATTGTATGTCGTTAAGTTGCAGGTACAGAGGTAATCACAACCGACTCCTTTTACAATGATGAAAGAACAATTCCAATTCATTAGGAAAAACATCCTGGATCTAATGGTTGCTGAGATGCTCAGGAAAAATATAAAGTCCATTCAGGTACGCTTTGAGGGTTAGTGTAAGCTGATGTTCACACTTTGATATTAACTCCGATTTATTCATTTTATCCTCATTATTTTAAGAATAACATGAATAAAACTTGTGTACGAAAGCAAGGATAAGCTGAAAGCGTTGGTGTTATGCCAATGTTAGGTTTCATACTATGATGTAGAAAAATCCACCACACGTTTTAGCACATTTGTTTTTCTCAATACTCAGAAACCCGCCCCCTAAAAAACCAAAAGATCAAAAATTTGCCTTCAACATCTACTTTAGTAAAAAAAATTGCTCTTAATACTTTGATTGGTTTTTTAAGGAACTCGCTTTATAAAAATGTATTTTGTTTTGATGATTATTCGTGAAAACTAAGTATGTCAACACAATTATTTGAACAACATATCATTGATTTAAACTTCTCTTTATTAGACGATAAAAAGAAGAGTGGAGTATTGTTGACCAATAGTTTCGAGGACATTCATTCTGATTTGGTATCACCTGACATACTGTTTGCTCTAGAAACTGCTAAAAATAAATTTCAAGCTGATGCTGTCTTTTTCAGGCATTTTCAGGATGGTAGAGAATTTGTACCTCATCTTTATCTTTTTGATTACACTCATAAAATGCTTACAAATAATGAGAAAAACAGAATCCATATCCAAATGTGGAATGGTTATCAGGTTCCGGCTTATATTATAATCGAGCAATCATCTGTAAGCATATTTGATTCTAGAAAAAGACCAAAAGAAGATAAAAATAATTACGCCAAAGAAATACTTACCAGAACAGGTGAAGCTATTAAGGGCTTTAATGCGAAAGATTTTAATAATGGGATATTTTGGGATGAGCAAAATGAAAAAAAGGATTTTCGTTTTGAGCAATCAGCAACAAGAGATTTAATTAGAGGACTAAAAGAAATATTTAGAAGTTTTCTGGAAGAGTCGCAATTGAATAGACATGTTGCATTAAAGCTATTAGTTCAAAGCCTTCTGATAAAATACCTTGAGGAGAGAGATGCAAAAAGCGCAAGTGGGTATTTTGCCGGAACATATTTCAATAGAAACTTCCAATGCTCTGATTTCTGCGAAACCATTCGAAATGGAAAGCTGCTGAGTTTGTTGGATCAATTAGCAAAAGACTTCAATGGTAAAATATTCGAATGGGACAAAGAATTAGAAATTGAAGAACGGAAAGCCATTCAACAAGCAGAAGTCCAAAAACTTGCGGATTATTTGGATGGAGATATTAAGGATAATCAATATGTAATTTGGCGTTTATATTCCTTCTCACATTTGCCTGTAGAAGTAATCAGTTCAGTTTATGAAGAACTGTTAACAGATAGCAAGGATATAGTATATACCCCCGAAATGATTGTCAGTACTTTAGTGGATGAATGCATGCCATTAAAGAATCCTCACGCAGATTTTAAAATAATTGACGTTAGTTGTGGTTCTGGGATTTTTCTTGTCAAAACTTACAAACGAATTGTTCAATGGTGGCGATATGAACAATGGAAAAAGACTGGTAAACTCGTTAAGCCTTCCTTATCTGTATTAAAGAAACTTTTGTTAAAGAATATTCATGGTATTGATATAGAACCGGATGCGATTCGGTTATCGGTATTTAGCTTGGCTCTGGCAATTTTGGATGAAGTAAATTTAGACCCACCTACATGGGGGAAATTAAAATTTCCAGATCTGAGTAAAAATATCATAACTCAGGATTTCTTTGAATTCATAATGACTAAGCCAAATGCAAATTTCGATTTGGTTATTGGTAATCCTCCGTTTAATCTGCCTTCTGTAGATGGTAAAGAACCTAGCAGAAAAGAGCACTTTAAAGAGTTAAAAGATAAAATAGGCTATGAATGTGAAATAAAGATACCTTATGAAAATCCTGCCTTGCACTTCCTAACTCAATCATTGAAGCTCCTGAAAAAGGAAGCAACACTTTGTCTAGTTCAGCCATCTGGTCCCCTACTATATCAAATGGATTTAAGCTTTAAACAAGCCTTATTTACTGAATACAATTTATTACAGGTAATAGACTTCACTAAACTGGCAGATAAGTTGTGGGGTAGAAAAAATGTAGCAACAGCCGCTGTTTTTATTCAGAATACCTTACCTGACAATGAGGATGTTTTGCATCTGGTAGCCAATCGCACATTCTCTAACACGAACAGGCTCTTCTTGGAATTTGATCATTATGATTTCCATTTAATTTCAAAAAAAGCCCTTTTAAATAATCCATATGCTTGGAAAGCTAATTTATTGGGTGGAGGAAGATTGAACCAATTGATAGAACGATTATCAGAAATACCTACCATAGGCAGCTATCTAAAAGAGAAACGGCAGAATAAGGGATGGGTATTTGGAGATGGTTTTATTAAAGGAAAGCCTGATAACGAATTAACAGATTCTGATTTCGAAAAGAAAAAAGGAGGCTATTCGGAAGCCAAGCATTTAACTGGTAAGTTATGTTTTGAACCAGATGATTTTAATGAAGGAGGGATTAGTAGAACATTTATTAATAATGACAAATACTATCAATGGCCGAGAGTTGAGACAATTTTTAAACCACCACTATTGCTAATAAAGAAGAATATTGGTAAAAGCAGCATTCCAGTAGTTTTTTATAACGAACCTGTAACGTATAAAAATGAAATAATAGGGATACATGCTCCTATTGAAGATGTGGATTCTTTGAAAGCATTGGAAGACACATTACGCAATAACAAAGTATTTCGCTTTTATTTAGCATTAACCAGTTCTCGTGCAGGAGTTAGCAGGTCAAAATCAACATTATTGCAAAAAGACATATTCAATTTGCCATTCTTAGGGGAACTAAATATTTCCGAAGCTGATAAATTAATTATAAGTGATATTCTTAACTATCAATTCACTAATCACAGATTATCCGAAAACTCCTCAAAAAAAGATATCTCTACCTTCTCAGAAATTTTCAGCAAGACATTAAATAGTATTTACAGACAAGAAAAATCATTTCAATTATTTAAAATCATTGATGCTGGAAAGTTTTTAGCACTGCACTTTGAGTACTCTTCTGGTAATCTTACCCGTAAAACCGAAAAAGCTGACGATATAGAGGAGTATATAGAATCTGCAATTCCTTCAAGAAATGAAAATACTGAGAATATTCATATACAAAAAATCATCAAAGTTTATGGACAAGACTCCATAATTCTGGCAAAACCAAAGCAATTACGCTATTGGTTACCTTCAATTGCGCTAAGAGATGCGGACGAAACCTTTGCGGACTATTTTAAATCCCGTTATTTTGATGCTTAGAGACTCTCTCCCATCATATCAATCTCCTAGCTCGAAGGATTTAAGTTTAGAACCAGACTTTGAAGTGAATCTAATTTTATCATTTATTGATAATTACATTTCAGGTTTCTCAAATTACTATCTCCAAACAAAAGATTCAGAAAAGGAAAACAGAATCAGCGATATATTGGTCCAACACCTCGAATTAAGTAAAACTGAATTAGGGGGGTATTACCCTTTCAGGTTCAGCAAAAATCCAACACAATCAAGTTCAACAAAAGAAACAGATATAGGTGTTTTTGTAATGTCCAGAAACCGTAAGCCAATTCCAGTTCTTGAATTTGAAGCAAAGAGATTTTCTGAGTCATCAAACAACAAAGAATATGTATGCGGTCTACGTGGCGGCATAGAACGGTTCAAAAGAAACAATCATTCTTCACACCTGAAAGTTTGTGGTATGTTTGGATACGTTCAAAGCAGAACTTCTTTAGAATGGATGGAGAGTGTGAATAATTGGATTGGAGAATTGTCTGATAAAAACACTGATATGACAATTGATTGGTCTAGTGATGAGGAGAAATTAATCAAAATTGATTCATATCCTTCAGTTGAAAAATTGTACTCTTCCCACTCACGGAAATCATCGAATGACAGGATTATGTTATGGCATTATTTAATTGAGCTGATAAGTAAGAATTAAACGTTAGAGATATATACCATACACATTGCCAAGTCGCACAAGTCAACACACAAACCAAAACTTGCTCACAGTGGTAAACCGAATGGAATTACCCAGAACAAAAAACATGAAAACCTAACAAAGGATATGAACGCATGCCGCAAACTGCCATTTTAAAACTGGTCTACAAACCCGCTATTTTAGAAGATATTTATTAAATCCAGAGGCACAGCGTCATATCTGGACGTCAACTTAATTTCTAATCCTACCATTCGCACCCACTAACAAGTAAATCAACCGGATACCGTCCTTGTTTTTCTGAAATTGTCCGGTAAATTTAGAGGCTGGATAATATTTACTATAATCCGAATAAGCGGTGTCGGTTATTTGCCGACCGTCATGAGTCACTACGCCTGACGCTCGAGTACTACATGGGTCGCCTTCTCCGATGCCTCGAACTGGGCACATTCGTAACCAGAACTACGTAGGTCAACTCCATCGAACAGCCGCTCACCTCCACCCAGTATAGTCGGTGTTATGGCAATATGTAGCTCATCGATGAGTCCTTCGCGAAGATACTGTTGTATGGTGTTCACCCCGCCACCAATTCGAATATCCTTCCCATTGGCTGCTTTTCGGGCCTTGGCAAGAGCATCTTGAATACCTTCAGTAACAAAGTAAAAGGTCGTTCCACCCGCCATCTCCAAAGGAGGTCTTGCGTGATGGGTTAAAACGTAAACCGGAACGTGATAAGGAGGGTTGTCTCCCCACCAGCCTTTCCAGTTCATGTCCGGCCAGGGGCCACGAATCGGTCCGAACATATTTCTCCCGAGGATCCAGGCGCCAATATTTTTAGTCCCTCGTACAGCAAAATCGTCGTCGATTCCTTCCGTTCCGCCTTCCTTTCCATGCATCTGCCTCCATGAACGAGTGGAAGTTACCCACTCGTGCATGTCCTCACCGCCGACGCCGAGTGGATTGTCAACGCTTTGATCCGGCCCCGCCCCGTAGCCGTCAAGCGAGATGGAAAAACTCTCAACCCGGACTCGCGTCATTTTCACTCCTCCGTTATCTTTCCCGATGGTCTTTTTGTTTTCAGTCATATTCTATTATGGTTTATTTGAGATTTAATTTTGTTGTGTTTGCGATAGGAATACAGAATTCAGGAGTCAGAATTAGAAAGTTTTTATTCTGAATTCTGACTCCTGAATTCCCGGTTTCACCAGGTAGTCGAATGGCAGACGATGAAAACGACAAACAATCTGAAATTTTTGCATTTTTGGGAATTACGCTCCCAGTTCTATAAGTTTTCGTTCGATAAATCGCCGTTCCGGTTCTTGTTGAGCGAGGACAAGGGCGCGTTCCCATGACGAGCGTGCTTCTTTTGTCCGTCCAAGTTTCCGGCACAGTTCCGCCCGGGCCGAGTGGGCCAGATGATAGTCGGTTAACTCCCCGCGATCCAGAATCGTATTGATCTGCTGCAATCCCGCCTCAGGGCCGTCGTGCATGGCTATGGCGACGGCACGGTTTAATTCAATAACAGGAGAGGGATTTATGCGCAGCAAAAGACTGTACAATCCGGCAATTTGTTTCCAATCCGTAGCATCAGAATTTATAGCTTCGGCATGTACGGCTGAGATGGCGGCCTGCAGGGTATAGGGGCCTGCCCGGTTGGATAAAAAAGCCTGTTTTACCAGCGACAACCCCTCCTCAATCATATTGCCATCCCAAAGCGAACGGTCCTGATCTTCCAAAAGAATGAGATCTCCCGCTGGTGTGGTGCGGGACGGCCGGCGTGATTCATGCAGCAACATCAGGGCAAGCAATCCTGAAACTTCAGGGTTCGGCAACAGATCGAGCAGAAGGCGTCCGAGACGGATAGCTTCGTTTGAAAGGTCGAGGCGGGTTACCGATTCGCCCGAAGAGGCGTAATACCCTTCGTTGAATACCAGGTAAATAACCTGGAGTACGGTTTCAAGCCGGTCCGGCAGTTCATGCTCCGGCGGAACCTGGAATGGTATCATCGCCTCCCGTATTTTGGCCTTGGCCCGGACAATCCGCTGGGCCAGGGTCGGGGGTTTAACAAGAAAAGCACGGGCAATCTCTTCAGTGGTCAGATCACAAACCTCACGCAAGGTCATAGCTACGCGTCCGTCAGAAGACAAGGCTGGGTGGCAACATGTGAAAACCAGCCGGAGAATATCGTCTTCAATCGTTTTGTCAACTTGCGTGGAAGGGTCGGCGATATCGGCTTCTAATCTCCTGACTTGCTCCACTTGTAATGGGTCGAATCTGGACTGACGTCGCATACGATCGATTGTTTTAAACCGGCCGGTGGAAATGAGCCACGCCCTTGGGTTGGAAGGAATGCCTTTTTCGTCCCATTGCTCCAGTGCTGCTTTGAAGGCATCATGCATAGCATCTTCGGCGAGATCGAAATCTCCAAGCAGGCGAATCAGCGTGGCAAACACCTGGCGCGACTCCTTACGATAAATCTCGTCCAGGAGTTGAGGAATATGGTCAGGAGAATTTTGCATGATCGTTTTTCGCTTCTGGAGTATTTACGGTACTTCTATATTCCTATCAATTCTATTTCACCGGCAAGCTCACCAGCGAATAATCCCGTAGGTACAGGCGGGCGCGGAGATTATGGATTAATAAACGGCTAAAATGTCAAAACTAGCAACTTTGGAAACCAACGGCACGCCTGCCGGCATAGGCAGGTCCGCATCCCAGTTGATCGTAGTTTAGTCAAAATCTCCACGGGCTTTTAATGCTCCATTTTTTTTTGAGACGAAATAAATCCTTCACGTAATTTCCAGAGATGGCAGTAACTGTTCGGCCTCCATCTCCCTGATGAAGCATTTATTTTCTCACCTTATCTCTCCTTAAGATCCAACAGTACCTGTCTTGACTTTTCCGGCTCGCTTGTAATTGGCAATAATCACTCCGCCTGGGGTAACAGAACCCTCTATTAATGTAAATGCTGCTGGGATTGTGCCGTTGTCAAACAACTTTTTTCCTTCACCAAGAATCAATGGGTGAATTTTGAGCCAGAATTCGTCCACTAAATCATTCTTAAGTAATAGCTGAATAAGCTCACCACTACCCCAAACTTGAATGTCTGAACCTTTGGAATTTTTGAGCTTTTCGATATCCGCCAAGCTTTTCAGGAATACTGAGTTTTTCCAATCTGACTTTTCCATGGTCTTGGACAAGACGTATTTAGTGCCATTATTGATACCTGTCCATGCATTTTCATGTTTTGGCCAGTAGTCAGCCCAAATCTCAAATGTTTTTCTGCCCAAAAGATATTCTGCAGGTTTCATCTCTTTTTCCACGACCTTACCATAAACTTCGTCACTATAAGGTGCAACCCAGCCGCCATATTTGAAACCGCCTGATGTATCTTCCTCAGGTCCACCAGGTGCCTGCATTACTCCATCTAATGTAATCATTGATAAGACGATTATTTTTCTCATATTATTTTACCTCCGATAATTTATTCTTTAAATTGCAAATTCCATGTTATGCGAATGTGCTACTCTTCGTCCAATGTCGTTTCGCTTCTTGCCATCAGTCATTTTTTAGCGGTTCATAGTAAAATGTTACTGCGCCACAACCAAAGGTTTTTGTCTTTAAGAGTTTAAGATTAACCCTATCGTCTATGTTTTCTAATAATGGCAAACCCTTTCCTGCTATAATTGGCTGAACACAGAGTTGGAATTCATCAATCAAATTAAGGTTCATTAAGGCTACTATTAAACTCCGGCTGCCAACTAAAATGTCTTTGCCTGTTTGTTGCTTGAGTTCCAAAACTTCTTCTTTAATGCCTCCCTTTGCCAACTTTGCATTTTTCCATTCAACATTTTTCAGCGTGTGGGAATAAACAATTTTGGAAATATTGTCTATTGCTACTGCAAATTCCTCCGCTGGTTTGTTACCGGTAGGATTTTTTACTACAGTTGGCCAGTAACTTTCCATAAGCTGGTATGTTATCCTTCCGTATATAATAGTGTCTGCGTTTCGTAACAGCTCATTGTAATGTTGATGAATTTCATCATCTGCAATTAATGTCGTGTGATCGCAAAAACCGTCAAGTGTCATGTTGATTGCGGCAATTAGTTTTCTCATACTATTTTTATTTAATCAATTGTCAATTTAAAAATCAAATCGCCTACTCTGCAAAATGGATACTTAAAACAAGCTCCTTGCTGATAACCGAAATGAGTGATTTTAACCAAAACATCATTTTCACCAACTGCCTTTTCATAGAAAAACGACTCTGCCCTTCCATTTTCCTTTTGATTGCATACGCTTTGATTTTCATAGTGACTTAATATCCTTTGCAACAGATGATAAATCGTTGTTAAGCTGATGACCACCGCTTGCTATTTCACGAACAGTTGCTTGTGGCAGATTTTGTGTATAAAATTCAAGATGGTCAAACGGTACTACTTCGTCATCCTTGCATTGGTAGAGAAAAATCGGGATATCCTTCGGCATGCTATCCGCAAAACTCTTGTGCAGCTTAATGCCTTGTTTCCAATCTTCGTCACCACTCCAATACGGTGCAGCGATAAGAAAAAGTCCGCCAATTTTTTTCTGTATCCGATTTTCCGACAGATATTTCAAAAGCATTGAAGCGCCAAAAGAGTGTCCCACCAAAATGATTTTTCCCTTAATCAATGAAATCTCTTTGCCAATTTGCTTAATCCATCCAAAATCCGGAAGAGTGTCATTGAAATGTATTTGAGAATAATGTAATTCATACGCTTCTCCCAATTCTGTTCGAAGGGAAACTACTAATTTAGTGTCTGCTTCATAACCGCCTTCACCTCCACCATGTAAAAATAATATTTGTTTCTTCATTCTTATAATTGTTTCAAATAGGTGTGTCCTTAAATGACCGCCAACATTGGCATAACGCTAATGCAATCCATGTTATCCTTGCTTCATAAAGGAAGCTGACATCCGAAATATATGTACTGGATAAGCCTCTCGTACAGTGGATATGCGACAGCTTTAAGGGGCTTTTGCGACAGGCTTAATATTTTCAAAGCCATATAACGGGGCGCATGATTTCCGGAGGAATCCATCGCTCCATCGCACGCCTTGTTAGACATTTGTTTCAATTGCTTGTTCTATCTCTTTTTGGCTTTCAGCTATCGATTTATTTGCGGTATCAATGATAATTCGCTCGTTTATCCACTTCCTATAGTCACGATTAACAACATCTTTCCATGAGGGCAATTGCACCCCCTCAACATCAGAGATTCGTGATTCTACTCTTCTTTTATGTTCTTCTTTGTCTGAACAAATAATTTCGATGTCACAATATTCACAGCCAGCTTTGTTAGCGACGTCTCTCCAGGCTGCTCTTGTGATGGGAAGAGGATTAACGGAATCAGCTACTACAGACAAACCTAATTTCAGATTGTCCAGTGCAATTTTATAAGCGACTTCATAGCCTTGTCCTTCGGCTACTGCGAGACCATTATCTTTAATCGATTGTTCAATAGAATCAATCCGCAAATATACCGCGCCAAGTTTGTATGCAAGATTTTTTGAAAGTTCTGATTTACCTGTTGCTGGTAAACCGCTAAAAATATAGAGCAAGATTTTTGACTTATTAAATTTTTTGTTTCGAATGCCTAACAGAACGGGCACGAAAATTATGAGTTAATAAACGGCTAAAATTTCAAAACTAGCAACACTGGAAATCGAAGCCACGTCCGCGTCTCCAGTTAATGCGCCTTGTTAGCCAACCTCTAATACGGTTTTTTGGGCAAAACTTGACTAGTATCAATGTGGATGTTTTGGTTAGCTGGAATTTTCGTCATATTGTACATTATGACAAGATTCGTCTGTTTAATGCCGTTAACATTGAAAATGGGCTGAAGTCCATTGATATTTATTCCCCACGCGAGGTGACCAGTTATGAAGAGTAAAAAATTCGATACAGTAAAGGAGACTAGATCTATAAGGGATCGAAACTATGAGGAGACGAAAGATTTATCTCAAAAAGAGTTGTTGGAGCACTATAAAAAGAGAGGAAAGACAGC
>JBBDNN010000087.1:0-14160 GCA_040877545.1 Balneolaceae bacterium
GGAAAGTGGCACTATATCCTCCGAAATGGGTGGCACTATATGACCGAAATAGCCAGTCTGGGAACATTTTCAGCGCTTGTTTAGCTAAACGTTCGGCCGCTTTATAGTTTTGGAGTTGTATATTTGCATAACTTTCCGCCAGGTAAATATTGCGGTCATTAAAATCTTTTTTGGCTTGATTCAGATAATAGATGCCCCTTGAATATTGGCCATTGAAAACCATGGCTGCACCTAAATTAAATTCCAGCCCCCCTTTTTTACCAAACTTGCTCAATGCCTGTTGATAGTGGAAAACCGCCGGATTCCACTCCTCCCGGTCTGCCAATTCACTCCCCTTTTTCCATTCATGGTATGCCGGATATAATTTGCTTGCTCTATAAGTTGCAAAACCGGTGTAAATGAGAAGTACAACTATCATGAAAATTTTACTGGTTAGCAGCAATCGGAATTCCTTTTTCGGCATTGGGATCATGCTGAGATTTATATACCCAATAACCGCTATAGGAAGAACATGTAGAGGAGAATCAACCAAGCAATGAGTGATAATGGAAATATGGATGGCAAGCACTGCGACCAAGTTCCAGTTAATTTGTTTGCTTTGAATACATCGCTTCATTCCATACAGCAACGGCAGGAGCCAAATTAAAAAAAACAGCACACCGCCCGGAATTCCCCCTTCAACAAAAGCCTGAAAAAACTCATTATGTGCCTGCTTGAGATTGGCCGCTTTATAGTGAAGGTGGCTGCGAGCTGAATCCGCCAAAAAATCCGCTTGGTAGTCCAGGTATTCCACCGCGTAATTTCCTTGTCCGATCCCGGTAAACGGCTGTTCCTGCATCATTTCTCCGCTGATGTTCCAAACCATCAGCCTTCCCCGGGATGATTCCTGGTCGATGGAATACAACCCGTACACCAGTGCAACTGAAAGAAACACTAAGCCGGTAAAAATCCACGCAACATATTTTTTCAGCTTGACAAGAATGTGCTTATTGGAAACATAAAAGAATATACTCCCGGTGATTATCCCGGCAGTAAAAAGTGCCAACAGTGCTCCGCGACTTTCACTTAAACCGACTCCCGATAGTATAAATAACAGCCCGGCAGCTATGCCGATTTGCTGCCATTTTGTTGAAACTTCTTTTAAAAGAACCATTCCGGCAATGAGAGATATAACCAACAGTAATCCTACACCGTTAGAGGTTCCCAGCGTTCCGACCATTGCAGTTTTCATGGGAGCCGTTGGGTCGGGTGTATAAATAGTTAACTGCCATATTCCAACAGCTGTCTCTAATATTCCAATCAGAAATAGTGTCAAAAAGTAGAAGCGTGTATAATTCCTGAAATTAAACTGGGTGACAGCTAACAGTACCAGCAGCAAACTTAGATAAAGAAAAAAGCTGTCATTCCCGGGGTGTGTTATCCATTCGGGATTAATCACCCCCAGCCATAATATTCTGATAAAAAACAAACCAGGTATTAGCCCAAAAACCCATGCCTTCCGTCTCCAAATAGGAAATAGTAAAAGCAAGGGAGCGATAATAATAAGCAATTGATGTTTTGGCGCTGTGAATGAATGATGGGCAAAGGGATCAACCACAAATGTAATAATGGCAACTGCTACACATATTAAAATGAATCCAAATTTGGCCATCTCTGATAAATAAAAACCCGGCATCAAAGAAATGCCGGGTTTATTTCATTTGGGAATGTTATTTATTTAACTAGTGTAATTTTTTTTGTTTCACTGACACCGCCATACTGCGCCCGCACCAGGTATACCCCGCTTGCCAGCCCCTCTGCATCAAATCTAAGTTGGTGGACTCCCGCCTGATAGTTTTGATTTGCCAGCACAGAAACTAATCTACCTGCAATATCAAACACTTCTACCCGGACTTTACCAGTATTTGGCACTTCAAATTTAAGGACAGTAGAAGGATTGAATGGATTTGGATAAGCATCGTGCAAGCCGAATGCTTCCGGTAACTCCTCTGCCTCCTTTTCTTTTGATCTTTTTACTTTTTGTACCTGAATATCACCGTCTCCCTGCTGCTCAACAAGTAACTCTGCATATGTATTTTTTAGAGTCTGGTAGTTATTTGCCGAACCTTCGGGATCAATTCCTAACTTACTCAAAGTGGTTAGATTATCTAATACCAATAATGCTTCCTGATATCTTTCCAGATCTTCAAGTGCAGCAAGCTTAACAAGCTCAAGTTCACGCTGCATATCCAGGTTTGTAAATGTATTTTCAAAGCGCTGGATATCTGAAAGAGCCCCTTCAGCGTCTCCATCTAATTGCTTCTGCTGAATAGATAACAATAAAGCTGTCTCACTTATCATTCGATCAGTATGGTTGCCTGATACTTCCAAACCTGCCAAATGCTGAGGATTAATCATACTTGAGGCGAGTACCTTAACCTCCAAAAATTCTTCTTTTTTACTTTCTGGAAGTTGATTGTAATATCCAAAAATACCATTGAGCCGTCGCGGGTTGTATTTATCCCTTGGGTGGTCTTCTATTTCTTTTTTCAGCTTTTTTATATGATCCGAAAATTCCAAATATGTATCACGTTGGGCGTCATTTTCTAAATCAGCTGTTGTGGTCTGAACAACATTAGCAGATAGTACCAATTGTGGTACGTATTCATTTAGAGTTTGAATATTATTGCTAGGAAGACTGTAACGAGGTCCCACATTACCTGCTATATAACCTACTTGCCAAGGATCGTAATCTACTGATCCATGAAACTGACTTGAAACAGGATTTGTGTTAGGCCATTCACTGAAAGACCAGGCATTATTAATTGCACCTACTTCCCATGAAACTGTGGTTTCACCAGACGTAGTTTGAGCAAGATTATATAAATACATATTTCCATATGGGGAACTAATATTGCTATAACTTCCGCTTATTGCATCATACCAACGAGCACTTGTACTGCTAAGATAAATGGCATGATCACCATTTTCAGAAATAGCATTATTACCCTTGGTAGAACCTTTTCCATCATAGACTGTACTGTTATAAGCTATCCTTATTCCATTGCCACTGTTATCATTAATGTAATTTTTCCTAAAATAACCACTGCCTGTAGTACCATTATTTCCAAGAGTAGCATTATATAAATATATACCGTCTCCATAGTTATTATTAATATCAGTATATTGTATACCTGCATGTGCAGATCTCAGATATACACCACCGTCTTCATTATGGTGAATATGAGAATCCGTTATTAGAAGAGAGCTCCAAGTTCCTGGGGATCCATACACATAGCCTGTCCTAATCCCATAAGTTGAATTATTTCGGATTATGGATTGCTCAATAATGTTATTTTTACTACGAATAGTAAGCGGTTTATGTGCCTCTTCTATAATGGTATATTTAAAAATATTACCGTCTCCACGCAATTCTATTCCAGCCCACTCTTCTACTTCATCAGGGTCATATATTCCATTATAGGTAAATAAAACCGGATTTGAGGAAGTACCCTCCGTTCGCATCTTGGCTCCCTCTTCTACTGTAATTTTAGAATTGTAGTTCATTTTAACGCTTGTGCCCGGCCTTAAATCCATCGAATATCCATCGTTATTACCAGGCCCGTTTAAGGTAAGGGTACCACGGACTTCTATTGTGCCATCTCCAGATGACATACCTGCAAGAAATGACCCACCACTGAAAGAAGCACCATTTTCAAAAATAACTGAAGCACCGCTGCCTACGGCAATACATGATTCTGAGCTATTTAGTGTGAATAAATTATTAAACTTATAGCTCCCATTACCTATACCAAAAAATTCTGCACCTGTACCTGTAGTAATTGTTGCGTTAGAACTAGCATTAAAATCCCCACCCTCATTTGTAAACCAAGTATGTGCACCTAAGATTAGTTCTCCACCATCATTCACATTAAATGTAGATTGAGTATCAAAATAAGTCCTAGATGAAGCGCTTGAACCTGCTTGGAGTTCAAATTTTCCTCCGTTGTTAATATTAACAGGTGTCGAATAGAAAGTTATATGCTGCTGTTTTGTACTATTTTGATTTAAAATTAACACCCTCCCACCTTCATCAAGGTTAATACTATTGACATTATTATTAATCACGGTATTATATGGTAACTCTTGTAACCACCTGATATTAGAATCCCCGGCTGATAAATTAAACGTTACTGGTGGTGAAGCATTTTCTCTTGTAGAAATCGCTTTAATTTTTGTGTCTATTAATCCTCCTACTGTATTTTTTAGAATATCTTCATCGAGTTTAAAACTAAATTTATATTGATGATCATGGCTTTGATATCCTGACCCACTATAATTATTAAGTTCACTTGGCTCAATTTTAACACCATTATACAGTTCACTTTGGTCATCAGGGGTAATACCAATACGTTCTTGGAAATCAACAACTCCAATTAGTTGATTTCCAAAGCACTCGTTATTTAAACATACATAATTTGATTGACTTTCAATTGGAGGAGATGATCCGTCACTATGATATTCTTGCTGGCCATCATTTCCAAAGGTTTTAAATGAAACTTCAACTCTATTTAAATTTAGTCTTTTTGATGGTACGAAAACACTAAAAGTCAGCCAAGCATTTGAATCAAACCTCTCCAAAGAAACATTATTGATTGTATAATTATCGGAAAAATCATTATTAAGCACTTGTATTGGATTTTCAGTCTCATATTCAGGATCAGAATAGAATGCATTGTCTGGATAATAGGCAAGATGCAAATGGGAATAAGTTGCACTCCCCGTGGCGCCTACAATGCCAATTAGTTGGCCTATTCCAAATATTGCTCCATTATATATATTTGCATTTGTTTGTTGAGGATCTTCATCTAGATGAAGAAATTTAAGAATAGAGGTAACATTTCCATCGGGGTCGTCAAATTCAACCGTCAAAAAATTACCAGCAACACTATTCCATCCAGTATTGACAACTGTTAATGCTGAAGGGGCGTATATGTTATCGCCACCACCACCATTTGGTTTATTCAAATCTATTCCATAATGAATATCATAATTACCAGAAGGAAGTGTTCTTGGGCCATAAGCGCTTGTAATAACATCAGCGTTGTCAGCAATCGAATTTGAAATTGGCCATCTAAGTTGACCATAACTGCTATTTGTCAAAAACAATAGTATAATTATAGAAAAAATATAGTTTTTAATATTCATTTTATTTCCTATTAAATTTATACATAGAATTATTAATATTAATTATTCCATTATTAATGGAGCCAAAAAATCCTTCGATACTTATAAACTCATTACGATCAGTATCTAAAAGCAATAATTTATCTTTTACTGATGGATCCGGAATTTTTTGAATTATTTGAATGGATGCAGAATCCATGCTAAAATCACTTATTTTGTATATTTGATTGATGATGCCATAGTTTGTCTCTATATCATTTTTTAAATTCTTTAAAACAAGTTCTCTTTTACTATTTTTCACTTCTAATTTAAGTACGTTTAATCCATTTTCTGAAGGCCGATAACTTAAAAGGTTATTTTCAACTGACTCATTTATAACGGTACCCGATTCTAAATTGACAACAATCAATTTATTATCATCTTCATGGTTCAATTCATGAAAAAAAAGATTGTTATTTTTTATAAAAATATTATTGGTTTCCAGATTAATTTTAGATAAACGGTTAGTTGAATTATTTTTTAAATCAATTAAAGAGTGCAAATATTTTATCTCTTTATCATATAAAGAAAAAATGACTAGATCTGCTCTCTCTAACTTGCTTTTGTAACCAAATTCTGTTTCATCGGTATTGCTTTCAACTATTATTGCAACAGCAATATCATTTCTCAATATCCTTAATCGTAACCCCTTTCTTATTTTTGGATCTGGGTTTAGATTAAGTACATTAACAAGGTTAATTTCTATAATTTCACCATCAGAGTTAAAAATTTTATTTTGAGTTAAGTTGAAATTTAAAAACTCATTAGAATCATATATGTATTTACCATCCTCAGAAACCCGCAAAAACTTTCGTGGGCTCATAATTTCATTACCATCTTTGTCTAAAACATATTTACTGTTGTATCTTTCGCCTTTCAACTCGGATACAATTATTACGTCACTATTTTCACTAGCTCTAATGTCATAATTATTTATCTCTTCTATACTTTTCGACCACAATCTTTTATTTTTTTCATTATAAAAAATAATTTGGTTTTCTGTACTAATAATTATATTTCCAAATGTATCTATATTTATGATCTTCAAATTATTATCAAAGATATTGTCCTCAATTTCCTGTAATTGAAAATTAGTTGAACGTGAAATCATTTCTAAAAAGGCATTATCATTTTGAGCTAAAACACCCTTACAATTAAAAGCGATAACAAAAAATATTACCACAAAAAATTTGCTAATTTTTTTCATACTATTCTCCTTTATTCATTACTAAATTATTTGAATTATTGTTTAATCTAAATAAATTGGAGTTGATTTTGAGCTATCCATGGAAAACCACTCTGTGACTCCAACTGCTAAATTATTATAGACGCCAACACCATTAGTAGAGAGTTCAATAAAATCGTTAAAAGGATACCCTCTCTTATATTTTCCCGGTTCTACTATCCCATATCGGTGTCTTACCTTCGGATTTATCACACCACTAAACACACTGCCACGATAAGCAATTTCTTCATTTGCCGGTATTAAAGTACCGTCATTTGCCCCAAAGATTAAAATAGATTTAGATTCAAAAACTGAATCGTACTTGCTATCATTTAATGGGTAAGTTCTATAAATATTGACGATGTAATCATCATATCTATCCGAATTAAAATCGTATCTAAAAATGAAAGGATAGTCTGATTCCTTGCCTTTTTGAAAGTGTTGTGTGAACTCAGTATATGGACTCTTGATATTATTATTTACAAATGAAGAATCCATAAGTTCGAATTCAGGATAATTTTCTTCTAAGAAAATGAGTACCTTATCAATTTCATTGATATCCGCTCCTGCAGGATTATTTTTACAGTTAGTAAATGACAACGTTACTAACAGAAGGACTATAATATGTTGAAAGCTCTTCATCTAAATACTATTACCTTTCCTAATTGATTAACGTTTAACGATCTTACTATATCCCCGGCTTCCTGATAGTTTTTCAAAACCTTCCATTTAATATTCGTCATCCGGGGAGGTATTTCGATGGAGGTTTCATATAAATTTTCTTCTACTTTAATTAATGGATTAGTTAAAAAAGTTTGTTCAGTGCTCTCTAACGAAATTTGTATTTGATCTCCTTTCTTAATGTCTAGGTTTAAAGAGTCCATTAGCCAAATTTCTCCAATACGAAACCTGACAACCCGCATCTGATCATTAAAATAATCTACTTCAATTTCTGACCTTTGTAATCTTTCTGTAATTGAGCGATTATCTATCATTTCCCACCCCTCGTTTGGCAAATACCCAAAAGACTGCTCATTTTCTTTTAGAATCCGGTATTTATAATATTCCGGCTGGTTCCGATTTATTTCCACCGGGAGTATTAGTTCGTAAATCGTGTCTCCATCCCTGTCTTCCATTTCCACTCCATTGGGATCCCAATTCATAAAGCTACCAGTTAATACTACCTTATCTTTCTCAGGATTAAAAAATCCCAGCACTTCCTGATTACTCATTAAAACGGCAAATTCTACCTCATGTGTTTCACTTTTACTCCAAGGGCGGTTATAGGTAAACACCGGCTTCTCTGTAACTACATCAGATATAGCAATTCTCCGGTTCGGTATGCTTTCCCACCCGCCGTTTGGCAGCTCCCGGTTATCTTTGGAGGTAAATACAAACTTAAATTCAAGCGTATCCTGCCTTTCAAAACTTTTATCTTTTACTATTGCTTCATAAATCCAATCCCCGTCTTCATCTTTAAAGACAATAACTCCCTCTTCCCAATTATTCATATTCCCTGCCAGGCTGAGCCGGTCACCTGCTGAGGGGTTAAATAACCCTTCATCATGTTGTTCTGACATATCCACACGAATAGCTATTTCTTCTGCCGTACCCGTACATCCTGAAAGAAGAGTCAGAACATATATAAAAATGATTCCCCGTATCATATTGCTATGGCTTCATTTAGAAGTACACGATAATTAACTAAAAGAGGTTCTCAGTTACAACTTGTTACAAAAAACTTTTTATATAGCAGGAAAAGCTTCCATAGCAAACCGGAAGGCAGTTTTTAAAGTAATTTTTATTGGAGCTGAAAGCTCCTAAATTATTTTATTTTATAACTAAGTCTTTCATTTTGTGCGCGTTTTACTTTAACGTAAAGCCGCCGGGAATTTATAAGGAGTAAATCAATAAAAACTAAAAAGCAGGAGTTAAGGAGTATTCAGCTGTTGGTAAAATGCTTCTTCCGGTTCTTTCCAGTAATTCCAATGGGTAGAGTGGGGAACCTGTGTATAGCGCACATGTAGGGATTGCTCTCTAAAGGTTTTGATCCAGTTTTTTAAAATATATTCAGCTACGTCCGTATCATCCATTCCGTGCCAGATATGGAAATTAATGTGAGGGTTTTGCAGCTTAATATTACGGGCAATTAGAAAACTTTCCGTTGGAGCATCGATTAACCAGGGGCTTATCAGGGCAGCCTGATGTATTGGCAGGGAATTGGAATTGAGTTCATTAAGTAAAGTGACAGAACTCTTGCTCCAGGCAACTACATGGAAGGAATCTGCTTGATGTTCTTCAAAATGCCTCAAAGTTGCGGCCGTATTAAAAGAATCAATTGTTTCCGAGGTAAAAGGGAAAAGCAATTCGACACTGAACTTTTGAGCATAACTGTTCCATCCCGTCATTAAGGCATGGCTGCTTCCCGGATGGCCATCTAAAAAGTGATGTACGGAATCCGAAAATTCCACATGCAGCCCTAACACTTTAGGAGAAATTTCTTCAGCTCGATAAGGAACATATCCTCTTGCAAGTTCTCCGTTAAATGACCGGGTTCTTGGCCCACCAATATTATAATCTATTTCCCCGGTTTTAGTTAGTACATCCCAAAGAAATTCACTTTTCATTCGAGTGGAGTAGGATTTTTTGCTTTTCAGTCCGAGTTCATGTGCAAACACCAGTTTCAAATTTTCTTCCCATTCCTGATTGTTCATTTTTCCCGATAGTATTTGGCGGGATTTTTCTGCGAATTTTTGAGCAGAAGCTGAATCGAAGATCGGAATTATTTCTTCATATACTACCTTCTGCTCTTTATCCAAAATTTGATAATCAAATAACAGCGGGAATTGTGATTGCCCGGGAAGATGCAATGAGTCCGGTAAAGCTTTCGCTGGAAATGCAAATTCCGATAGTTTCAAGTCATTGAAAGGATTTATCCAGCTAAAGCTGATTGTATGGTATTCATCCAGATACAGCCTCGGATCTTTCTTCAATTTCAGAAAACCAGCGGTATCATTAAGAATAGTGGCATCCGGTAAATCTCTATAAATCTCAAATGCTTTTGAAGTGAATAGATTTTCAAAATCTAAATCTTCCTGAATCCGGTAATGCAACCCCCAGCCGCCATCTTTCTGATTAACCTGGAACAATAGCGTATTTTTACCCTTCTTCAGGTTTATTTTAATCCAGTCGCTGTCTGGTTTTAACGATCTCCCAACTGCTCTTTTGGCCACTTCCTCCCCATTTACAAAAATACGGAAACCATCATCCGAGCCAAGCCTGAGGAAATACTCCCCTTCTTGCTCCACATGGTAGTTGTCCAAAACAACAATAGTGGAGAATTCCCCGGCATCGGAATATTCATGGAAATTAATAATGGTGTCGGCTCTTGGAATTTCGCTCCATACCACATTCTTGAAATCCGGCGTTTCATTTTTCCACAGCAGGGAATCAACACGGGAAAAACAGAGGCTGTCGGTTTCACAGGCAATAGCATTGCTCAGAAAACGGCTGTCTGGTTCTTCAAGATTAATTTGGGTACAGCTTAAAAATCCAAAGCCGGTAAGAAGAAAGA
Source organism: Balneolaceae bacterium (assembly GCA_040877545.1). Taxonomy (GTDB): domain Bacteria; phylum Bacteroidota; class Rhodothermia; order Balneolales; family Balneolaceae; genus Gracilimonas. The sequence goes on from JBBDNN010000087.1 coordinate 10,005, forward strand.
GGGTGTGTCTCTTCAATTGTTTATACATCGTCTAATTTGGTTTCTCTATAGTAACTAATATCAGCCATTAATTCTGTGGCAAAATATTTTAGAGATAGCTTCACCGACAAATTTTCCAATTTATCTTTTATCATATGTCGAATTTAGCCATGGAATGAACTGCTTTTTTATCTTAGGTTGAATTTTATCAATTATCCGGTGATGCAGATAGAAAGTGTTGCGGTTATTCTTATTTTCTCTGAATGAATTTACACTTATATAACTTTTCGTGCTTTTGTGTTTTAGTGGCTATTAAATTATGATCAGGAAAAAAGAAGCTAACCATAAGCTAGTAGTAATCGGGGACAGCCTTTCACAGGGTTTTAACAATGGCGGTATCTATCGTACCGATATTAATTTCCCTTCATTTCTTTCCAATTGCCTCAATTCAGAACAGCGCTTTGAGCAACCTCGTTTTACCGCGCAGGCTGGCATTCCATTGAACCTGGAAATATTGGTACGTGGTTTATCTGAAGAATTCGGGAACGATATTAACTGGAAAGAGTATCTGCCGGCTGCCACTCATATGTTTAGCACTTTGAGAAGAATAAAAAGGTACTGGGAAGGTGGCCTAAAAGACCTCGCTGTTGATCGTGAAAATCCATACCACAATCAATCGGTGTGGGGTTTTGCCATTAATGATTCGTGGATTGTGAACGAGGAAAATTGCCTGCATTACATTTCTAATAACCGGGAACGGTTTACAGTATTCGACATGCTGCCAGAGCATGCAAAATTTACGACGGCACGTTTGGTGTTAAATCCAACCTTTAAAAAACACCCTCAGAACAATCAAATTCAGAATGTTCAGGTTTTGCAAGATGATGGCGGTATTGAAAACCTGATCGTTTGCCTGGGCCATAATAACATAATGGGAGCCGCTACCAATTTGCAGGTTGTGTGGTCTGAACAAAGCGACCTCGAGGCTTTTCCTGCTGACCGAAAACATACGGTTTACCGGCCCGAACATTTCGAGCAGGAATATCGCAAAATGGCGGAAAAGGTGTCCAAAATTGGTGCTAAAAGAATTTTTGTCCCGACCATCCCTTATGTAACCATTCCACCCGTTTGTCGGGGAGTAAATTCCGACCTCTCAAGTCAGCGGCTTGGCTATTTTGATTATTACACCCGTTTTTGGATTTGGGATGAAGAGTTTGATCCTCACCGTCATCCCCATCTCACAAAAGATGACGCTATCCACCTCGATTTAACCATTGATGATTTTAACAGCATCATTCGAAGTGTGGCTAAAGAATACGGCTGGACTGTGGTTCCAATGGCTAAAAATGTAGCCGCTATGGCACGCCGGCGTTTGGGTGGTGAGACAATCAGGCACTTTCCACCAGGTTTAGCAAAAGCTATTAAAAAAAATCCGGGGACTTCTCATATTGTCGGCCCCGATGGAGAACTTAATCTTACCACAGATTATATACGTTTAAATGGTGAAGGGAAGTTATATAAGGGTGGGATATTTAGTCTCGACGGCTTACATCCCACCACTATCGGTTACGGGTTAATGGCAAATGTTTATTTTCAGACCATGAGACAGGCGGGTGTTAAATTTAATCGGCCAATAAATTGGGATTTAGTAGTTGCGGAAGATTCCCTGGTTTCAAATCCGCCATTATTATTGCGCGAACTTCGTTTTGTTCTCCGGTATTTAGCAATGGGTAACCAGGAGCGGTTCTTTAGTTTCGGGAAAAATATACTGGCACAGGTAATGGGACTACTTTCGCCGGGGGAATAGCTGCGAAAAATTTCTTTACAGTTCAGCTCTAAAAAAACTGCTCAGCTTTCAACTTATTCAGCTACTGCTATAAGTAATTCTCGCTGTGAATTTTATTTAGATTTATTCTATATAAGCTTTGCCTCACACAAATTCTCTCCTTAACTTAGAATCATTCTAAATAATAACCATCCTAATTTAACAATGAAAGCTTACAGACTATTACTTCTACTCACTCTTATCTTTACTACTCTAATTTCTTGTTCAACCAATTCTAATGATGAGACCGATATAGATGAACCTGCGACGTATAATTTTACCAGAAGTGGTGAAAGTACAATTTCATTCATCGGACAAACAACCCGAGTACTTATGGCTCAGGAGCTGTTTTCTGCCATGAGTGATTTTGATAACTCTACCGAAGAGTTGCTTCTTGAGATGTATCGAAATCAAACAGCAGAAGGTGGTGATGCAGATCCATATTCTAACTCAGATTTAAATTCCGAAACCAAAAGCGTTAAAAGTAAAGTAGCCTCTTCCCGCGATTATTTTTCCTCCAACGCTTCTCTGAGTGCAGAAATAAAAAACGATTTTGAGACCTGGCTCAGCGCTCAGATTAACGAAGTTTTCGCAAATGAAAATCAACTTGCCGAACCCGGTAAGGCCGGCCAAATTGCAAGCGGATCAAGCACCAGATATATAAGTGCGGAAGGACTTGAATACAACCAGATGGTGGCTAAGAGCTTTATGGGAGCGTTATTAGCCGATCAAATGCTGAATAATTATTTGGGCACTTCTGTACTTGATGAAGGAACAAATCGCAAAGATAATGATACAGGAAATACCGGCGAAGGATCCAATTATACGACTATGGAACACAAATGGGATGAAGCTTACGGGTACATTTATGGCAATGCTGCCGACCCTCAAAATCCTAATGCCACTTTAGGCAACGATGACATCTTTTTGAATAAATATACCGCCCAGGTTTCTGAAGATGCTGACTTCGCAACTCTTGCCGATGATATTTTCAACGCCTTTAAGCGAGGCCGTGCAGCGATTGTTGCAGGTGCTTATGACGTGCGTGATGAACAAGCTGACATCATCAGGAAAAATATTTCAACTGTATTGGCTGTTCGTGCAATTTATTATATGCAAGCAGGAAAGACTGCCTTAAGTGAATCTTCTCCAAATTACGGTTCAGCATTTCACTCGCTTTCGGAAGGGTTTGGATTTATCTATAGCCTGCAATTTACACGTGTTCCCGAAACCGATCAGCCTTACCTGACTCATGCGGAAGTGGAAGGTTTATTGGCAGATTTACTTGGTGATGGCCCTAATGGATTATGGGATCTAACCCCCGAAACATTAGATTCAATTTCAGAAGAAATTGCTTCTAAATTCGATTTTACTGTTGAAGAGGCTGCGTCTAACTAGTTGAATAATAGCCGGCTGACTGCAGGAGGCAGCCGGCTATTTCTATTTATTTTATATCCATTTTTATTATGAAAATTCTTCATTATCTGCTTTTTATTTTTTCTCTTTCATTGATAGCATATGCCTGTACAAGCGACCATCCTTCCGGTCCTGAGAGCTCAGACTTTGACCGTCAGGAAATGCTGAAAAACTGGGCCGACAATATTATTATTCCCGCTTTTGATTCCTTTAAAGAAGAAACCGCACAGCTGAAAACTGCCGCTGATGGTTTCACTTCCAATCCAACTTTAGAAACCTTAAATAATCTCCGGGCTACCTGGGAAACCGCCTACCTCTCCTTTCAGCATGTTTACATGTTCGAAGTTGGTGCAGCAATGAATCTTCGATATCACGATAATTTGAATATTTATCCTGCTGATACCGAAGAAATTCACAAAAATATAGAAGGCTCCTACAACCTGGAACTGCCATCTCTGAATAACAGCCAGGGATTTCCCGCTTTAGATTATTTGCTTTATGGATTATCAGATGCTGATTCCGAGCTTCTTTCATACTATACCACCGGCGAAAATCCGGAGGGATACAGAGCTTATCTTACCGATCTGACCACCAGAATTGATGATTTAACCGGGCAGGTTTTAACTTTTTGGGAAGAAGGTTTTCGAAATGAATTTATAGAAAATGATGGAAATGGCTCCAATACTTCGGTCGATATGATGGTGAATGATTATATCTTTTACTATGAAAAAGTATTACGAGCTGGAAAAGTGGGAATTCCTGCCGGCGTATTTTCAGGCATGCCTTTAAGCAGCCATGTTGAAGCATATTACCGGGCTGATCTTTCAAAAGCGCTGCTTCTTGAAGCCCTGACTGCCACACAAAATTTCTTCAATGGCAAACATTTTAACTCCAATGAAAACGGTGAAAGCTTGAGTTCTTATCTCGATTTCTTGA
>JBBDNN010000088.1:0-14124 GCA_040877545.1 Balneolaceae bacterium
CCTCACTTCGCTAGGTTAGCTCTTCCTAACTCTTAATTCAAATATATAAGGGATATTTGTGCTGCATACCATTGGTGGAAACCGCTCGGTAATAAATACCGATCCGTGGATCGAAAAATACATCTTCCCCAATTCCATGATTCCCTCGGTGCGACAGGTGGGCAAAGCTATTGACGATGTGTTTATACTGGAAAACTGGAGCAACCACAGGCACGATTACGATAAAACGCTGATGGCCTGGCATCAAAATTTTAAGGAGCATTGGCCCAAACTTAAACAAAACTATTCCAACCGTTTTTATCGCATGTGGACCTATTACCTGCTGGCTTCGGCAGGCAGCTTCAGGGCGGGTAAAAACAACCAGTGGCAAATGGTACTCACTCACAAACAACACTCCGGGAAGGTTCAGGTTCCCCCCGTAGGACTCCAAAAAAGTTATGCTCGTTACTCATAGATAAATGCTGGTTGATTGCTGTCCGGGGATTGAATCATGATTTGCAAGATTTCCGCTTTGATATATTGACCTCGTTCCCAACATTCTCGTTGGGTCCGAAAGCATTGTTCTAAACCGGCATTTCTGATCTCGAAACGGTAGCTTCACTCCCCCGTTGGAAATATGCCGCCGAAACTTCATAAATTTGTTTATGTGAAATAAATTCGACTATTTCGGACAAGCAATAAAAAAGTAGAAATGTTATAGAAAGTGAGACTACAGACTTCACAAAATGACTGAAAACCAACATTCAAATCTCCTTCAATCCGGAGAAGTACGTGCCTTGCGTAAAGAAAGCCGTAGGCTTGAAAAAACCGTGCATTGCCGCCACTCCGCCGAACAACTCTGGCCTTATTTTTCGCAAGTGGATATGTACAATAAAACAGGGGGGTCTTCGGCAGTTGAGTATGAGGTGATTCCTAATCTGGAGTCGTCTTCGGTGGTTCGGGGAACTTCAAAAAAGTTGGGATTAACCATGCGATATAAGGAATTACCGTACGAATGGGTTCAGCCACATTTTGTGCATGCGGAGATGTTTTTTGAAAAGGGGCCGTTTCTTTATACCCGTATCCGGGGAGAGCATTTGCGGGAGGAACAGGGCGTTTGTTACAGCATCGACTATGTGCCCCGAAGTCGCTTCGGTCTCGGCGGACTGATAGCACGTGCCATTCTGAAAAAGTTTGTAGCGGTGTTTGAAGGTATTGACGAGCGTCTGCCGGAATCCTTCGACGATCCACTGGGAGCCAAAGGGTTTGAACAACGAAATAAATCTACATTAAAACAGGCCAATGATTTGGCTGAACGCTGGCAGCACCTTGCAGAAGACGCGGTGGTACCGGACAACCTTGCGGATTTTATTGCCACCGCTCCGGATACGCTTGTAGGCAGAATGCGCCCGTATGGACTTGCCCGTCAGCTTGGCACCACCCGGAGTGAAACTCTCAGGTTTTGTTGCCGGGCTGCAAAAGAGGGGTTTCTTCAAAAAAGCTGGGATTTAATTTGCCCGGGTTGCGGAGGCGCTAAAAGCCGAAGTAATGAATTGTCGGAATTAGGCCCGGAAGCGCACTGTGAAGTGTGCAACATCCGCTATAATACAGATATTGAAAAAAATGTTGAGCTTTCTTTTCGTCCAGAAAAAAAAGTGCGTCAATTGGATGAGCAGGAATATTGCCTTCAGTCTCCCTCTCATCAACTTCAAATTTTGGCCCAGGTAAATGTGGAGCCGGGTTCAGAGTACCGCCTGCCGCTTTCCCTTCAACCCGGCCATTATCGACTCCGGTGCATAGGACTAACCGGTGAAGCACACTTTGATTGCGCGTATGGCCGTCAAAAGCAGGAAATTACTATACCGGTTGGGTCAGAAATCAGCCATGGCGAAGTAGAATGCGGTTCTTCTATTGAACTTATCTTCAAAAATGACGGACCGAATTGGAGAACGGTCCGCTTTGAGCATCACGGTTACCGGGAAGATGCTGCCACTGCCGCAGAAGTGTTGAAATTACCGGAATTCCGGGGATCATTCGGGGATCAGGTTTCACTTCCTCAGTTTTAATAAGTCAAATTAATATGCTGTCAAACTAAAGTGAAGAAAACCTGTCAGGTTTTCATCCTATTCCACACACATGAGGTAGTATTAATGAAACCTGACAGGTTTTTTTCCGACAAAAAAATAGGACATTATATCTCCATATTTGAAAGCACTTTTTTCGCTTCCTTATATCCAAGTTCTACTACTTTATATCCAAGTTCTACTACTTTGTCAAAAGCCGTCCACTCAAGCAACCCGATACCGGAAAGATCCGGATTGATATAAATATTCACCAAGGATTTCGCCTGTTTTTGCCGCGATTCGCTATAAAGCGTAGTGATACCCATCAGCAAGGTGCCGATAGAAGGGATGTTAGCGTTGGTTCGTTTTTTCCCGGGCAGTATTGTTTTCAGTAAGTCCCTTGTCCCGGGAATTTCTTCGTATGAAAACGGGCTTGTACTCTGGGCAGACAGGTCCACCCCAATGAGCCGGCGAACTCCCATATTGGTCATAATATCTGTTGGGAAGTTGTTGAAAATACCGCCATCCACCAGTAGTTCCCCCTTGTGTGGAATGGGCGGAAAGGCTACTGGAATAGAAAGACTTGCCCGTAATGCATGGCCGAGCCGGCCGCGGGTAATGACGACTTCCCGGGCCTGGGTAAAACTCGAAGCCACACAAAATAACGTGCGCCAACTGTCCAGAATATCGGCTTCCACTCCGGTGGCCTCAACAACAGCTTCATCAATAATCTGCTTCAGCCGCTTTCCTTTAAATAAAGACATAATGGGCAAAAGGTTGTAATCGCCGGTTGGATTTTTTAAAAAAGTCTTGCGTGCATAGCCGATAACTTCCCCGGCCGGACGATCAAAGGAAACATAAGCAGCCGACATGGAGCCAATACTTGTACCACCTACAAAATCTACTTCTATGCCATATTCTTCTAAAGCCTTAAATACCCCAAGATGTGCAGGACCCTTTGCTCCACCTCCAGAGAATACAAGCCCCGTAGCGTTCCCCGTTAAAATGCGAGATAAGCGCGCAATATCGCTGCGCCGTTCCGGCCGGATATGGTAATGGGCGTCCACAGGGCGGCGGTCAATCCAGGCACCAGTACCAAAAGGATGTTGTTTCCAATCTGGGTGCAGCAATACCAGCGACTGCCGGGCCGCCGTAATTGCTTGTTCTCCCATACAAAGCCGCTTTTCGATGGGATGAATTCTCATAGGCGCATCCATGCGCGCCATAAATAACACCTCATCGGCATGCCGGATGCAGCGTCTTGTCCATTCCGTTTCTCCATCATCGGCAAGTAGTACTGTAAAATCATGATTACGTTCTATCTCATCCAGCCACACGCTAAGCCGGTGATAGTGATCTTCAGTGGGACGTGCATTCGCGGCTCCTGAGCCAAATTCGGATTCTACCGTAGCCCGCATCTGTAAAGCGACCGTGCCATATCGCCTAATTTCATCGGTGAGTGAAGCAGCAATATTGGTAATATCAAAACCGTCGGAGATAGGAACCATACAGATGGTAGCTGGTTTTTGGTTTTGACCGTTTTGATTTTTCTGCTTTTTATGCTCCACCATCAGACGTGCCATTTTTCTCGAAAATCCGGGGTATTGCTGCCATAATGTTTCAAAATCTGGAGTTTGAAGGCAAGCCAGAACGCTGTCTCGCACTGCAATGATGGTTGAAGGATGCGGCTCACCCATCAATACTTCAGCAGCTCCCAATGTTTGGCCCCGGGTAACCTCATCAATTTGACGCCGCTCCTATTCATCTGTTTTTAGTATTCGAAACCGGCCGCTTACCACAAAATAAACGGCATCTGCTGTATCGTTTTTTTGGATAAGTGTTTGGCCTCCTTTCAGTTCCATCCAATCAAGCAGGGGAAGGGTATCTGATATCAGCGAACTGGATTTTTCTCCGAAAATGGTTTGAAGGCTTTCAACGAGAACCGACTGTTGGGTTTGATTCATAGTAGCTAAAATGTGGAAAAAACATTAGATACAAAACTTTTGCCTCTTCCTAAAGTGTACCGGTGTATAAAAGAAAAAAGTGAGACCGCATTACTGGGTAATCCAGCAAGTTTTATTGAATTTGAAGCTGGACGCCAATTGTCAAGCGGATTTTCATTTGGGGCAATTGTTCATTTTATGGTATCAGATATCAACAGATCATCACAAAACCAAACCGAAAGTATGAGTTCGTTGTGGTATGCTGGTACAAGACTGCAATATGGTGCTGAAATCAGATCCGGAATTTCATTATATGGTGGCAGTACATTTGGTATAGGAATCACAAATCACAGAAAAGATGAATTTGATTTGTCCACGGAGGGAGGTTTTGTAATTGGAATAAGACCAGAGATTGGCACACGGATTACCTTAACCGATGTAATAAGAATAAATGTCGGGATAAATGTCTTCTATGGTCAAATAGTTACCAGATCTGAAAGTTTGCTCGGCATACCTGCTTTGCGAATTGGTTTCAGGTTGGGTAGGTAAAATGGCTGTTAACAAGTATTTCCTGCTGACCGGTTCAGGCTTCTTGGTGGACTTCAAGGTTGGTCGCCCGGCAGCAGAAGCACCAAACCGCGTTAGCCACCTCATTTTTAGAAAGAGATTCTATACAATATTTTGTTTTACATTACGTACATTTAATAGAACATAAACTAATCAATCAATCATGTCTCACATTCAACTTGACCAAGACATTCGCTCACTTTCTGATTTTCGAGCTAATGCAGCATCTTATATAGAGCGTGTCAAATCAAAGCGCAGACCACTTGTTCTAACCCAACATGGTAAAAGTTCCGCAGTATTAATTGATGTAGAAGATTATCAAAAAATGCTTGATAAGATTCAGTTATTGGAAGAATTATCTACTGCCCGAAAAGAGTTAGATAATGGTGAAGGTGTTAGCCATGAAGAATTTTTTAGTGAATTGAGATCCGAATATTCACCATGAAAATTATTTGGTCGCCCACTGCAAGAACCAAAGACAAAGAAATTCTCGAGTACATCTCTGAAGACAATCCGGATGCTGCGCTGGCTCTTATTGATCTTATCGAGGGGAAGGTTGAAGAATTAAAACAGAATCCGGAGTCAGGCAGAGTTTTACCAGAAACAAATAATGATAAGATTCGGGAAATAGTTGTTCATATAAATTACGGAGTAATTTATGAAATTAATCCTGATGTAATCGAAATTCTAACAGTGCGTAATTTCCGACAAGATTTTTCTTCTTCTAACCTTTAGCTCCTATCGGTGAGTTAATTAACGGCTAACCTGCCCACCGTAGCCTTTGGCGAAGGTGGGAATTTCAAAACAAGCAACCCTGGAAATCGAAATCTCGTCCGTGTTCCCAGTTGATGCGCTTATGCACAAACGGCTCATACCCTAGCTGAAAACTCGTCACTGAGACAGCTACATTCCCGGGTCATCATATTTCTTTTATTGACAAAGTCGGTGAATGGGCGACCTCATTAGACATAACTTTACAAAAACTATAAACTATACCTGCTCTATAACCCGCGCATTAAGCGGACGTGCCTCGCCCTTCCCTGCCGTTTTGAGTTAGTCAATTTCTGTAGTACATTTTGTTTTTAAATCAATCCTTGGTTGCGCGCAGCTTATGCGCAATGTCGTTATGTACAATATTTGATTTCACAATAACTTATGTAGGTATATCCGGGGATAAAAAAGAGACCCAATGATTAACACAGATAACATAGAGCTTAGAAAATTTAATAAGGATATAGCTGATTATTCTGATCCTCAAAACTATACCATATTATGGTTAAAGGCGGGATTCAAAAAAATTCAGATTGATTTTGATAAGTTTGCCCCATCTACAAACTCCATTTATTTTATAAACCCAAAACGTAAAATTTGTCTTTTTTTTGATGCAAATCCTGAAGGCTGGATTTTAAGGTTCAGCAATGAATATTTTAAAACTCATATCCGCGGAAACCTGATGATAAAAGATGCGGATATTTTTGCTTCAATAAGTAAGAATCCAAAAATCATTTTGAGCCCGAAAATTGGTAACCGGATTCACTCTATTGCAGAAATGATAGATGAATTAATTGGCTCCGAAATTCCCAATAAAGAGACAGCCATTGCTTCCCTGTTCCGAACGTTGATTATTTATTGCGACAGCAAATGTAATATTCGTTTATCCAAGGAAAAAAATATCAATGATGTACAAATTGTGAAAGCGTTTAAAGATATGGTGGCACAATACTATACAAATACTCATCGTGTATCGGAGTATGCAGAGATGTTGAATATATCATCAAAATACTTAACACAAGTAGTGAAGAATGTTCTGGGGGTTACGCCAAAGTCTGTTATTCAGGAACAATTGATTATTCAGGCCCGAGGTGAGCTTAAATTCACCAATAAAAGCATTAAGGAAATAGCTTTTAATCTGGGTTTTACCGATCCGTTTCATTTCAGCAATTATTTTAAAAAAAAGATTGGAACCTCTCCTTCTGAATACAGGACCCTGTAAAAGAAAATCTCTTTTACTTGCCTCGGCTATAAATATCATTTTATAGCTTGTATTAAAAAGGCAATATGTGATTATTCCATGCTTTTCTTCCTTTTTTGTATGGCTTGAGCCTGTAAATTTCCATTTTTTGGTACATCATTCAAACTAAAACAATGGATACTATGAAACGATCTGAATTTATTGCAAAAACTGGAAGTGGTATAGCGACAGCTGCTCTGGCTTCCTTCTCTACTGCTTTTACTATAAAAAAGAATACCAACCTAAATGTAAAGGAAAAAATAGTTCGCAATGGTTTCGGTAAAAAGCTGAATGTGCTTGGTGATAAAATGACTGTAAAATTGACCGGAAAAGATACTGCGGGACAATACGTGTTGATTGAACAGAATAACGAGCCCGGGGTAGGCATTCCTCCTCATATTCATGAAAATGAAGACGAGATTTTTCGGGTGATAGAAGGCCAATTGGAAGTGCAGGTAGCCGATACAAAAACTGTATTGAATCCTGGTGATATGGGTTTTTGCCCAAGGGGAATACCACATACCTGGAAAGTAGTGGGAGATAAACCGGCCAAAGTAGATTTGAGTTTTTTTCCAGCAGGCCTGGAAGATATGTTTGAAGAGCTTGCGAGCTTGCCAGCCGGACCTCCCAATATGGAAAAGGTTGCCGGTATTTGTGGGAAATATGGTGTTAATTTCCTGGATGTATAATGATGAAAAAATAATAACAAAAAGAACAAATTGGATAGACCGGTTTTTGCCCAATTGCAAAATTACTATTGTGGGACTGGCTAAAATCTGTTTTTATGTATCCTGTTCTGATTCAACCTCAGATAAGTAATTAAAAGTGTGAGTGCCAAAAAAGTAACCAATCATATTTGGTTGATTTTATTGGTGATGAGTAAGGCGAGGTAACATTCAAGGATTTGCAGTTAGAAGATCTTGTAGACCAACTACTGCTAGTTTCAGTGAAAATCAATTTTTGCTTTCTAAAGCATAATAGAAATCAAAACTCTATTAATGAAAGGGATAATGTTGGAGCTTCCTGATCAGCATCTAACTTTGTTTACTTCCTCAGCCTTTACGATTCTGATTTCGAGTGTTAGATTACCACTGTAATCTTCTGCCCCTTATGTGGCAGGTCGTTAAGCGAACAGGCCTCGCCCATTCTTGCCTGGCTCACTTTTTATAGTTACAATTTCATTTGTAAACAATTTCAATACGTTGGCGCCTACAGTTTATGCGGAATGTCGTAATAGACAGAAAGAAACAACTCAGATGAAAATGACTTTTTTAAAAAACATTTTCCTCAAAAATAGACCCATAATCCTGTATGGATTTTGTGCTGAAATGGCTGCAGTGGAAATACTTAATTGCTGATAGTTCGTTGGACATTTACATCGGGCTAATCGCTGTCTTTTTTACCATTTTGGGTGTATGGGTAGCTACACACTTGGTAAAACCCAAAATTCAAAAAGTAGCTGTGGAAAAGGAAGTTTACATACCCAACCCGATGAATTTACAATTAATGAAGCCGAGTTGAAAAAACTCAATCTCAGCCGCCGCGAATACAAAGTACTACAACTTTTGGCAAAAGGTTACCGGAATGCTGAAATCGCGAAGGAGTTGTTTCTTTAATCCGACCCATAAATGATGACTCCGAAATTGTACGAAAAAAAAATACGGACCCGATGGGCCGGGAGGGCCGGAAGCTGAAGGCACCGCTCGCAAATTAGGAGCGCGAGATTGTTTTGTCGTAATTTCCCCGTGAAAATGTCGTATCTCCACCGCGCGAGTGACCTGTCTAGAATGCTAAACTCTATGCAAGACAATAAGTAAACGAAATAAATTTACAACAATTCTAAAGGAGGAAAATTATGAATCCAAAAATGATATGGTCAAATTTGGCCGTAAGCGATTTAGCGCGAACAACAAAATTTTATACTGAATTAGGATTTAAGCCCAACGGCGCAAATAAAGAACTGACGAGTTTTTTTGTTGGTGAAGATGATTTTGTAATGCACTTTTTTTTAAAAAGCAAACTCAAAACCAGTATAAAAGGTGAAATAACCGACTCGCAAATCGCAAATGAAGTTTTGTTCACTCTTTCCGCTGAAAGCAAAGACCAGGTGAATAACTGGGCGAAAGAGGTTGAGAGAGTAGGCGGGAAAATAATTTCCAAGCCAGAAGAATTTGGAAAAGGGTATTATGGTTTTGTTTTTGCAGATCCTGATGGTCATAAGTTTAATGTCTTTTATATGTAGTTAGGAAGACAGAAAATTTCCCTTTTCTATTTATCTTGTTGTGATTTTCTTACCAATAACTGTTGAAATCAGTAGCCTTAAAAAAACTCATAGCTCTGTGCCGGGTAAGGCCCATTAGCGGTCTTTATTCAATACTAAAATTTGGTTGTTCAATGCTTCAGTCATTATAAGGTTGTAACGCAAACACATTCACATCAAATAAAAAAGAATAGGATAAAATATATGACAGCGACAAAAAGAAATAAAATTATCTATTGGATTGCCACTATCTGGCTTGCATTAGGAATGTTATCATCTGGAATAGTACAGTTATTAAAAGTAGAAGAGGAGGTAGATTTTATTATTCAATTGGGTTATCCCAGTTATTTCCTGACATTACTTGGTATTTGGAAAATTATTGGAGTTGTAGCAGTGCTTATTCCTAAATTTCCTTTACTCAAAGAATGGGCTTATGCAGGCTTTACCTTTGCCATGACGGGAGCAGCATTTTCACATATTGCATCGGGTACCATGAATGAAATATTTCCCTCATTGCTACTGCTAACTCTGATTGTGATATCGTGGTATTTCAGACCGGCTGATAGAATCGCGATAAATATGGGAACCGTTAATCAAACAAATGAATAGTATGAATCCTAAGGTGGATTTCTTTTTTGATAAAGCCAAAAAGTGGCGGGAAGAATATGAAAGAATGAGAATGGTCGCTCTTGATTGTGGACTGATCGAAGAATTGAAGTGGGGGTGTCCTTGTTACACCTTTCAAAAAAATAACATCGTTTTAATACATGGATTTAAGGAATACTGCGCATTTCTGTTTCACAAAGGGGCATTACTAAATGATTCAGAGGGCATTCTAATCCAACAAACAGAAAATGTGCAGGCGGCGCGGCAGATTCGGTTCACCAATGTTCAGGAAATAGTGGAGATGGAAGCCACGCTCAAAGCTTATATTTTTGAAGCCATAGAAGTGGAAAAAGCCGGTTTGAAAGTCGAGTTAAAAAAGACTTCAGAATTCACAATGCCGGAAGAGTTTCAAAAGGCGTTAGATGAAAATCCTGCCTTAAAAACTGCTTTTGAGGCATTAACCCCGGGACGGCAAAGAGGATACCTTCTTCACTTTTCCGGAGCCAAACAATCCAAAACCCGGGAGCGAAGGGTGGAAAAATGTATACCGGAAATTTTCAATGGAAAGGGATTAAATGATTAGGTAATTAACACTTGGTACACCTATTCAACAGAGACATATAAAGTATGAACAACATGAAGAGTAATAAAAAGGAGTTGTCATCAGAACAGCGTGAAGAACTGATCAAAGCATTGAAAGCCCGTTTTGAGAAAAACATGAACCGCTATCAAGGCCTTGATTGGGCTAAAGTACAAGAAAAGATGGACTCCAAACATTCGGGGGAAAAGCTGTGGTTGCTTAATGAAATGGAAAGAACCGGCGGTGAACCGGATGTTGTTGGTTATGATAAAAAGAGGGGAGAATACATTTTTTATGATTGTTCAGCGGAAAGTCCTAAAGGCCGCAGAAGTCTTTGTTACGACCATGAAGCGCTGGAGTCAAGGAAAAAGCATAAACCGAAAAATAACGCTATGGATATGGCTGCTGACATGGGCATTGAGCTTTTAACGAAGGAACAATACCGGGAGCTGCAGCAATTAGGTGAATTCGATTTGAAAACGTCGAGTTGGTTGCAAACACCATCTGATATCAGAGAACGCGGTGGTGCCATTTTTGGTGACTTCCGCTACGACAATGTCTTCGTGTATCATAACGGTGCAGAATCTTATTTTGGCGCCAGGGGATTCCGTGGCTCGTTAAGGGTTTAAGTTTTACACAGCCTGAGCAGCTTAAGCAAGAACGTTAGGTGGCCTGTCGTGCTCCTGTTACATCGCTGGTAATCTCTCCTCAACGCATCTTCCTTGAAAATCACCTGACAGATTATAAATTAAATTTAACAGCTCTTGTATAATTGAAATTTGTGTACTACTTTTAAATAAAAAGTACTTTGCATGAAAGAAGAACAGGATTACATTCAGGATATAGCTGAGATACGTTCCATGATGGAGCGATCTTCCAAATTTTTATCGCTCTCCGGCTGGGCAGGCATCATGGCTGGCATGTATGCATTGGCAGGTGCCTGGATTGCCAATACCGTTTTAGGTTTTAATCCGGAGGAGATTTTTTACATCCCGTCCAGTTTGCCAAAGGTCATTTTGCTGGCACTTCTAATATTGATCCTGGCTCTGGCTACTGCCATTTATTTCTCCTGGAAGAAGGGGCACAAAAACGGGGAAAAAATATGGAATGCCACCTCAAGACGACTTTTAGCCAATATGGCCATTCCATTATTGGCTGGTGGAATCCTGATAGTAATTTTAATTTCAAAAGGCCTCATAGGATTAATCGCACCTTTAACGCTGCTGTTTTATGGCCTCGCATTATATAATGCCAGCAAATTTACCTTTGATGAAGTGAAATTTTTAGGCATGATACAGGTGGGATTAGGATTGATAAGCTCCTGGTTTATTGAATATGGCTTACTTTTTTGGGCTGTTGGTTTCGGAGTTGTCCATATAGCTTACGGAATCTATATACATTTAAAATACGAGCGGTGAAAAAATCTATCCATGATATCTATCAATGGCTTACATAAGGCTTTCGAGAGCCGCATAAGACTTGCCATCATGTCGGCTTTAGCTGTGAACGATTCGCTCGATTTCAGCTCGCTAAAAGAATTTCTGGATGTGACCGATGGCAACCTTGCAACGCATCTCAAGAAGCTAGAAAAGGAAGGGTTTATTGAGGTGGAAAAATCTTTCATAGACAATAAACCCAATACCAAATATTTCATGACTCCGGAAGGAAGGGAAGCATTTGATGAGCATCTGAACGTGTTAGAAAAAATCATTAAATCACAGAAATAACTAATGGAAGTACCTATGAAATCAAATAACTCTAAGAAGCTAAAGATGCACAAATTAATTTCGATTCTAATCACCTTGATTGGCATCGCTTTAATGACATTTATGGTAATTGTAGAGGATGAACCGGATGCAATCCCATTACTGCTGATTGTATTGGGTACCGGATGGTATTTTATCACCCGATACAGAATTCCATCGCAGCACAGGCAAGTATGAACAGCCTAAAGTAAATTTTTTACTCAATTACTTTGTAATTCAAAGTACTTTCAAAAAACAAATAAACAAGCAAAATAAATAGAGGTAATACTCATGAACACAGATAGTAAATTTTACAAATCCATCGCATGGCTCGCACTTGCCACCGGAGCTCTTTTAATGATACCCTTAATTGCAATGCAGTATACCGATGAAGTGGTCTGGACACTGTCGGACTTCATTTTTGCCGGCACACTGCTTTTCGGCACCGGATTCACCTATAAATTTATAACTAGGAAATCGGGCAAGATCGTCTACCGGGTCGTCGTCGGCTTTGCACTCTTTACAGGACTCTTTCTCATCTGGACGAACGGTGCCGTTGGTATCATCGGGTCCGAGAATAATGAAATTAACCTGTTGTATTTCGGAGTGATCGCAGTTGGAATTATCGGTGCTTTCATTGCCCGCTTCCAGTCAGAAAGAATGGTATTCACCTTATTTGCTATGGCACTCACTCAATTGCTGATTACTGTGATTGCGTTATTCACCGGAATGCATCAATTACCAGGAAGTTCCGTGTATGAAATTCTGGCTGTAAATGGGTTCTTCATCATGCTGTTTGTCCTATCGGCTTTATTATTTCGATATGCAGCGCAGGAGCAATCAGCATTAAATGAAAACTCGGCAGATTAAATCGTAATAGCGATGGAATCAGCTAAACCTTATTAAATTAAATTCACCAAAATCGATTATTATGGCATTTTTAAATTTAAAACACTCAATGGGAGCTCGATTATCCATCATCGCATTCCTAACATTAATACTTCTGATCCCATCCTTTTTTATTCAGAATTTAATTTCAGAACGACAGGATCGGAGAGATTCTGTTGCGGAGGAGATCAGTCAAAAGTGGGGAAAGGAACAAACCATTATAGGGCCTGTCATCAGTGTTCCTTATAAGCATTATTTTGAAAATAATGACAAAGTAGAGCAAACCATCCGATACGCACATTTTTTACCAGAGGATCTACATATAAAAGGTTCAATTGCCTCTGAAGTACGTTATCGCGGGATTTATAAAGTCATTGTGTATAATAGTAATCTTTCCGTCACCGGAAATTTCCCATCCCTGGATCTAAATAGTTTAAACATTCCTCCGGAAGATTATATGCTTAAAGATGCTATTGTTTCAGTTGGTATTTCTGATATGACCGGCATCAAAGACTTCATCAAGATCAACTGGAATAATCAGGAATATTTTGCCAATCCGGGGGTAGAATCTACTGATGTTTTAGAATCCGGTATTTCTTTTTCCCCGGAGCTCGAAACCGGAAATCAGGGATATCAATTCGATTTTGATTTGAATCTAAATGGTAGTTCAGGTTTGCTATTTTCGCCAGTCGGTAAACAAACAAATGTTGAACTATCCTCTGACTGGCCCAACCCCAGCTTTACCGGCGATTTTTTACCGGTTGACAGAGAAGTTAACTCCTCCGGATTTAGTTCTGATTGGGAAGTCCTGCATCTCAATCGCAATTTTCCACAACAATGGCTGGGATCAAATCAAAAAGTATCCAATTCAACATTTGGAGTTGAGCTGCTGCTCCCGGTGGATGAGTATCAAAAAACCATGCGGACTGCTAAATATGCGATCATGTTCATTTCACTGACATTTTTAACTTTTCTTATGATTGAATTGTTGAGCAAAAAAGTAATCCATCCTGTACAATACCTGTTGATTGGGTTTGCACTTTTAATCTTCTATACACTTTTGCTGTCCATTTCCGAATATCTTGTATTTAAGGTTGCTTATCTACTGTCATCAGCAGCAATCATACTATTGATTACCATTTATTCTTATAGTGTTTTATCAGACAAGCTTAAAACTGGTGTTATTTTTGGAGTCTTGGTGATTCTTTATGGATATTTATACATCTTGATGCAGCTGCAAGATTATGCGTTGCTGATGGGTAGTTTTGGATTATTTATAGTCTTGGCCTTAGTCATGTACCTGACCAGGAAAATAGATTGGTTCGAAATTATGAGTCATCAAAATCCAGATGCTGCTAAATCAAAATCGGTCAGCTAACAAACTGCATTAACGCGGCCCCCGAGGAGTCGGGGCCGTTTTTGCGCCGCTTTATTGGTCCCAGCCGAGGGTTTAAAACCCTGCACTTTCAGTGCAGCACTTTA
>JBBDNN010000089.1:0-65797 GCA_040877545.1 Balneolaceae bacterium
TCTTCCCATCATTGAATTCTATCTCGATTTTATAATCACTGATATAATCCGCTCTTTTAATCCATGTAGTATCCATAATCGTTATGTTAAAGGTTCAATCGGTTTTAGAGGTACTCCTTGTTGAGCCAACTCCCAATCTTCCAGTAATTCCTCTTTGTGAAGCTCCATCCATTCAAATACAAGTTTTAGTGCTCTGTTAGGCATATATCCTTGTACAATTTCATCCTTAATATTAATCACAGCTCGATACTCTCCATATACAACGTGAAAATGAGGTGGATTGTGATCTTTAAAAAACATTTGGATAGTGATGCCATAAAAGCTTGAAATGGTTGGCATTTTTATTTTAATATCGAATTAAGGATTGGCTTTAACAAGTAGGATTTTACATAAGGGGTATAACGGTCAAGTAAAAGAGCAGTAGCGGATTTCGAAGCGATTACCTGTCCGCCACCACAAAAGTTTATTAAATATACAGACCTTCGATTTACCACTTCACCCGCTATTGCTCTTATACAATGTTGGCATTTCGTTATTTTTTTTCGTCCTCAATTAATTCCGCTTCTAAATATTTTATGTCGATTTTATCGAAACTCCATTTTTGGATAGCAAAATCTATTATTTTCTTATGTCGTTTTTCGATTGACTCTGTTTTCCAAAAAAACGATTCATTTTCAGATGTCACAAAATCTTTAATCTCTGCTTGTTGATTCAAAAGTGGGTTTGCTTTGTATGAGTTAAGCTTTTCTTTGAAAGCCTTATTTCCAATTGATGCGTTATGTGAGCCTGAAATGAGCATTAGATTTCCCAAACTATTTAAATGCTTGGACACGAAATCTTCAGAATACTCACGGTCTTCATTCAAGTCGTATCCTGTCGCTATTGGCTCTCCGTCTGTAGGTGTTTGCGGTGAAATATGCTCTATTTGTTCATTCTCTAGGCTAAAGTTTTTGATACTATACCCTTTATTCTGAATTGAGTTTTCATATTCCCAAAGCAAATAGTTCAAAACTTTGTTTCCATACATTCCTCCATTCAAATAGTTTTTTGTGTTTGTATCACTCCAATACCAAGATTCATTCAATTTGCTTTTTATCTCTTGCTTTAGATTAATTAAATCCCCTTTAAAATTGAGAAGAATTGAATTTAAACGCTCTTGAATATTGGCTCTGCTATTTATCAATCTTGCTCGAAATGTTAAAACTTCAAGTATGTTAAACAGCGTGTTCAATTTTGTGTTATCATCTCCAAAGTACTTATAACCCCTAATTACGAACGGGTAGATAAAAGCAGGTGCATTTATTTTAGAAAGCTTTTTAGCATAAAAATTATCCGAGTTTTCAAACTTTTTCATATTTGAGAAAGAAGTGTGAAGCTCGGAAATGTATTTTTTAATCCAATCTATCTTGTCATCTGATTTCTTAAAAACTTCTTTAACATCTTCTAGTGTCCTGTAATTGTAGCCTTTGATATAAGCGTTATTATGGTAGATTAATACACTATCTTCATTTAGTTTTTTGAAATCATTGATTATTAAATAAATCAATTTGAAAATATTTGATACATTTTCAATGTTTGATTCCGTTTGTTCAGGGTCGCTATAAACGTACATTTGGTACATAAAGTAAGATTTGATTTTTTCCATATTTGTCAAATCTTTACCTCTGTTATTCTCCAATTCAAACATTAATGCAGAATCCTTTTTACCCTCTAACTCAATAATTGTGAGGTCAGTCGTTTCAATTTTTGTAAGAACTCTAAGCAAAATGTCCGTTGTCAATTTATCTAGTTCAGTGATGAAAAAGGCTTTTGCCTCCTTTATCCTTACTTGTGAGGGTGTATTTGTTTCAAATTTCTTTTGATTGTCAATAATTAATGAATCAAAACAAGCTCTATCATATTCGACTGGGCGTAATTTTATATTCCCACTATTTTTAAGGAAAATATTTTCTTTAGTTTGAAAGTCGAAATCTTCAAGCTCTTTTTCTCGCTTTTTTAGAACGTTCAAAATTGAGCGAATGAAAATGGTCAAGGTAGTTAATCTCTGTTGTCCGTCAATAATTTCATACTTAACATCTTTCTTGACAGTCTCTAAAAGGATATTTCCGTAGAAGTAGTTATTCTCCCCTTCAATTTGTTCCAACAGGTCGGTTAGGAAAGTTTGCCATTGGTCTTTCTCCCAAGAATAAGCTCTTTGATAAACTGGAATTTCAAATGATTTTTGAGAGCTATCAAAAAGTCCTAATGTTGTCTTTCTGTAAAAATCCATATTTTATTTGTGTCGTTTTTTATAATGAATGCCAACATCGGCATATCACCAATGCTATTCATTTTATCCTTGCTTCATGCACAAGTATTGTTCATGATATTCTTTAAATAATAGGAGTAACAGGAAGATCGGCTTTTATCATATTCACCTTTGCCTGCCCGAATAAGAAGAAACAGTTATTCATTAAATTCCCCGATTCCCGAATACTCCCCGGATAATATTCCAATCCAACCAGTAAACCAAATACGAACCTGTTTCTGTTAATGTTATGTGGAGTGACTGTAGTTCGCTATGCATAGACGCTCCACTCAGAATGACAGGCTGTGCCTTAAACAACAAAAGCCGCGCAGGCGCGGCTAAGAAGCTTCTCAAATTCCACTGTCACACTAAAAGGAGCGAAGCTCCTCAAAATTCTGACTCCTGACTACAGAATTTTGAATCCTACTTCCCTGCAAGCTCATCATACCTTTTCCGCAGCAACTGCACATCTTCCCAGGTTGGACGTTTCCAGTTTGGGTTTCGGAGTAGTGCAGCAGGATGGTAAGTCACCATAAGTTCTCGCCCGTGAAAAGCATGAAATTTTTGGCGCATATTTTTGAGTGCTTCATCTTTTCCAAGAAGAGTAGTGCCGGAAACTTTGCCCACACAAAGGATGAGTTTGGGATCGATCAGTTCTATTTGCTTCAAAAGGTAAGGGAGGCTTTTTGCACGCTCTTCCGCCGTCGGGTTGCGGTTATCAGGTGGACGATGTTTTAAAATATTGGCAATATAGATTTCATTCCGTTTAAAATTTACCGCCTCCATAATTTTATCCAAAAGCTGTCCGGCACGGCCAACAAAAGGCTCGCCCTGTTTATCCTCATTTGCACCGGGTGCTTCGCCTACAATCATTAAATCAGCGTTTGGATTTCCAACACCGAAAACCAAATTTGTATTTTCGAGATCGGTTCTTAATACCTCCGACTTTTCACAAAGTGCTTTTAGTTCATCACAGGTTTTACAATTAGCTATTAATTCGGCCGGGTCAGACATACGTTCAATTTGGGGTGAATTTTCTTTTTCTGTAGCAATGGAGGCTGAATTGGAAGTGATTTCTTCTTCGATTTCTTTTGCTTGAGAAGGGGCTTCGGAGCTTGTTGTAGCAGTAGAGAAATCACCGAACATTTGCCGTTGCTGTTCAATAAATTTTGAGGCGCGATCAATAAAATTCTTCAGTTCAGGCATCGGAAATGAGTTCCTTTATTACTTTTTCTTCTGAAATTACTTCTTTTGGAAGTTGCCCAAAATGATAGCCTTCTTTACCGGGCTTGCCAATTTTTATCTGCTGTATTGTATTAGCCAAACGCGGACTGTATGGAACGGCAACACGAATATAATTATCAGTCCAGCCCTGGATAAAACCATTTTTGTTCTCTTCCTCAAAAAGGGCAGGACGAGTGTCACCAATCCATTTACTGTTAAATTCAAAACGTTTTTTGGAAGACAGGCGCCGCAGTTTGTGCGTTCTTTTTTTACGAACCTGATGATCGATTACAGGATTTAAACTCAAGGCATGAGTATTTGGCCGCTCGGAATAGGTAAAAACGTGCAGGTATGAAATATCAAGGCTGTCTATGAAATCAAAAGATTCCTGAAAGAATTCTTCGGTTTCGCCGGGATGGCCGGTAATCACATCTACCCCGATGCAGGCATCTGGCATCAATTCCCGGATTAATTCTACACGCCCACGATATAAATTGGATGTATAGCGGCGGCGCATCAATTTCAGCATTTCATCGCTTCCGCTTTGCAGGGGGATGTGGAAATGAGGTTGTAATTTTTTGGATTCAGCAGCGAAATGAATAATCTTTTCATTCAGTAAATTCGGTTCGATGGAGGAGACACGAATTCGCTCTAAACCTTCCACCAAGTCCAAAGCTTGCAGGAGCTGGTAGAAATTCTCATCGGTACCATAGCCGAAGTCACCGGCATTCACACCGGTTATTATTACTTCCTTAAATCCTTCACCCACCAGTTGTTGAGCATTTCGTACAACCGTTTCAATTTTGGCACTTCGACTCTTTCCACGCGCGAGGGGGATGGTGCAAAAGGAACATTTATAATTACAGCCATCCTGAATTTTCAGGAAAGCGCGGGTGCGGTCATCCGAAGAAAAAGCATTGTGAAAATCTACCGCTTCATTTACATCGGTATTGTGGATGATTGTTTTTTCCTGTTTGGCGAAATCATCAAATAAATCGAGGAGTTTGAATTTATCTTTGGCACCCAGAACCACATCTACGCCTTCAATTTCGGCTATTTCTTCGGGTTCAAGCTGAGCGTAGCAGCCCACCACCGCCACAAAAGCATCTGGGTTTCGGCGTAATGCCTGTCGTACGGTTTGCCGGCACGCACTGTTGGCATTATTGGTAACAGAGCAGGTATTTACAATATAGATATCGGCTTTTTCATCAAATTCCCCAATCTCAAAACCCTCGTTAGCAAAATCCCTTCGCATGGAGGAGGTTTCGGAGAAATTGAGTTTACAGCCTAAAGTTTCAAACGCTACTTTTTTCATAGCCAAAAGATAGGAATAATAGAAAGGTGAATCGACCTAAGATTTTGGCAGGTTTTATCTGATATTTGCAGATTACATGAGTGGGAGAATAGTGTTTGGATAACTCATCAGGCGTTCAATCTAATTAATCACCCAAACTAAACAGCCGGTTTATATTAAAACCAATCCGAAAGTCAAGATCAGTAATATCGGTGTTGGTTCGGGCAAGCAGGTGTTGTTCGGTGAACCACTGGCCGGACATCAGGAAGATTTGGAACACGTGTCCGCCGGTGTCAATTTCAAGAGAAAGTGCTGCATGATTTGTTGTGCCCGAATTTCGGTTTCCAAGAACCGGCAGATATTCAAAAGCGAGAGCATTTCTGTTATTCCATTTATAACGAGTACCTAACCCCACAGCAAAAAGCGTATGATTTTGCTCTTCATTTTCCACTTCTATGACTGTTGTATTAAAATGGGAAATCATCGGGGTTATTTGAAGGCTGAACTGATCGGTGAATTTACGGGCAATCATCACAGAGCCTAAGTAATTCAGCCTTTCCTGAAAGGTAAAATCGAACCGATTTTCTTTTTGGGTGTTTACTCCAACATTTGCCTTAAGCGCTATTTGAACAGGTACTTTATCTGATTGCAGCTGTTGCAGTACAAGATATTTTAGGCGTACATCTACATTATTTTCCTGGCTGGTTCTGCCGATACCAATATCCAGTTTATCTGTGAGGCCGTAGTCAATGCCCAACCGTACGGTAGCTCCTACATCCAATCCAAAAAAGTCATCAACCCCACCCGATATCAAACCAAAATTATGCATTACTGTGGTGTTGAGGTTTTTGTGAGGAAGATTGGTTACTGTACTCATTCCAACAATACTAGCAGCCAGGAAAATATCTTCAACCGGACCATCTTCTACGGCTCGTTTTCTTTCCATCTGGGCTAATAAAAGTTGTGGTGTGATCAGTATTAGAATTGCGAATAGAACTGTTTTCTTTTGATACATATCAGTTAATCATCTTCGGGTTTTAGGAGAGCTTCGATTTCAATTTCTTGTTCCTGATCAACTTTTACAAAAAGCAGGCTGGGAGGTTCTATGTCATAATCTGCAAGCAACAAAATCCAGCCAGCTTTCAGTAGCAACCCTTCATCGGTCATTTGGAGAGTGCCTTCAACTTCAATTTCATTTTCAACACCATGAATGGTGAAATTTCCCACAGCTCTCACCGGCTGCTCTTCGGTGGTTGTTGAATCGAAATCTGATTGCAATTCTCCATAAAATTCAGCAAATGGATATTCCTCGGTTTCCAGGGTTTCCCTCATATCGCGATCTCGCTTTCCGATGCCCGTTTCCAGAGTTTCCAGGTCAAGGTAGAAATCTAAAATATTCTCCTCGAGATTAATCATACCAGTTAAATGTTCAGAGGTGCCGCTGAATGTATGGAGAGGGACCCTTGAATGAAAAACTGCTGTACCGTTTTCTGTGTAATAAGATTGTGAGACAGCATTCTGATTTAGAGAAAAAAGTAAAATTAGGCTCAGGAGATATTTCATTATCAGTTATTTTTTGCTCCGCCTTCAATCCAGGCTTTTATTTTATTGATTTCTGTTACTGAAAGTGGGGGGTTGTTGAAAGGCATGCGGTCTCCATTTCGTGGATTTGGTTCAATTTTATTTACAAGTGGACTGTTCTCAGGTTCTCCCGGCACTATAATTTCGGTTCCATATTGATCTCCGCTACTATTTATTACTGCATTGTAGGAAGATAAGTTCACACCATTTGTTGTGTTACTAATATGGCACCCGCTGCCACCACAAGAAGTATTAAAAATGGGCTGAATATCTGCTTCGTAACTGATGTCTTCCGGGTTAAAAATTTCGCCTTCTGAGACATCTTCAATATTTTGAATACAATTAGAAAAAAACAAAAAAACGACTAGTATTAAGAAGAAAGATAAATTTGGCGTCATGATTGTTAGCCTCTCTTAACTTTTAAGTTCAGCGGGGTTAAATAATTTAATTGAATGTTAAATGATTTCGTTTCACTAATGCAAATTAAAAATTGAAAGAATAGATAAAATGGCAGAACAGGATAGAGAAAAATCGCGAAATTTGATGCAATCTTACATTGAAAATGAAAGTCTCCGGAAGCATTCGGTAATGGTTGCCGGAGCCATGGAAGCCTATGCTAAAAATTTGGGTAAACATGAGGCAGAAATCGATAATTGGTGGACAGCCGGACTGCTGCATGATTTAGATTGGGAAAAATATCCTGAAGAACATCCCAATAAAGCGGTTAAAGAAATTTTGCCCGAAGAGGGATATTCGGAGGAAATAATTGAAGCTATTCGCGCACATGCTCCCGAACGTACAGGTAAAGAGCCTGATAGTGAAATGGAACGCTACCTTTTTGCATGTGATGAGTTATCAGGATTTATGAATGCCGTTTCTTTGATGCGGCCCAATAAATTTGAGGATATGAAAGTGAAATCAGTTACAAAAAAACTTAAAGATCAGAATTTTGCGGCAAATGTTCCGCGGAAGGATATCAGGGAAGGGGCAAAGTTGATTGGAAAAGAATTATCCGAGCATATCGCCTTTTTGATTGAGGTTTTTAAAACAAAAAATGAGGAAAAATGAATTGGGAGGACCATTGATAAAATCTGGTAAAGAAATAAACCCGGGCCTTTCAGAACCCGGGTTTTATGTAGGGCATTTGGTGCTTATGCAGCATCAAAAGCTCTTTTTCTCTTCGCTGAATAATTACGATGGCAGATATAGAATGTTTCGGGATTATAGGCGTTAAAGCCTCCGGGGAGAGGAGATCTTCGGCAACAAAAAAACGAAATGGAAATACAACTATTAACTTCTATTTGTATCTTTAAGGATGGATTTAAATAAATTTATTTCGTTAACGAAATCTGAGCTGATTTCAACGCTACTTTTATTTGTATTAATCACGGCGCTGGTGCTAAGTTCTCGCCTTGTTCGGCTTACGGGTTCAGCAATGGAATTCGAGAATAGTACTGAAATTATTCTATCTGCACCCGGAGGTCTTAACTCTCTGATATCTGAGTTACAGGAGAATGAGATTAACTATAATGAAGACGAACTGGAATGGGCGGCTAACATTTTAGGATGGAAAAACCTGCGAAGAGGACGCTATGTATTTGAAGGCAACTATTCCTATAATAGCTTGCTTTCGAAGCTTGCAAAAGGCATTCAAGATCCTGTTTCAGTTGTTATATTGCCGGGAATTGTTCCCCAAATACTTGCCGATAATTTAGCCGATAAGTTAAACTTCAACAGTCAGGATTTCATGAATGCGTTAACTGACAGCGCCTACCTGAGTGAGAAAAATTTACGTACTGAAGAACTTTTTGGAAGAATGTATCCTGAGACTTATTTGATTTACTGGACATCTTCTCCCAAAGAAGTATTAAATAAAGTTACCCGCGAATTCAATAAATCTGTCACTGAAATTTTGCAGCAGCAAGCTGATGAAGTTGGCATTTCTATTGATGATGCCCTTACGATGGCATCAATCGTGGAATGGGAGGCTAAGGTTGAGGAAGAGAAACCAATAATAAGTGGTTTATATTGGAATCGAATTGATAGAGGAATGAGGCTTCAGGCAGATCCCACTGTGAATTTTGCAGTAGGAGAGCGGCGAAGATTACTGTTTGAAGATTATAAACTGGATCACGAATTCAATACTTATCTTAAAAAAGGCTTGCCACCAGGTCCTGTTACAAATCCGAGTATAAGCTCCATAAGAGCTGCCCTGAATCCTGAGGAGCATGATTATTTATATATGGTTGCCAATCCTAAAGGGGGCCACTTTTTTACCCGCACATTTGAGGAACATATTGAAGAAAGCAAGAAGTGGCGGCAATGGCTTCAGCAACAATACCGGATTAAACGACAGCGGGAATCGGAAGCTGCTAATAATAGTGAGACAAGGTAAACTTTGAATTTCAAATACTGATAACCCTGGCACTTGAAATTTGGTTCTTGGAATTGGAATGGCCACTTATTGATCTAAGATTCGGACCTTTACTTCCTGATTAATATGAGTATTTCTGAAGCTTACTTCTGTTATCAATCCTTTGTATCCATTAAGTTTCTTCAATCCTTCTTTCAGGTAAGCCGGATTTTTTACATGCTTCAGTGTTTCCAATAAAACATTTGCAGCATCATAGCCTACATAAGCATAAAAATCAGGGTCCACATCGAAACGCAGGCGGAACGAACTTGCAAATTCTTCCAAAGCTGTTGTACTCTCAGTTGCTACAAATGACTGTGTATAATAAATATTGGTTCCGGGTAATCTCACAGATTCCATATTTACTGCCTCCCAATCTTCTGAACCCAAAATAGCCATAGAAGTTTGCATGGCTTCCAGGTGAGTTAGAAAAGAACTGATCAGGGTGGAGGCTGCAGGACCAGTGAATGGCGCATACACAGCATCAATATTATAATTATATACCGTATCCTGCGGATCCAGGTACTCTGCATATTCACTTAAATCATAGCCTTTTGATTCAAGATCTTCCACGTAATAATGAACAACATTGGCACCTAACGCTCTGACCTCATCCCGAAAAGCAATTGCAGATGGTGCACCTAAAGAACCCTTTTCAGCAATTACTGCAAGAGTATCAAAACCCATCTTCTGTACAGCAAATCGAGCCATAGTTTTACCATGAATGCCAAAGGTTGGATTAAGCTGAAAAGTATACGTCAGATCCAGGTTAAGTGAATCTGAATTAGCAAGAGGTGTTAAAAGAGGAATTTCATATTGTTCGGCAAACCTGGAAAATCGTACAGCAACATCCGAAAAAAGAGGCCCGAGAATTGCATCTACATCATAATTCCATACAAAATCATTTGCAATAGATTCCGCTCCTGAAATACCAGCAGACGTATTTTTATAAGTGATAAAAGCTTTTTTGTCGGCATTTTCACTGTTGAAATTTTCGATGGCCAATTGACTCCCAAAATAAAGATTTTGGGATATCTCAAAATCCGGGGATTCATAATCAAATTCCGGAAGTGCTACTCCTATGTTGTAGGAAATTCCTGCCGGTGCTTCCGGGTATTGATCTGGATTGTATCGCTCCCAATAACCAGTGGTATCCCTTAAAATTTCTTCCAGCTCATTTATTTTTGAACTGTCTTCCATTGTTGTGGCAGATCTTATATAGGATCGGAAAAGCGCGCTGGCTGTGGCATGATCCACATTTCCAACAGCTGCCTCTACAAGATCGAAGCGGACTCCGTCGGAGGTACTAGCCTTAAAAGCATGAAACCGCTGGCTGATGGTTAAATACTCTAACAGTTGATTATAAAATGAGTTTGCTTCCCTGTTTAATGATCCCCGGGAAGAACTATTTTTAAGTTGATATAAGGCATCAAGTGCTTCGGGGAAATTTTTTAGCTGAAAATCTGCCAATGCGTGTGTATAGCGGGCTTCCAGGTACACTTCTATTGCTGAACTATCAACCTTTGAAAGATGGTGTTTTGCTTTCAGGTACTCCCCCATATTAAAATAACTTTTACCGGAAAAAAGATGCGCTAGTGGTTCATTATAATTATCAAATACCCGGAGTGCGCGATCGTAATCGCCTTCTTGATAAAATTCAATGCCAACATCCAGAGATTGAGAATTAATGAGAGTATTCGCAGAAAATAGAAAAAGAGAGAGTAGTAAAAGGTGTTTCATGAAGATAAATTGTTAGTTATCCATTTATAACAGAACAGAAGCTAAAAAGTTCTAAGATAGAATACTTCTTTAATCATACATATTATCAGAAGTAAAAAAGCAGAAAATTCTATTCCCACTCAATAGTAGCAGGCGGCTTTGAACTGATATCATAGACCACACGATTGATGCCTTTAGTTTCATTTATAATACGGTTAGAAACGCTGGCCAGGAAATCATAGGGGAGATGAGCCCAATCTGCTGTCATACCATCTAAACTTGTAACTGCTCGCAGGGCTATAGTAAACTCATAAGTTCGTTCATCACCCATCACACCAACACTTTGCACCGGTAATAATACAGCCAAAGCTTGCCAAACTGAATCGTATAACCCTTGATTTTTGAGCTCTTCTATAAAAATATGATCAGCCTCACGCAGCAGGCTTAAACGTTCACCGGTAAGATCACCAATTACCCGAATTCCCAGTCCTGGACCTGGAAAGGGGTGTCGTTTAATAAAATGCTCAGGAATTCCAAGTGCCCGTCCAACTTCCCGAACTTCATCTTTAAACAACTCCCGGACGGGTTCAATTAAATCGAGATTCATTTTATCGGGTAGTCCACCCACATTATGATGCGACTTTATGGTAGCAGAAGGCCCTTTAAAAGAAACACTCTCTATCACATCCGGATATAAGGTGCCCTGAGCTAAAAATTTAAAGGCGGTATCGGAACCAATTTCTTTATCAAAAACATCAATAAAAGTATTTCCGATAATTTTTCTTTTTTCTTCGGGATCAGAAATACCGTGAAGCCTTGTCAGGAATAAATCGGAAGCATCCACTCCGCGAACCGGCAGGTGTAAATCTTTAACATAAAGATCCAGCACATCCTGAAATTCATTTTTTCTCAATAAACCGTTATCAACAAAAATACACTGGAGCTGATCTCCGATGGCTTTATGAAGCAAAGTGGCGACCACTGTAGAGTCAACGCCTCCCGAAAGGCCACACAACACCTTATTGTCGCCTGCTGTATCGCGGATGATTTGAATTTGTTCTTCGATAAAAGATTCTGATGTCCAGTCTCCTTTCAGCCCGCAAATATCAATTGCGAAATTCTTTAGCAGTAGCTTTCCGTAAGCCGTATGGGCAACTTCGGGATGAAATTGCACGCCATAAAGTTTGCTCTGCTTATGACGAACTGCGGCTACCTTGGCATTCCTGGTATGAGCGATGATATCATAAGAAGGAGGGAGATCGTGAATATGATCTCCATGACTCATCCAAGCCACACTTTTGTTGGGGATATCTTTCAGGAGATCTTCGGAATTATCTATGAGCAGATTAGCACGGCCGTATTCACGTCGGGTTGCTTTTTCAACACTTCCCGGAATCTCGTGATGCGCAAAAAGCTGCAAGCCGTAACAAATACCCAGAATAGGAACATCCCAGTCTATAATTTCCTCCTGCAGGTAAGGAGCTCCTTCATCATAAACGCTTTTAGGGCCGCCTGAAAGAATAATACCATGAGGTTTGGGAATCGAAACTTTCGACAGGTCTATATTAAAGGGATGAATTTCGCAGTAAACATTAATCTCTCTTAGCCGACGTGCGATTAGTTGGGTAACCTGAGAGCCATAATCAAGGATTAAAATCCATTCCGAATGTCGGCTTTGCATGAAATTAGAAACACTAAATTAAGATTAAACAAAAAAAATGCATGTATAAAAACCTTCAGGCATTAACTTTAACCGCAGTATTAAACATCTCTTTAACCCTGACTGATCGACTATTTAAGCTATAACTTCTTTGTATTCATCAGCTGTTAACAGCTCATCTAATTGAGAAGTATCGTTTAGTTTTATTTTAACCATCCATCCATCGCCGTAGGGATCATCATTCACTAATTCGGGCTCATCTTCAAGCCGAGCATTAACCTCGATGATTTCCCCATCAACCGGTGCAAAAAGTTCGGATACCGTTTTTACAGCTTCTACGGTTCCAAAGGCATCATCTTTAGAGAATTCAAAATCAGCTGATTCAAGTTCTACAAAAACAATATCACCTAATTCGCTTTGGGCAAAATCGGTAATTCCAATAGTAGCTGTGCCATCACCGTTATTTTTGATCCATTCGTGTTCGCGTGTATATTTTAAATCGTCAGGAAGGCTCATTTTATATCCTCGGCTATAAATTTAAATGATCTTTCAAGGTATTTGGTATCAAACTCACCCTTCTGGAAGTTCTTATCATCCATTAGCTGAATGTGGTACATAATTGTTGTTTTTACTCCTTCAATAATAAATTCTTCCAATGCCCGCCGCATTTTATTAATAGCTTCCAATCGGGTGGGAGCTCTTACGATCAATTTAGCAATCAGGGAATCATAATAAGGTGGAATACGATATCCGGCATAGGCATGTGTATCTACACGAACGCCAAAGCCGCCGGGTGGATGAAATACTTTAATTTCGCCAGCTGATGGACGAAAATTATGGGCCGGGTCTTCCGCATTAATACGGCATTCAATAGAATGACTGGTAATCTCAAGCGGAGCTGGCTTTAATTTCTCTCCGGCTGCCACTCTTATTTGCTCTTCAATCAGATCAATACCAGTAACTTCTTCTGTAACAGGATGTTCTACTTGAATACGGGTATTCATTTCCATGAAGTAGAAATTCTTGTCATCATCTACTAAAAACTCAACCGTTCCGGCTCCTTCATAATTCACAGCTTTTGCGGCATTAACGGCTGCCGTGCCCATCCTTTCCCTGAGTTCGGTTGTCATGAGGGGAGAAGGGGCTTCTTCTAATAATTTTTGATGCCGCCGTTGCAGCGAGCAATCTCTTTCACCCAAATGAATAACAGTTCCATGACTGTCGCCAACAATTTGAATTTCTACGTGATGTGGATTCTCAACAAAACGTTCAATGTAAACGGCAGGATTATTGAAAGCAGATTCTGCTTCATTTCTGCACATCTCGTAATTGTGCTTTAATTCTGAAGCTTCATTCACCACGCGCATTCCACGTCCGCCACCACCGGCCGAAGCTTTTATTATAACAGGAAATCCCGTTTCTTCACAAACTTTTTGTGCCTGCTCATAACTTTCTACCACACCATCGCTTCCAGGAACAACAGGCACTTTATTTTTGATCATTGTAGCCTTAGCCACTGCCTTGTCGCCCATCCTATTAATAGAATCAGGGGAAGGGCCGATAAACTTGATATTATGTTCTCCGCAGATACGTGAGAACTCCGCATTTTCAGCGAGAAATCCATAGCCGGGGTGTATAGCTTCGGCATTTGTAATTTCAGCGGCGGCCAAGATACTGGGTATTTTTAAATAACTTTCTTTGCCTGCAGGCGGGCCTATACAAACTGCTTCGTCAGCAAATTTCACATGAAGGCTGTCGGCATCGGCGGTGGAATAAACAGCCACCGTTTTAATACCTAATTCGCGGCAGGTACGGATAACACGCAGTGCAATTTCACCTCGGTTGGCGATCAGAATTTTTTTAAACATGAAAGCCGCTTAATCTTTTTTAATGATAAATAGTGGTTGGTCGTACTCTACAGGCTGAGCATTTTTCACCAGAATTTTTTGGACAGTCCCTGAAAATTCAGCCTCAATTTCGTTCATGATTTTCATAGCCTCCACAATACATAAAGTTTGCCCGGCTTTTACTTTATCACCTTCCTTTATAAAATTATCCGATTCAGGTGATGGTGCTTCGTAATAGGTTCCCACAATAGGGGATTTAATCGTTTCTCCATCAATATTTGGCCCTGTGGACTGAACTGACTCAGTAGTATCTGCACCAGCTTCATTTGAAGCATTAGGCTGAGCCGGAGCGGCTTGTGGGACCTGGGGAGCTGCGGGTTGAGTATAACTTACCTGCTCGATGGTGGCTGTTTTTTTTACTCGAATTTTAAAATCGCCTTCCTCAAGAGAAACCTCATCTACATCGCTTTCAGAAATGAGGTTTAGAATATTTTTAATGAGTTTTAAATCCATGATATAATTTTTATTTAGCTCGTTCTAAGTATTCGCCGGTTCTTGTATCAACCCTTATTTTCTCCCCTTCGTTGATGAAAAGAGGAACCTGTACAACTGCACCTGACTCCAATGTAGCGGGTTTGCTGCCTCCCTGGGCTGTATCTCCTTTAAGTCCGGGATCTGTCTGGCTAATTACAGCCTCTATTTGATCAGGAGGTTCAGCGTACAATACCTGGTCGTCATCTGCATTTAAAAGTATTGAGGAGGTTTGCCCCTCCACCAGAAAATCTTTGCGTTCTACCTGGTTGGCATTAATAGGAATCTGCTCATAGGTTTCCTTATGCATGAAATAGTACATCAATCCATCATTGTACAGGTATTGATATTCATGGCGTTCTACACGCACAGAATAGGCATTTTCGCCTGATCGCCAGGTTTTATCAATATTTTTCCCGTTCAAAATCCCTTTCAGTTTTGTTCGGACAAAAGCAGGGCCTTTTCCCGGCTTCACGTGCTGGAACTCTGTTATTGAGTAGAGTTCACCGTCCAGATCCAGAACCAATCCATTCCTGAAATCTGATGTAGAAATTTTAGTCATTAATAGAGTTTCCTTGGATTAAATTTTCGGCAAAAATAGCACCTGGCCAGTTAGATAACAAAACTAGTTTAAATGAAATTTGTAATCAGGTTATAAAGGATAGCTGCAGGGCAAATATACTTTATAAATATGGGCCAAACTTTCACAAATAGTGTTTGTTTGATACCTGCAAACCCGTACTCCATTTCATTAATAGCCTGATCGGTTTTCCAAACATAGCCCACAAAAATACAGATCAGGAATCCACCTAATGGCAAGCCAATATTATTGAAGATACTATCGAAATAACCGATAAGCACAGGGAAGAAGGCAACCAGAAGGGAAACAGCTAATACGGAAAGTCCAACCGTCCACGCTGCTTTTTTTCTTTTTACTTCAAATTCATCAATCACGTATGAAACCGGAACCTCCAGCAACGAAATAGTGGAAGTTAAGGCTGCAATGCTCAGCAGAAGGAAGAAAGTCACTCCAAGAAGCATTCCTACTCCGCCGCCAATGGTATGAAATAAAGCCGGTAATACCTGGAAAACCAGGGTGGTACTTGAGGCAAGTTCATCACCAATAAAAATTTCAACCCCGGAATTTTGTGCCAGGTACATGGCAGGTACAATTAAAAGTCCTGCAAGAAAGGCAATTCCTACATCGGCTAAAGTTACATAAGCGGCTGCCTGCGGAATATTTTCTTTTTTATTGAGATATGAGCCGTAGGTAATCAAAGCTCCCATCCCCAAAGAGAGTGAGAAAAAAGCCTGCCCCATAGCAGAGAAAATGAGATCAGCATTTATTCTGCTGAAATCAGGTAGTAAATATTCGCGAACACCTTCAGCACTTCCGGGTTGTAACAGCACATAAGTAATCATAATTACAATGATACCGATGAGCAGTGGCATCATAGCTTTAGTAGCTCTTTCTATACCATCACTTACGCCGCCGGTTATTATTTTAATGGTGGCTAACATAAACAGCGTGGCAAGTATAGCGTTTCGAAACCCGTTTTCTGTGTTTGTGAGCCAGTTTGCGGCATTATCCCATCCGAAAAAGAAAAATATTTCTTCAAAAGCATAGCCAAAAGCCCAACCTGCAATCACAGTGTAAAAGGAGAGAATCATCACTCCGCAAATAACACCCCATAAACCTACGAAAGGGAAAAACTTATTTGAGCTTATCGCTTTGAAGGCGCCTACAGGATTTTTTCCTGCTCTTCGGCCGATGGTTATTTCGGCTACCATCACTGGAAACCCAATGGCGAAAGTGCATAACAAATATACAAGCAGATATGCGGCACCGCCTTCAGTAGCTACTTTAGTTGGGAAGGCCCAAATGTTTCCAAGCCCTACTGCTGATCCGGCAGCTGCGAGAACGAAGCCCAGTTTTGAATTCCATGAGCCCCGATCGGTTGTTGATGTTCCAGCCAATTGTTTTCCTCCTAAGGATTAATTTTTAAACAACGTAAAATATTTTATGCTTTATTCACACGCAACTTTCGCAAAACAACACCAGAACAAGGGGGCAGGTTATATTCACCCCTAATACTTTTAAATGTATCTTTACCTGCTTCTTCTGAATTTGCTACCATTTCCCAATCACCCTCAGGGATTTTTATTTCGTGCGAAAGGTCATTATTTGCGTTCAATGATACAAAGTAATCATACACATCTTCAGAACTTTTTCCGTCAATTGAAAAAGTTACATGAAGAGGATCTTTATATACCTTAAACTGAATTTCATCCGGTTCTGCTTTGCGTAGCGCTGGAGCTATAAGGCGAAGTGAAATCAGGCCCTGGTAATATTCAAAGAGCTCTTTATTAAGGTTAATTTCATTGAAATTCAGCCAGTTCGTCTCGTTATCCTTGTTATAACTATCATGATCTAATTTGCCTGTATCAGGGTCATTTCCCGATGGGTCATATGTAACTTTTGAGCGAGCCCATTCCTGTCCGGCGTGTATCATTATAATTCCTTGCGTAACAAAAAGTGAGAGTGCGGCAAATTTAGCAGTTTTCATTTCTGCCTTACCTAAAGCGGTGATTTCAGCTTTATTCTGAAATGACTGATCTGCTTTTCCCGGATCTGAGGCTATTCGGATGTAATCTCCAAGGGTGTAGCCATCGTGACTTTCCAGGTAGTTCACTGCATGTCGTGAGGTTTGAAAAAGCCCCTTTTCATGTTCCCTGATAGTACCCCTGATTAAATTTTCTAAATCATATCTGGTCTTGTCATGATTCCAGTACCCAAAGATATACCCTTTGTCGCTCAGTGGATCATAGCCTTTAAAATTATTTCGCAGGAGGTCGTTCCAGGAAGCCCATCCATGATCAGAAAAACCATCCGGTTTATATTCTCCTCCCCAAGGTTCAGCAATTAATATCACATTTGGATTTATTTTTTGAGCTTCTTTTTTAATCTCATCCACCGTCTCCCAGTCAATCATTCCTGCGAGATCGAAGCGAAAGCCATCCACATGAAATTCCTTCATCCAGAATTTCACCGATTCAACAATTAGCTTACGCGACCATTCGGCGCTGGTATTTATATCATTGCCCGTCCAGCTGTCATTCAGGTAATCTCCTTTTTCATCCAGGCGGAAATAATGATCTCTTGCTGTGAGTTTGAGCGGGTTTAAATCATAATGTGAGGCGTGATTGTACACCACATCCATAATAACGGAAATACCTTCTTTATGTAAATTTTTCACTACCTGTTTAAGTTCTGAAGCAGCTTTTTCACTTTTCCCGATTGCTGCCCCCGGCTCCAAACTGGCATCGGATGCATACAGGGTTTCCGGTGAAAAGAAGAAGGAAGTCATATAACCCCAGTGATTTATAGAATAGGGATTCCATCTATTTTCAATTCCTTCTGTGGTCTTTTTATAATAGGAAGGCTCGAAATAAGCAAATTTCTGAAGTGGGAGAAATTCTACCGCATTAACGCCCATTTTCTTCAGATGATTTAAACCGCCTACTTCCGCCATTCTGAAATCATTATAAACTCCCTGAACATTTGTTTTCGCTGAAGAATGGGCCACCAAATCTTTAATATGTGCCTCGTATATCACCAAATCACGGGGATCTTCAGGGGAGACAAAATCATCGCCTTCCCAATCAAACTCATTGTCCCCAACAATCTTAGTTTTAGGAAATTGTAGGTGATGGTTGATGGTTGTAACGTGCTTACTCCATGGGTCGGCAACGGGATGGTTTACTGTGAATGATAGATTCTCATTACCGCCAGAACGGTGCAGCTTATAGGCGTACCATTTTCCCAAGAGATTTTTATTTACTAACTGATTCCATATTCCAGCTTCATCTTTCATCATGCTGAATGAGGTGCCATCCGTTTCTTCAAATTGATCGAAAATTATAACCTCAACGGAAGAAGCATCTGGCGCAAACAGCCTGAAAATGGTAGCATTCCCGACCACAGTACTACCCGGTAAATAGCGGGTAAAATCTATTTCTTTTTTTGAATGTGAAATGGTTTTCAAATAATATCAGGTGATTGGGCTGCCAGGTTCTGCGGTAGTTTCAACGAATTTAAGCTTGCCTTCTCTATCTTCGGCCATCAATATCATTCCCTGACTTTGAACTCCCATTAATTTTTTCGGGGCGAGATTGGCGACAATACTCACTTTTTGTCCTTTGATTTTAGCTGCATCAAAATCTTTGGCAATGCCGGATACGATGGTTCTTTTTTCCAGCCCTAAATCCACTTCTATTTTAAGGAGTTTATTTGATTTTTTAATTTTCTCTGCCTGAATAATTTCCCCGGCCCGGATGTCCAGTTTCATGAAATCTTCAAATTCAATATCGCCTTTGATAGCAGGGAAATCTGGGAGTGGGTTGGCCGCTTTAGCTTTCTCTTTTAGTTTTTGAAGTTGAGCGTCAATCACCTCATCCTCAATTTTTTCAAATAAAATATCGCCTTGTGAGATGGGATCTCCGGCCTGTAACATACTGGCATTAATTTCATCCCAGTTAAAATTATCAGCTAAACCAAGCTGAGCTCTTAAGATTTTCATTTTGGTTGGTAAAACCGGTTCAAATAAACAGGCAATCGCGGCGCTAATCTGTAAGCTCACATGTAAGGTATTCTCACATTTTTCCGGTTCCGAATTGCGGGTTTTCCATGGCTCAGTTTCGGTAAAATAACGATTTCCGATTCGTGCCAGGTTCATGGTTTCGTTAAGTGCTTCCTTAAATCTAAAGTTCTCATAGGCAGCCGTAACTTTTTCCTTTTGCTCATTAATGGCTTTCAGAGTCTCGCTATCAAGGCTGGATGGATTGCTTAATTCCGGCACTTTTGCATTGGCAAATTTATCAGTAAAGGAGAGAGTTCTGAATACAAAATTGCCTAACACATCAGCGAGTTCCGTATTCACACGTCCCTGGAAATCCTTCCAGGAGAAATCTGAATCTTTGGTTTCGGGAAGGGTAACTCCAAGTGCATATCTGAGTAAATCCGGCTCAAAATCTTCCAGGTACTCATGCAGCCAAACCGCCCATCCTCGTGATGTGGAAAGTTTTTTGCCTTCGAGGTTTAAAAATTCATTAGCCGGTACATTTTTGGGGAGGACATAATCACCATGTTCCATTAAAATAATTGGAAACATAATACAGTGAAAAACGATGTTGTCTTTACCAATAAAATGATAAAGTTCGGTATCTTCATCCTGCCAGTAATTTTTCCACTTATCGGGATCACCTTGCTCTGTTGCCCATTCTTTGGTGGCGGAAACGTAGCCGATGGGCGCATCAAACCACACGTATAAAACTTTGCCTTTTGCTTCATCCAGCGGAACGGGAACACCCCAGCTTAAATCGCGGGTTGCGGCCCGGTCGGCAAGGCCATCTTTCAGCCAGCTTTTTACCTGTCCCATTACATTTGGCTTCCAGTTTTCACGCGACTCAACCCATTTTTCCAGCTTTGGCTGAACATCACCCAGCGGCATGTACCAATGGTCGGTTTCTTTTAATTCGGGTGTTTCGCCCGTAAGAGCGC
The DNA here is from genome assembly GCA_040877545.1 of Balneolaceae bacterium. Taxonomy (GTDB): domain Bacteria; phylum Bacteroidota; class Rhodothermia; order Balneolales; family Balneolaceae; genus Gracilimonas. The sequence continues at coordinate 20,117 of JBBDNN010000089.1, forward strand.
TTTTGGGATTTTTTAACTCAGTTGGTGATAAAGAAGATCCGCAGTTTTCACACTGATCACCATAAGCTTCTTCATACCCACAATTTGGGCAGGTGCCTTTTACATAGCGATCCGGTAAAAACATATCCGCTTTTTCATCATAAAGCTGCTTTTCCGTTTTCTTTTTGAAAAAGCCTTTGTCGTACAAGGTGGTGAAAAATTCCTGTGATGTTTCGTGATGTACGTGTGAGCTTGTGCGGCCATAGTAATCGAAGGAGATGCCGAATTCTTCGAACACTTTTTTATTCTTCTCATGATACCGATCTACAATATCCTGTGGAGAAACCCCTTCTTTTTCTGCCGCAATAGTGATCGGAACTCCATGCTCATCAGAGCCGCAAATATAGACAACATCGGCATTGGTCAGCCTTTTGTAGCGTACATAAAAATCAGGGGTTAAATAAGCCCCTGCAAGATGCCCGAGGTGAAGGGGGCCGTTTGCATATGGTAAAGCCGAGGTAACAAGAATTCGTTTTTGAGCAGGCATGAATAGATTTTATCTGACATTTTTTCGAAGATAAGAAATGATGTCTTCAATAATTAAGCAGGTAGCAAATATTTTATGCTTTGTTTAACCATTCAATAACAGCCAGACCTGGCAGACGCTCCCTTTTTTTCATTCCATCAAAATAACCTATCTTAATTAATCAATTTAATTGATGGAATACGAATCACAAACAAATCAAAAAAGAAAATGATCAAACATTATACCCTTAGTCTTGTTGCTTTACTTGTTTTCAATGTAGCCTATGCACAAGAAGATGCCACGGATGAAGAGATCCTGGAGATTTATGAAACGCTTCGGGTTGCTGATGTATCAGACGGTATGGATTTTGTGGGACTTTGGAATGCCGGGCTGCTCGATCAATCCATTACACCACTTTGGAAAGATGTAGAAACCATGGATCACGTATTTCGAGGAATTGCGGTTACTGCCCGGTATGTTCCAACTAATAAGGTGGTAGATGCTCCAAAATCTTACGAAGAATTCCGAGCCTGGGAAGGAAATTGGTACAACACTCTTTCGGATGAGCCTTTTGTTGAATTTATTGAAGATGGAACTGTAATCGTGCTGGATGTACAAAGTGATGGAGATACCGGTTCGGTCGGATCATTTAACTCACTGGACTGGTATAGCCGTGGTGCGGTAGGTATTGTTTCAAACGGAGGAATTCGGGATACAGATGAAATAATTCTGCAAAGAATTCCTACCTATTATGATGAAGATAACCGTGGGCGTGGAATTCGTCCGGGCCGAAATGAAATCGAATCTGTAAATAAAACGGTATCTATTGCTGGTGTGCAGATAAATCCCGGTGATGTTATTGTAGCCGATGGCGATGGTGTAATTGTAGTACCCAGGGAACATGCAATAGCTGTTGCCGAATTTGCCTACAAAATACTGGAAGGCGATAAAGAAGGGAGAAGAGCTTTGTACGAAAAACTGGGCTGGGAGCTGGATGAGTCGGTGCAGGATAATAAGTAGAATTGATTTACAGCCGGTTAAATTGCCCTCGATCAAAAATCAGTTTGATAAGAGGGATTTGCGAACAATCGGTTAACGATTGATGACTGCAGATTTTTTGGAATCCTATCCCAATAGTCTCATAAATCTGCGATCACCAAAGTTTTTCCAGTAATCCATATAGTACCACACCGGCGGCAACCGAAACATTAAGCGAATGCTTTTGTCCATATTGCGGGATGACTACAAATTCGTCGATGTAAGATAAAATCTCCTCATCAATTCCGGTCACTTCATTTCCGAAAACCAGGCAAATGTTTTCGTGTTTGGATGCTTTAAAATCGGGAAGATCAGTGCTGTTTTCTGTCTGTTCTAATCCTACAATGTAATAGCCCTGGTTTTTGAGGGAACCGAATAGCTCTTCTACATTGTCCCAGTTCGACCATTTTACAAATTCCTCAGCACCAATAGCTGTTTTGTTGATTTCCGGCCGGGGCGGAACCGGTGTATATCCTGAAAGCAAAAGTTCTGAAATCCCAAAGGCATCAGCAGAGCGAAATGTAGAACCGACATTGTGCATGCTGCGAATATTATGAAGCAGGATTTTTACCCGTGAAAGATTCTCAGGAGCTTTTCGGGCCAGGTTTTCCTTTAAGATTTCTTTGGTGGTTAACTTGATCACAGATTTGTGGGATTTTGGATTTTACAGATTGTTGCTTGGCTTCGCCAAAGCAACGAATTATTTTGAGCTAATTGCTCAATAAGATATCATTGTGCGGACTTCATTTCATACTATTCATGAAACAAAAGAGAAGCGCGGCGCTTGTATTTATATTCATTACGGTTCTGGTTGATGTAATCGGCCTGGGGATCATCATTCCGGTGATGCCGGCGCTCATCATGGAACTCACCGGTGGGGGACTTAGCGAGGCTTCTATCTATGCAGGATGGATTACTTTTGTATATGCCGCTGCACAGTTCTTATTTGCTCCTGTAATTGGCGGATTAAGTGATAAATTCGGCAGAAGGCCAGTGCTGCTAATTTCGTTGCTTGGATTCGGCCTCGATTACATCCTGCTGGGATTTGCCCCAACTATTATTTGGCTATTCATCGGGCGATTTATTTCGGGCGTGACAGGAGCCAGTTATACAACTGCAACTGCTTATGTAGCGGATATAAGCACAGCTGAAAAAAAAGCACAAAATTTTGGATTAATTGGTGCAGCTTTTGGATTAGGATTTATTATTGGTCCCTCGCTTGGCGGAATATTAGGTGAATATGGATCAAGAATTCCTTTTTTCGCTGCGGCTGCTATTACTCTTGCAAATGTGCTTTATGGATATTTTGTACTCCCAGAATCACTTCCCGTAGAAAACAGGCGGGATTTTGACTGGAGGCGGGCAAATTCTTTTGGCTCAATAAAACAATTGCTGAAATATCCTAAGATTACAGGATTGGTCGGAGTCTTTTTTATCATGCAGGTGGCAGGTCATGCGACTCAAAGTACCTGGGCTTATTTCACCATGGAAAAATTCGGGTGGACAGAGCTTACCGTTGGACTTTCGCTGGGATTTGTGGGAGTGATGGCCGCTTCTGTTCAGGGCGGATTGACAAGAATCATAAACCCAAAATTCGGTGACAACCGTGTGGTTTATTTTGGATTGATGATGTATGTGCTTGGCTCGCTCGGATTTGCTTTTGCAACCCAAAGCTGGATGATGTTTGCAGTAATTGGAATTTACTGCCTGGGAAGTGTTGCAAGTCCCACTCTTCAGGGAATAATTTCCAATGAAGTTCCGCAAGATGCTCAGGGTGAGTTGCAAGGCGGATTAACAAGCCTGATCGGTTTTTCCGCTATCTTCGGCCCTCCAATGATGACGAACCTCTTCGGTTTCTTTACTTCGGATGTTGCCCCCATTTATTTCCCCGGAGCACCATTCTTACTTGCCGCCATTTTGGTTTTTGGAGCGATTCTGTGGGCAACGAGATCGTTGAATTTTAATATCCAATGATCAATATCCAACAAGGAATGTCCAGGGGTCCTTAAATTCATGATATGAATAAGAAGTTCTTGGCGGATAACAGTGATTCCTTGTTTGGAAATTGGAAATATTACAATCTCAAAGATTTAATTAGACAAACAGGGCTCATCCTCTTATTTTCAGTGATATAGAAGATTTTGGAAAAAGCGTCTGCCGCAGGTAGATTGCTTTTTTTATTTTAGAACACCGAACAAAAAATGAAATTATGAGCAAAGTTCAATACCTGTCACAACAAGGTTATGATAAACTTGACGCGGAACTGAAAGATTTGAAAGGCCGGGGAAGGAGAGATATTGCGAACGAGATTGCTGAAGCACGGGCAAAGGGTGATTTGAGCGAGAATGCCGAATATGATGCTGCCAAAGAAGCCCAGGGACATATGGAAGACCGCATCACCAAATTAGAAGATGTTTTGGCGAATGCGCGGGTACTGGATGCCAAAGATTTGGATCTTTCCAAAGTACGGGTACTTACCAAAGTGACCATCCTGAATAAAAATGTTGGCAAAGAAATGCAGTATACATTGGTATCACCGAATGAAGCTGATTTTGCAGCTGGTAAAATCTCCGTAGATTCTCCGATTGGCAGTGCATTAATTGGTCAGGAAATAGGCGATACGGTAACCGTCAAAGTTCCCGCAGGCGAACTTGAGCTGGAAATTAAGAAGATCGAGATCTGATTTAACGAGGTTTCTATGAAAAAACTCATTGATGTATATCCATATCGCCTGAGAAATGGATATCCCGAGTTTTTAATTCTCAAACGCTCAACGGGAAAAATTTACGCCAGCCAATGGCGGATGATTGGCGGAAAAGTAAATGTAGATGAAAAAATCTGGGAAGCAGCTCTTCGTGAATTGAAAGAAGAAACCGGCCTTAAACCGGATAAGTTTTGGGTGATTCCATCTGTTAATCAATTTTACGAAGCAGGCACTGACACCACTCATATCATCCCCGCATTTGCCGCTGAATTAGGTTTGGATTCACAAATAACTCTTGATGATGAACATTCTGAATTTAAGTGGGTAAATATTGAAGGAATAGAGCCGTACATTAAATGGCCCGAACAACGCCGGTTGATAAGGCTTGCGCATGAAATTATAACCGATCAATTTCTTGAAATTCTACCCGAGTGGCTCATCGAGACCTAAGAAAATACCTACAGTTATCCTTCCCTGTTAAAGATCAGATATCCTTAATAGTATTTTTGGGAATGATAGCATTTTCGATTCTCGTCATTGAAGAGGTACAAGCCCAGGAGGAAAATTACACCTTAACTCCGGCACCGGATGTGTGGTATAATAATGTAGATGGAGTCCGGCTTGGAATTCGAGTGTTAGGGGAGGTGGAAGGCACTTTTAAAGATGGTCCGCACCGCCTGGATGCCGGAGTTTGGCTGGGTACCAACTTTCCTGATCTGCCGGTTTCTTATTATGTATCACTTACTGAACCTATCCCTGCAATTTCTTCTTTTGGGAATGAAGGCAATATACAGCTTATCAGCAGCATAAGGACCGGCTATAATCAACAAACAGTGGTTTTTAATAAACGCTGGCAAACCGGTTTTAATGAATTCAGATATAAGGAACTGTCAGTTAATTTCTCACAGGAGAAGTTGATTGATTACGAATACCGGCCCTACGACCAAGTCTGGCAAAATGAGTGGAAATCGTTGGCGGGTGTTGATTTTATTCTCAGTGATTTCACTCCTGCCGGAAAATTTGATGCTGCCATTTCTGTAAAACAAAATGTGAATTCAAATTCGGAAGCTTTTACTATTGGTACTGTAGAACTTAAACAGCAGCTTATTTTTAACGAAAATTTTAATTTGGGAATCAGGGCATTTAGTGGTTTGGCTAGTGATAATACAGCTCCTGAATATTTGTTTGGACGTAGTTATCGTCAGCCGGTAAAATGGTTGAATAACGGATTTACCCGTGCTCAGGGAACGCTGCCAAATTCATGGCTGGACGACGGGCTTTTTCAAATAGCCGGTGGAGCTAACCTGCGTGGTTACACTTATCAGGATTTTGAGGCTTTGGAAGACGGTGGTTTCCCCCTATACAATTCAGTTTTTGCGATCAATTCAGAGTTCGAGTTCCCGAATTTTATCAATAGCAGAATGGATAAATCTATGATTGGTGACTTTGTGCATTTGCGTTCTTATTTATTTGTTGATGCTGGAAGAATTTTTGAGGATGATTTCGAAACAAATACAAGATATTCCGTGATGGGAGATGCAGGCATTGGTTTTCAGTTTTCGCTAAACATTCCGGATTTCTTAGGTAAAGAGCGGGGATTTGCAATCCGCTATGAAATTCCATTTTGGCTTTCTGATCCAGCCGGGGATGATACAAATTTTAAATTCCGTAATTTAATCGGCATCGGAGCAGTAATCTCACTTTAACATGAAAATATTAGTTATAAATTGCGGCAGTTCTTCTATAAAGTATCAGCTCATTCAAACCGAAGAGAAAGAGAGCCTTTGTAAAGGAATAGTAGAACGAATAGGGGCAGTTACTTCTATCATAAAACAAGAATTTAAAGGAGAGAAAGCTGTTAAAAAAACCATGGTTATTGAAAATCATGCAGCTGCTTTAAAAAAGATCATGGAGTTGTTACTGGCGGCCGATAACAATTACCTGCATTCCCTGGATGAAATTGAAGCGGTTGGCCACCGGGTTGTCCATGGCGGAGAAACATTCAAAGATTCGGTTTTAATTGATGATGATGTGGAAGAAGCCATTCAGCAGGCTTATGATATTGCACCGCTGCATAATCCTCCGAATTTAGAAGGGATTCGAGCTGCTAAAAAACATTTACCGGAAGTGCCACATGTGGCGGTTTTTGACACTGCTTTTCATCATTCCATTCCACAGAAAGCCTATTTATATGCAATCCCCAACAGGTTGTATCGCCGGTATAGAATTCGGAAATATGGTTTTCACGGAACTTCCCACTATTATGTTAGCCGGCAATATTACAAGCTCACCGGCAGGCCTAAAAAAGGCTCAAAGATAATCACCTGTCACTTGGGGAATGGCTGCTCTATCACCGCTATAAAAGATGGAGATTCCTATGACACCAGTATGGGTTTTTCGCCGCTTGAAGGCTTGGTGATGGGAACCCGCAGCGGAGATCTTGATCCTTCTATTTTATTTTACCTCATCGAAAAGGAGGAATTATCGTTGGCCAATGTGCATGCCCTCCTGAATAAACATAGCGGTTTACTGGGATTGAGTGGCTATGCCGCCGATATGCGCGATTTACTTGAAGAAGCCGAAAGCGGAGACAGGCGCTGTAACGAAGCCATTGATGTTTTTTGCTATCGGCTTAAAAAATACATTGGTTCTTATATCACAGCTTTAAACGGAGTAGATGCGATTATTTTTACCGGCGGAATTGGTGAAAATGCAGCTCCAATAAGGAGCAGGGTTCTCGAAAATATGGACTATCTGGGTATTTCAATAGATGAATCGAAAAATTCGAACCTGCAAGAACACACAAAAGTAAGTACGGATGACTCGAAAGTAGAAGTGCATGTAATTCCTACAAACGAAGAATTAGTTATAGCAATTGATGCCGCTAAAATTGCCATCGCTTCAAAACAAACACCATGGGCATAGCAAAACCATTTTTAATTACAGGGTTAATTCTTCTGATTTTTCAGGGATGTTCAAGTACAAGCTGGATAGTTCAGGATGAGGTAATGGATCCTAATGATTTTGAAAAAGTAGCGTCCAGTTATTTTTTGCAGAGCATGAATGACATAAGCCCCAACCAGCCAGTAGTGCATTTCGATTTAATGGCGTCAGATACTTATGAATTTACCCAACGCATAGAAACCAAGCGTTATATCCAAAGATATAAACCACGCCTTGGATATGTGCTATTGGGAATGGCAGGAACCGGGCTTTCGTATTATGCAGCATTATCAGAAGACCTGGTAAAACGTCCTACCGATCAGCAACGATATGCTTTAATGGGAGCAGGTTCTCTGTTAACCGGCCTTTCATTCTTGAATATGAAGCCTTCCGGTGAACCTAAAGCAACAGGAGAGAGCAGGTTGATGCGAAAAACCGGCACCGTCCTGGAAAAGGATACATTAAGTGTTTTGCCCTACAATGAGAATAAAGCTGAGATAAAAATCTCTTACAACGATAGAGTATTGGTAGAAAAAACTGAATGGCCATTTGAAGGGAAGAGGATAAGCATAAATCTTGCAGAAGAAATTGATGCCAGCCAATTTTCTGGAAATGACAATTTTCAAATTAAGGTAGAGGCGTTTTATGACAGTTTATATGCGGAAACTAAAGTGCCGGTCTCTTCAGTTTTTGAACAATTCGTTGTAGTGAATTCTCAGGTTACCGCCCTCAGAAATGAACCGATTGCCAATTCTGAAAATGTATTGACCGATCTTGCTGAGGGAAGTCAACTAAAGCTGGTTGCTACAGAAGGTGAGTGGCATAAAGTTCTATACGGAATTTCGGAAAAATGGGTAGCTGCCAAAGATGTCCGAAGCATTTGGAGGCCTTCCGAATTCGCTTCAGCTTTGTCTGTTATTACCGTTCCAAATATGCCCTATGGTTCGGTGGATGTGGAGCAAAATATACCGGTAATTGGCCAAAGTGATTTAAATTCTTCAGCTTTTATTTTAACTAATTATAAATATGAGGGGGAATTATCGGAACGTGTTTATGGAGCGCGCGACGCCAGGTTAATGGAAGAATATATTATTCAGGCTTTTGGTATCAGGGAGAGCCGAATTGTAAAAGCTGCTAATGTGAATACCGATCGACAGGCTGACCGGGCATATTCCAGGCTCCTGAGTTCTTTGCATGATGAGCAAAGCCTGACGGTATATTTAAGCGGCTATGCCGAAATTCAGGACTCAAAACTATATATGATTGGCTGCGAACAAGCAGATGGTGAAAATCAACATATCGACCTGCAGAGCTTATTCAGAGCATTGAGTAATCTATCCTTAGATAATCTCATCATTTTTGCTGATTTGGATGTTGTAAGTGAAGTTCAAAATGAATCTGTACTCGATGATTTAGCTGCCATTGTTACAGAAAGTATAGATAGTTCCGCCGTAATATTTGGGGCAAAACCCCACCAAAGATCTGAAGTTTATACGTCTGCAAATGAAAATAAACGACATAGCATTTTTACCTATTACCTTGCTGATGCGATAAAAGAAGGCAATGTTACACTCAGTTCTTTTTTCAATCATCTGGATCGGAATATTTCTTTTACTTCCCGAAGTATTTATGACCGGCCTCAAAACCCAAGCTTCTATGGCAATCATGATCTCAAACTTGTGAACTGATGGGGCTTTTATTTATAGCTCTTAGCATATTTTGTTCACTTGCCATAGCACAACTCCTGAAGCTTGCTGAGAATAAACGGCTGAGTATAATCAAAGTGCTGGTTTTCAATTATCTGACAGCTTTTTTCATCAGTTTATTCAGCTCTGAACTCTTCACTGTGGCTTTTTCTGTTGAAGAATTTGACCATTGGATTTATATCTCCGTCTTTATTTTAGGCGTCATTTTTATTGCTAATATGGTGGCTTACAGCCGTTCCATTCATCGGGTTGGAATGGGAGTGAGTATCGCCGCCATGCGAATGTCCTTGATTTTCCCCATTGCTGTGAGCCTGTTCGTATTTGGTGAATCTATTGAATGGTTCAGGTACGGCGGCATTTTATTAGCATTGGCAGCTCTTATTTTGATGCTGCCAAAGATTGAGAAAACGAATATTCCCGGTATTCAAGATGCATGGTTGCCACTTCTGATTTTTTTAATGACCGGTATGGCAGATACAGGTATGAAAGTATATGAGCGATTATTCGTGCATCAAATATCAGAGAATCTTTTTTTGTCAGGAATATTTTTGATTTCTTTTTTAGTGGGATTGGCCATTCTCTTCAGGAGGAAAGAATTGCATTTTTCCCGCATCGAAATCGGATATGGCATAGTGATAGGAATTGTGAATTTATACGCCTCCGTTTTCCTCATTTACGCTTTAAAGCTGATGCCGGGCTCCGTTGTTTTTCCACTGGTGAATGTCACCCTGGTTGTTTTAGGAACAATAATTGGAATATTTGCCTGGAAAGATCAACCCACAAACAAACAATGGACTGGCTTATGTATAGCCATTATTTCCATTATTTTACTACTGTAATTTTGCCACTTCAGATAGTGTTTTAATTAAATTATCAGAATACGATGAACATCATTGAGCAAATCCGAAAGCGTGCTAAAAATCAAGCCAAAACAATTGTGTTGCCGAGATCTTCGGATATCAGAGTAGTAAGGGCTGCTGAGTTTTTGAATGAGCATAGTTTATGTAAGGTGATATTATTGAAAAATGAAGGAGAACATTCAATTCCAGGTAATTTAGAACTCATTGATCCTGGTACAGATTCCCGTCGCCAGGCCTATGCCGAATTATTATATCAGCGGCGAAAGCATAAGGGAATAACCATAGAATCTGCTCTGGAAATTATGTTAAACCCGCTCTTTTTTGCTGCTGCTATGGTATCTGCAGGGGATGCTGATGGGTGCGTTGCCGGCTCAATTTCGACCACTGGAGATGTACTTCGGGCTGCCATACAAACCATAGGGCTGCAACCTGGTTCAAATGTAGTTTCGAGTATTTTTCTGATGAGTTTCGAAGATGGTAGGGTTTATACCTATGGCGATTGTGCCGTAGTTCCTTATCCAAATGCAGAACAGTTGGCATCTATTGCAATGGATTCGGCAAAAACACATAAAGCCATAACGGGAGAAGAATCGAGAGTGGCGATGCTTTCTTTTTCAACCAGGGGCAGTGCAGATCACGAGCGGGTGACACTTGTAAAAGACGCTCTGGAAATCATTAAGAATCATAACCTGGATTTTACTGTTGATGGTGAGCTTCAGTTCGATGCTGCGATTGTCGAAGATATCGCCCGGCGAAAAGCACCACAATCTGAAGTAGCAGGAAAAGCCAATGTTTTCATCTTTCCAAATTTGGACGCCGGAAATATTGCCTATAAAATAACCGAACGATTGGCCGGAGCTGCCGCAACCGGCCCAATCATTCAGGGACTCGCTAAACCGATGATGGATCTTTCCCGCGGCTGTTCCTGGGAAGATATTGTAAACACCGCCTGTGTTTGTTCATTAATGGCAGAATAATTAAAAAACGGGCCTTTTATTCTATCAAGACAGTTGGGGTTTCCGACGGCGATTTTTTATGACCGTAAAGGAAATATGATAACAGCTTTATCTCCCCATCTTGGAAAAACACTTTCTAAAATTTGAAATTTCCCGCCCAAAAAACATTAGAAACCCTCTGATATGTTTTTGTGCTTTAGTAGCTAAGCTCGGTATATTTGGTGCCGAGATTACATCCACATAAAAAAATATTCATGCTCCTGAAAAACCTGAAGCCCGTCAGCAATTCTCACAAAGGGAAAGACACTGTAAATATTCGCATTGAAGAAGGAGTGATCAAAGAAATTGGTGCCGGATTAAAAGCTTCCAAAGACGAAGATACCCACGATTTTAAAGGTGCTTATGTTTCTCCGGGATGGATGGATATGCACATTCACTTGCGGGAACCGGGTTATGAACATAAAGAAACCATCAAAACCGGATGCGATGCCGCTGCTTTCGGTGGATTTACTGCCGTGGCATGTATGCCAAATACAAAACCGGCTATCCATACCCGTGATGTAGTGGAATACATCATCAAAAAAGCAGAAAAATTACCGGTGGATGTGCACCCGATTGCCTGCGTAACCAAGGAGCGAAAAGGAAAATCCATTGCCGAAATGAATGACTTGAAAGATGGCGGCGCGGTTGCTTTCAGTGATGATGGCGATCCTGTCTACAATTCGCAGGTGATGCGTATTGCCCTGGAATATTCTTCCATGCTGGGAATGCCGATCATAAATCATGAAGAAGACCTTGAGCTTTCGCGGCCGGGGCATATGAATGAAGGAAAAGTCTCCACACGTCTCGGTTTGGATGGAACTCCCGGAATTGCCGAAGAAACTATGATAGCCCGCGATATTTTACTGGCGGAATATACCGGCGGACATATTCATGTAGCGCATATCAGCACCAAAAATGGTGTGGACCTGGTTCGACAGGCCAAGAAAAAAGGAATTAATGTAACTACCGAAGTTTGTGCACATCACTTTGATTTGACCGACGAGGAAATTGACCGCACTCATTTTGACACCAATTTCAAAATGCATCCACCGCTGAGAACTCAATCCGATGTGGATGCAATGGTGGAAGGTTTGGCGGATGGAACTATTGATGTAATCTGTACCGATCACGCCCCGCATGCCATCGAGGAAAAAGAGGTGGAGTTTATTTATGCTCCCAATGGAATTATTGGCCTGGAAACGGCATGGTCGATCTCCAATAAACGGCTCCTTCAAACCAAAAAATTAAATCTCCAGCAGTTGATGGAAAAGCTGGTGTATAATCCCCGCAAGATTTTAAAACTTGAAATTCCAGAGATAAAAAAAGGAGCCAAAGCAAATCTTACCTTCTTTAATACAGATGAGGAATGGATTTTCACTCCAAAAAATGTACGTTCAAAATCTAAAAATTCTCCGTACCTGAATGAGAAGCTGAAAGGACGGGCTGTGGGGATTTTTAACAGGGGAAAGTTGGTGATTAATGAGCTTCGGTAGTGTGAGTTAATTTCAACAGGTCAGGCGGATGCTTGAACCAGTGGTGATTAATGGAATTCGGTAAGCGGTAGTTATAAATTTAAAATTATAAATAGGGGTTCTAAAATGAAAAAGATATTTATTACGATTCTTTTCCTGGTTTTTACGCTGCAATTAGCGGCTCAGGAAAATCCGGAATACACACTTGTTACTTATAACATCGAAAATTTGTTTGATGCAGATGGCGAAGCTATTTTCAATGACTATAAACCCACTGATCGCGATGGAAAACCACAGTACACTCCTGCACATGTCTTGACGAAGATCAAAAATGCGATTCGGGTATTGAAGGAATACAATAAGGGAAGGGGACCTGATATCATCGCTATGATTGAAATGGAAAGCGATTTTACACCGACAAAAGATGCTGTAGATGTCGAGGAATTTCTGGTAAGATATTCATCTACATCATTGGAGAAAATGTTGAGTGAAGATTTTAATGATGAAATTGCCGATTTACCATCCGAGCTTTTGCTGTTGAAAGGAATGGTGGATTCCGGTATGTGGGAATATGAAATGGCGGTTGGAGAGAGTAAGAAGAATTCCCGGGGAGAACCGGAGAGTGTGCAAAAGACAGTTACATATTCGCGCTTTCCAATCAAAACAGAACATACAAAAATGCACCACCTGGAAAGAGCACGCCCTATTTTAGAAACCTGGATTGATGTGGATGGAAACGATCTGGTAGTTTTTAATAATCACTGGAAATCGGGAGCAAGTTCGTGGGATATGGAGCAAGTCCGCCTCGGAAATGCCAAAGTTTTGCGGGAGCGGCTGGATGATTTGATTGTTGATATTGGGGCTGCGGACTTTATTTTAGCAGGCGATTTCAACAGTGACTACAACCAAAAAGCCCGGTATGATTTTGAACAAACAGCGGTAAATGGAATTCTCAAATCTACCGGGGATGAAGCCTTAATTGCCAGCGGTGAAACTGCAAAAATCTTTAATCTCTGGTATGAATGGCCAATCGATCGGCGGGGTTCAGATACCTATCGCGGGAAATGGGGAACCCTAATGCAGCTCATGATTTCACCGGGAATGTACGATGAGGGCGGGCTTCAATATGTGGATGATTCTTTTTCAGTAGGTGATTTTGGCTTCAATACTCACAGTTCATCCGGTGAACCAAAAAGATGGAGCTCCACATTTTCCGGCAGCGGATTTTCCGATCACTTGCCTATAAGCATGAAGTTCAGAGTGGCAGAAACTCAGCAGGAATTCAGCAGCTTTTCTGTGAATGATGATGAGCAATGGAAGCCTATTGATGTTCAATATCAACAACCGGCAGAATTTATCACAGAAGAAGAATTCTTGAAAAATGATCCCACTACAAGATCCGATTTCTTCGATGAATATGTATACCTAAAAGCAGCTGTTTCGGATGATTACAAATTAATTGTAAATGATGTTACTTATGATGTGTATGCCCCGGCTTTTCAGATAAAAGAAGTGCTCGGGGATATAGCGGGAACCGATAAAAACATCCACTTCTACGGACGATTTTCACAGTTTCGCGGCAACTGGCAGTTTGTGGTAGAAAGTGCTGATTTCATCACAAAAGAAGAATGATTCTCTCCCTCGAAACAGCTACCAATATTTGCTCGGTTTCTTTTCTGGATGCAGAAGGAAATATCCATGAAAAAAGATTAGAACGAAGAGGCTCTCATTCGGAATACCTTTTTCTTTTTATCCGGGAATTAATGGCTGAAAATAATTTCCAGATTAATGATTTGGATGCTGTTTTGGTAAGTAATGGGCCAGGTTCTTATACCGGGTTACGAATTGTGGCAAGCGCGGTAAAGGGACTACTTTTTGCCCATAATGTGGATTTATATGCGGCTAATACATTGGCTGGTTTTGCTGTTGGTGGAATTGAGTTGCTCAAGCGGAGGCTTGTGCCAGGGGATCAATTTTTTGAAAATTCCATTCATGCGGTGATAAATGCACGGCGGAGTCATTTATATCATCAGCAGTTTATGTTTAAAGATAAGTTAGAAGCCGGAACTCAGTCGCAGATTTTGGATTTGAGTGATGTCGAGAAAATGATTAAACCGGGAGATATTATAGTTGGGACTGGAATTGAGCGCCTAAGTGAATCATCCCGAAAGGAAACGAATCAGGTTGGGCTGAAAGCCATTACCGCCGATTCTTTAATCAAGCTTTTTAGCAGCGATTCACGAGAGGCATTTTTCATAAAAACCACGGCTGAAAAACTGGAGTCGAATTACATTTCAAGCAGTCAGGTATGAGTGGAGTGAATGATAAATACCATTTTTTGAAAGAAGAACTTGCCCAGCGAAAGGAAAAAAACCAATTCCGGAGATTACATGCGGTAGTGCCTGATTTAAATTCCAGCTCAGTTCAGAAAAATGGAAAAAAGCTTATCAATTTTTGCTCGAATGATTATTTGGGCTTAGCCTCACATCCCAAAGTCACAGAAAAAGCGAAGGAATTTGCCGGGAAATATGGAGCCGGCTCAACCGCTTCCAGGTTAGTATCCGGTAATTTCGCCATTCACGAAAACCTGGAGGAGAAGCTGGCCGAAGCGTTTGGGTATGAAGCTGCCATAATTTTCAACACTGGTTTCCAGGCTAATTCAACAATTTTGGCAACACTTGCCAATAGAAATTCCCTGATGCTCGCTGATAAAAAAGTGCACAACAGCTTAATAAACGGAGCCATTTTAAGCAGGGCAAAGTTAAAACGGTTTCATCACAACGATTACGCTCACCTTGAAAACCTGCTAAAAACCGCCCAATCAAAATCCTATAATCGCATCTGGATTATCACAGAAACCTTGTTCAGCATGGATGGAAATCTAAGCGACCTGGATCGGCTTATTCAGCTTTCTACCAAATACAATGCGCTTCTATTTTCGGATGATGCCCATGCGGTAGGAGTGTTTGGCGAAAAAGGATTGGGATTTAATTTTGGCAAAAATAATATTGCTATTTCAATGGGTACCTTTGGAAAGGCTTTTGGAGCATTCGGCGCTTTTGTGGGATGTTCGGCTGAAATGAAAGATTACCTGATTAATTTCTGCCCCGGCTTTATTTACAGTACCGCGTTACCGCCGGCCATAATTGGTGCTTTAGATGCAGCCCTGGAAATACTTCCCAACATGGATAAAGAACGGGTTATCCTGAAACAGAATATTGAGAAGGTTCTGGATAGTTTAAGGAAATCAGGATTTGAAACCGGTACATCAAATTCACAGATAATCCCGGTTATTTTAGGAAGTGAAGAAGAAGCAATTTCGCTGGCAAGCTGGCTGGAAGATTGTGGAATTTTGGCAGCTGCAATTCGCCCGCCTACAGTAGAGTCAGGCACCTCCCGCATTCGTCTTACTCTTACTGCTAAACATACCTCCGAAGATATTAATATCTTGTTGCGAGCTTTCATGAACTGGAAAAACAGGTAATGGAAATAATTGCATATCACGGCTGGGGTTTTGGTTCTGATTTCTGGAACCCATGGAAAGATTTACTTCCCAGAGAAGTAATTTTTAAGACTGCCGGACGCGGTTATTTCTTTGAAGAAATCAAGCCGAGATTTTCAAATTCAGAATCACCCAAAATTCTTTTCCTGCATTCTTTTGGTTTACATTGGTGCCCGCCAAAACAAATTGAACGTGCCGACTGTATAGTGATATTCAATGGTTTCAGAACCTTTCATCCTGAAGAAGAACCTGCAAAAACAATGTCGGAACGTGTGTTGAGAAAAATGATTTCAGGCTTCAAAAAAGATCCTCAAAAAGTACTGTCAGAATTCTGGAAAAATACGTTTCATCCTTTTGAAGCATCATATAAGAATACTTCTGAGATTGATTCTTCACTACTATTAAAAGACCTGGAATTACTGGATTCATCCCGGTTTAATACAGCATCTTTTCAGGATGGTAAACCCATAATTAGTATTGATGGTGGGAGAGATAAAATACTTGGTAAACCCAGGGGGAAGGAGTTTACAGAATTAACCAAACGTGACGCAGTGTATCATTTCATACAAGAGGCCGGCCATAGTTTACCAGCTACTTTTGCTTCAGATTGCTGGTCGTTTATCAATGCAATGATTCCTATTTTCAGAAACAATGGAAATTATAGAAAACAGAGATATCAATAAAGCAGCAGAAACCTTCGGAAATGCGGCGGAAAAATATCATCAGGAAGCAAAAATTCAGAAAAAAGTAGCGGAAGGATTGATCTCTTCGCTGCTTCCGTGGCGGCAATTATTGCCTCCAGGACCCATTCTTGAAGTTGGCTGCGGAACCGGATTTCTAACCAGGCTATTGATCGAACAATTTCCCGATAGAAAAATACTGATTACAGATGCTTCCGAACGGATGCTCAGTTTCTGTAAAGAAAGCCTGAAACAGGAAGGACTTATAAATGATAACCTCCAGTTTGAAATGCTGGATGTGAATAAGGCTAAAGTGGAAGCAGAGAAATATGCTATGGTAATCAGCAACTTTGCCGCACAGTGGTTCGAGGATACATCGCTTGGGCTGGGGAAATTATCTGAGGCCATAAAACCCGGAGGATTGCTGCTTTGCTCTTTTCCCGGAAATCATTCCTTTCCCCAATGGTATGAAAACTGTCTTGAGCTGGGACTTCCTCATACGGCAAATCCATTGCCTGATGTGGAAGAAGTGGTGGTAAAACTTTCCATGGGGCCTCAACAAATCGATTATTATGAAAATGATCTTTTTGATGAATATAATTCCTCGCTCGATTTCTTCCGGCATTTGAAAAAAATCGGGGCTTCAGAAAATATTTTAAACAAGTCTCTGAATGCTAAACAATTCAAACTGCTGGTAAATCACTGGGATGATAAATCGAATGGAAAAATTAAGGTGAAATGGCATATTGTTTATCTCGCCGCTCAAAAAGATTTATAAGATGAAAGACCTTTTCCCAAAAGCTCTTTTTGTAAGCGGTACAGATACCGGAATTGGTAAAACTATTATTTCTGCAATGTTAATGAGTGCTTTGGATGCAACCTATTGGAAACCCATTCAGGCCGGACTGGAAGAAGAAACTGATACTGAATTTGTACAACGGGTTGCTGAAATTCCTGATCAACGAATTATTTCAGAACAATACAGATTGAAAACACCCATGTCTCCCCATGCCGCAGCTGATATTGATAAGTTGGAGATTTCAATCCAGGATTTTTCTCTTCCTGAATTTAAGACAAAGCATTTGATAGTAGAGGGAGCCGGGGGCTTATGGGTGCCGATAAACTGGAAGGAATCGGTGCTGGATTTGATTGTTCACCTGGAAATACCCGTCCTTTTAGTTGCCCGCAGCGGACTTGGTACTCTAAATCACACGCTACTCTCATTGGAAGCACTCAGAAAAAGAAATATTGCAATTTTTGGAGTGATTTTAAATGGCCCTAAGCATGCAAGCAACAAAGAAACCATCGAGCATTTTGGCGAAGTTCCGGTTTGGGAAGTGGAGACACTGGAACTGGTGAACCGGCAATTGTTATATGAAACCTTAAAGAGTTCAAAATTTAAGATTAAAGATTAAAGTGCATAAAAACCTCTGGCATCCATTTACGATTTTGAAAGATTCGCCTGAACCTATTAAGGTGAAAAGCGGGAAGGGCGCCTGGCTTACTCTTGAAGATGAGCGTGAGGTATTGGATTGCATTTCGAGCTGGTGGGTGAATTTGCACGGACATGCACATCCGGAAATAGCCGACGCTATTTACGAACAGGCTCAAAAGCTGGAGCATGTAATATTTGCAGGATTCACACACGATCCTGCCGAACAGCTTGCGGAATTGTTAACCGCAAAATTGCCCGGGAATCTAAACCGAGTATTCTATTCAGATAATGGTTCAACTGCGGTAGAAGTTGGAATGAAAATAGCCTATCAATACTGGAAGAATAAAGAGGAAGACCGGAAGACATTCATCTGTTTTGAAGGTGCTTATCATGGTGACACCTTTGGGGCAATGTCGGCAGGAGAACGATCTGTATTTACAGAGGTATTCCAGGATTTGTTGTTTGATGTGGAAGTTTTGCCTTTTCCGGAAACATGGATGGATGATACGGAAAGGGCCCGCAAAGAAGATGAGGTTATTGAAAAGCTGGAGCAGTTACTGGATGATGATCCGCAAAAATATGCCGGAATATTAATGGAGCCACTGGTACAGGGAGCCGGCGGAATGCGCATGTGCAGCGAGGAGTTCCTGCAAAAACTGCATTGGGTAAACCGGCAATTTGATGTACTTCTGATATTTGATGAGGTGATGACCGGCTTTGGCCGAACGGGCGATTATTTTGCCTGCAAAAGGGCCCAGGTAGAACCTGATATCATTTGCCTTTCCAAAGGAATTACCGGCGGATTCATGCCCCTGGCTGCAACCGTTTGCTCGGATGAAATATACGAAGCATTCAATTCACGCGATCCTGTAAAAACCTTTTGGCATGGCCACAGTTATACGGCGAATCCACTTGGTTGCGCGGCCGGAATTTCTTCTATAAAAATTTTAGAAAGAGAAGAATCTTTTAAAAGTTTTGAGAGCCTTCACCTAAAAGAAATTGAAAAATTAAAATCTCATCCAAAGCTGGAAAAATTCCGGGTTAAAGGAACCATTGCCGCAATGGACATCAGGAATGAAGAGGAAGATGGCTACCTGAATTCTGCAGCTAAAATGATCAAAGAAAAATGCCTGGATGAGGGAGTGCTGCTGCGACCGCTCGGCAACGTATTGTATTTAATGCCACCTTATTGCACTACGGCAGTAGAACTCAAGTCTGTTTATCAATCCATAGTACACTTGATAGATTAATCTTTGCTTTTCTCCCCGTTCTTTTTGATCAGTATTTGAGGCTGAGCGGCATATAAATCAAACATAGGTAAAGTTGCAGCGCCTAAAGCTGCGGCATCCTCACCCGCTTTTGCGGTTATGAATTTTGGCCCGATCTCTTTTTCCACGATACGCATAGAGTTTATACGCTTAGATATACCTGTGCTGAATTCCTCAAGGATTTCTTCCGGAAGCCTGCCACCAAGAATTATCACTTCGGGATCAAGAAGATTTTCAACGGCTAAAAAAGCAGGGGCCAGAATATCCTTACCCAACTCTATCCATTCCAAAAGTTTAGGATTCTTTTCGAGGTATAAACCTCTTAGGTCGGCTGGACGAGAGGCTGTTTTACCAGTTTTATCAAGCCAATAATAAAGACGTGCTAAATCGAAATGTTCCCCAACATGGGGCTGTGAAGAAGTACTCAGAGGGCTTATCCCTGCAGCAAGAGGTGTATAACCAAGCTCGCCGGCATTGTCGTTGGCACCTTCATAAAGCTGTCCATTTAAAATAATTCCGCCGCCTAATCCAACGCCAAAAAAAGAATATAAAAACGAAGAGATATTTCTTCCCACACCATACCATCTTTCCCCTAAAGCGGCAGCCGAAGCATTATTCTCCAGAAAAATCGGGGAGTCTACGAACTGTCTTAATTGTTTTACTACCGGTACATTTTTCCAGTGTGTGAAAGATTTGGGATTTACAACATTTGTGACCGTATTGTCTCTGTTCACTTGCATAGGGCCGGGAAATCCAATTCCTATGCCACTTAAATAGCTATTCGAGTATTCTTCATTAAACAGGTCGTGAACGGTTGAGGCCATTAGCTCGATTGAATCTTCCGGTGTTGGATCGTTCATTTCAAAGTACTTCTTATCAATTAGATTACCGGCTAGATCAACCAAAATTCCGGTTAGGTGATCGCGGTTAAAATCCAGCCCGATAGAATAGGCTCCTTTAGGATTTATGGCCAGCGTAACAGAAGGAGCTCCTCTCTTTTTTTGCATGCGCTTGCCTTCAAGAATTAAATTTCTTTTGAGCAGCCTGCTTACAATATTGGAAACTGTTTGGGCGGTGAGATTAGTTGCACGTGCAATATCTGCACGGGAGATAGGGCCATTAAGACGAATAGTTTCAAAAACTATCCTGTGGTTAAATGCTTTAGTGTAGGTTAAATTTGTTCCCCTAAGCATAGGTCAAACTCTTAATATGTGAATGGTTTCGTGATGATAATGAAGAGTGAGGTAATCTCGTCTAGATTTTCATCTGTGAAATGTAAAATACTCTATTTGATGGAATAAATAAATCAAGATCAAATTTAGCAGCAATGATAAAGCCTTTGAAAAGCATAGAAGTAGGGTTATTTGCTCCTATAAGTATAAATGTGGAATTATATTTCTTGAGAACCTGACAATCTGCCAATTTTAAAAAATAGTTAAGAAAATTTTTGATTAATAATATGAATTGATTAATCTTTGAAGTATTAATCAAACAAATTGAATAAATAGAATGCCCGGCAGTTTGTTTCGGAATTATGGATCACCAAATGACAAGTTTTTGCCTGTGCTTTTTTTATTTGTTTTTGCTGGAAGCGCTTTTAAAAATGCTGTACCAGCAACAAGCCAGTTTTTAAAATGAAAAATATTACACCTTAATTCTAAATAACTAAAACAATGCGGAATCTTAATACCATATTTCTTGCTTTAACTCTTCTTGTTTTTGCTCCTGATATGATTTTTGCGCAACAGACAGGGACTATAGAAGGCGAGATAACCGAAGCCGGAACCGGTGAACCCTTATATGGTGCAAATGCTATCATTATAGGAACTAGTAAAGGGGCGGCAGCAGATATTAATGGGCGGTTTACCATAAGAAATGTGGAACCAGGAACTCATATGATTAAAGTTTCATACCTGGGTTACAGAACCATTGAGCAAGAAGTTGAAGCCACAGCTGGAGAAACAATAGAAGTTAGTTTTATCCTGGAATGGGCTGGCGTTGAGGGACAGGAAGTAAATATTTCTGCACAGGCTCAGGGACAAATCAGGGCTATTAATGAGCAACTTGCTTCAAACACTATTTCAAATATTGTTTCAAGTGATAGAATTAGAGAGTTTCCCGATGTTAATGCCGCGGAATCTGTGGGTAGACTTCCCGGTGTTTCCATACAGAGATCGGGAGGGGAAGCAAGAAAAGTATCCATCCGGGGGCTTTCTCCAAAATATAATACTGTTACCATAAATGGGGTACGAGTTCCTTCTATTGATAACGACCGCAGTGTTGATTTGTCATTAATCTCTTCATCTATGCTGGATGGGATTGAAGTCAAAAAAGCGAATACACCCGATATGGATGCCGATGCTTTAGGTGGCTCTATTGATTTAAAACTTAGAGAAGCACCAGAAGATTTCACTTTTAATATTGCAGGCCAGGGTGGGTACAATCAGCTTCAAGATTACTTTGGAAACTATAAATTTGATGCCAGCTTGAGTAATCGTTTCATCGATGACAAACTTGGACTCATTCTTGGTGCCAATGCTGATGAATATAATCGAAGTGCTGATAAATTCAGTGCCGGATACAGGGCTTCTCGGGATAGTGAAACAAATGAACGATTTACCATCCCATCAACGGTACAATTGAACGAGGAGAATGTAACCAGAGGCCGTATAGGTGGGAGTGCTTTTATAGATTATAAAATACCTGAAGGCAAGATCACCGCTAATGCTATTTATTCGGAGTCTTACAATGAAGGGGTATACAGAACCAATGATATGAACCTGGGTAATAACCGCCACTATTATCAGGTAGATATTAGAGAGGGAACTAACTCTATCTTTACTGGCGCTTTAGGTTTTGAACGCGAATTTGCCGATTTATTTACTTTCAATGCATCAGTTTCGAGAACAAATTCACAAAGTAAAAATCCAGAAGATTTAAGCTGGCAGTTTGCCCAGGAGAGTAGTGCTTTCAGTAACAATACATTCACAGGCGATAATGTGCCCTCAGATATTATTGAGGCTGCTACTGTGGATTCTTCAACCGCTTTAGCAGAATATAATGTTTACGCTACCGATCGTGAAGAAAATACGACCAGTACAGAGTTTAACTTTGAGGTTCCTTTCGATTTAGACAATGGGGTTAAAGGTTTTTTAAAAGCCGGGGGTAAATTCAAATGGTTAGATCGATACAACGATCAAACCCAAGCTGGTAGACAAGGACTGCAATATCCTGGAACCAGAAGTGATATGAAATGTGTGAGTGATAATTTACCTGAAGGATGGAATCTGGATGAAATATTAGCAAGTCAAAGTAGCGAGAACCTTCCTATATATGAGGTAATGCTCAACTATGAACGCGATGATTTTCTGGACGGTGATTATGATTTAGGATTTGTTACCGATGAACAATTACTACGGGAAATTACAAGTGCGGCAATAGGTTGTGGATTTCCTCTTCATCGGGAAAACTCCATTGGTTCTATCGGCGATGACTATGATGGTATTGAGCGATATCAGGCCGGATATGTGATGGCTGAATTTACTCTTGGAGGTAAAGTAAAAATTATACCAGGCGTACGGTATGAAGCTGATTATTCGCGTTATAATGGGATTCGCTTTATTGAAGTTGTAGCTGGAAACCAACAAGGGCCTCCATCAGATCTTACCGAATTACAAACCATACGTGAGAATCAGTTTTGGTTACCAATGATTCACTTACAGTATGATCCCTTTGATTGGTTGAAAATTCGCCTTGCAAGAACTGAAACCATCACACGTCCTGATTACCGCCAATATGCGCCTATTACCCGGATGAATTCACAGCGCAATTCATATCAGGCTGCAAACTCTGAGCTGAGGCCAGCTCATTCAACCAACTATGATTTATCTGTTGCTTTATACGAAAACAGGCTGGGTTTCTTTACCGTCTCAGGTTTCTATAAAAATATTGATGATTTAATTATATGGAATGAATTTTCATTAAGTCCGGATTTATTGGCCCTGGATATTGACCTGCCCGGTGAGCCTAATATACCTACTACCTGGTATGATAATGAAACAATAAACTGGGGTGGGTACAATATTAACAATCCTTATGAAACAGAATATGTGGGTGTTGAATTTGACTGGCAAACCAATTTATGGTATCTGCCATCATTCCTGAAAGGGCTGGTACTGAATCTTAACTATACACTCATACATTCTGAAACAACCTATCAGAGTTTTGTATTTGAAGACAGTGATTCGGTTCGTACATCGCGCCCTTTAACCTATTGGAAACAGCCAGTAGATTCTCTTCGTACAGCTCGTATGCCAGATCAGCCACGGCACATTGCTAACGTTACTGTGGGTTACGATTATAAAGGATTCTCAGCACGAGTATCTGGTATTTACCAAAGTGATATTACTACCGGAATTAATACAACCAATCCTGTACTTGATAGCTTTACAGGAGATTACTTTAGAATTGATGTTTCAGCCCGACAAAAACTTATAGAAGGGCTCGAAGTATTTCTCAACCTGAATAATTTAAACAGTAGGCCTGATCGCAGTTATCAATCAGCTCCAAATGCCACCAACAGGCCTACCTATATAGAATATTATGGCTTTACAACAGATTTGGGCATCAGGTATTCTTTTTAAAATGGTGCTAAAAATTAATGTTAACACTAACCGTAAAATAACCCCTTAACTGGAGGACTAATATGAAGTACAAATACAATCTGAAACCACTCCTTTTTCTTGCAGGAGCATTACTTTGGTCTGGCAATTTATTTGCCCAAGACTATACAGAATGCCCGACAGATGAGGATGTATGTTTAGTAGAATGGGAGGCTGAAGATGGTACTGCTTTACCAAATGCGCTTCGCAATACTATTGCTAACGACGATGACCGGCCAGATGGTCGTGTTTATAAACTTCTCAGAGGCGGATTCTATGACTTGATTGATCCTATTGAATTCTCAGGATTTCACCTGCGAATTGAAGGTCAAACTGTTGAAGAAGCCAGCTCAGAAGAACTCACTTGTACTGACAACCCTGATAATGATTGCGGCCCTGCAATTATTCAGCGTGTACAGGATGAAGCAGGTGATATTCCCGCAACTATGTTTAATAACTCTGGTGAAAACTCAGACTGGACTATCAAAAATATATGGTTAATGGGACAGGATGGACAAGGTGGTTCATCAGCATATGAACAAATTCAGCTTGATGCGTCAAACTCTCGTTATGTAATTGACAACGTTTATTTTGATCAGAATGACTGGCATTTTCTTGGCCCTAATGCTGGTGGAGTCGACATGATTGTCAGGAATTCCCAATTTCGAAACCAACATGGCCCTACTCAGCAGTGGGAAGGTATAGGGGTTCGTTTTGAAGCTGGAGCTGATACCGTAATTTTTGAAAATAATACCTTTTTCAATGTCGGTTTTACTCCATTTCAATCAGAAGCAGCTCCAATTGAATATTTCAGAGTTAACCATAACACTTTTGTAAATGTGGGACGTAACTTTTCAGCCGGATCAATTTGGCAGGAAGCTTACATCACCAACAATATTTTCATCAACCCTTATTGGCATGGTGAAGTGCCTTCAGAATATGATGATCCAGACAGAGAAACTGAATATACCGGTTTCTTTGGTATTGCCGATCTACCTTCTGAATTTGGTGTCAATGATGGAAGAAGAATTGTTTTTTCTCATAACACCTATTGGAGAGATCCTGCTCTTAATAATTATGAAGATGATCTTCGGCCTCAGCCATTAATTAATGACTCTTCTATGTTTTTTGTTAATAATTATGATGCTATAAAGGTTGAAAACAATGTTATACGTGGGGGATCTACACCATATCCAAATATTGAAACATATCCTGATAATACTGATGAGATGATTGAGTACATCCAGGGTATTCGTGAGGGAATAACGGATAATTATTACCGCTGGGATCCAGGCAGAGATACTACTAACTATCGTGTAGGTCCATGGCCCGTACCACAAGATTTCAGCTATGACCTGGACGAAGTTGATGCAACTGCAATTGCAGGACGTCCATTTGGTGATCTTAACTGGTTTCCTGATGCAAAAGAAAATTGGGAATCAAACCCAGATGATGCTGCTCGTTATATCGAAAGTCTTGCCGGGCCAAGAATTGGATTTGTTGTTGATGGCAGAACAGTTGAAGCAGAATCCGGTACTCTGTCCGGTGATGCTGAAGTTGAAACATATGATGGTTTCGCACATTTCTTTATGGAAGGTGGTGGATATATTGAATGGACTTTTGATGTTCCTGAAGCCGGATTATATGGCCTTGATGTAGAAACTAATATGGGAACAGAGACTCGAAGAGGACAACGTATCTTTGTTAATGGTACTAACATTCGAAACCATAATGGCTTTGGAGAATGGTTATTCTGTACTGATGCAACACAAGAAGGTTGTGATGCAGTAAATGTGATTCTGCCAACCGAAGAATGGGCTACTGTTGAAATCAGAGAAGATATAGTTATAGAAGGTGCTGCTGCTCTTAATTTAGAAGCAGGAGAAAATACTATCCGTATTGAGCCTTCATGGGGATATCAATCATTTGCAGGAGTTGATGTGGTAGACCCTGGTACGGGTGAAAGCGTAGTCGAACTTACTGGTCAAATGGCAACCACCAGTGGTGTTAGTGAAAATTGTGGTTTAGAAGGTGAAGGACCAAACTATTGTCCAAGTGCATTCAGTGTTGTAGCTATTGGATCATCTGGTGGAAGTGTTACTATTCCATTTACTGGTGCTGATGCCGGAACTTATGTTGTTCGTACATTCTATCAAACTGAAGCCGGAAGCCAGGATATTGATATATCTCTTGACGGTGAAGTTGTATCAGAAGGTCAAACTTTCACTGGCGATGATGCAGGTGGTACTTACGACAACTTCTCTGACGAGTTTGAGATCACAGGTGATGTTGAAACCCGCGAGATAACTTTGAGTTCAAGTGGCGCTATTAATTTGGATTACATTCAGTTAATTCAGAAAACAGTAATTACCTCTAACGAACCAATAGGATTACCTGAAGGCTTTGAGCTAACTCAAAACTATCCTAACCCATTCAACCCTACTACCAGAATCAATTATACAATACCTGAGGCTGCTAATGTTCAGCTAACGGTTTATAATATCCTGGGCCAAAGGGTGGCAACATTAATTGATGGAAGACAATTCTCCGGTACACATACGGTGAACTTCGATGCACGTAATCTTGCATCAGGTGTTTATTTCTACCGATTAAAAGCGGGGGATGTAATCCAACAACGCAAGATGACTTTGATCAAATAAAAACATGATCAATATCTCCTGATAATTCAATAGTTTTTGGGGTGATGGCAGCATCACCCCATCAACTATTTTTTTATATCAAATTTTATCCATCTGGTTATATAGTAATACCGAGTTATTTCCCGTATATCCTGGTTCTAAAAAAAATCACAGACGCGGGTAGCCATCATAAAATTCATTCAACAAAAAATATTTAGAAGTACATAATGAGACTTTCACTGATTGATGGTTTAATTATTATAGTCTATTTGCTAATTACAGTGGTAATTGGCTTGGTTTTAAAGAAAAAAGCTCAAGAATCTAAAGATTCGTACCTGTTGGGAGGCAACGAATTGCCCTGGTACATGCTTGGTTTATCAAACGCATCCGGCATGTTCGATATTTCAGGTACCGTGTGGCTGGTAACCATTCTGTTTATATATGGCGTTAAAAGTATTTGGCTGCCTTGGTTATGGCCGGTATTTAATCAGATTTTCTTAATGGTATTCCTCTCTATCTGGCTTCGCAGAAGCAATGTAACTACCGGGGCAGAGTGGATACGAACCCGATTTGGCAATAAAGGAGGGGCCAGGCTTTCGCATATTATTGTCGTGGTTTTCGCCCTCATTATGGGGCTGGGATATTTAACCTATGGTTTTATCGGCCTTGGTAAATTCGTAGAGATATTTGTTCCATGGGAGTTTTTAAGCCAATATTTATTTTTTGATATCCCTGCTCCATACATCCCACATTTTTACGGCATCATATTTACCTGCTTTGCAATTTTTTATTCTGTTTTAGGAGGAATGCGAAGTATTGTTTGGGCTGATTTGGTTCAGTTTATCATCATGACCATCTCCGGAATTGTAATTGGAGTTATTGCAATGAAAGCCCTAATGGCAAATCCATTGGTGGTGCCGGAAGGTTGGCTAAGTCCATTTTTTGGCTGGGAACTTGATATGGACTGGTCGGGAATTATAGATGAAGCTAATCAGAAGATAAAAGATGATGGATTTTCCCTCTTCACCATTCTGTTCATGATGATGATATTTAAAGGCGTATTGGTGAGTTTAGCCGGACCTGCCCCCAACTACGATATGCAGAAAATCCTCTCCACCAAATCACCCCGTGAAGCAGCCTTAATGAGTGGTTCGGTCTCTGTATTTTTAATGCCGGTACGCTATTTTATGATTGCCGGTTTTGCCGTGCTGGGCCTGCTTTTTTATGATCAACTCCATTTAATTGTGCCCGGGCGGGGAATTGATTTTGAACAGGTGTTACCCGCAGTTATTGTTGAATTTGTGCCTGTGGGATTATTAGGGCTTCTTCTCGCAGGATTACTTGCCGCTTTTATGTCCACTTTTGCCGGAACTTTGAATGCAGCGCAGGCTTATGTGGTCAATGATATTTACCTGAAATACATCAACCCGAAAGCAAACAGTAAGAAAATATCCGGCATGAACTATTTATCCGGATTTATAATAGTAGTGGTAAGTATTGTGCTGGGATTTTTTGCCAAAGATGTAAACGATGTGCTGCAATGGATTGTCTCCGGCCTATATGGAAGTTATGTAGCCGCAAACGTGTTGAAATGGTATTGGTGGAGGTTTAATGGGTATGGCTTTTTCTGGGGAATGGTAGGTGGCTTGATTCCTGCAC
This sequence comes from Balneolaceae bacterium, assembly GCA_040877545.1. GTDB lineage: Bacteria > Bacteroidota > Rhodothermia > Balneolales > Balneolaceae > Gracilimonas. The sequence continues at coordinate 48,187 of JBBDNN010000089.1, forward strand.
TCACCTTCCGCTTTATTTTCGATGGAATTTTAGACCTGTACACCTTCCCGCTAATGCTCCTGATTTCCGTAATAGCGTGTATAGTTGGTACATATTCGGCACCCCCGGTTGAAGAAACCGTGCTTAAAGATTTTTATAAATCGGTTCGGCCATGGGGCTTTTGGAAGCCAATACATGATAAAGTAGTCGCGGAAGATCCAGGTTTTGTAAAGAACACAAACTTCAAGCGGGATGCCTTCAATGTTGTAGTGGGAATTATATGGCAGACAGCTTTGGTCATCTTTCCCATATACCTGGTATTGTTGCAAGTAGTGCCGTTGGTTGTCAGCATCATAGTTGCCCTAATCACTTCCTATATCCTGAAGAAAACATGGTGGGATAAACTTCCGAAAGATTAGTAAAAAAATTAACGAGATAATTAAATCAAGATTTGAGCAATGAGTTTTACCAATGAGATTTCAAAATCGTTCGAGAAACGCTATAAAAAGCTAACCGATCATTACAAAGGAGTTATCAACCAACCTAATACACCGGAAAAATACGATAACGGCATTTTTACCAGGTTTATACATCCGGCTGTTACCAGGCATCATGTTCCTCTCGCGTGGCGGTATGATCTGAATCCCGATACCAATCCATTTCTAATGGAAAGATTAGGAGTTAATGCCGTTTTTAATCCGGGGGCCATAAAAGTAGGAGATTCCTATTTACTAATGTGCAGGGTTGAAGGCAACGATCGTAAATCCTTTTTCGGAGTTGCTGAAAGTAAATCACCGGTGGATGGTTTTACCTTTTGGGATGAACCCGTGGTAATGCCCGAGGCGGATGATCCGGATATTAATATTTATGATATGCGTCTCACCCGGCATGAGGACGGCTGGATTTATGGATTATTCTGCACCGAACGAAAAGATACTGATGCTGACCATTTTGATACCAGTAGCGCCATTGCCCAATGTGGAATAGCCCGTACCAAGGATCTTATAACATGGGAACGACTGCCAGACCTTAAAACTACATCCGGGCAGCAACGAAACGTGGTTCTACACCCAGATTTTATTGATGGTAAATACGGCCTATACACACGGCCCCAAGATGGTTTTATTGATGCGGGAACCGGAGGTGGAATTGCCTGGGGCTTAACAGGTAGTATGGAAAATGCCGAAGTTGCAGATGAAACCATTATCGATGAACGGCTATATCACACCATAAAAGAAGTTAAAAACGGGCAAGGGCCAACACCTTTGAGAACCGATGAAGGATGGGTTCATCTCGCACATGGAGTTCGGAATACAGCCGCCGGATTGCGATATGTTTTGTACCTCTTTGTCACTGATCCGGATAAACCATGGAAAATTAAGTATCAGCCCGGAGGATATTTATTAGCACCCCAGGGTACTGAAAGAGTAGGCGATGTACCTAATGTGCTTTTTAGCAGCGGATGGATAAGAGATGATGATAATTCAGTTTATATCTATTACGCCTCTTCAGACACTCGCATTCATGTTGCCAAAACTTCTATTGCACAGTTGTTGGATTATGCCAAAAATACCCCGCCCGATGAACTGCGCTCGGCCGCAAGTGTACAGCAAAGATTGAAGCTCATTCGCCAAAATCAAAATCTTCCAACCTGAGTAAATGGATAAAAGTGCACGAAAAAAGCTCCTGAAATTAAGTGCGGAGTTAAGAGAAGAACTGGTGTCAGGAATTCTTCCTTACTGGATTAATAATGCAGTGGATGATGGTAAAGGTGGCTTTTATGGACGTATTACCTTCAACAACCAGGTGATTCCTGATGCAGATAAAAGCTCTCTCTTAACAGCACGCGTACTTTGGACATTCTCAGCCTGTTACAGGGAATTTGGCGATCCAGAGTATAAAAGAATTGCTAAACATGCCTATGATTTCTTAACAGGCGCTTGTTGGGATCAGGAATTTGGAGGCATCTATTGGATGACTGACGCAGAAGGAAAAGTCACAGATTCTCGCAAATATGTATATGCGCAGGCCTTCGCTATTTATGCACTGTCAGAATATTATGGGGCTACTGAGAATTCGGAGGCACTGGGTTTGGCTAAAGAATTGTATAGCCTTCTGGAAACTAAATGTGTTGACCCGGTAAATAGCGGTTATTTTGAGGCCTTCAGTAACAATTGGAAAATTCTGGATGATGTCCGGCTTAGCGAAAAGGATAAAAATGAGCCGAAGAGTATGAATACCCACCTTCATATGCTGGAAGCTTACACAAATTTGTACAGGTATTGGAGATCAGTCGATCTAAAAAACAGCCTTAGATTATTGGTAGATATTTTTGCCGATCACATCATCGATGAAAAAAATATGGCTGCCACTACTTTTTTTGCGGAAGACTGGACCCCTAAGTCCGGGGAATTTTCTTACGGTCATGATATTGAAACAAGCTGGCTGCTTCTTGAGGCAGCAGAAGTATTGGGTGATTATCCACGAAAAGAAAAATTGAGAAATATCAGTCTTGGTTTTGCCAAACATGTAAAAAAGGAAGGAATTGATAAAGACGGCGGAGTTTTTAATGAAGGCAGTCCTGAAGGTTTAACAGATGAAAATAAAGACTGGTGGCCACAGGCTGAGGGGGTGGTCGGTTTTCTGAATGCATATCAATTGTTGGGGGAGGAAGATTATTTAAAGGCCGCTTATAATATTTGGGAGTTTATCAAAACGAAGGTAATAGATTCGCAGCATGGCGAATGGCACGAAAAAGTAAACCGGAAAGGGGCTCCCTATGAGCTTGATAAAGTTCGCTCGTGGAAATGTCCCTACCACAATGGACGGGCAGCTTTAGAAGTGATGCATCGGGTAGAACTGCTAACCGGCGATAATTACAACAGTAAACATTCGGTTTTAAAGAGATCAGTTTTTCAAAATTCACACCAAAAGTAGAATGCTATGAAGTACTGGAATTACAAATATGTAGTAACGCTTTTTTTGATAGGTACGATTTCTCAGTCTTTGTTTGCGCAGGTTAGTAACCGCCTGAATTTCAATGACCATGATTTATTTCTAAATGGAGGAAATATAGCCTGGGTTAATTTTGCCAGCGATATCGGCCCCGGACAAACCAATTTGAATGCATTTGAGGAGATATTTCGTGAAGTGAATTTGAATGGTGGTAATACGATGCGTTTGTGGCTGCATACCAACGGCACTGTCACACCGGCATGGAATGGAAGCGAAGTGAGTGGGCCGGGAGAAGGAGCTATCGAAGATTTGACAGCCATACTCGATCTTGCTCATAATTATGATATCGGGTTGATGTTGTGCCTTTGGAGTTTCGATATGCTGCAAAACGGCTTAAGCGCTACACAAATGGATAGAAACAAAGGAATTCTTACCAACTCTGCCCGCCTTCAAACATATATTGATAATGCCCTTATCCCAATGGTGGACTCTTTGAAAGGTCACCCAGCCATTAATGCCTGGGAGATATTCAACGAGCCGGAAGGCATGAGTAATGAATTTGGCTGGCTGGCAAATAAAGTAGATATGAGCGACATACAGTGGTTTATAAATCGAACAGCGGGTGCAATCAAAAGAACAGATCCGGAAGCAAAAGTTACAAATGGTTCATGGAATATCAGGGCTTCTACAGATATTTTCACTTCTTCAAGTATCAACAAAAATTATTATTCGGATGAAGAATTAATTTCTGCCGGTGGAGATGAAGACGGTACATTAGATTACTACACCGTTCATTATTACAAGCACTTTCCAACTCAGCAATCTCCTTTTCATAATGATGCCTCGCACTGGGAACTTGATAAACCCATTGTTGTTGCTGAATTCTATTTAGGAGATGGCCGCGGCGATGGAAAACCTGATGAAATTCATGGAGTTCCCTGGCAAGATTTATATGAAGAATTATACGAGCGGGGATATGCCGGTTCCTTAGGCTGGCAATGGTACGACTGGTATGAAGATCGCACCGATATCGACGGAGTGGATGGCACCCTAAGCTGGCCGCGAATGCTTGATAACATGCAAAGGCTGTCTCAAAAATATTCCAGTGATATACTTTTTACCTATCCCGGAATCCGAATAAATTTTAATACGACCAGAGATGAAATTGAAGAAGGGCAGGAAACTACAATTCAATGGAGCGTGAGGGGAGCTGAAATAGTAACGCTAAACGGGGAAGCAGTTGCGGAAGAAGATGAACGCATGGTTTCTCCAATGGATACTACCGTCTATACCATTGCAGCTACCGACACAGCCGGAAATACAGATTCAGCTTCGGTTACTATTTATGTTTTAGATCCCGACCAAATAAACCGTGCCTTCCAACAACCCGCACGAGCTTCATCGGTTGAATCAGAAGCTGACGGTGTAAACAACAGCAGTGCAAATGATCCGGCTTTTGCTGTAGATGGAGATTTTAACACCCGCTGGAGCAGTGCCTGGGATGATGATGAATGGATTTATGTAGATCTTGGCGAAACGCATGATATACATACAGTTGAATTGGATTGGGAAGCTGCTTTTGCGGAAAAATACACCATCGATATTTCCTTTGACGGGCAAAACTGGGAGCCTGTTTTTACAGAAGAGGATGGAAATGGCGGAGCAGATTCTGTCGGGTTTGAATCTCCACACGCAACAAAATTTGTGCGAATGCATGGTATCACCCGGGCAACAACCTTTGGATTTTCGCTGTATGAAATAGAAGTAAGAGGGTTGATTTCAAATACTCAAGCTCCAGAATTAGCCATTGTACATCCGGCGAGTGGAAAAACGGTGGAAGTAGGTTCTTCGGTAGATGTTCTGGCCGAAGCTTCGGATGCAAACGGCGAAATCGAATATGTCTCCTTTTTTTTTGATGGAGATTCTTTAACCACATTAAATGAAGTTCCCTACCAATTCACCATAGAAGATATTCAAGCCGGAGATTTTGAACTGTATGCCAAAGCTGCCGATAATGAAGGCATTGTGGTGCAAAGTGAACCTGTTATGATAACCGGCAGTGATGATTTCACCAGGATTCGTTATGAAGCCGAAGATGCAAATTTAACAGGAGCCATAACCATAGCATCTTCTGTCTCAGGAGCAAGCAATGATGCTTATGTGAATATGGAAGACAGCGGCACCATCACCTGGACGGGAATGGGCTGGCCGGAGGCAGAAGAGTATCAGCTCTCCATTGGATACTACTTGCCCTTCGATCCAAAAGATCAAATTCTCTCAGTTAATGGAGAGGAAATAGCCACCATTACTTTTAATGCACCCACTGAGCAGTGGCTAACATTCGATACCACTTTCACCCATCCCGGCGGAATCGATGAATTCTCCATCGGTCATTCCTGGGGCTATATGTACTTTGATTACGTGGAGATTTCAGGGGAAGGTGTTTCTGTTGCCAATGAGAATGAAGCACAAATTCCACAGAAACTACATCTGAGCCAGAATTATCCAAATCCTTTTAATCCCACCACATATATTTCTTACGAGCTGCCCCTGACTGGTTTGGTGGAATTGAAAATTTATAATGTACTGGGACAGGAAGTAGCCACACTTATCAACCAGCAGCAAAAAGCAGGGCGGCATCAGGCAATTTTTGATGCATACCGCCACTCAAGCGGCATATATATGTACAGGCTGAAATCGGCTTCCGGTATCCAAACCAAAAAAATGACGTTGATTAAATAGCTTCACCAAAATGAAAAATTTCACTTACTCAATTATCAAAGTAGCAGCTGTAATATGTATAGTTGTAGGTTGTACTTCGCAAGAGTTACCTCAACAGGAGGATTTACCCATCGATAAAGAAGCCACGGAAGAAACCAAGGCTCTTTACCATAATCTAAGGGATTTGGCAAAAACCAAGGTTTTATATGGCCATCAGGATGATTTAGCCTATGGATATTCCTGGTGGGCAGAAGCCGGGCGTTCAGATGTGAAAGAAGTAACCGGCTCGTATCCTGCAGTTTATGGCTGGGAAATGGGCGATTTTCGTCAGGATGTGGAAGAAAACCTGGACGGGGTAAATTTTGAAAGTATGAAAGGGTGGATTGAAGAAGGATATAACCGGGGCGGAATTATTACTATCGCCTGGCACATGAATCATCCTGTGACCGATGGCAGTTCCTGGGATCGAACTCCCGGAGTTGCAGCGGTAATTCCCGGTGGAGAAGAGCATGAAAAATTCAACGCCTGGCTGGATAAATTTGCTGGTTTTGTGAAAGATCTGAAAGGTGAGAATGGGGAAGCTATCCCTGTTATTTTTCGTCCATATCACGAACATACCGGCTCCTGGTTTTGGTGGGGTGATGAACAATCCACCGTTGAAGAATATGTGGCTTTATGGCGCCATACGGTAGATTATTTCCGGGATGAACACGAAGTACATAACCTGCTTTATGCCTACTCACCAGACGGACAAAGTGGTACAGCCTTGAATAAATATTTCGAGAAGTATCCCGGTGATGATTATGTAGATATTTTAGGCCTGGATGATTATGGCAGCCTTAATGATCGAGATGTTACTGAATTCAGCGATGACCTTGCCTGGCTGGTGGAAGAAGCTGAAAAAAGGAATAAGATAGCCGCTCTTTCGGAAACCGGTCTTGATGGGTTATCACAAGAAAATTGGTGGACGGAAAAGGTACTTGCTTCGCTGCAAGCAAATCCAAAGGCAGAAGGGATCGCCTATGTGCTTACCTGGCGAAATGCCAACCGGGAAAGAGAAGGGAGAGACCATTTTTTCGCCTCGTATCCTGATCATCCCAGTGCTCCGGATATGAAAGAATTCAGAGATTCCGACCTTATCCTTTTCGAAGACGAATTGCCAAATCTATACTTTTTCACTAGCAAATAAACGAAATGAACATTATTCGGGAAATAAAATGCTGGTTAGAAAGTAGCCTCCATTAACTTTTCCAAAGTTTGATACGGGTAGGTTGTTGAAATGTCCTTGGGGTTAACTTTGAAAAAGTTAACCTTGGCGTGGAAAATAAATTTGGCATATACTAACTTTTCCTAAGTTGAAAAAGGGAAATAAATATGGCCACCAAATTACCCGGCAGCTAAAACTTTGGCAGAAAATATATTTATAATAGCGTTTTGTTTATAATTTCCAATAATTCACTCTTCAAGCGGGGTACAAATTTATGAGTTTTCCAGACAACAGATATGATAAAATTCCATACAAGAGATGTGGGAAAAGCGGCTTAAGACTCCCGGTTCTATCGTTAGGGCTATGGCATAATTTTGGTGGTAAGGCAGATATGGATGTTGCCCGTGATATACTGAAAACTGCTTTTAATAATGGAATTACCCATTTTGATCTGGCTAATAATTATGGGCCACCTCCGGGATCAGCGGAAGAAAATTTTGGGAAAATCCTGAAATCTGATTTTGCCGGCTATCGGGATGAACTGGTAATTTCTTCGAAAGCGGGATATAAAATGTGGGAAGGTCCGTATGGAGAATGGGGCTCGCGCAAGTACCTGGTTTCCAGTATCAACCAAAGCCTGAAACGCATGGACCTGGATTACGTGGATATCTTCTATCATCACCGCCCCGACAACCGGACGCCTCTTGAAGAGACCATGATGGCGCTGGATCACATTGTTCGATCCGGTAAGGCAATCTATGCAGGAGTTTCCAATTACGATGGCAAACGCACCAGGCAAGCAAAAGAAATTTTAACCAGACTTGGAACTCCATTCATCATACATCAGCCTAAATACAACATGTTTGAGCGGACTCCTGAAAAGGATCTTTTTCCAGTATTAAAAGAGGAAGGCCTCGGCTGTATTCCCTTTTCGCCACTTGCACAGGGATTACTCACCAATAAGTATTTGGGAGGCATTCCAAAAGATTCCCGAATAGCCGACCCTGATGGTTTTTTATGGGAAGTTGATCTTGATGCGAAGCTATCTCAAATTAAAGCGCTTAATGAAGTCGCAAAGAACAGGGGGCAATCACTGGCGCAGCTCGCACTTGTGTGGATACTCAGGAAAGAAGTGGTGACATCCGTGCTAATCGGCGTGAGCAAAAAAAGCCAGCTTCTGGATAATATCGCCGCTTTGGATAACCTTCAGTTATCAGCTAAAGAGGAATTACAGATTGAAGAAATTTTGAAGAACCGATAAACGGGTCGCCTTCGCAGGATGTGCGAGGAGTATTTTCTGGTAAAAAAACACCCGGCCCCAACAGGATCAGATATTAATAGCTCCGTGTCAGAAAATCTTGTTTTCGTAAGCCGGGGTTATGTGATGCAAACTCCACTCAAATTTCATGCCACAAATACTGTATCATGCATCGACAATAGGCTATGCGATTTGTATCTTACAAATATGTTTAAAGTTAGAAATACAATATTATCAGACGATATTGCCACGGCAAAATTTGACTGTGATTTACCACGTTGCAAAGGTGCGTGCTGCGTAGTGGGAGATGCGGGTGCACCGGTTGTGAAGGGGGAAATACCCGTGCTACATAAAGCTTATCAAGTGCTAAAAGATGAGATGAGGCCGGAGTCGGTGGCAGTTGCCGAGCGGGAAGGCGTGGTAATTGGCTCAGAGAAAGCCGGTTACGAAATAGCCACTGTTAATAAGCAGGAATGCATTTTTGTGAAATATGATGAAAATGAAGTCGCTTATTGCGCTATTCAAAAAGCTTATTTTGAAGGCCGGTTTAATTGGGAGAAACCAATAAGCTGCCATTTATTTCCTGTGCGGCTAAAACGCATAGCAGGTTTCGACTATGCCAATTTTGAATATGTACCCAAGCTTTGCTCGGTAGCTTGTGAAAAAGGAGAGAATGAAGGCACCTACCTGGCGGATTTTCTTGAAAAACCATTGATAAGACGGTATGGAAAGGAATGGTTTTCAGAGTTTATAAATTATTGTAGAGAGAGTAGAACTAAAAAGTAAGATGTTACGTAATCAGCAAAATTTCAGGCAAAGCCAACAACAGAGCTTTCAGCAAAAACTGTCGCCACAACAGTTGCAGTATATAAAACTGCTTCAAATACCTACCATTGCTTTAGAGCAGCGTATTAAGGAAGAGCTGGAAATTAACCCCGTACTCGAGGAAGTAGATCCTGCGGAGGAAGATCAGGTGAGTCTTGCCGAAGTAGAAGAGACCAAAAAGGAATCGGAAGAAGCTCTTGAAAGTCTCGAAGAACATGAGGTTGACTGGGATGAATTTGACAGTAACACCGAATTTGACGGCGAGAATTATTCTTCCAATTATAACCCGAAGATAGAGGAATGGCGCGAACTCCCCAATCCATATTACGAATCTCAACTTGAAAGCCTGGAAGAGCAGGTTTCCTTGCTCGATCTTTCGGATGAGGAAGAATTGATTGCCGATCAGATTTTAGGCTCATTGGATGAAGATGGATATTTTCGCCGCGAGCCGGAAGCAGTGGTAGATAATATCGCCTTCAACCATGGTATTTTATTAACGGAAGAGGATGTAGAGCGAATCCGGCATAAAATTCAACAGTTAGATCCTATCGGAATAGCTTCCCGAAGTTTACAGGATTGTCTGCTTACCCAACTGAAAGGAACTTCTAAAAATCTGCCGGGCAGAGATCTGGCTATCAAAATTGTTGGAGAAGCCTGGAAGTTGTTTGAGAAAAAGCATTTCACCAAACTGCTGCACAAATTTGATGTGGATGAGCAAGAACTGAAAAAAGCATTTGAAGCCATTCGTCATATGGAACCCAAACCCGGGGCTTCCGCAGATGAGATGGAATCTACCCAAAATTATATTGAGCCGGATTTTGAAGTGTATTGGAAGGGAGCGACAAATGGAGAAACCAGTCGCGGTGAGTTTGTTATTTCCCTGAACCAAAGAAATGCTCCTTCATTACGAATTTCGCCAGAGTACAAGCAGATGTGGGATGAAATTAAAGCCAGGAAGAAGAAAAATACCGATTCTGAAACACGATCTTTTATGAAAAGTAAGGTGGATTCTGCTCAGTGGTTTATTGAGTCAATCAGGCAGCGCCAGAATACTTTAATGAATACGATGAAAACTATTGTGGCCCTGCAGGAAGATTTCTTCAAGTACGGCGAAGGACTAAAGCCGATGATTCTGAAGGATGTGGCTGAACGGATTGGGATGGATATCTCAACCATATCCCGCGTGGTAAATGGTAAATATGTGCAGACAAATTTTGGTGTTTTTGAACTAAAATATTTTTTCAATGAAGGCCTCGAAATGGAGAATGGGGATGAAGTTTCGAACCGGCAGGTAAAAAATATCCTGCAAGACCTGATTGATAATGAAAACAAGCAGAAACCGCTCAGTGATCAGGAACTTGCCGAAATGCTGCAGGAAAAAGGGTATAGAGTGGCACGACGTACGGTAAGTAAATACCGGAAACAGCTAAACGAGCCGGTAGCCCGAATGCGAAAGCAGATTTAGTGGCTTCGCGAGTGGGATTGAGGGGATTTTACCTGATTTGTTTACCGCAGTCAGCTAACATACCTACCGCTTGTGTATTGCTGGATTAAACCCGGAAGCCCCTAAATATTCCATCACCCGGCTCTCTTCGAATTGAATCGACTTTTTCCTAATCAAACAGAGCCGAATGATGGGGTTGTGTGGAAATATCCATCATTCCGTTTCCCTCAACCATGGATAAGAATTTTGTACTGTATCGAAACGGGGTGATGGATCTGCTGGATTAAACCCGGAAGCCCCTAAATATTCCATCACCCGGCTCTCTTCGAATTGAATCGACTTTTTCCTAATCAAACAGAGCCGAATGATGGGGTTTATGTGGAAATATCCATCATTTCGTTTCCCTCAACCATGGATAAGAATTTTGTACTGTCTCGAAACGGGGTGATGGATTTGCTGGACAGGCCGGAAGCTCTTCCCCTCGTTCCGTATCTCAGGAGGTTGAGAACGAGGGAAACTTAAATGACGGCTTTAATATTTCGATAAAAGTTTCACCTCAACAAAAAGCTTTTGAAATCTTCAAAGCTATTTTTAAAGGGTATCGATTGCTTTTCCTTGTTCTGAAAATCTACCACAGGCTGTAAGAGTTTTCCGGTTTCTTTTTCTACTACATCACGGAATTTATAGGGATGAGCGGTTTCCAGGAAAATACCGATTCCGGCATTTTGGCCCAAATAATCCGTCGCTCCTAAATAACCCACGGCGCCATGGGGATCTAAAATATAGCCGGTTTCCTTATATGCTTTCCGAATGGCTTTGCGGGTCTCATCATCTGAAAAAGAATATCCGGTGATATTTTTTTTCATCTGCTGATGTGAGCCTGAATGGAGGTCCAGTATTCGCACAAAGTTGCTGGGATCGCCAACATCCATGGCATTGGATATAGTTTGAATGCTGGGTTTTGGATTGTATTTCGTTGTTTGCAGGTATTCGGGAACGGTGTCATTTACATTTGAACAGGCCAGGAAATGTTTGACCGGCAAGCCTGTTTTATTGGCAATGAGCCCTGCTGAAAGATTTCCATAGTTACCACTCGGTACAGAAAAAATAACCTGATTTCTTTTCTCCTGCGAAAGCTGGGAAAGTGCATGAAAATAGTAAATGCTTTGCGGCAGTAACCTGGCAATGTTAATGGAATTGGCCGAAGTCAGATTTTTTTGTTTTCGAAGATCATCATCCAAAAACGCCTGTTTTACCAATTTTTGACAATCATCAAAAGTGCCGTCTATTTCTAAGGCGGTGATATTTTTGCCTAAGGTGGCCATTTGTTGTTCCTGAAAATGACTGACTTTTGCCGTCGGATATAAAATTACCACATCAATATTTGGGACTTCAAAAAAACCGTGGGCTACCGCGCTGCCGGTATCACCGGAGGTGGCAACCAGAACGGTTAATTTCGTATCGGTTTTTTCGCTGAAGTATCCCAGGCACCGCGCTAAAAATCGGGCACCGACATCTTTAAAGGCAAAGGTGGGCCCGTGAAATAATTCCAGGGTATATAAATCTTCGGAAACTTCAACTAATGGAATTTCAAAACTCAGAGTTTCCCGAATAATATTTGAAAGATCGTCATCGGGAATTTCACCATCCACAAAATGACGCAGCACTTCGAAGCCGATTTCAGCTAAAGTAAAATCACTCAATCCTTCAAAAAAAGAGGGCGGAAGCTGCGGGATTCGCCCTGGCATGTACAGGCCGTTATCACTGGGTAACCCGTTGAAGATGGCCTGCCGAAAGGAAGCGGGTTCCGATTGGTGATTTGTGCTGTAGTATTGCATTTGGGATTTGGTGTATTGATGTATTGATGTATTTGTTAATTGAGTATTAGGTTGTGGAGCCAATTGCGCCACAGGAAACTTTACTACAATTAAAAACCCTGTTTACTGATCACTGATTACACAGCCTTTTTTGTTTATTGGTGATACATGGTTGAAAAAACCTAACCCAATTTCGGAGAATAACTTATGGAATGCATCTGAAACTGATTCGGCTGCTTTTCTGCCGCGGCTTAGGGCGAAAATGGAGGGGCCGGAACCGGAGATGCTGCATCCCAGGGCGCCGCTTTTTAGTGCGTATTTCTGAGCATCATAAAATGAAGGTATGAGCATTCCGCGGATGGGTTCGGCCACTACATCCTGAAGCGAACGGCCAATTAAGTCGTAATCTGACTTTGCCAATCCGCTTACCAGTCCGGCGATATTTCCCCATTGGGTGATGGCATCTTTTAGCTCGATTTGTTTCCTCAGCATTTTCTTGGCATCCGATGTTCTGATTTCAATCTGTGGATGAACAATGGTGGCAAATAAATCATCGGGAAAATCCAGGTGAATCACATCCAGAGGCGAGTAACTTCGAATCAATATAAATCCACCGAGTAAAGAAGGAGCCACATTATCGGCGTGGGGGATTCCAGAGGCGAGTTTTTCACCTTCCATCGCAAATTGAACCAGTTCCACTCTTGTGAAGGGATTCTCCAGCAATTCATTCACCCCGAAAACAGCCGCAGCCGAACTTGAGGCGCTGGAACCGAGCCCGCTGCCGGGTTTTACTTTTTTGGTGAGTTCAAATTCAAAACCGAAATCCGGCTTCTCCGCCAAAGCATCCAGCAATGCCCGGACAGAAACAGTGACCACATTTTCATCCGCATTTTTGGAAAGCTGATCGTCTCCGTGGATTTCAGAAATAATCAGTCCCGGTTTTTTTGTTTTGCGGATGATGAGTTCATCGCCGATACCTTCGAGCGCGAAACCCATCACATCAAATCCACAAGCCACATTGGCTACCGTTGCCGGGGCAAATACTTTAATTGAATTCATAGGCTTGTTATATGACAAGGGGTTGCAACCCCTTGTCTAATCATGTTAAGCGGATGCGATTTTCATAACGTCTGCGAATATGCCTGAGGCGGTAACCGCGGCTCCCGCTCCTGCACCTTTCACCACCAGGGGCTGCTCACTATAGCGGTTGGTGTGGAAAAGTACAATATTATCTTTCCCGCCGAGATTGTAGAATGGATGTTCCTGAGTAAATGTTTCCAGCCCTGTTTTAGCCTTTCCATCTTCAAAAGCAGCCACATATTTAATGCGCTTATTCTGGGTTGCAGCTTCTTTATACAAGCGTTGAAAAACCTCTTCATACTCATCCAGCTTTTCATAGAACTCATCCACCGAATCTGTTTTCATGCAGGCTTCCGGTACAAAATCCTGCTTTTCGATATCATCCAGCTCTAACTGATATCCGCTGACACGGGCAAGGATCAGGATTTTTCGCATCACATCCACGCCGCTGAGATCAATGCGCGGATCGGGTTCGGTGAATCCGGCTGCATCGGCATCTTTTACAATTTGACTGAAAGGTTTGGTGCCATCATAATTATTAAAAAGGAAATTCAATGTTCCTGAAAGAACCGCCTGAATTTTATGAACCTGATCGCCGCTTTTAATCAAATCATTAAGGGTTGAAATTACCGGAAGTCCGGCACCGACATTGGTTTCATACAAGAATTTAGACTGGTATTTCAGGGCAGAAGTAGTGAGTTGCCGGAAATTTTCTGTGGAAGAAGAGCAGGCCACTTTATTCGGAGTTACCACCGAAATACTGCTTTCCAGCACATCCTGATACAAGGCCGCAATATCAGCTGAAGCCGTGCAATCAATAAACACACTGTTGCGCAAATTCATGTTTTTCATTTGTTGAATGAAATCGGATTGATTCATCGGCTGACTTTTGTCGCTGAGCAAAGATTGCCAGTTATCCAGGTCCAGTCCGGCTTCATCAAAAAGCATTTTTCGCGAATTTGCCATCCCGGTAATATGTAATTCCAGGTGATGTTTTTCGGCGAGAAATTGTTGCTGTGCCTTCACCTGATCAATAAAAACCTGTCCCACATTTCCAACGCCAATCATAAACAGGTTTAGCTTCTTATTGTCGGAGAGGAAGAAACTTTCGTGCAAACTGTTCAGGGATTTTTTCAGATCCTTATTTCCAATCACAACCGAAATATTCAGCTCTGTTGAGCCCTGAGCAATCGCCCGCACATTCACCCCGTTATGACTCAGCGTATCAAACAACTTTGCACTGACGCCAACCTGCTGCTTCATTCGTGATCCCACCAGCGCAACGATAGACAATCCCGTTTCCACTTCCAGCGGGTTAATTTTGTGGCTTTCCGATTCATAGGAAAATTCATCCTCAATGGCTTTTTTTGCTTTATGCACATCCTCTTTAGCAATCCCAATAGTGATGCTGTGCTCGGAAGATGCCTGCGTAATCATAATCACATTTATGCTTTCGCGGCTCAAAGATCCAAACAGGCGATAGGAGATATTAGGGACGGCAATCATCCCGCTGCCTGAAAGCGTGCAAAGGGCGATCTCCTCGATGCATGAAATTCCTTTTACCAGGTTGCCGTTTTCTGATCCTTCCATAGAAATGGCTGTGCCGGGTTCATCCGGGGCGAAGGTATTTTTTATGATGATGGGAATATCAGCATCCAGCACCGGCTGAATGGTAGGAGGGTAGATTACCTTTGCGCCAAAATGAGATAACTCCATAGCTTCCTCATAGGAAAGATTTTCTATAGGATGTGCATTTGGGACTAATTTTGGGTCGGAAGTCATCACCCCACTCACATCAGACCAGATTTCGAGCACCGAAACTTCCAACGCGGCGGCAATCAATGCTGCGCTATAATCCGAACCACCGCGCCCGAGTGTGGTAACCATTCCGTTATCGCGGGATGAAGCAACAAATCCCGGGCAAACTGAAATCGCCGGGGCATCTTCAAAGGTTTTTTTGATATTCGCGTAACTAAGAGAAATATCCACGGCTGCTTTGCCATGTTTGTTATCCGTTTTGATGAAATCCCTGGAGTCATTCCATTTCACATCCAGGTCGGCAGATTTCAGGTAATCGGCCACGATTCGTGAAGAAAGCATTTCCCCGTAACTCAGAATGTGATCTTTTGATCTGAGTGAAAGTTCACGAAGAAGAAAAACACCGCGGCAAATATCCTCCAGTTCATTAAGCAACAATTTTACCTGCGTGAGGGAGTGGCTTCTTTTGTCAACCGGAAGCAGGTTGTTACATAATTCAAGATGCTTTTTTTCTATTCGGATGAGGATGTTTTTGTAATCTTCATCCCCGGAAGATGCTTTTTCGGCACAATCCTGTAGTGAATTTGTAATTCCGCTGACCGCTGAAATCACAACAACAAGGGGGCTGCCGGCAGATTTTCGGCGGATAATATCCTGTACTTTTTTCAGGTTTTCATCAGTGGCAACAGAAGTGCCGCCAAATTTTAGAACGATCATATGTATGGCTTTGATAATTTGAATTGAAAATCAATGTGGAAGAATGGCAAAATTGCCCAATGGACGATATGTAGATAAGTACCCCCTAAGGGGTCGTGATAATAGTGATGGTAATTATAAACATAGTAATAGCTGCGGCGAGGCTGCCGGACAGTAAATAATTGCTATGTACAAGTTGCGTTTCCATCACATGTCATTCTATTTCTTTTCGGGATGAAAATAAAGCCTGTGTATAAAAAAGATCAGAAGTAAAAGAGAAACAAAAACAAAGCTGAAATTGGTAGCGCTTTTTTGGTAGGGAGGATTTATAATTTATGATTTATGATTTGGTTTTTTGAGTTTATAACGGGGTTATTGGGTTATTGGGTTATTGGGTTATTGGGATGACGCCGCGGCCTCCTTTGTTTAAGACGTGAGTGTAGATAGCGGTGGTTTCAACATTTTGGTGGCCGAGGAGTTCCTGCACGGTTCGGATGTCGTAACCATTGCGTAAAAGGTGTGTTGCAAATGAATGGCGGAAGGTGTGGGAGGTAACTTTTTTTGAAACATTTGCCGCTTTCACCGCTTTTTTTACCGCTCGCTGAACTTTAGAAGTTGAAAGGTGATAACGGTGCAAAAAATTACTCCTTGGATCTTTTCGGCGATATTTTGAAGGGAACATATATTGCCATGCAAAATCTTTATTTATTCCAGGATATTTTCTCTCTAATGCACCGGGCAAGATTGTTGCACCCCAACCTCTTTCAATATCTTTTTGATGCAGTACCTGGCATTTTCTCACCTGTTCTTTAAGCGGACCAACGAGTATATCAGGAATCATGGTTACCCGGTCTTTGGTTCCTTTTCCACTTCGGACGGTAATTTGCTGATATTCAAAATCGAGATCTTTAATGCGTAAGCGAAGCGCTTCTGAAATCCGAAGTCCGGCACCGTAAATCAGGCGTATAATTAAACCCGATACACCATGCATTTCTTTCAGGATTCGGTGTGCTTCTTTTTCGGTTAACACTACAGGAAGAGGCTTGTATTTTTTTGCACGTTTTAGATTCTGCAGATCATCGAGTTGAATATCCAGTACATGTTTGTATAGAAATATAATAGCACAAAGCGCCTGATTTTGAGTGGAAGAGGCAACATTTCGCTCAGTGGCAAGATGGTTCAGATATTGAACAAGATGAGCCTCATCCAAGTCTTTAGGATGAGTGAGATTATGAAATTTCACGTACCTGACCACCCAATTTGAATAAGCCTGTTCTGTTCGGTAGCTATATCCCCGCCTTCTGATTTCCGTTATTAACTGCGATAAAAGTTTTGATTTGGGCATGACTTTTTTCTTAGTAAGAGCGAAAAGAAGGGAAGTCCTTACAATTTATTTTCCCATATTATGAAGAATACCTCAAATTTAAATCCGCATAACATAGATAAAAATCAGTTTCTACTTGTTTTGAAGCGGGAATTGAAATATTATAAAGCACTTACAGCGGATTATAAAATCCGCTTAATAGTCTGTTACGTACACTTTATAAATTATGACTGATAGTTTTATAGCTTCATTTATTTTTGAATTTGTGGGTGCTACTACAAAATGGCTATTTAATTCCGTTTTAGATTTGTTCAAAGGAAAAGAAAAAAAGTCTTTCAGTAGTTTTTATAAAGCCAAAAAAATTGACAACGATTCTGAAATCTTCCTTAGTGGTATTTCTAATATCTTTCTTGGAATCTTAGTTATAATCTTTTTCTTCTTCATCTTTCTGTTTTTTCTAAGCAAAACCATGTAGAAAAATACGCCGTGTACATAACAAGCGCATACCCTTAGCTAAGAAGCAAGAAAAAAGTTAAAAACGGGTGTT
>JBBDNN010000090.1:0-13422 GCA_040877545.1 Balneolaceae bacterium
CACCTAAGTTCCTCATAGTTCTCAATTTTGCTCATTCTAAAAAATTTACATTAACACCTAAACACTCAAACACTTCAACACGGAAACACATTAATCACTCCAACACCAGCACCTCATTATCGCCAAAAGTATCATAACTGGAGGTAATTACTTTCTCGCCGGGTTTCAGCCCGAAATGAACTTCAAAGTATTCAGGATTTTGGCGGCCCAGCCTGATCTCCCGCCGACAGGCTCGGTCTTCCTCATTCAATTATTCACAAGATAGTTTAGCAACAAAAATGTTACAGAATAATTAATTAGAGCTTGGTAATATTTTCATTGTATTTATCATCAAATGGATTTACATATTAAATTTGTTCATATTTGCTCCAATGAAAAATTAAAACTCTATAGAAATCATGGGCTTAAATTCCAGACTGAAGCTGTCTTTATATTTTCTTTTCTTATTCTCAACTACCCTTCTTTCTCAATCTGCTAATGAGCGTCCAAAACTTAACCAGTTGGGGTTTTATCCTGAAGCGCCCAAAATTGCAATAACACCTGAAACAGATGCAACTACTTTTCATCTTAGGGATGCAAACACTGGTTCTATAGTATACCAGGGAAATTTAACCTCTGGCGGTTCTTATTCTTTTACCGATGAAGCAACTAAAATTGCGGATTTTACTAATTTCACTTCGCCAGGAAAATACACTTTATATATAGATGGGGGAGGGAAGTCGTATGAGTTTGACATTGAGAATGCTGTATTTGATGAGCTTTCAAATGGGTTAATCAAAGCATTATACTTTAACCGTGTGTCTGTTCCGCTGGATGAAGAACATGCGGGGCAATGGGCAAGACCTGCCGGACATCCGGATGATGAGGTTCTAGTTCATCCATCAGCTGCCACCGATAACAGACCGGCAAATTCTACAATTTCCTCACCGGGGGGTTGGTATGATGCGGGTGATTTCAACAAATATGTAGTGCCTATTTCTTCCAGTATAAATCACATGCTGTTTGCTTATGAGCAGTTCCCCGAATATTACAATGAGAGGGAATTGAATATCCCTGAAAGCGGAAATGAAATTCCGGATATTCTGGATGAAGCTCTGTTTGCCCTTCGGTGGCTTCTAACCATGCAAGATCCTGACGACGGCGGAGTGTACAACAAATTGACACATGCAAATTTCCAGGGAACGCTTATGCCACATCAAGCCACAGCCGCGCGATACGTTGTGCAAAAAGGAACAGCTGCAACTTTAG
Organism: Balneolaceae bacterium; assembly: GCA_040877545.1. Lineage (GTDB taxonomy): Bacteria > Bacteroidota > Rhodothermia > Balneolales > Balneolaceae > Gracilimonas. The sequence continues at coordinate 1,249 of JBBDNN010000090.1, forward strand.
ATTTTGCGGCGGTATTGGCTCAGGCTGCACGGATTTATGAGCCGTTTCTTCCAGATTTCGCTGATTCGGCATTATCCGCTGGCGAATATGCATGGGAATGGGCAGAAGAAAATCCAAGCCTGACTTACGATCAGGGAGAAATGAATTCTGAGTTTAATCCAGATATTAATACCGGCGGTTACGGAGATGGCAACTTTTCTGATGAATGGTTTTGGGCCTCTTCCGAACTTTATATCACAACAGAAAATGATGAATACTATGATTCGGGAGGATGGAGTAGTGTCGGTCTTTCAGGTTGGGGAAATGTTCAGGCGTTGGGATTATTTTCACTGCTTCATCACCGAAAAAACCTGACAGCCGTTGGTTTAGCCGATACCAGTTCCATGAAACAAGCGTTGGTTTCTGGATTTGATTGGTATGTAAATAGTGGAAATACCTCTGCATACAGATCACCTTTTGGAATTCAGGATTGGCAGTTTGGGTGGGGATCGAATGGAGGAGCTGGAAATTTGGGGATGTCACTCCTTATGCTCTACCAAACTACCGGAGATGTCAAATACTATAATAGCGCCCTTCACACACTTGACTACCTTCTTGGTAGAAATGGAGTAGGATACAGCTACGTGACCGGTTTTGGCGACAAGACTCCAATGAATATTCATCATCGGCAATCAGAGGCTGATAATATAGACGCGCCCATCCCAGGCTGGGTAGCTGGTGGCGCTAATCGCGGCCAAGAGGATGGTTGTTCTTATGCATCCGATTTGCCGGCTTTAAGTTACTCAGATTCTTATTGTAGCTATGCTTCTAATGAAATTACTACCTACTGGAATTCACCATTTATTTATCTAACTGCCGGCCTTGAATATTTAACACCGGAATACAATGAGGTGACTACAAAGTCTATCGAATTTACAGCCCCGATTTCTGATTCTTTATATGATGGGGAATCCGAAATTTCCCTGGAATGGACAGCCACTGATGTGAACACTGTTAATCTTTCTTATAAAATCTTCACAGATTCTGAATTCACAGAAATAGCTACTGAGGTTGATGCTTCATCCGGCATTTATTCTGGCTTTGAAATACCTGATTCTCCGGGTGATTCCCTGATATTCAGGATTGAAGATACTGAAGACGCAGAAAACTGGGCTCAATCAACAGCTGTTAAAATCACACCCAATAAAGCTGTTACTGAATTAATTGTAACCGCCCAATCTGGTTTTAAAGCAGAAACAAGATTATACATCAGCTGGAAAACAGTTCAAATTGACTCTGTTGATTTATATTACAGGTTGAAATCTCAAGATGAATTTATTTTAATTGACTCTGGATTGGAAGCGCACAAGCAATCTTATAGGCAATTTAGAATACCAAATGCACAAGGAGATACTCTGTATATAAAACTTCAGGATAGAGATGACAGCAGTGTTTTTGCAATATCGGATCCTATTATAATAGAAAATGCGGTTGGTAATGAAAGGGATGCTTTGCCAGAAAAATTTGTACTCACACAAAATTATCCTAATCCCTTTAATCCATCAACAAAAATAGAATATACTCTTGCTAATTCAGGCTTTACGAGTTTATCTGTTTATGATACAAACGGACGATTGGTCTCTAAACTGGTGAATGAATTCAAGCATCCTGGATCATACACAATTAGTTTTGATGCCTCCAAATTATAAAGTGGTATTTATATTTATCAGTTGGTTACAGAGAGCTTTACTTCAACCAAGAGAATGTTATTAATAAAATAAGGAGCTTTTAATACAGTAGGTGCATTAAATATAAAATTTAAGCTAGTATTTAGTTTCCGCTCGAACTATAAAATTTGATAACCCGGAGTTGGAAAACTTGCACATGTAATTTTCTAAAGCAACAATCCTTTAGAAAAACCGTAGCTTTCCCTAGTTGAAAACATCACAGATTCGAATAATCCCTCATTCGAATAAAAAAATTCAGGGCATATATTCATTGTTAGATAGACGGTCGTACATATTACTTTTTTGTGGAATAGCAGGCTTAATATGCTATTTCTATTTTCGTCCTCAGATCGACATTTATGCTAATGGGCCACTCTCAGAAAGTAAAAAAAATATTGAAGAGAGAATCCGAAGCATGTCATCTGAATTAGGCTTTTCAGCTGACAGCCTGCCTATGATGACGGTTCACACCCAAAATTCTGGTTATATAGATCAGCTCAGAGATTCACTTAACAAGAAAATATCTTTGGCTGAATTGAATGAAAATGGAACACACATCCATACCTGGAAAACAGTTATCGGCAGAAATGTTAACAGGCAAGAAATTATAACCGGCTCTGGTCAACTGTTTGAAACTGTCGGTAAATTAAAGATTCAATTTTCAAATGATGGACAGTTAATTCGAATTCAATCACATCCCGAAAATTTAAATCCAACTTTTATAAAGGGTGATTCGCTTCAAGCCATTGCAGAAAAGTTGGCAGGTTCCACATTTGGGTATAATCTGGGTAATTATGAAATGGTCGCTGATCCTTTTTCTGATTCTGCTTTTTCTCTGCAGGAAGTACAAAGTGCAGGCGGAGTTTTGAATGAAAGAGAAAATCAATCATTGGAGATTAGCTGGAAACGAAAAGCAGGTGTATCAAAGGGGCCGAAAAACTTACTGCTAAGGCTTGAGCCGGTTGTTCGTGAGTTTGACAACGAAGATGGTTTTAGAACAGAATTCGGCTTCAGTATACATTCTTTTGTAGCTAAAGATGAGTATGAACCGGAGGATTTAGGTTTAACCGAATCCACAGATCAAGATGAAATAGCCTGGTTCTATTATACATATTTCATATCTCTGTTTATTCTTGCTGTTTTTATTTTCTCTGTGGGAATTCGAAATATATTTAAAGGAAAGGTTGAGTGGAAAAGAGCGCTGTTTATGTTTGGGTTCATTACAGTGGCATTATTTTGCTGGCGCACAATTTACTTTATCTATACCTATAATCCTTTTCTGGGCAATGCTGCCTATTTTGGTATGGTGGTTAATAATCTGCTGTTTGCTGTAATAATTGGGCTTTATGCTGCACTTGCCTATATAAGCTGGGAAGCCCTGGCACGGTCGCAACAACAAAAGCAGGTTGATATTATTGATGCACTCTGGCAGCGTAAGTTTTTTGTAAGTGAGACAGGTGCAGGCTTGGTACATGGATTTGCTATGGGTGGAATAGCGATAGGAATTTTTTCTGTTCTTACCTATTTCATGGGCGAATACCTGATTCAGTCAGACAGTCAATTCGGCTTTGCAGAAGCCAGTATCACTCCAAAAATATTAACTCTTAATATTAGTGCGTGGGTAACTACCTGGCTGGTATGTATCGCGCAAATTGGTTTTGTTTATTCCATTTTTAATCAATGGCTGAAAAGAAAATGGCTGGTTGGATTACTCTCTATTTTATGTGTCACCTGCTTCATAACTGTATTGGGAAGATTAATTGGAACCAGTGGAGAAGTATACGAAGAGGTACTTCTGTATTTCGGGTTGGCAATAATATTTATCTACACCATTCGTGAATTTGGTTTATTAACTGTTATTACGGGCTGGTGGTTTTTTGCTGTTTTTTTCATGATTCAGCCTTACTGGAATTCTCCGAGCATTGAAGTTGCATACGTTGGTTGGATTCAGGTCTTTTTAATGGCGGGGCCGTTGGTGTATGGATTTCTGGCTTACCGATATGGAGTCTCAGTTTCGGAAGCAGGGGATTATATTCCCGAATATGAAGAACGCATTGCCAAGCATTTGCGGGTTGAAAAGGAGATCGAAATTGCCCGGGAGAGCCAATACAAGCTGATGCCCCTTCAACCCCCAAAAATAGACGGTATTGATGTGTATGGTTTTTTCCTGCCCTCATTCGAGGTAGGTGGAGATTATTTTGATTATGTAATGAGTGATGATGAGAATGGAAATCCTGCCGCTTTAACTATGGCTGTGGTAGATGTTTCCGGAAAAGCAATGAGGGCGGCCATGCCGGCGGTTTTCACCAGTGGGCTGCTACTTTCACGAATGAAAGAAAATATGCCTGCTGATATTTTAACTAAAGTGAGTGAGCCTATTTTTGCCCGAACAGATAAACGGACTTTTATAACCTGCCTCCTCGCCAGATACGATCTTCAATCCAAGAAAATGTCCATAGCAAATGCCGGCCATTGTCGCCCGATTTTAAAAAGAAATGGGGTTGCTGAATTCATTCATACACCAGATCCAAAATACCCTTTGGGTTTAAAACCGGAAGTAATTTATAAAGCGCAGGAGTTTACGCTCAAAAAAGGCGATTTTTTCCTAATGTATTCGGATGGTTTACCGGAAGCGGAAAATAAAAAAGGAGCTCGTTTTGGTTTCGAAGAAGTACCACGCCTGATAGAGCAGATAGACACCGAAAACCTGAGTGCTCAGGAAATTGCCCAGGAAATAAAACGAACCGTTCAAAAATTTAGTAATTATCAATTGGTTGACGATACCACTATTATATGCCTCAAGGTATAAATTGATTATTTAGGACAAAATTCCTTTAATATTTAGCACGAAATACAAACAGTTATGAACGTTTCTGTGTACATATCTAATCTCAACAATTAATTAAAGAATGGCTCAACAACAAGATTTCGAATTCAACCTGCCCCCGCAGTTTGAAAAAATTACAAAGCATATAAAGGCCATAATCGTTGGTCTGATCGTTGTGATCACAGCATTTTCTTCTTTTTTTACGGTTGATCCGGAAGAAGTAGGAGTAATAGTACGTCTGGGAAAATTTGTGGAAACAGTGAATCCTGGCCTTAATTATAAAATTCCATTTATTGATGAAGCTCAACTCGTTCCCGTAGAGCGCCAGCTAAAACAGGAGTTTGGATATCGCACAGTAGATGCTGGCCAACGGTCGAGATATCAAAAAGCAGGATACGAAGATGAGTCGCTTATGCTTACCGGCGATTTAAATCTCGCCGATGTGGAATGGGTTGTTCAGTATAGAATTAACGATCCTTTCAGCTACCTGTTTAAAGTGCGTAATGCAGAATCTACCTTGTTTGATATTTCGGAAGCCTCTATGCGGCAGATAGTAGGCAACAGAACGGTGAACGAAGTGCTAACAGTAGGCCGGGCGGAAGTTGCTTTAAGAGTGAATGAACTAATCCAGGAATTAGTAACTGAATACCAAATGGGAATTACGATCGAGCAGGTAGTACTTCAGGATATCAACCCGCCAAACCCGGTTAAACCTTCTTTTAATGCTGTTAATGAAGCGCAGCAGGAACGTGAAACTCTAATTAATCAGGCGAAGGCCGATTATAACCGTGTAATTCCGAGAGCGCATGGAGAAGCGGAGCAGGCTATTCAACAGGCAGAAGGATATGCATCGGAACGGGTAAATACAGCTGAAGGTGAAGTTTCTCGTTTCAATGATTTATATACGGAATATGTAAAAGCTCCTGAAATAACTAAACGAAGAATATTTTTAGAAACTATGGAAGATGTAATACCTAAAATGGGTAAAAAAATTATTACCGATGAAAGCGGAAGCAGCGTATTGCCCTTATTGCAATTACAATTAGACGGACCTCAACAATCAAACACTCAAAATAACAGAGGTAACTAATGGGACAGGCAAAAGGAATTATTGCAGCAGTTGTAGGATTTGTTGTTGTTTTAACCATTTTGGATGGTTTTTACATCGTTCATGAAACGGAACAGATTATTATTACTCAATTCGGGGAACCGGTTGGTGAAGCGATTACCGAGCCCGGATTGAATTTCAAAATCCCATTCATCCAAAAGGCTAAGGTTTTTGAAAAACGCTATTTGGAATGGGATGGAGATCAAAATCAAATTCCCACTAAAGACAAAAAATTCATTTTTGTTGATACATATGCCCGATGGCAGATCACTAACCCACTTCAGTTCTATCAGCGAATGGGCGATGAGCGTGGTGCTCAATCTCGCCTGGATGATATATTAGACGGGGAAACTCGAAACGCTGTGGCTTCCCATGATTTGCTGGAGCTTATTAGAACCAGCAATCGTGAACCGGATACTACAGGGGCTATCATGTTGGAAATTGTGGAAGATTCACTGGAAATGATAGAGGTAGGCCGAGAAACAATACAGGAAGAAATACAAGATAAAGCGAATGAACGTGCTTTAGACTTGGGTATAGCTATTCTAGATTTTCGTATTAAACGCGTCAATTATGTGGATGATGTGCGAAATACAGTGTATGACCGAATGATATCTGAACGAAATCGTATTGCTGATGAATTTCGCTCGGAAGGTCAGGGTGAAGCATCCCGAATAAACGGTGAAAAGGAACGTGATTTAAAGCGTATTCAATCTGAAGCATTTCGTGAGGCAGAAACCATTCGTGGCCGGGCTGATGCACAAGCCGCTGCTATATATAATGCGGCTTATAATAAATCGGGACAGGCGAGGGAGCTTTATGCTTTCGCCAAGTCAATGGAAGCTTATGTTAATACCATTGATGATAATACTTCTGTTATTCTTTCTACCGAAAGCGAGTTCTTTAAGTATCTGAATGGCTTTAATTAGGAGAAGGTAAATAAAATTTTAAAAGCACAGGTGATAAACCTGTGCTTTTTTTTTGATCTGTCTTCACTGCTAACAGGAGAAGATTTACCATTCGGTCTTAGTTAGGCATAGATAATTTGGCAGGTTTATGCCTGCTCTTCTGCCATCATATAAAGTTGTACAATTCGCAGTTCGTTATAAGAGATTTGCTCATCGAAAGCATCATAAACAGGACGTAATAACTCTACACCGATTTCCTGGAAAGCATTTTCAACTTTTTTATAGTTGTCGTCATTTAAAGATGAAAGTTCCCGGATTCCTTCTTTCCGAACAGCATGTCCTTCTTTTATATATTTGGTAATATGGCCAATTACCGTGCTTTCTTTCACACCAAATAAAGCAGCAATTTCAGGAATGGATTTTCCACTATTGAATTCATCTCCTGTTTGGTGATGTCGCTTGCTTCGGCTTATGGGTGGTTTTGGCATACTCCGCTTCTGAGTTTTAGATTTTTCCTGTAAGTTATTTTGCGTGCAATAGTCAATAATAACTTCCAGGAAAGCGCCCCCGTATTTCTGATTTTTGGCAGAGCCGACACCATGCGTTTTCAGTAGGTTTTTCTCCGATTGCGGCAGGTAGTAAGCCATTTCAATAAGGGTGGTATCGGCAAAAATAACATAAGGAGGAACATCATCTTTCCGGGCAAGTTCCATACGACATTCCTTCAGCAACCCGAAAAGCTGCTGGTCATAATCAAGGGATTCAATGTCACTTTTAGTAGCCTTAACAGGGTCTGCTCGTTCTTCTTCATCTATAATGCCAGTTATCTCTTTTTCACCCTTCAGGATGGAAAGAGCTTTAGGAGTAAGCTTAATGCTCCCATGATCTGCATCTTTGGTGATCACAAATTGCCGCATCAATTCCCGATACAGTTGTTTCCATTGTTTGCTGCTGAATTCATTACCAATTCCATAAGTGGAAAGCTGATTGTGGCGAAGTTGAAGAATTTTCTTTCGCTTTGAACCCATCAAAATATTCTTGATGTGATGAAATCCAAAGCGTTGGTCGGTTCGTGCAACTGTGGAAAGAAATTTTTGAGCGGGCACGGTCAGGTTTTCCTTATCCGGAATTTCCCCGGTGCAATAATCACACATTCCGCAATTTTCTTCTGTGAATTTCTCCCCAAAATAATTAAGTAATAAAATCCGGCGGCATTGGCGGGCTTCCACAAAACCCAGTAAATCTTCCAGGTGTTGATTGGATATGGCCTTTTCTTCATCGGTTTTTTGGTTGATGAAATACCGGATTTTGCCCACATCACCATAACTGAACAGGAACAGGCAATCGGATTGCAAACCGTCGCGGCCGGCTCGTCCAATTTGCTGGTAATAGGATTCGATATTCTTAGGCATATCGTGGTGAATTATAAAACGCACATCCGGCTTGTCGATCCCCATCCCGAAGGCAATAGTAGCAACTATAATATTCACTTCATCCCGGATAAAAGCATCCTGATTTTGTACTCGTTCGGCCTCACCCAATCCGGCATGATAAGGAAGGGCTGAGAGTCCATTTGCTTCAAGATCCTGGGTAAGCTCGTCTACCTGCCGGCGCGAAAAACAGTAAATGATTCCGGATTCATCTTTGCGATGTTTCAGGAAGTTGATGATTTGGTGTAGAGGCGCTGTTTTATTGACAACATCCAGGTACAGGTTTTTGCGGTTGAAGCTGGCCACAAAAGTGTTGGCATCATCAAGCCCAAGGCTGCCGGCAATATCTTCTTGTACCTGCGGCGTAGCGGTAGCTGTAAGGGCAAGACAGACTGCATCATCAAATTTATTTTTCACCTCTGCCAGTTTCCGGTACTCCGGCCGAAAATCATGCCCCCATTCCGAAATACAATGTGCCTCGTCAATGGCAAAACAATCTACTTTTAATCCAGAAAGCAGTTGTAAGATGGAATCTTTCAGGAGGGTTTCCGGCGCAAGGTAAAGCAGGTCTATATCATTTTGGCGAACCCGTTGCATGATTTCCCTGTAGTCTTGGGGAGGCAGTGAGCTATTTAAACAGGCCGCCGACACGCCGTATGCGGTAAGCTGGTCTACCTGATCTTTCATCAATGAGATGAGCGGAGAAACTACAATAGTTAAACCGTCAAAGATGAGAGCAGGAATTTGGTAGCAAAGGGATTTACCACCGCCGGTTGGCATGATGGCAAGTGTATGTTTCTTCTGAAGAATATTTCCGATGATCTCCTTCTGTAGCGGCCGGAAGGATTCAAAACCGAATATTTTCTTTAATATTGCTTCAGGCTGGCCGGTTTCTGGCATTGAGTCTGGGATTTTCTTTTTAGGATTCATGATCGTTCTTTTTTCTACAGTAAGATCGATGAAAAGTGAATTCCTTACAGATTTTTTTCAAAAAATTTTATTTGGCTGGATATTACAACCTATACCAAACATCCGAAAATGAGTTAGTGGGACTATCTGAGATCAGGCAAGCCAGGTAAATTCAAAATCAATCTAAAACTCCACGCCAAGCATCTCGCTCAATATTTTTTTGCTTTTGGTGATGTCGATTTGCGCCTCCAGCTTCATCAGCAAGTTATATAATCCCAGGTGCACACGCGTTGTATAAATGAAGTGCTTAGAACCACGTGGCTCGTTAGATAATGGAGCTTCCCTGGTAAAATGACGAATGGATTTTTTAAACTCCTCCTTGCCGAAGTTGAAGGTGTTGTAGCGATAAGGTTCAGCAAAAATTTTTCCATAGTTCCGGGCAAAATTAAAATACGCTTCCTCTTTTGCAGGATTATCCGAGTCAGGATTTACCACCTTAAGCTTTATATATAAATCCCGGATAATTTTTTCATCATTCGCTAAGTGTGTGGGTAGTAAAGTGAGATAGTCATTGAAGAACTCTTCGGGGAATTTTTTCACACAACCAAAATCGACCACGCCCAGTCTCTCATCTGTTGTAAATAGAAAATTACCCGGATGGGTATCGGCGTGTACGAAATCTTTCTCTTTAATTTGCTGATGGAAAAAATCCCATAGCAATTGCCCAAAATGATTTCGCTGTTCCTGGCTGGGATTTTCTTTGAGGAATTCGCCGAGATGGCGACCTTCCATAAAAGTCATACATAATATTTTATCAGTCGAAAACTCCTGCACCCACTCCGGAATTACTATATCAAATTTCCTAAACCGCTCATGGAATAATTTAATTTGATGCCCTTCCCGTTCATAATCTGTTTCCTCGAGCAGTGTTTGCTTCACCTCATTAAAATAAGGGTCAATATCAGCGCCTTTTTTCACCAGTCGTTTAGCGAAAATCTTTGCCAGGCTCAGATCGGACGTTATCGTTTCACGCACATTCGGATATTGAATTTTGATAGCTGCTTTGCGGCCGTCTTTTAACTCGGCCTTATGTACCTGCCCGATGGAGGCTGCAGCAAAAGCATCCGCTTCAAAACCCGCAAATAATTGTTCAGGAAATTCGCCCAACTCTCTTTTAATAATAGTTCGGACCAAAGCTTTATTTATGGGAGGAACAGAATATTGAGCCTGGCTCATTACTTCGGAAAATTCATCGGGAAGAAATCCCTGGTCCATACTCATTCCCTGTGCAATCTTTAACGCCGTTCCCCGAAGTTTTGTGAATTCTTTAAAAACTTCCTGCGCATTTTCGGAGTGAAATTTGACGTCTGATTCTTCACTCTGTTTCTTCACTTTGCCCTTGAGGTAGCGCTGGGCATAATTGGTTCCTATTTTGATGCCGGTTTTGGCAATTATCTTTCCGCGATCATATTTGGAGGAAGGAAAATCATCACTCATCTTCTTTTTCCTCCTCCTCATCAAACCACTGGGAAATCCAGGAGCCTACCACTGGAATCTTGTTTGCAAAACCAGCGCTCGACATAGCATACTTGAAGAGATCAAACCCTTTATCCACTACTTTAGAGTACACCACTTCTTCAATAAAGCCTGTGAATTTATCGGTTAGCGCGAGAGTGCGTTCTTTGGCCTCACTATCATCATTCAGCCAATATTTAATCAGAAACAAGTATTCTGTTCGCAGAAATGCATAAAAATAATCTCCCATAACAAAAGCAGCGCTTACTGCAATATTGGGATCGGTGAGAAAGAAATCCTTAAATAGTAATTTTACCTCTTTTTGGAATTCAGTTTCAGAGAAGGTGCTGAATTCCATGTCGTGATAAGTTTTTTCCACGAAATGAAATTGTTCATTCATCATATCGAAAGCAGTAAATATAAAATTGGATAGTTTTTCACTGATGGTGTAAGATTCGAAGTCCGGAATCTCGGCAACCATTGCGCGGTAGCGGATAACCAGGGCAGGATAATAAAATTGTATTATGGCTTTTTTGCTGGGAAAGAGGGCATAGATTTCAGAAGCCGTTTTACCGGTTTTCTGGGTAAGGTTTGGAATAGAATAATTGCCATCTACATAAAGCTCAATTGCAGCTTCGGTAATTTCTATTTTTGTATTGATTTCCTGTGCTGTCATATGAAAAGATTTATGAATTTAAACAACAGATGATTGCAAAAATGAGTTCAGGTCCATACGTATGAAATTGGGAAATTGTTTTATTTGATTATTTTTGATGCTCAATAAAATTCGGTGGTAAAAAATGTACAATGAGAAAAATACGGGTGCCAAAAGTGATGCTCTGTTTTTAAGCCTCGCCGGTATTTTTTTAACGTCTCTTGTTTTAGGAAATATAATTGGAACAACCAAATTTGTTACGCTTTTTGAGGTGCAACTGTTTGATTGGCTGGTGGCTATCACACCCGCCATAATATTGGATCAGACCATCTATGCGATGAGCGTACCGGTAGGAGTGCTGGCATATCCCTTTACATTCCTGACCACTGATTTAATTTCAGAATTGTACGGCAGAAAAAAGGCGCAACTTGTGGTTTGGGTGGGTTTCTTTATGAATGTATTTATGCTGTTGCTGATGATGGTCGGCCATTGGCTGCCCAATACCTTTGGTGTCAGCGGCGGCCTGGATCTTTTTGAGGGGGTCTATTCTTTTATGATCGCAAATACGATCGCCAGCATGATTGCTTATTTGATAGCCCAGACTGTGGATGTGCGATTATTCCATTTCTGGAAAAAAATTACAGGCGGAAAACATCTTTGGCTGAGGAATAATGCCTCCACAATGTGCAGTCAGTTAATTGACTCTACAGCCATACTTTCTATTTTATTTTTGGCAGGAAATCTTGGCGAAAACGTAGATTCCATAGGGACTCTCATAATTCTTATCATTAACAGTTATTTGTTTAAGTTTTTCTTTGCACTCTTCGACACACCACTCTTTTATGTAGGGGTACGAATGTTTAATAAATACGGCTACGAGTCTGCAAAGAACAGTTTACATGAATCAGGTCCACAAGTTTTGATAGAGCAGGAAAAGTGAAATTTATTTTAAATAATATTTGCCTTGAATAGGGGGTAGTTCTTACCTTTGTAATCCTTTCGAGGAAATGAAAATTGTTGGTTTAACACAGCTGCTTTTGGCAGCATTTTTTTTCTCCGAAAGACACGTTCTTAGACATAATTGAAGTACAGATCAGATTGTTTGTGCGAGCAAAT
>JBBDNN010000091.1:0-60856 GCA_040877545.1 Balneolaceae bacterium
TCTGACGCCGCATATCTATAAGGATAAACGATAGCCTAACTTTTTAATTCTAACTTCGGGAGAATTTTTAATCCCTCTTCACCGATACTTTATACAGCCATATTATAAAGAAGAAAATGGCAGTTACACCCATCCAGGTAGTAAGCCATTCGAAGCCTTCGGGCATGATGCGCAGCGAATCGGTGCTCTCGGTGATGGCAAATGGAATCGCCAATATGATACCAATTAAAGCCTCTCCTGTTATCAACCCTGAAGAAAACAGCAAACCTTTGCGTTCGGCTCCGATTACCGCTTCTTCCTCATCTTCACCGGATGATTTTGCCCTGCTCCGGACTACTTTAGCAGCTGTCCAGGCAATCACTCCCCCGATAAAAATAGGAACGGATAATTCCAGCGGCAGGTAAATTCCTACAGCCACGGCAAGAACCGGCGTACGAAATGCAGTTCCTTTTCTTTTGAGAATTTCATCCAAAACTATAATGGAAACAGCAATTAATCCACCAATAATGATCATCGCCCATTCCAGGTTTTGAGCAAAAACACCTTCCGCCACCGACTGCATCAGCGTTGCTTGTGGCGCAGTCAGCATCTCGGCCTGGCTCATCCCCTCCCTTGGGAACACCCCACCCAATCCATAGGCATTAAAAAGCAAGCTAAGAATGGGGGCAATTACCAAAGCTGCGGCTACCACACCCACAACCTGCATAATCTGCTGTTTGTAAGGAGTAGCTCCAACAATTTGCCCGGCTTTTAAATCCTGCAAATTATCACCGGCAAGCGCCGCCGCACAGGCAATCATGGCACCTACAATTATGGCGGCCGCCGCTGCCGTGGTTGCTTTTTCCATATCGGCGGTGAAATCTACTTGTCCGCCTAAAATGGCGAGCAAACAAAGCGAAGTTGCCAGGACAGTAGCAATGGTTACACCGGAAATCGGATTATTAGAGGATCCCACCAGACCGGCCATATACCCGGCTACAGATGAGAATAAAAATCCGGCAAACAAGGAAAATATGGTTCCGAAGCCAATGGCGGTCCAATACGCGCCGCTGCTAACTCGCAAATGTTCAATATCTATCACATACATAAACACAATAAAAATCGGGATGGCCAAGCCAATTATTCCCCAAATTACAATATTGATTGGTGTATCTAATTCGGTCCGGGGCACATTTCCACCACCTTTTTTCAAGTCTTTAACGGCTGCCATCGATGATTTTATTCCGTCCACCAAAGGTTTAGCCAGGGAGACCAGCGCCCATATACCACCAACAACCATCGCGCCTACACCGAGATATCGGATCTTAACGCTCCAGATGGAAAGTGCGGCGTCATATCCTTCTGCGGCTCCCACAATGGCCGCAATTTCTTCGGGACTGGTAACTGCCATATATATGGGAATACCGAATAGCCATGAAATAAGCCCACCCGCAAAAATGAGGACGGCAATATTCAACCCTACAATATAACCTACAGCCAGAAGCGCCACGGAAAGATCGGCACCAAAGCCAAAAATTGATTTACCCGTCTGCACTGAACCGCCCGCTGATCCGGTAAAAATCTTTAATCCCGTCTGACTGAGTTTAAAAAGGGCCGCCGCCAGTCCAGCCTGAATAATGGTTTTAATCCCTTCCCCTCCTTCGGTTCCGGCTTTTAGTACTTCACCGGTGGCCACACCTTCCGGGAATTGCAGGTCACTTTCTACAATGAGTGCACGTCGGAGTGGAATGGTAAACAGGACGCCCAGGATTCCTCCGAACATGGCGATTGCTGTTGTTTCCAGAAAAGGAAAATCCAGCCAGTATTTGAGCAGGATGAGTGCCGGGAGCGTAAAAATAACCCCGGCCGCCAGCGATTCACCCGCCGATGCCGCCGTCTGCACAATATTGTTTTCCAGGATATTCGACTCCTTAAATAGCCTCAGCACTGCCATTGAAATAACGGCTGCAGGAATGGAAGCGGAAACCGTCATCCCCACTTTAAGGCCGAGATAGGCATTTGCGCCGGCAAGAATTGCGGAAAGTAAAAATCCAAGAATTACAGCTTTGACGGTTATTTGCGGGAGGTCATCATCCGCAGAAACGAAGGGAGTGAAAGGTACTTTTTTAGCCATGGAATGAATTTCATTTTAAGGATGGCAGAAGATAAGACCTACTGGAAATAAGGCAAGTGGAAATTTTTGGAAATCAGAACTTATGAATAGAGGGATTACTTGATTCTATTACATACCCTTATTTGTTTTGCAAGCAAAGAATGGACGTGTATCTTTGGGTGAAAATGCACATCACTTACAAAAGGAAAAATGAAAATAGAAGTAAAATGGCTGCAGAAAGACCTCCACTTTGAGGCGGGAAATGAAGAAGGCGGAAAAATTCGCATTGACGGAGACCGTATTGTTGGCGGACTCGAGGGCGGCATGAGTCCCATGCAGTTACTGATAGCGGGAATCGCCGGGTGCAGCGCTATTGATGTAATCAACATCCTCGAAAAACAAAGACAAGACCTGGAAGATCTGAAAGTAGAAGTAGACGCCGACAAACAGAAGCTGGATACCGGTTACTCGGAGTTCAAAACCATTCACCTGCATTTCATCCTTTCCGGCGAACTTGATCCCAAAAAAGTAGAACGGGCACTTGAGCTGTCTATCACTAAATACTGCTCCGTCTCCAAAGTCCTGGAAAAGACCTCAAAAATAAGCTACGACTATGAAATTCAAGATTAAAAATTTTAGATTTTTGGTGAGCCTGCTTACTTTTAAATCCTTAATTTTGAATTTTGAATTCAAATTCCTCTTACTTGCTTAATAGGGGCGGTTTTTCGTATGTTATGAGCAAATAAACAGTAGCAAATCAATTACTTATCTATGGCTAAATGTGAGTTATACCAAGATGTTAAAGGCGAATGGAGATGGAGACGCGTTTCCAAGAAGGGGGCAATCGAAGCATTTTCCGATAAGAGTTTTGAAAAGGAAGACGAGGCCAGAAAAGACGGTAAAGAATGTGGAGAATGCACCAGCTATCTCAGAAAATTCTGATCATAGATTCTCCCGATAATTCACCAAATCCCCGCCTGAATTTTCCCACCAGCATATTCCCGCAGGCAAGAGAAGCGGGATTTTTTCGATCACTAATTTCATTGAGTTTTGAGAAGCCCTTATGGTATCAATGTTTGTGAATCATTTCTCATCGAATGCTAAAACTGCATTTAAAATAAACTGAGCTGATTTCTTGTAGAAATCCTGCGGAATGGATTCAAAGTCATCCGTGGCTTTATGATAATTCTCGTGGTCTTCCACTCCAAAGTAAATGAACTTCTTTCCTTTGGCATGAAATGCTCCATGATCGGAAGCGGTGGTCCAGTCATCGTAGCCTTGTTCAGGCCTGTCGTGGCCAAATAGCAAACTGAGTTCTCCCGTATCGATTTCTTCCAGAATGGGCTTCAAGTCGGGGTGATGATAGGTTCCACTGGCGTATAATTCATTGCTCGCATTATTGCTGATCATGTCCATATTAATATTCATCACTACTTTTTGCAGGAATACCGAATCTTCCACAAATGCATGAGCTCCGCGTAACCCCATCTCCTCGGCATCAAAAGCAGCAAATACCAAAGTATGATTTGGCTGGTCCTGGTTGAAGTAATCAATAAATGCCAATAAAGCGGCTGTGCCGGAGGCATCATCGTCCGCACCATTGTAGATAAGACTGTCGCGAATTCCCAGGTGATCGTAATGCGCCGTTAATATTATCACAGAATCTGTTTTTCCGGGAATTTCGCCTATCACATTTACCCCGCTCATTTCTTCACCTGATCGGCTGGTGAAATCAAACTCATGGGTATAAGATCCTTGGAAAGGTTCGGCTCCTTCTTCCTCAAACCGCTGAACCAGGTATTCGCGGGCTTTGCGGTTACCTTCGGTCCCTGTTCGGCGCCCTTCCATCTCATCGGATGCCAGCACCCTCAAATCTTCGATTAACTGATCGGTATCGAGCTCAGCCTGCTGTGCACCGGCACAAGTCTGCAACAATAAAAGCGCTGATAAAAAGAGGATTCTGGATAATTTCATTTTCTTTCTTTGGTGAATGATTGGGAAGATAGGGGATTCAAGATGAAAAATTTAGGATTAAAGATGGATTTAGTTTCCAATTTAAATCTCGTTTCGACCCTCCACAGCCTGTGCAAAAACTATTAAGGACTGGCTGTGGAGGTTGGGAACGAGTTTGAGATTACGAGGGGGTTAAAAACCCCTCTATTCCATAAAATCCTCTATGTGTACCTTTCCGTTATCAATAGTAGTGAAGGTGTTTTCGGGGACTTCTTCCCAGAGTTCACTGAGTTTGGTTATAGGTTCAGATACAACCACCACGCTTTTAATAGGCAAAGCTTCTCCTTTATTTTGCAGGTCTAAAATGCTTCGCAGGTTGGAAGAATAGAATTGACTCATGGCTTTTTCTTTCTCGGCGTACCTTACAGTATAAAGTTTATCGCCGTCGCAAAGTGCAAGGGAGAGATTCAACTGCCCGGCAGTATGGTGTTTTCGGCTTGCAATGTGTATGCGTTTTACCACTCTTTGAAGTGCCTCTTTAGGATTTTTTTGAAGTCCATAGGTTAACGCAAGCAGAAACATGGTTTCACTGTCAGTATTTCCTTTTAATTCAGGGAATAGCTCAGGGGCGATAGCCATTTGCAAATCTCTTCTGATGCGGTAAAAGTCGCTCACATTCCCGTTATGCTGAAATAGCCAGTTTTTGAATTTAAAAGGATGGCAGTTTGTACGCTGAACTTCGGCTGTGGTCGCCGCCCTGATATGTGCCAAAAAAGCCCTGGCTTGTATTTGGCTGCTGATTTCATGCAGGTTTTCATCATTCCATGCCGGCCGCTCGTCTTTAAATAATCCTGGTTCTTCTTTCATCGAGTACCATCCAATCCCGAAACCATCGCCATTTGTATGCCACAGATTACCTGCTGGCGAAAAATTCATCCGTGTGTTTAAACTCTGCCTCACAAGAGAATGTGTGGGCTGTGTAACTAAATCTTCTATAAAAAGAGGTTCACCAGAATATGCTAACCATCTGCACATTAATTCGTCTCCATAATTTATTAATGATTCAAAGAAGGAGGTAACGATTTATTTTTAGCAGCAGTATGTGATTGATGTTTAGCTAATGCTACTCAAATACCCTGCGGGGAAAATAACAGCTAACAACAAAATTAGGTTCGTTTACAATTTCGCTGATTCGCAAGTCTGCACAAACACTGCACAGCATATAAGCCTGAACAGGCGGTAAATTGTAGCGGGAGGATAAAATATCAATCATGCCGCGAAGAGCATTTTTAGCTCCTTCAAATAAATCCGAACCGATACCTGTGGTAATTTCAAATCCTTTTGCATCAAGGTGTCGCGTATCTGGTTTTGAAGTTACAGCTCGGGGGAAATCCGGGGCTTTTCCCTTTACAAGTTCAAATCGTAGCACAGCATTTAAAGGACTTTCTATGGCCGTTCCGCATACTTCACCATCACCCTGGGCAGCATGCGTATCTCCGGCAGAAAACAAAGCACCTTCACATTCTACAGGTAAATACAATTCTGTTCCTGCTTTTATATCATGCAGATCCATATTTCCGCCAACTCTTCGGGGCGGGATAATTTCATGCTGCCCCTTTTCTGCCGGTGCTACCCCAATAGTTCCTATAAAAGGCTGGAGTGGAATTTTTCCGAATTCACCGAATAAAGCCGGCTCCAGTTTCACAGGATCATATTTCCAGATATTCAATGCAGCATCGGGAAAGTCTTCCGATAATAGCCCGAAGCCGGGAATGTTGGCCGTCCATCCCCAACCTGAACAACTTATTTCTTCGATACTCACCTTAAGGGCATCGCCGGGTTCTGCGCCATCAATAAAAACGGGTCCTGTTACAGGATTTACATTTTTCAGATCCAGATTCTCTACCGCTTTTGCATCCGAAGAAGTAGTAATCTGCCCGCTGGATGCTTCGCGCATTTTTAATTCTACCGTTTCATTGGGCTCGATTTCCAACACCGGGGCTAATTCATGATCCCAAAAAGTATGGCTGGTTTCAGAGTGAATGGTTTTATGCATAACAAAAGCTTTTTGGCAGAAGGGTTAACATCATATTTGTAGAGAAGTGTACCTGATATGTTCCTGAGCTTATTGGAACTAATAGAAAAAGCAGCTGTTTACATAAGCAACAATATTAATCCATCTAAAATTAAGAAAGATGTGCGGAATTGCCGGCGAAGTTCGCTTTGATAATCATCAGGCTTCAACCAAAACCATTGAACATATGATTGATGACCTGAAGCCTCGCGGGCCGGATGGTACAGGTATGTTCAGAAATGATAAGGTATGTTTTGGCCATTGCCGGCTAAAAATTATTGACCTGAGTGAAGCTTCCGACCAACCCATGACTGATAAAGAATTAGGGCTGGTGATTGTCTACAACGGAGCAATCTATAACTATGAAACTCTGAGGGAAGAGCTTAAAGGAATGGGATATTCCTTTTTCTCCCAGGGTGACACTGAAGTTATTTTAAAAGCCTACCATGCCTGGGGGCGTGACTGTGTTAAGCATTTTTACGGAATGTTTGCTTTTGCCATTCTTGAACAGAAGTCTGGAAAATTATTTGCCGCCCGGGATAAGCTCGGAATTAAACCTTTTTATTACCAGAAAACCGAAAACGAATTTCGGTTTTCCTCTTTTTTACCTGCTCTTGTGAAAGCTGGGCAAAATTCTCCGTCGATTAATCCAGTGGCACTGAATCAATACATGAGTTTTCGGGCTATTACAGAAGGTGAAACTATTTTTAAGGACTATCACAAACTACCCGCTGCTACCAGAATGACGATAAATCCCGATGGCAGTGTTCAGCAGGATAGATATTGGGATATTGATTTCAGCAATATCGAAGAAGACCGGCAACATTCTGAGGAATATTGGATTGATGCAGTGAAGGATGTACTTACTAAAGCAGTTAAAAGGCGGCTCACCGCTGATGTGCCGGTAGGCGTTTTATTATCAGGCGGATTGGATTCTTCGCTGGTGGTGGGTTTGCTCCATGAACTTGGCCAAAAGGATATTAATACTTTTTCCATCGGTTTTGAAAATGTGGGAGATGAATCCGGGAATGAATTTCAGTATTCGGATGTGATTGCCGACCGCTATCAAACCAAACATCACCAGATTTTTGCCGAGCAGCAAATGCTGAAAGAAAATTTGTCAGCCTGCATTAAGGCGATGTCTGAGCCGATGGTGAGTCATGATGTAATCGGCTTTTATTTGTTGTCACGCGAAGTCAGTAAGCATGTGAAAGTAGTGCAAAGTGGACAGGGAGCTGATGAGGTTTTTGGTGGATATCATTGGTATCCGCCCATGCTGGAAGCAACCGAGGAAAACGCAGCGAAAATTTATGCTGAAAACTATTTTACCAGCAATTTTCAGGATTATAAAAAAGCTGTTAAACAGGATTTAATTGAAGAAGATTATGCCTTCAATTTGGTTCATGATTTTTTTAAGAACTCAAAAGCGCCCACTCCCATCGACAAAGCCCTCCATCTTGACACCACTTTGATGCTCGTGGATGACCCGGTAAAAAGAGTGGATAATATGACTATGGACTGGGGATTAGAAGCACGTGTCCCATTTCTTGATGATGAGCTGGTAGAACTTGCTGCAAGAATTCCCGCAGAATATAAAATCAAGAATGGCGGGAAATATGTACTTCAGGAAGCCGCGCGGCGGATTATTCCCCATGAGGTAATTGATCGTCCCAAAGGTTATTTCCCCGTTCCTGCCCTAAAGCAAATGAAAGGAGCATATCTTGAGATGGCAAAACAGATTTTCAGCAACTCCGCTGCACGAAACCGGAATATTTTTAAAGCAGATTATATTCAGGATCTGCTGTCTTCGCCGGAGTCACACATTACGCCCTTCGGCTCCAGGGTATGGCAGGCAACCCTGCTCGAATATTGGCTGCAAGAACATGGGTTGTAAAGGTAATTTCGGTACCGCCTGTGCAGGTACACGAGTGGGAGCCTTTGAAGGCGGAAACCTGAATCACCTTTTATCTACCAGATGTCATCCTATGGAGATGTTCACGTAAAAGTCATCCTCGCGAAGGCGGTGCCAAAGGCATCCCGTTGGGGGAATCTAAGGTGTTTGGAAGGGCAGAGAACCTGAATCAAAGAAAATATTCACAATAAGGGACGTTACTGACTTCTCACTCCACTGCAGAACAAGTATATCTGCTGGCTAATTAACTGACAACAGTGATTAAAATTCAACAAATATAATTACTTCAGTGAAGCCTCAAGTATAATATTAGCTTTCAATACTCTGGAAACCGGGCAATTCTTCTTTGTCTTTTTGGCAATTTTCTGAAACTCATCATTATCAATGTCTGCAACTTTAGCTTCTACCAGCAATCGAATTGTGGTAATTGTGGGAGCACCTTCTACCATCTCGAGCGTTACATCAGCATCCGTTTTCACCGATTCCGGCTTATATCCCTCGCCGCCAAGATCACCTGATAAAGCCATTGAGTAACATCCTGCAAGTGCTGCTCCAATCAATTCTTCCGGATTTGTTTCCTCGCCATCTTCAAACCTGGAAGCAAAGGTATACGCCCCTTTAAATGCTTCACTATCAAGTTCCATTGTTCCCTTTCCGGATTTCAGTTCCCCATTCCAAACTGCTTGTGCTTTGCTAACTGGCATTTTATTCTATTTTTAAGTTGGTTTTTTTAATCAGTTCTTCAACATAACCAAGAGATAAGAAATTCCCAACAGGACAATTTACTCGAAACATTATACCCTGCCCAAGTCAAAAATCCCAAAAACAAAAAAGGCAGCTAAGTTTTACTTAACTGCCTTCTTCTTTTGAGCGAGAGACGAGATTCGAACTCGCGACCTCCACCTTGGCAAGGTGATGCTCTACCAGCTGAGCTACTCTCGCTTTTTCAATAAATTTCGCTCTTTTGAGCGGGCACAAATATAAGATTGTTAACGGCTACTATTCAAGCTAAATTTAAAATCATTGCTTTAATTTTTCGCGAACATTTTCATCCAGATTCTAACTGTTAAAAATTCTTCCTCCGACAATTTTTGTTTATCGCGATACCTGTCTATAGTGCAAGTAAAGCCGAGGGGTTCATCCCCGGTCTGCTTGAAAAAGTGAAGGGTACCGGGTGAAATAAACACTGCATAATATAAGCCAAGCTGTTGTACCTCATTACCTAAAGCCATGAATCCCAGAGCCTCTTATTACAATTACCGAGTGTGATGACGATGATTTTCAAATGAAGTATAACCTCCGGCTGCAACTTCAAAACAATGTTTCTGAAAATTCAGCTGCTGTTCATCATCCTTTTTCCTTTGTAGCAGGAACAACCCTGCTTGTAGCCCTTCCGTTCTGCTTATTTGGAAATTTCTCCAACCGAATGCAATAGTCTTCCAAGAAATTTATTTCCATACACCTGGTTGATATGCTGCATATCTGCAATTACCACCAGCAGCTCTTTACTTCTGGAGAAGGCTACATTTAGAAGTCTGGGTACACTGAGGCCATTCTTTTTTTCATCAAATGGACGAACCGAATAATGCCGTTTGCTGCCATTTTGCCATTCGCCGCTCATCACCGTATCAAAAATTATAACCGACTTTTCCCTCCCCTGAAAAGTGTGAATAGTTCCTACTTCAATATCTTTTATCCCTAGTTCCCACAAATGATTCCGAACTTTATACACACTGTTCCTAAAGGGAACTATGATACCTATATCATCAGGTGCATAATTTCGTGTAAGACGTTTCAGGCTTTCCTCTATCAATTTATGGTGAACTTCGTTGATGGGCTTAAATCCACGCTCTCCACGCTCCTGCTCCAAAAAGGGATTGTATTTTGCGGTATCAACCAAGGCAACTGAAGCTGTTGAAGCAGGCAGGGAATTCTGCTCATCTGATTTCAGTCTTCCTTCATAAAAAACCGAACTTATTACTCCCGCCAAATCATTTTTCAGGCGATACTGCACATCAAAAAAACAGGTAAAATCCGGATTATCATCATGCCAGTTAAAAAGATCTTCTGTAGAACCTGATTTGGATACGTGCGTGAAAATATCCTGCTCCAAAAAATCCCGCGAGGTTTTATCTTTGGTGATGGCGATTGGTGGCAGCTGCATGGGATCGCCCGCAACTACAAGGTGCTGCTTACTTTTGGCTGCCATCAACATCAGGTAAGGCAAGCCTGCCATGGAGCCTTCATCCACAACCACAGCGTCGTAACTCATATTAAAGAATAGTTCGGAGGTGCAAACTTTTGCCATGGTTGTGGCAACCAGCTGCTTTTTCTTGAGCTCAAAGCGCTCATTCAAATTCATCAGGCGGTCGATTTTATCTTCCAGCTCATTCACTCCGCCCTCTCTGTCCACCTTCTCACCCAACAACTGGCATTCCAAGTCCATCTTTTGTGGGATTTCTTCGCCGTTGCGCATCAAATCATCCACTTTCTCCTGCAGCTTTGAATAGTTACTGAGCGTGGTGCTCAGCTGAATCGCTTCCGCTTTCCGGCCTTCCAGTTTACCCTTCACCTGATGCTCGAACAGGATTTCTTCCAGCCGGTGATCATCAAGTGCCGCCTCTCCGAAACGCGTAGTTTGCTGCAGGTTGAAGCCCGGCTCCACTTCGCCAAGCGCATCAAGCACGCTCAACAGCCCAACATCAACCGCGCGATTGGTATTCGATACAAACAGCACACGTTTGCCTTTACGCAGCAGGTTGGCAATGATGAAGCCGAGCGTAGCCGTTTTCCCCGTACCCGGTGGCCCCCAGACATACAAAATATTGTTGATGAGCGATTTTTCGATAGCTTCTTTTTGTGCGGGATTCCGCAGCGAATCAAATACCGGCGGGCTTGCCAATTCAGCCTGTTCAAAATGTTCAGCAGGGTCTAACAGTGCTTTTAGCTGGGGAATTTCATCGGCTTTATCCTGAAGGCTATGCAGATGCTCTTCCACTTTTTTAAGCACAAAGTCGTTTTCCCACTCCAGGAAAATTTCATCGATTTTCTTTCCCTTATTTTCCGGGAATTCCAGCCGCACTTTTTTGTCTTTCAGTTCTACCGCATGCACTTTGAACTCATCACTTCCAATCCGGGCTCGTATTTCTTCGGCAAATTTTAGTCCCTGATTCTGTGTCTCGAAATTGTAGATCCATTCTCCTGAAATTTTCTCCAACACTCCATTCATCAGTACATCTGTGGATGGAGTTTCCCGTACCGCTTCAATCTCTTTCTCTATCGCCTTAATGGCTTGCTTTAATAATTTCTTTATCAAGGAATTGTAGTTGTTTAAAATGGAATGTTAAATGTACTGATGATAGTGCCTGATTTGAAGACAATTCAACATTTTCCCGAAGGGATACCTTCGGCTATAATTAAGGATTATTGATCCCAAAGTTCAGCCCTGATCTGTTCAGTGCTACGCTCTGAAAGCTGGTACTCCAACCGGATCCTGCTTTTTCCCGGCACTTTCTGCTCTACCAGCCTGGCGCTTTCGGGGGTATATAAAATAAAATCGGATTCTCTCACAAACAGGGGTAAAGATTTACCATAAATGGTTCCCGCTACAAAAGATCCTTCAAAATGAATGGACCTTTTCAACTCATTTATAATTTTGGGGATGGCTTCCTCGCTTCCGGTTACCAACCCAATGGTATCAATAGAGGCGCGGTCTACAATCGCCAGAAGAATATCGGGATTATAATCGTATACGATAGGCAAAATAAGCAGGCTTTCTTTCAGACTTTTAAAATAGTTCATAAGGTGGATCGGAACAAAAAGTGCATCAAATTTAGCCGCGTTTTCATATTCGTTTACATCCAGCACCTGACTTTTGATGCCCACCTGTTTTTTTATAGCATCAGCCAGCATTCTTGCCAATTCTGGATTCTCGCCTACACTTGCGCAGGTTTGAATGCGATCCGGCCATTCCATAAATCCTAACTGCTCCTGAAACAACATTTCGATCTCCGATTCATCCAGTCCGTAGCCAATCAGCTCTTCCACCAAAGCCTGCACTTTTGCGCCGCCAGTTTCCAGCCGATCCGATTTATCGAGCAGTGAAGTCTGACTTTTCACCGTAAAACCCCGCCCCTGCTCACCAACTATCAAGCCCTCTTCTTCCAGAAAATGGTATGCTTTCCTTACCGTGTGGAAACTCGCCTCAAGCTGCTGACCAAGTTCCCGTGTTGATGGCAGTAATTCCCCCACCTGAAACTGCTTCGTCGCAATCATCAGACGAATTCGATCTGCGATATGTTTAGCGGAGGTTTTAATTTTTGTTATTGGTGATTCGTTTTTGAGTAATTGTGAAGCTGAATTAAAGGAGCAGCATTTCAACATTCAAAATGCAATGTTCAATGTTCCACTGTTCAACTCTTCCCTGCCAATCTTTTCAGCTCTGTAAGCATCATCAAGGCTTCAATGGGTGTGAGTCTGTTGGGATCAGCGGCTTCAAGTTTGTTCAAAATCGTTTCGAACCGCGGATCAACATGTGTTTGAAAAAGGGACATCTGATCAATTTCCGGCTGCTTGTCTATTTTCTTTGACAGGTTTTGGGCCGCCTCCTTCTTCACCGACACCTCACTCTCAATGCTGCCGTTTTTATTGGTGATGTCGAGGCTGTGGCGTTCCAGATTCTTCAGGATTACCTTTGCCCGTTCTATCACAACTTTTGGTAATCCGGCCATATCGGCTACCTGTATTCCATAACTGTGATCGGCGCCGCCGCGAACTAATTTCCGCAGGAAAATCACCTTCCCGTCATGCTCTTTTACCTGAACATTAAAATTTTTAGCCCGCTCATACATTTGCTCCAGCTCATTCAACTCGTGATAATGCGTGGCAAATAAGGTTTTGGCGGCAACAGGAGCATGATTGTGCAGGTATTCTGCCAACGACCATGCAATACTCAACCCGTCAAAAGTACTGGTGCCCCGCCCCACTTCATCCAGCAAAATTAACGAACGCGGTGTGGCATTATTGAGAATATTGGCAGCTTCATTCATTTCTACCAGAAAAGTACTTTCCCCGGCAGCAAGATTATCGGAGGCACCCACACGGGTAAATATTTTGTCAACCATTCCTATATAAGCCGACTCCGCGGGAACAAAACAACCCACCTGTGCAAGCAGTACAATCAGCCCTGTTTGCCTCAGAATAATACTTTTCCCCGCCATATTGGGCCCGGTGATAATCAGGATCTGAAACTCAGAATTATCCAGCTTTGTGTCGTTGGGAATAAAAGGCTCTCCCAGGGGGAGTGATTTTTCCACTACGGGGTGCCGCCCTTTTTTGATGTCTATTTTTTCATCATCGTGCACTTCCGGCTTGGCGTAATTATTTCGAAAAGCTATTTCAGCAAAACTTTGCAGGCAATCCAGCTCAGCAATGGCATACGCCACCTGCTGGATGTCATCGGCAAATTCCGATACATATAACCGCAGTTCTTCAAACAGTTCATATTCGAGCGTTTTACTTCGCTCCTCGGCCGAGAGCACCTTCTCTTCTACTTCCTTTAACTCCGGGGTAATATATCGCTCGGCATTCACCAGTGTTTGCTTTCGAATAAAAGTATCCGGCACTTTGTCCTTATGGGCATTTGTCACCTCGATGTAATAACCGAATATTTTATTGTACCCGATTTTTAACGAGGAAATATTATGCTCTTTGGCAAGATCATCTTTAATTTGAGCGATATATTTTTTGCCGTTTTTAGCAATATCCCGGAGCTCGTCCAGCTCTTTATTAAATCCATCGCGGATCATCCCGCCATCCCGCAGGCTTGCAGGTGGATCATCCCCTAAAGCCGCGTTGATCCGTTCCTGAAGATCGATCATTAATTTTAGCCTGGCGGAAATATCCTCCAAAAGCGGATCTTCAATACTGGCAAACTGACTTTTGATCCGGGGAATTTGCGCCAGCGATAACTTCAACTGGACCACATCCCGCGCATTGGTTCTGCCGATGCATATCCGGGAAATCAACCGCTCCATATCTCCTACCTGATCCAGTTCTTCCCGAATCGTATTGCGGATGTCATGAGCTTTATAAAATTTCTCTACTGCATCCAGCCGCTGCTGAATGGGTTTCAATCTTTTCAGCGGACGCATAATCCAGCGCCGGAGTAAACGCCCTCCCATGGCCGTATTGGTTTTATCCAGGATGGAAATTAAAGTACCATCTGTTCCACCTTCCTGAATACTTGCCGTAAGCTCCAGGTTTCGTTTGGTGGCTGCATCCAGCGACATATATTCGTTGCTTTCGTAAGCGTACAACCTTCTCAGATGCCGCAAATATGCTTTTTGTGTTTCCTGCATGTAATGCATCAGGGAACCGGCCGCTATATGGGCAATTTTCAAATTCTCCACCCCGAAGCCTTTCAGCGAATGCGTTTCAAAATGATCAGTGAGTAATTTATAACCGTAATCACCCTCATACACCCAATCCTCAATATATGTAATGTTGAAATGCGTGAAAGATTCAGCCAGTTTATTCTTCCACTTGTTTTGCACCAGCAATTCCGAGGGTTGAATGGCAGCAAGCAGGCTGTCGAGATTCTTTTCATCCACCTGGCTGAGTGCAAATTCGCCGGTAGAAATATCAGAAAAAGAAATTCCCACTGTTGAGCCATTCCAAAATAACGAGGCGATATAATTATTTCGTTTATGATCCAGCAGCTTATCAGAAAGTGTCACACCCGGAGTGGTAATTTCTGTGACTTCACGCTCTACAATTTTTCTTCCCGCTTTTTTGGCCGCTTCCGGATCTTCGGTTTGATCACAAACCGCCACTTTGTATCCTTTTTTTACCAGCTTTGGTAAATAGTTATCCAGCGCGTGATAAGGGAAACCGGCTAGTGGAGTTTGATCTCCCCCGTTGTTTCTTTTTGTTAAGGTGATACCGAGTTCCTTGCTCACCAACTTGGCATCATCAGAAAAAGTTTCGTAAAAATCTCCCACTCTGAATAGTAAAACGGTACCCGGATGCTCTTGCTTAATCTGGTTGTACTGCCTCATCAAAGGAGTTTGTTTTTTAGCACTCATGCGCTTTAATCGCCTTTAATACTCTAAATTCCTGGTCATTTTGAGCAGGGAACATAGCAATGAATTGATTGAAAAACTATGTGATTAAAATGGGTGTTTGGATTTAATTTTACTTCACCTTTATTTTACTCCTTAACAAATCAGGTTCAGGTTTTGCAAACACACAAAGAATTTTGGAAAAGAGCGCTCAAACTTGCAGGTAAGAAGGATATCTTTTTTAATGCATCTGCGATTACATTTAATCTATTAATCTGCGCCATTCCTTTTGTACTTATTCTCATTTCTATTATTGGATATGCGCTCTCAATTGATGAAGCTTTCGATGAGATTGTACGATATGGCCGGGAATTTTTCCCCCAGTTCACCTACGAATCTGAGAATAACGATATCTTTCGTGGTGCTATAACTATTGAATCCTTACTGCGTCCACTCGTTGGCGCCCGCCAGGTTTTTGGTATTGCCGGTATTATCATTCTCATTTTTTTCACACAGGGATTACTGCACAGCGTTAAACATGTTCTTTTTGATGTTTTTGATATTAAGGAGCGCAAACACCCCATTATGGATGCGGTGTATAACTTTTTTGGTTTTAGTTTGATAGGTGCCGTATTTGTTTTTTTCAGCCTTGCCATATCCTTTATCTCCCTTTTTAACCTTAGTGAAATTCACATACCTTTAACTGAAATCGTTATCGAACTACCATGGATTTATGATTTCCTGAATCTTGTTTTACCCATATTCCTGGCATTTTTTATACAGTATGTTATTTTCCGATTCGTTAGTGAACGTAAAATTATTCCTCGTGTAGCTTTTATGGCTGCCATAACCTACACCGTGCTTTTTGAGGTCGCAAAACTTGGCCTTAGTGAATATCTGGTCTATGCTTTTTCCACCTACCGGTATTTCTACCAGGGATATACAGTTTTAGTGATGCTCTTTTTCTGGATATTCTACAGTGCGCTTCTGTTTGTGATTGCAGCCGTCCTTGCACGCTCATATAAAGACACCTTTATTGCCAACAAACCCTCAATCGAAGAAAACCCTTATACCGCAATATCCTAATGCCTACAAAACTGCCGCGTGCTTTTTATGAGAGGGATGACGTGGTTCAGATCAGCCGCGAACTAATAGGCAAGGTTCTGTGTACAAAAATGGGAGGTATTTTAACTTCCGGAATCATTGTAGAATCCGAAGCTTATCACGGGCGCATTGATCAAGCCTGCCATGCTTTTCCGAATGTGAGAACCCCACGCACAAAAATTATATACGGACCACCGGGATTTGCCTATGTCTACCTTTGCTATGGCATCCATCATTTATTTAATATCGTCACAAATAAAAAGGGGTTTGCAGATGCCATTTTAATTAGAGCTATTCAGCCGTTGGATGGTGTTGCAACCATGATGGAAAGACGGGGGAAGGAAAAACTTCAGCCCTTAGTAGGTAACGGGCCGGGAATTTTATCTCAAGCGCTTGGGATAACTACACAGCTTTATGGCGAAGATTTACTTGATGATACTATTTGGATTGAAGATCGCGGAACCAGCATAAGAGAAGCCGATATTGTCGCGGGCCCAAGAGTTGGTGTAGTTTATGCCGGGGAAGATGCAAAATTGCCCTGGCGTTTTTCGGTCAAAGATTCCAAATGGGTAAGCAAATAAAAAGCCCACCTGCATATTCCTGCAGACGGGCTTTATAATCTTGGGTAATTTACTTTTTATCCTTCGCTACCATTGGCACGAATTGCTTCGAACCTTTCAGCAACTTCAGGATGTGTTTGAATAGCCTGTGCTATTTGTTGGAATTTTTGAACCGTCAAACCTTCTGCTTCAATAGTATCCATATACTGCTGTTGAGCTTCCTGATTAACCTGTGTTAATTCCGGCTGTAATTTTTGCAGGGTTTCTTCTTCGTCTTCAGTTATTTCAATTTCTCCAGCCATTTGTGGATTCTGTTGACTCATCACAATTTCCTGAAAACGGGGAAATTCCATTCCTTCATCTTCAACAATTCCTTTTACCTTTTCGTCAGCTTCTTGTTGAATACCTTCTGCAGAATCCGAAATATTTGAAACCATCTGTAAATCTTCGTCTGTAATTTCATCGGGATTTAAAGGCTCAGGTTGCTGTGGTACCTGTGCGAAAGCAGTAGCTGTGCTAAATATTGCACCCAAAATTAATAAAAAAGAATATCGCATTATATTTTTCATGACTTTATTTTCAACGGTTTTATTGTTTTAGTTTAAACTTCAATACTAACATATTTAAGATTTCTAACCAAAGTAATCATTTTTTGTTCTCTTATTTTTTTCTTTTTACAGGTTGTAACATGCAATAGAATATATAGTATGAAGATATTAAACTGTAGTATAGTATTATACAACCTTATAATTTATTTATTTTTTTTAAAATAGTTTTGATCTGTAATACTTTATATAAAGATGCTTCTGAACAAATGCATAGTTGTATTGTAAGATTACAAAACTAATACACCTCCATTTAGAACTTTTTCTACCTTGCCCGTTAATTATATTATCAGAGTTTTAAATACCATAGTTGCCATAAAAAAATTTTGTTTCTCGGGGTTTATACATGAGTGTAATTGGTTATAATTATTTCTATCTTATTTCATCAACATTAAACTAATTAACGTTAAACAATATTGAAATGAAATTATTCCAAAAATTTATAACCATACTTTCAATGGCAGTATTTGCCATTTCCTCCTTTGCTTTTATGCAATTTGAAAGCACAAGCTGGTCTGTCGATAAAGTGCATAGTGCGGTAACCTTCCAGGTCAACCATTTTTTTACGCCCGTCAATGGTGTTTTCAATGAGTATGATGCAACCATTAACTTTGATCCGGAAAATCTGGAAGAAAGTACAATCGATGTAACCATTATGGTTAACAGCATCGATACAAAAAATGATAAAAGGAACGGCCACCTGAAAACGCCAGATTTTTTTAATGCAGAAGAATGGCCGCATATCACTTTCAAAAGCAATCATATTGAATCTGCTGGCAATAATGAATTTGTTGCTCATGGCACGCTCACAATGAAAGAGGTATCTCAGGAAATCGAACTTCCATTTACATTATTGGGAATCAAAGATCACCCAATGCGGGAGAATGCAATGGTTGCAGGCATCTCCGCGTCAACCACTATAGACCGTACGGAATATGAAGTGGGTACCGGTGACTGGGCTTCTAATGCAGTTGTAGGTGATGAGGTTACTGTAAATATAAACCTGGAACTGAACGCAGAAAAATAAATCCTTATTTTTACCAAAGAAGAAAAGCATCGTTTCATTGAGACGATGCTTTTTTTTATTTTTAGGGTTCATCTCCAAAAGCACTAACAGCATGAATAAAAAAAGATTTATAGTTTCATCCGGTTTCATCTTGATTGCCGCAATTTCCAGATTAATTCCCCATCCTTATAACTTTGCCCCTATCGGTGCCATGTCCATTTTTGGAGCGGCCTATTTTGCAGACAAGAAACTCGCATTTTTAGTGCCGCTTTTCGCCATGTTTATAAGTGATCTTTTAGTCAATAATCTCCTTTATAGCAGCTTTTATGGTGGATTCACAATCTTTACCCCGGGTTTCTGGTGGATGTATGGGGCAATCGGACTTATTGTTTTTGCGGGAATTTTCATTCTGAAAAAAGTAAATATGAAAACAGTAGTGGCCGGAAGTTTAAGCGCCTCCATAATATTCTTCCTTGTTACAAATTTTGGGGCCTGGCTTGGAAGCCCCATCTATCCGAATGGGCTGGAAGGCCTTGCCATGAGCTACGGAGCCGGAATTCCATTCTTCCATTACACTGTATTAGGCGATCTTTTCTATTCCGGCGTAATGTTTGGTGCTTTTGAATATGCCAAAAAACGAAATCCGGTTCTGCAGTTAGCTAAAAGTCCAATTTGATCTTAAAACTGTTGTTTACTTCTTAAAACAGGTGCATTAGCCAGGGTTTCTTGTGAAAAAAATCATAATTACAGGCGCTACTTCAGGAATAGGCAAAGAGCTCGCATTACAGTATTCCCGGAAAGGAAATAAAGTCGGCCTGATTGGCCGCCGGACCAAACTCCTCGAAGAGCTGAAACAGGAGATTGGGGAACTTGCCTACATCCGAACACTGGATGTGACGGAGCATGAACGTGCCGAGATTGTCTACAATGAATTAATTGATGAAATGGGCGGGCTGGATGTCATGATTTTGAATGCGGGAATCGGGCGCCTGAAGATGCTGCCGCACTGGGAATCGGATGAACGGATTATACAGGTAAATGCGCTGGCTTTTGCCCACGGCTGCCACTTTGCTTTCGATTATTTCAGGAATCAGGATCATGGCCAGATTGTTGGGATGTCTTCACTGGCGGCCCATCTTGCTTCTCATAGTGCAACCGCATATTGTGCCACCAAGCACTTCATCTCAAACTATATGACGGGTTATCGGCAGAAAGCTAAGCGGGTAAAGTCTGATATTGTCATTACCGATCTTTGTACGGGCTATGTCTGGTCTGAGATGACTGAAAAAAGCCGGGGTATGTTCTGGGTTTCCACCACCGAAAAAGCTGTTGCTCAAATGGTCAAAGCCATTAATATGAGAAAAAACCATTCCTATATCACCAAGAGATGGCGGTTGGTAGCATGGGCTGCAAAATTGGCACCGCAATGGGTTTGGGATAGGTTGTAATTCTAAAGCACCAATTTGTTTTCAACCCTCACGATATTATTATTCAGGCTGAAATAAACCAGAAAATACATGCGCCTTTTAGCCTTAGCTCTTCCAATACTTCTTTTTTGTTCCTGCATCTCAGAACGGCCGGACGAAAATACTCCCAACACCTCTCTTTCCCTTGGATATCTTGTAGCGCCGGCGGGTTTCAAAGTAGAAGTTTATGCGGATAATGTACCCAATGCCAGGCAAATGACAGCCGGAGCAAATGGAATTATTTACGTTGGCTCTCGAAGGGAAGGCAAAGTACATGCTGTGGTAGATTCAGATAATAATTTCAAAGCCGATACTGTCTTTACTATTGCCACCGGCCTGCAGCTACCAAGCGGAGTAGCATATAAAGATGGCTCACTTTATGTGGCAGCAGTTAATAAAATCTGGAGATATGATGATATCGACAACCAGCTGGAAAACCCGCCTGAACCGGTATTGGTTACCGATGAATATCCCGAAGAAAGCCATCATGGCTGGAAATATATCGCCTTCGGCCCGGATGAAAAATTGTATGTTCCGGTTGGTGCGCCCTGCAATATTTGTAACAGAGCAGAACCCATTTTCGCTACCATCACCCGCATCAATGCCGATGGCTCCGGCAGAGAAATTATAGCTGAAGGAATCCGAAATACGATCGGGTTTGACTGGCATCCCCAAACCGGGAATCTCTGGTTCACCGACAATAACCGCGATATGATGGGAGATGATATCCCGCCCTGCGAATTGAATGAATTAACCGAAGAAGGCCAGCATTTCGGTTTTCCTTATGTTCACGGAGATGATGTATGGGACCCGGAATTCGGTGATGCCGGAAAAGAAACGAATATCGAATTTAAGAAACCTGCGCAGGAACTTGACGCTCATGTAGCTCCATTGGGAATTCTTTTTTATACGGGAAAAATGTTCCCGGATGAATATCAGAATCACGCCTTGATTGCTGAGCATGGCAGTTGGAATCGCAGCGAAAAAATTGGATACCGAATTACAAAGGTTACTTTTGATGAGGGTGGTAATGCGCTGGCTTACGAACCATTCATCTTTGGCTGGCTTCAGGGCGAAGAGGATGTAAGAGGCCGGCCGGTAGCTTTACTACAGCTCAAAGATGGTTCTGTTTTAATTTCGGATGATAGCAGTGGCAAAATTTATCGCGTTAAGTATTCCGGTTAATTCTTTTAACTCCAATTTCTTATCAATTGGAAGGGCAAATAGTTATATTTGGTCACTTAGAAATTGCAAGATAAATATTCCCTTCCATGACAAATGTAGTTTTGATTCCCGGTGATGGAATCGGCCCTGAAATCACTAATTCCGTAACTACTATTTTAGAACAAGCCGGTGCAGAAATAAACTGGGTTGAAAAATCTGCCGGCCTCTCTGCTTTTGAGAAAACTGATAATCCTTTGCCTGAAGATACAGTAGCTGCTATCGGGGAACACCGGGTTGCTTTAAAAGGTCCACTAACCACACCAGTTGGTTCAGGCTTTAGCTCAGTAAATGTAGCCCTTCGTCAAAAATTCAATTTATACAGTAATATTCGTCCGGCGAGAACACTGCCAAGTATCGAAACACCGTTTAGAAGTGTGGATATGGTCATATTTCGGGAAAATACACAGGGATTATACATCGGAAAAGAGCACTGGGTGGATGAAGAAAAGAAACATGCCGAAAGCATCGCTGTAGTTACTGAAGAAGCCAGTGAAAAAATCATTAAAGCAGCCTTCGAATATGCGGTTAAAAATGAGCGCAAGAAAATCACGCTGGTTCATAAGGCAAATATTCTAAAACTAACGACCGGGTTATTTCTTGAAGTAGGTAAACAAGTTGCCAAAGAATATCCTGATATAGAATTCCAGGATTTAATTGTCGATAACATGGCCATGCAAATGGTAATGCGCCCCAAGCAATTCGATATTGTGGTTACCACAAACTTATTTGGGGATATTCTTTCAGATCTTGCTTCAGGTTTAGTTGGCGGATTAGGCGTAACCGGAGCCGCTAATATTGGTGATGATGCCGCAATGTTTGAAGCTGTGCATGGTTCAGCACCTGATATTGTTGGAAAAAATGTGGCGAATCCTATGGGCCTGCTTTTTTCAGCTTTAATGATGCTTGAATATATTGACCAAAAGCAGGTTGCTGATAATATTCGCAAAGCAATCTACAAAACACTGGTTGAGAAAAAAGTATACTGCACACCTGATATTGGCGGAGAAGGAACAACATCTACCTTTACGCAAGCCATAGTTGATAATATTTAAGATTTACTGCTCACCGTAAAATCACCTAAGATTTCCGAAGGAATACCTTCGGAATTGGTCTGCCGGAAAGATCCTAAAACCACTATCAAAAAAGATTCCCTATCCTTGCCGTTACTGGAGTCATCCAAATAGAGAAAATAAAATCCAGCTAATCACAGACATCACTATCCCAAAGAGGACTGCCCACCAAAAATTTCGGATTTTGAAACCTTCAATAAAGGCATCAACAAGCAAAATCAAAGCAGCGTTAACTACTAAAACGAATAATCCGAATGTAAGAATGGTAAGTGGCAGAGTTAGAAAAAGGAGGATGGGTTTTACCAGAACATTAATTAAAGCAAGAAGTGCCGCTACAAATATGGCGCTCCAAAAGTTTTTTATTTCTACTCCATCCAGTAATTTTGCAGTTACATAAACGGATACACTATTCAATAACCAGGCCCAAATCATAATCGTGAGGTTTAGTTTAAAGTGAAATTGGAGTACGGCAGCATTTTAAAAATGTTTAACTTCACAAAAAAAATTATGGAAACTATTTTTGCTGATTTTAAAAATTTAACAGCCAGTCAGGTTGAAAATGTCTTCAGTTTGCGCCAGCAGGTTTTTATTATTGAACAAACTTGTATCTATAAAGATATAGACGGTGAGGATCAAAAAGCCAAGCACCTGCTATTATACAAGAAAGGAATTCTTGCAGCTTATCTTAGGATGTTTGTACCCGGCGTGAAATTCCCCCATCAGGCAAGTTTGGGAAGAATAGTAGTAGATCCCCGCTTTCGCGGAACCGGTATTGGGGTGGCCTTAATAAAAAAAGGAATAGAATTTTGTGAAGGAGCCTCTGTTCGAATTGAAGCTCAGGCGCAGCTAAAAAAATACTACCACCAATTTGGCTTTAAAGAAGAAGGGGAAGTTTATGTGGTAGATGGAATCGACCACCTGCAAATGACGTTGAACTAATCTGTTGCTATTTATATTGAAAGATCGGCAGGATAACTTTGACGTACTACATCTCTCTTCTGCTTTTTAACAGCTACTTCTGGTTTTTAAACCCGAAAATTTGATTGCTTTTGCTAAAGAAAAAGAATCATCCTGTGAAGATGACGATTCCCACTATTACAAGAACTACAATTTTAAATATGAGTGCCTTCCAATTTTTCATTTATGCCTTATTTACTAACCCAAATGCAAGTAGATAAAAATGAATTATGAACTAAAATGCAAGTTATCCACAAATAAAATTAAAATAATTTAATTATTCTTGCGGATTTTTAATGCTATGGCATTATTCATAGAAAACTTTTCTACAAGTTATCCACAATTTAGCTATTCCACTGTTACACTTTTAGCAAGATTCCGGGGCTGATCCACATTACAGCCGCGGTTCACGGCTATGTAGTAAGAGAGTAACTGAAGGGGAATCACGGCTAAAAGAGGCGATAGTACATCTGCGGTTTCGGGAACCATGCAAACAAATTCGGCAAGATCTTCAACTTCCTTATTTTCGGGAGTTGTAATAGCAATTATCCTGCCTTTTCTGGCCCTTACTTCTTCGATATTACTGACCATCTTATCATTGGTATGGTGTGTAGCGGCAACCACCACCACCGGCATCATATCATCAATCAGTGCGATGGGGCCGTGCTTCATTTCAGCTGCAGGATACCCTTCGGCATGGATGTAGGAGATTTCTTTCAGTTTCAGGGCACCTTCCAGGGCTACTGGGAAACTATATGATCTACCCAGATACAAAAAATTAGGAGCATAGGAAAACAAGCTTGAAATTTTCTGAATTTCATCTGTTTGTTCAAGAATGTGTTCTATTTTCTTTGGGATTTCCGCCAGCTCATTTATTAGCATCCGCGCTTTCTCTTTTGAGATAGTGCCTTTGTGCTGAGCGAGGCTGATAGCCATTAAACTAAGCACTGTCACTTGTCCGGTAAAAGCCTTTGTGGAAGCAACACCGATTTCCGGTCCGGCATGAATATACACACCTGCGTCGGTTTCTCGTGCGATGGTAGAACCAACCACATTCACCACACCTATGATTAATGCTCCACGAGCTTTTGCTTCTCTCATAGCGGCCAAAGTATCTGCTGTTTCCCCACTTTGAGAGACAACAATCATTACATCACCCTCACCCACAAGCTGCTCCTTGTAACGGAATTCAGATGCATACTCTACCTCAACCGGAACTTTTGCCAGGTATTCAAACAGATATTCTCCTACCAACCCTGAGTGCCAGCTTGTACCGCATGCTGCAATTACCAGCCTTTTCGCATTCACCAGCTGGTCCATTACTTTTTCAATTCCGCCAAGGGTAATCGTGCCTTCACTCACATTTAACCTGCCCCGCAGACAATCCGATATAGATTTCGGCTGCTCAAATATTTCTTTCAGCATGAAATGATCATACCCGCCTTTTTCTATTTCTTCCAGGCTAAGGGCAAGTTCATGAATTTCTTTGGTAAGCTCGATTTGTTCGGCAGACTCAACACTATAATCTCCTTTTCGGATCACAGCTATTTCCCCGTCATCCAGGTAAATAACTTTATCGGTGTATTCGGCAACTGCGGATGCATCTGAGGCAATCAACATTTCACCGTCTCCAATGCCAATCAACAACGGAGAACCTTTTCGGGCTACAACAATCTGGTCCGGAAAATCTTCATGAATAATAGCCACTCCATAAGTACCATTTACTTGATGTAGTGCAAGTTGTACAGCTTTTTTAAGAGAGGTAGAGTCCTTATCCAGAAAATTCTCGATTAGTTTCGCAATTACTTCTGTATCTGTCTCAGAATAAAATTCAGCGCCTTGTTCCGTCAGCTTCTTTTTCAGCGTATTGTAATTTTCAATAATTCCATTGTGTACCAATGCAAGTTTTCCAGATTGACTGGTATGAGGATGAGAATTTATATCATTCGGCTCTCCATGCGTGGCCCAGCGTGTGTGGCCGATGCCAATAACTCCTTCCAGGCCGGTAGCAAATTTTGCCTGCAGGCTTCCAACTTTTCCCTTTCCCTTTTTTACATTCACATGGCCGTTGAGAATTGCGATTCCCGCAGAATCATACCCCCGGTACTCCAATCTCTTCAAACCTTTTAGTATGACTTCACTTGCTTGCTTTGTGCCTATATAACCGACAATTCCACACATATTTTAAACTTCTTGAATGATTTTATTTTGATTATGTTACCTGTTAAATATACGCTGCTACTTACACAATACCGATAAAGAATTTTACAACGAACCTGAACCTTTATTATGCAAATTTGTTTTTTTTCTGATGACAAAGCCGCCAATTTCTATCCACTCACATTAACAAGACCGGTTGATGATTTAAGGATTGGGATTTTTACCATTAAACAAAAATGGGAATATGCCCTACAAGCAGAAAATATCTCAAGAATTGTGCCGAAGTATTTGGAAGGAATTTTCCCCAAAGGCGATATTTCCGGGAATAAAGATTGCTACTGGATTAATTCACGCTATCTGCCTTCTCAATCACTGATCAAACAAATTCAGAATTTAGAAGAAGACAGCTTCCTTACCTTTGATAGTGATATTGTTGCTGCAAAAATTGGGGGCAAACAATCCCGGGAGTTTTTTCAACAGGATGAAATAAAGACAGAGGGGCTAAATAAAACAACGACTTCAACCGCCAAGAATATTCAATACCTGTGGGACCTGATTTCTTTAAATAGCAGTGAGATTGAATATGATATTCCACAAAGCAAGCTCATTCCTTTAGTTGAATATGCCGATAAGTATAATTTTGTAGCTCAAAAAACCCATAATATTTTTGTCTCCAAAGATGTAATCATTGAACCGGGCTGTACATTTATAGCTGAAAAAGGACCTATTGTAATTCAGTCAGGAGCTACTATAGAAGCAGGGAGTATTTTACGGGGGCCGGTTGCAGTTTGTGAGCAGGCTACGGTAAAGATGGCGTCGAGAATTTACGGAGGCACAACCATAGGCCCGGTCTGTAAAGTTGGTGGAGAAGTTTCAGGATGTATTTTCCATTCCTACACAAATAAAGCGCACGATGGTTTTACCGGAAGTTCCCTTTTTGGGCAATGGGTAAATTTGGGGGCAAATACTATTACCTCGAATCTCAAAAATGATTACTCATCCATTAAAATAGTGGATTGGAGTACCGAAATTCCTATTGACACCACCCTCCAGTTTTTTGGCACAGTGATGGCAGATCATTCCAAAACCGCGATAAATACGATGTTAAATACCGGAACTTTATGCGGAGTAAGTTCAAATATTTTTATTGATGAACTGTCGCCCAAACGCATCCCTTCTTTTTCATGGGTCGGTTCGAAAAATTTTGAGCTATACCGTTTTGAAAAAGCACTCGAAGTAATGCAAGCTATGATGAAGCGCCGAAGTATAAAGCTCTCCAAAGAATACCATGAAATGATGAAATATATTTTCGAAAACAGATAGAATCGCAGCCTTTAATTTCTCAATCCATTACTCTTCTGGTGGTAAGATATTTTTCCTGCCAATATCGATCGAACAACGTAGAAATAATTACACCTGAACTGGTAGAAGCGTGTAAGAATTGCTCATCATCTACCATCACCCCAACATGAAATGTGGCAGCGTCTGTTTTAAAGAAAACCATGTCGCCGGTTTTAGTATTTGTTCTCGCTACCTCTTTTCCCACATCTAGTTGTTCAACGGTTGTACGCGGTAGCATGATGGAAAAATAATCCTCAAAAACCACCTGCATAAATGCCGAACAGTCAATGCCACTATAGCCTGAGCCGCCAAATAAATACGGCACTCCTTTCCAGTCGTTAAAGGCAAGTCCCAGCGATTCTTTTACCTCCTTCTCAGTTTTGGAGTCCGTATCATCCACAAAAATGGCTGGTGTGGATGCTGTGACAGGTTTAGGCGCTGCTGAGACCGGTTGGTTTTCCCATGGAATCACTCCTCTTTTTACTACACCGCACGCTGATAAAAATAACCCCGTTAATAAAATTATAATACTTTTTTTGATAATCATGCTGCCGTTTTTCTCTGCCTGCAAATATAAACTGTTATATGTACTTTTGTACAATAATCAGACCAAATAAATTTTCACCAATTTATGAAACTACTTGTCAACATCGATCATGTTGCTACGCTTCGAAATGCACGGGGTGAAGGATATCCGGATCCAACAGAGGCATCAAAAATTTGTGAACTTGCCGGTGCTTCAGGCATCGTTTTTCATTTGCGTGGTGATCGCCGGCATATCCGGGATGAGGATGTAAGAAATCTAAAGCAGACGGTGAAGGGAACGCTCGATTTTGAAATGGCCGCCTCAGACGAGATGCTTGAAATTTGCAAAGAAACCGACCCTCAGTTATGTACCTTGGTTCCGGAAGGGCGCGAAGAACTCACTACCGAAGGTGGATTGGATATGAAATCCGTTTTTGATGATTTTAATCAGCGTGTATTTCCTTCATTGCGGGAAAGCAGGATTGAAATCAGCCTCTTTCTGGATCCTAATCCGGAGGATATAAAGCTAGCCCATAAATTAGGAACGGATGCCATCGAGTTGCACACGGGAACTTTCGCCAATGCAGGCCCGGGAAAACAGCAGCATGAACTCACCCGCTTGAGAAAAGCCGCCAATTTGGCCTCCGACTATGGCATCAAAGTAAATGCCGGCCATGGACTGAATCTGGAAAACCTGCCCTTACTCATTGAGACGATTCCAAACCTGAACGAAGTAAGTATTGGACATGCTTTGATTAGTCAGTCTCTTTTTTGGGGGTTGGAGAAAACAGTGAAAGCGTATTTAAAAATTATAAATGACGAATATTAAATGTTGAATTTCATTCCAATCCATGCCTGAAAAAATCCCTCACAAATCCGGTTATGCAGCAATAATTGGCAAACCCAATGCGGGAAAATCTACGCTGATGAATCAGATACTGGGCAGCAAGATTTCAATCACTACGCATAAAGCCCAAACCACCCGTCATCAAATTGTAGGGATTTATTCGGATGATGACACACAGATTATTTTCCTCGACACACCAGGTGTTATCAGCCCAAAGTATGAGTTGCAGCGTGCCATGATGAAAACCGTAGAACGTGCCCGCTCCGACGCCGACCTCATCCTGTTTATTTTTGACCCGATGGATACTCATCCCACAGATGAGGTTGTGGAGCTGCTGAAATCTATCAACAAACCCATTTACCTGGTGGTGAATAAAATGGACGCGGCAGATGCAGAAAAAGCCGAAAAAGCAGTAGCCGACTTACAGGAAAAAATGAAAATCCGCTCCGTGAATTATGTCTCTGCTATACAGGGAGCCGGAGTTCCC
Source organism: Balneolaceae bacterium (assembly GCA_040877545.1). GTDB lineage: Bacteria > Bacteroidota > Rhodothermia > Balneolales > Balneolaceae > Gracilimonas. The sequence goes on from JBBDNN010000091.1 coordinate 28,445, forward strand.
GAGTTGATAGCTGATATCCGTGCAGGATTATTACCGGGTCCGCCCTATTATCCCAAAGATGAATTAAGCGAGCAGCCCGTTCGGTTTTTTGTGTCTGAATTGATCCGCGAGCAGGTTTTCCTGCAGTTTCATGAGGAGATTCCTTATTCATGTACCGTGGAAGTGATTTCCTATGAAGAAGACACAGACATCGACCGCATCAGCGCAGATATCATCGTGAACCGAAAATCACAAAAAGGCATGCTGATCGGCAAAGGCGGTTCGGCCATCAAAGAGCTGGGAATAAAATCGCGGGAATCAATTGAAGCATTTATAGGCAAGCAGGTTTTTTTGGAATTGCATGTGAAGGTGAGAGAAAAATGGCGGGAGAAGGAAGGCTGGGTAAGGAATTTGGGGTATTAGGGGTGGTGGATTCAAAGTTAAAAATTCAAGATTCAAAATTTCAAAAAGCTGATTGAAATAGAAAAAGGGAATCGAAAAACCGATTCCCTTTTTTATTATTGATAATTTAGGTTTGCTATTTAAGCAGTACCATTTTGTTTGTTTGGGTGAAATTACCCGCACGGAGGCTGTATATATAGATTCCTGATGATAATGCTGATGCATCAAATTGAACCTGATAACTGCCTTTCGATTGTTGCTGATCTACAAGTGTGGCTACCTTTTGACCCGCCATATTAAAGACTTCCAGAGAAACGAATTCACTGGTTGGTAACTGATAGGTTATTTGAGTAGTTGGATTAAAAGGATTGGGATAGTTATTTGAGAGAGCAAAAGTATCTATCTCGTCTGTACTTTCATTCTCTGCCACTATTTTTGCAGGAGATTCGGCACCTTCCACTTCAAAATAATCGATATCTGCCGGTCCACCGGAGGGCCCTTTATCTACAAACACTCGAATAGTATTGATTCCGCTAGTGAATGTATTATTAAATCCGGTTTCGGTAAAAGTAGCAGAAGAAGCAAAAGTAAAATTCTTGCGTTCAACGCTTCCGTTTACAGAAACTGAAAGTTTCACATCACCATCAGCTGCATAGCCTATGGAAAGAGGATATTCTCCTCCGGAAGCCAAATCTACCGTAGCCTCAATATAATCTCCCTGATTGTCAAGTCCGGTTACATAACCTGAACCGCTATAACCACTTCGGGAAGTAGAAACGGTGGTACCACTTAAGGTTCCGTCTTCGGCTTCAGTTAGCACATTCGTGGAGCCGCCGCCATCATCCCCACCGCCAGAATCATCACCAAAATAATCATAGCGTAACCATTGAAGGGCCGGACGTTCTACATCGGGGTCTACCACATTTACCTCTATGGTTTCATTTCCGGTTACACCTCTAGCTCTTACAATAATATCCTGAATGGCTGTCGGGAATTGAATGTAACCATTGCAATGCATCTCTTCACTAAATCCACCGCTACCGCAGGAACCATCTTGCCATACACCTGTATTTACTTCCATATCTTCGGCCTGATAGATGGTACCATCAAGAATTGCATAATCTATGATTGCATCATTTTCATTAGCTTCATCATCATTCGTAAAATGAACCTGAACATCGCCAGAACCTGTAGTATGATAATCTGCAAATGATGTACTTAAGGTCCATCCTCCTAGATTGTTAATATCACCAAGCAGAAAAGCATCTGCTTTCCAGATAACACCGGCTAAATATCCCCAGAGGGTAACCCCTTCAACACCGGAATGTTCGTATAAAAGCGGCCATAATGTTTGATACCGATTTTTTTGATCCTGATCATCAGCAAAGTCAAGCTCCATCTCTGAAATATAAATGGGGAGTCCTGTGGCCGCCAGGTCATCCAGACTTCCTTGAATTTTACTGTCCTGTGCAAATTCCAAGCCATGCGCCTGTACTCCAATTCCATCAATCAGTCCGCGATCGTTTAATAGATTAATGATCTTTAAGTAATCACTGGTGTTCTTTTTATTCCCCAATATTCCATAATCGTTCAGAAGCAGTTTGACATTGGGGTTATACTGACGTGCTTTTTCGAACGACCAAATTACCCAATCCCAGCCTGTGGAACCGCTTCCACCTATAGCTTCAGAATAAGATGGAATCACGTGCAAAGGTTCATTTACTACATCAATCATGTCGGTATCAGGATAACGGCTTCCATATTCCTGAATCCATTCTTCCACTTCTGAAGCCTGTTCAGCCGGGGATAATAAACTTATCCAGGAAGGCTCCTGATTTCCCCAAACAAAAGTATGTTGCTTGAATTGATACCCACTGTTCTGAGCATGATCGTAAGCTACATCCAAGCCAGTCCAGTTCATACTATCTCGGACACTTTCTACCGAAACCCATTTACCAGAGTTTTCCGGTGTAATCTGATTCCAATAGGTATCAAAATTTAACGGTACTGTATTTCCATTGAAAACATTGCCTACAAACTTCGTTTCTTCTGAAGCCATCTGGGCAATTGCATTAAAGGAAAAAAATAGTGTAACACTTAAGATAGCTACTATTTGAAGCCACCTGTTTTTGTAATTGTTAGTCCACATAAGATTTCATTTTAATTAAAATTATGACTCATAGATTTTTTATTTGAGCAAATATTTTAAATCATTTGATCATTATTTGATCTTAATTTGCTCAACTTTTTCATCATATTTAGTGATCTACCTAATAGTATAGGCAGTCCATGCGCCTTTTAGAACAGGTTATATCTTGAATAGTGATTGTGATAAATAATCCACTACCACCTGTTTGAGCAAAACAACCTAAACACCAGAGGGAACATTCCCAAACTTTTAGCTCATGGTTTGCACGCCAAAAAAAAATTTGCACCTTCCCAAATCTTGCCTTAACATTAAAGCAATGAAATTATCACCACAAAATATTATCAGCTCTGTTGCAACAATGTGTTGTATGTGTATGTGCGAGGCGCACACATAAGGGCATTGATATAAAATGATTTTTACAGCCCTTTTGAATGCAAATCAGAAGGGCTTTTTTGTTGGTGACAGTTTAATCGTTCTTTAAAAATATTTGCATTCTCATTACGAAAGGTGGAGGGATCAGGTCCTTTGAAGCCTTGGCAACCGTTTAGATTTTTTAATCTGGAAAAGGTGCTACATCCTGTCCGGTACATAAATTATGTGCCGGAAAAGATGAGTTCGACAAGACATTGGTTTCAAAAACCTCTTTCGAATTCATCCTCGGAAGAGGTTTTTTTGTTTAATCAATATGTGTCATGAAAGATACTTTTAACAACTGGTACTTAACGAAGATGCGAGCCACCGACGAACTCGCCCATGAAACCGATCAGGTAGAACTTCTGCTTGATGAGGTTAAGACGGTAGCCATTGTCGGCATCTCCCGAAATCCACATCGCGACAGCCAGTATGTGGGCCGTTACCTGCAGAGTGCCGGTTACAAAATTGTACCGGTAAATCCCGGTGCCGATGAAATTCTCGGCGAAAAAAGCTATCCCGATCTGAAAAGCATTCCCTTCCCCATTGATGTAGTCGACATTTTTCGACGCCCAGATGATATCCCCGCTATTTCTGATGAAGCGCTCGCACTTAACCCAAAAGCCATTTGGCTGCAACTTGGCACCGGCGATCATCCCGAAGTACGACAAAAAGCGGAATCGGTCGGGGTGAAATTTGTACAGAAACGATGCATCAAAGTTGACCACCAGTTTTTAATTCGACCAAAACTCAACAACACTCACTCAACAAATCACTAATACCATGAGCAACGAAAACGGACAACCACGCAATCTAAAATTTGAAACCCTGCAGCTACACGCAGGACAGGAACCGGATCCAACAACTGGATCGCGGGCAGTGCCTATTTACCAAACCACCTCCTATAATTTTGATAACTCCGAACATGCCGCAAACCTTTTTGCACTTCGTGAGTTTGGAAATATTTATACGCGGATTATGAACCCCACCACGGATGTTTTTGAACAGCGTCTTGCAGCTTTGGAAGGCGGAACAGCTGCTGTGGCAACGGCTTCTGGCCAAGCTTCACAGTTTATAGCCATCGCAAATCTGGCCCAGGCCGGAGACAATATCGTTTCCACACAATTCTTGTATGGCGGAACCTACAACCAATTCAAAGTAACACTGCCGCGGCTGGGAATTGATGTTCGTTTTGCTGAAGAAGACACCATCGAATCATTCGCCAAACATATAGATGATAAAACCAAGGCTATCTATGTAGAATCTATCGGGAATCCCCGCGGAAATGTGGCCGATTTTAAAGGCCTCTCCAAACTTGCCAAAAAGCACGATATCGCTTTGGTGGTTGATAATACTTTTGGCGCCGGCGGAGCTTTGGTTCAGCCACTCAAACATGGAGCCAATGTTGTAACTGCCTCAGCTACCAAATGGATTGGCGGACATGGAACCTCCATCGGCGGCGTTATTGTAGACGGCGGTAATTTCAATTGGGGCAATGGAAAATATCCTCAGTTTAGCGAACCCTCTCCTTCCTATCACGGACTGAATTTTTGGGAAGTTTTTGGCGATGAAGGCCCCTTCGGAAATATAGCTTTTGCCATCCGTGCGCGGGTGGAAGGACTTCGCGACTTCGGCTCCTCCCAATCCCCCTTCAACAGCTTTTTGCTGATTCAAGGCCTGGAGACTCTCTCGCTGAGGGTTGAACGCCATAACGAAAATGCAAAGAAACTGGCTGAGTGGTTAACCAAGCAAGATGTGGTAGAATGGGTGAATTATATCGGCTTGCCCGATCATGATTACCACGAACGAGCCAAAAAATATTTGAAAAACGGGCACTTTGGTTCGGTGCTGAATTTCGGTGTAAAAGGCGGATATGAAAACGCCCGCACCTTTATCGAAAATGTGGAACTGGCAAGCCACCTGGCGAATGTGGGCGATGCCAAAACTTTGGTTATTCATCCCGCATCAACCACGCACCAGCAGTTAAATGATGCCGAACAAAAAGCCAGCGGCGTAGAAGCAGACCTAATCAGGGTTTCTGTAGGCATCGAGCATGTTGATGACATTGTGGAAGATTTCGAGAAGGCTTTTGCAAAAATTAAAGTACCGGCTTAAATAAGGTGAATCCCGATGTATCGGGAGAATCTCTCTTTCAAAGCTAAGATTGGAGATTACTCAATAAGAAATTAAAAGCTTTTCGCAGAGACAGGCTTTTATAACAATAACTAAACATAAAAAGGGAGCGAGTTTAGCCCTCGCTCCCTTCCTTAAACCGCTTGCAGAATTATCTGCAAACGATCACATCAAGCACAAAATAAAAATACAATGAGTACTATAACAACTAAAACCATTTCATTAGAAGAAAAACTTAATAAAACCGTCAGCGGTGTTATCAGCGCTGTAAGAAATGATCCCAAAAATGCAGCCGCCACTTTTTCGGTTACATCAAAGCTGGAAAAGGGATTTCATTCAACCGTTAACGCTCGGAATTTTGAATTCATATCAGATGAACCTGAAGGGCTGGGCGGCGAAGATGAAGGACCCAATCCGGTAGAATATGTACTGGGTGCTCTTGCCGCCTGCCAGGAAATTGCCATTAAGGCTCACGCCGGACAGCTCGGGGTGGTTATTAAATCTGTGAAGGTTGATGTCTCCGGGGATTTGGACCTGCACGGATTTCTGAAATTATCGAAAGCAAGGCCCGGTTTCACGAATGTGAAATATAATACCACCATTGAAACGGATGAAACCGATCCGGTGAAACTACAACAGTTGAAAGATATCTCTTTCGAAAACTGCCCGGTGCTGGACATTATCAAAAACCCGGTTCCCATTACTGGTGAAGTAAATTACATCAATTAATAGTAATAAAGCGGAAGCGTATGTTTCCGCTTTTTTATTTAACCACTACTAATAATGAACAACGGAATATCTTCGATCCCCTGAAAGGGTCAAATATGAATATCGAGATTGCTAGTAATCACAAAACTAGAAGTAGTTGAGTCAACTCACCGAGCAAAATTAAAAATACATTTATGCCTGAAGCCATCTCACATAAAATAAACAGCCCCTTTACAACCGAATCCGGTTTTGAAATTTCGCAACCGGTGGTGGCTTATGAAAGCTGGGGGGAATTAAATTTCGCAAAGGATAATGTGGTTTTTATTTGTCATGCTTTGACGGGAAATTCCCGCGCCGGGGAATGGTTTGGCGGGATGATGGGAGCTGGAAAAGCCCTTGATCCTGAAAAGCATTTTATTATCTGTCCCAACATCCTTGGAAGCTGTTATGGAACCACCGGCCCGTGCAGCATCAATCCTGAAACGGGAAAAACTTATCAGGCAAATTTCCCCGAAATTACCATCCGGGATATCGTTCGGCTGAATCAACAATTGCTGGATGAGTTGGATCTCTCAGGCGTTGAACTGGTAGTGGGCGGATCGCTCGGGGGAATGACAGCCCTCGAATTTGCCATCATGGATGACCGGGTGAAAAAAGCGGCGGTTTTTGCGATGGGAAAGACACATTCGCCCTGGGCTATTGGTATCAGCCATGCACAGCGAAAAGCTATTTTTGCCGATCAGAATTGGGAAGGTGGATTTTATTCGCAGGAAAATCCACCCAATGCCGGACTGGCTGCCGCAAGAGCTATGGCTATGATCACCTACCGTGCGCCGGGAAATTACGAGCAGAAATTCCGGCGTGAAATTCATCCCGAAAAAGAAATTTACCAAGTGGAATCGTATCTCGATTACCAGGGCTATAAACTCGCGGATCGTTTTGATGCAAACTCTTACGTCATCCTGAGCAAAGCCATGGATTCGCACGATGTTTCGCGAGGACGCGGAAGTTTTCAGGAAGTACTGGGAAAACTGGATAAACCCATACTCATTGTCGGTATCGAAAGCGATTTACTGTATCCCATCCATGAACAAAAAGAGCTGGCAGAGCTTCTGCCAAAGGGTACTTTCGCCCGCGTCAGTTCCCCTTATGGACATGATGCTTTCCTGATTGAATTCGATCAGATCAATGAACATCTCACAAATTTTTATCACTCACTCAACACTTACACAGCATAATTATGAGCCTCAGATTACAAATATCACCATCAAAAACTCAGCCGAAAGATTTAGCAAAGACAAATATATCTCTGTTCGTTGCGGGAGTCGGAGCCATTGGAGGAGCTCTTCTTCAACAGGTGAAAGAACTCAATCACCCTTTATTTGAAGTTGAAGTTATAGGACTTTGCAACAGCCGTTTTACAAATTGGAATCCTGACTTGGCAAAGCTAAACGGCGAGGTAAAATTGCTGAATGGAGAGCAAACGGACTGGGAAGAAATTCCGCACCAGCTCATAAAGAAGAGTTCGGGAAACCTGATTTTTGTGGATGCCACCGGAAGTGAAGTTGCTGCGCGGCAATACAAAAAACTGCTGAATTCCGGCGTTCATGTTGTCACGCCAAGTAAACGCGCCAACACTTTTGGGCAGCTTTATTTTGATGAACTTGCCGGGGCAAACGCCGCCGGCAAAGCCCAATACCGGTACGAAACCGCCGTGGGAGCCGGACTTCCAATCATTAGCACCCTAAAAACTCTTATTGACAGCGGAGATAAAATCACAGAAATTTCTGGTGTGGCTTCAGGCACAATGACCTATATTTTTACACAGCTTCAAAACGGAATTCCATTCAGCAAGGTGGTGCGTCAGGCCAAAGACCAGGGATATTCCGAACCAGATCCACGCGATGATCTTTCCGGGGAAGATGTAGCCCGCAAATTCCTCATTCTCGCCCGGGCTAGCGGCTTCACCTTCGAACGCGATCAAATCCAGGTGGAAACCCTGGTACCGGAAGAACTCATTCAGCTGAGTATAAACGAATTTCTCGACAAACTCCCCGAATACGACGACCATTGGAAAAGCCGCAATGCACAGGCGCTGGTAAACAACGCCAAACTCCGCTACGTCGGTACCTTCACGCCTGATGGCATAAAAGTGGGCATACAGGAAGTCCCGGCCGACGCCCCCCTCGGCGGATTAAAAGGCACAGATAACCTCCTACAGTTCTACACGAAAAGATATTCAGAATCACCCATCGTAATTCAAGGCCCCGGAGCTGGAAGAGGCGTTACTGCGGCGGGCGTTTTGGGCGATGTGATTGATGTGGGCAGAAGAGGTTGAATATTCAATATTGATTAAGGAATATTGAATGATGACGTATTTCCGTCTGACGACTACTGCGTCTGACGGATTGATTTTGGTTGGGTTGGGTTGCGGGGTCAGAAATCAAGTTATTTCTTCCGACCGTTTTTATTCAAGGCAAGAGAGGGTTCGGGGATATAATGGCCGACTCCTCCTCCGCGCTGATCGTTGAAGGTGGTGGGGATATCGCCGTTTGTGGTGCGTTCCGCCCAAGTGAGATGTTCAGTTCCGTCGTCGCGTTTCACCATTTCGATACAGCCTTCCACCGGACAAACCAGCGAACAAAGATTACATCCCACACAATTATCATCGATGATATAGGGAATACGGTTATCTCCTTCACCTGAAATACCGATGGCCTGGTGGGCACCGTCTTCACAGGCGATGTAGCATAGCTGGCAGCCGATGCATTTATCTTCTTCAATTTCAGCTACTACTTTATGTTTCAGGTTCAGATCTTTCCACTCCTTCACATTGGGAAGTGCTTTTCCTTTAAAATCGTAAATCGTTTCGTAGCCTTTATCTTCCATGAATTGCGTGAGCCCGGCTTCCATTTCCCTCACAATTCCGAAACCGTAGTGCATCACAGAAGTGCAAACCTGAACCGAGCCGCAGCCGAGCAAAATATATTCCACTACATCCCGCCAGTTTTCAATTCCGCCAATTCCGCTGATTGGGGTGTCTTTGGTGAGTGCATCCTGGGCAAGTTCCTTCACCATATTTAAAGCGATTGGTTTTACAGCAGGACCGCAATAACCGCCGTTGCTTCCGGCTCCATCCACATCAGGATAAGGAGCATAGGTATCCAGATTTATGCCGACGATACTTTTGAAAGTATTAACCAATGAAATTGCATCTGTTCCGCCCGCCACAGATGCCCGGCCGGGGTCCACAATGTGACTGATATTTGGAGAAAGTTTGGTGATCACCGGAACGGTTGCTATTTCCATCACCCATTCCACAATGGTTTGTAATACCTCCGGTTCCTGCCCCACAGCCGATCCCATTCCCCGTTCGCACATTCCATGCGGACAGCCAAAATTCAATTCCAGTCCATCAACGCCGGCATTTTCGCAGTCTTTAATAATCTGATGCCACTCTTCTTTGCTTTCCACCATTAGCGAGGCAATCACCGCATGTTCCGGGAAGTATTTCTTCACTTCCTCAATCTCTTTAAGGTTATCAGCCAACGGACGGTCGGTAATCAATTCGATATTGTTAAATCCTGCCATCCGGCTGCCGCGGTAATCCACAGAACCATACCGGCTGGATACATTTACCACCGGAACGCCAAGTGTTTTCCAGACGGCTCCACCCCATCCTGCTTCAAAAGCTTTCATCACTTGGTATCCGGAATTTGTAGGCGGCGCAGAAGCTAGCCAGAAAGGATTTGGTGCTTTAATGCCTGCGAAATCGATTGATAAATCTGCCATGGTATTTTTTTTTGATGATTGGCGATTAATACTTAAATATTGGTTATTAATTTTGGTTCAGCCATTTTTCAATTCCAAGAGCGGCGGCTTTTCCGTCGTGGGCGCCGTTTACTACTTCTGCGCCTCCGTTGACGGCATCTCCGCCGGCAAAATATTTTGGGTTGGTAGTTTGGAAAGTTTCCTCATCCACCAAAATACGGGTGCTTTTGTCAATGCCGAGGTTGTCAATCATCCCAAATAATCCACCCAGTTTTGCCTGCCCGGTGGCTTTAATTACCAGGTCACATTCCAGGATAAATTCGCTGCCTTCAATAACCTGCAGTTTACCATTTGTGCCCTGTGTTCTGATGAATTTTATGCCGGTTGCTTTTCCACCCCCAACAATTTCTACCGGCTGTACATTAAATAATCCTTTAGCCCCTGCACTTCTTGCCAGGTCGTATTCAAAACTGTAGCCGCCCATCTCATTGCGCGATCTGCGGTAAGCCAGCGTCACTTCTTCGGCACCCATCCGGGCTGTTTCTGAAGCGGCATCCATGGCCGTATTTCCCCCGCCGATCACAACCACTTTATCCGGAACATTCACATCCTGCTGTTTCATGCGAAGCATCTCTACAAACTCTACTGCTCCGATCACATTTTCTTTATCAATGCCCGGGATTTCCAGCTTCGCCGTCGGACCGAGTCCAACTCCGAGAAAAATAGCATCGTACTTCTCTTCCAGTTCTCGCAACTGCTTTTTTGTGGTGATTTCCTGATTATAGTGAATCTTAAATCCCAGTTGCTCCCGGAGATATTCCATCTCTTTTAGTACTTCTTCATTGGTGATTTTATAGGGTGCAGTTCCATGAACCGTAAGTCCGGATGGTTTGTCTTTGGCTTCGAAGATGTCTACCGAATAACCCATTTTGCGAAGTTCGCTTGCGCAGGAAATCCCAGCCGGACCTGCTCCAATTACCGCTACTTTTCTGCCATTATCTTTACCCGGGCTAAAAATTTCTTTCCCGGAATTAATAGTTTTATCCGTAGCATAGTTTTGCAGCCGTCCGATATCAATGGCTTTTACATCCTGATTGGTATACACACACGAACCTTCACAGAGTGTTTCTGTCGGACAAATTTTACCGCAGGCATTACCAAACCAGTTCTGATCAAAAATGGTTTTTGCTGCGCCTTCTGCATTTCCAGACTGAATTTGCTTAATGAATAAGGGTATATCGATTCCTGTCGGACATGCATTTATGCATGGCGCATCGTAACAAAAAAGACAGCGTGAACTTTCCTGGAAAGCTTCTGTATCATTCATCAAAGGCTTTTTCTGAGCAAAATTCTCGTGGAATTCTTCGCTTGTTTTTGGTCTGTTATATTCTGCCATAAGGGCTGATTGTTTATTGCTGGTTGAATAATTCTTTTTTATCTGCGTAAATCTGCTTTATCCGTGTTATCTGCGTTCAATTTCCTTGTTCAATTTCTGTGTTCTATTCCGCTTAAAGTTCTGTGAGTTTATTGTAGGTTTCCGGCCTTCTGTCTCTGAAAAATTGCCAGGTAGATCTCACCTCATCAATTACATCCAGATCAAACTCTGCAATCAGCAGTTCATCATCATTTTCGGAAGCTTCAGCAAAAATTTGTCCGCGGGGATCGACGAAATAGGATGTTCCATAAAAACGTCCGAGATTCCAGGGTTTTTCTTCACCCACACGATTTATGCATCCCATGTAATAACCATTGGCGGCAGCATGCGCCGGTTGCTCCAGTTTCCAGAGGTATTGTGAAAGTCCGGCAACAGTGGCCGATGGATTGTAGACAATTTCGGCTCCGTTCAAACCAAGAATTCTTGCCCCGTCCGGAAAGTGGCGATCATAACAGATATAAACACCCACTTTAGCGTATTTAGTCTGGAATACCGGGTAGCCAAGGTTGCCTGGTTTAAAGAAAAATTTCTCCCAAAAGCCAGTAGTATGTGGAATATGATTTTTGCGGTATTTCCCGAGATATTTACCATCCGCATCGATAACAGCGGCGGTATTATAGAAAACACCCGGCTGCTCTTTTTCATAGACCGGAACAATAATCACCATCTGGTATTTCTTGGCGTATTCCTGCATCATTTCGGTGGTTGGGCCGGGAACCGATTCTGCCGATGCATACCAGCTTTTATCCTGTCCCGGGCAGAAATAGGGTGTATTAAAAATTTCCTGCAGACAGAGAATTTGCACCCCTTTTTTACCCGCTTCCTCAATCAACGGAATATGTTTATCCGTCATCGCTTTCATAATTTCTTTAATGCTTCCTTCACCTTCCGTCATCGGAAGACTCATTTGTATGAGGCCAGATTTTACTTTTCTTGGCATAGGTACAGTGTTATTAGTTAATTGTTAATGGACGCGGATGAGGCGGATTGTGCGGATCATCGCTGAGTTTATAATGTTTCTTATCTGCGAACATCTGCTTTATCCGTGTCATCTGCGTTTCAATTTTTATATTACATAAGATGTTTTTCCGCGTTTCACGAATTGCCCGCTTCCCGGCTTCAAATGGCATTTTTCGTTTTCAATAGCCACCTGTCCCCGAAGAAATACGGTTTCTGTTTTCCCCGTTACTTTCCAGCCTTCGTAGCTCGAGTAATCGACATTCATGTGGTGTGAATCTTTGGAAATTACGTGTTCTTTTTCAGGATCAAAAATTACCACATCGGCATCTGTACCAACTGCTATCGTTCCTTTTTGAGGATACATCCCAAAGATTTTAGCGGGATTGGTGGCGATTACTTCCACATATTTATTGAGGGAAATCCTGCCTTTTTTCACGCCTTCCGAATAAAGCAATTCCATCCTGTGCTCAATTGCCGGATGTCCGTTCGGGATTTTCGAAAAATCATCTTTGCCCATCAATTTTTGCTCCCATTTGAAGGGACAATGATCGGTTCCTACCACATTTACCAGTCCTTGTTGTAAACCTGCCCACAGCGCTTCCTGATCTTTTTTCTCACGAATCGGCGGACTCATCACCCATTTTGCGCCTTCAAAATCCTCTTCATAAACTGAAGCATCTATTAGCAAATATTGAGGGCATGTTTCCACAAAAACCTTTTGATTTCGTAATCCTGCCCGGCGTACGGCATTCATAGCTCCTTGGCAGGTGAGGTGAACAATGTATCCGGGGCAGCCTGTATAATGCAGCATATCTGTAAATCGTGCGCTTGCTTCGGCTTCGGTAACTTCGGGCTGCGAGAGATAATGATATAGCGGAGAAGTATTACCTTCGGAAAGATTTTGGGCAACCAGAGAATCTATAATATCGCCGTTAGTAGCATGAACCGTAACCAAACCGCCGTTCTTTTTTACCACTTTCATAAGTTGCACCATCTGGCCGTCGTCAATCATCAAAGCGCCTTTGTAAGCCATAAAAGTTTTGAATGATGTGATTCCTTCCTCCTCGATAAATTCCACCACCTCTTTGGCAACATCATCATTAAAATCGGTAACCGCCATGTGGTAGGAGTAATCGCCCACTGCTTTTCCCTGCGATTTCTTCTGCCAGGTTTTTAATGCGTTGTGAAGTGTATCGCCCTGTGTTTGCAGAATAAAGTCAATCACAGTAGTTGTTCCGCCGAAAAGAGCTGCGCGCGTTCCGGTTTCGTAATCATCGCTCGAATAGGTTCCCATAAATGGCATATCCAAATGCACATGAGGATCAATTCCTCCCGGAAAAATCAGTTTCCCAGAAGCATCAATTTCCTTATCGGCTTTTTGCTGAAGATTTGCACCTATTGCAGAAATCTTTCCATCTTCAATGAACAGATCGGCGATATAATCTTCTGCAGCAGTTACAATTCTTCCGTTCTTAATCAGTACAGACATACCCTATGAATTTTTATGATAATTGAGGTTCAGTAACAGGTTGCAGCGGCACATTCCTCATTAAAGAGTAATAAAGTAAGAATGCAACTCCGAAGCCGGTAAACCAGGACAGGCTATATAGATAGCTAAGAGCCGGGATCCAAAATCCTACAAGTGCTGTAAGTACACCGGCTGCAAGCGCGTACATTGCGGCTTTATTAAAACCGGAACCACCAAAAGCATATTCTCCGCCTGTTTTATATAGCTCATGAAGTTTCAGCGTTTTCTTTTTAATGAGGTAATAATCACAGAGCAGAATTCCGAGAACCGGTCCTAATAATCCGCTTACAAAAACGAGAATGGCTCCTATATCATCCATCAGCCACCAGGGGCAGATCAAAATCCCAATAAAACCCGCAATCACTCCGCCCGTTCTGAAATTGAGTTTTTGTGGAAGCACATTAGCTATGGCGTTTGCTGGGGCAATTACATTAGCAGCAATATTGGTGCTTAAAGTGGCGATGATCAGCGCGATTTGGGCAAATATCACTACCACCGGATCTTGAAATTGAGCTACCAGTGAAACCGGATCCCATGGCGTATCTTCCACAATCAGGATATCCTTAAAAGAAATGACTGCCGCGCTGGTTACAAAAATTGCGACAAACGAGAAGAAAGTCATAGTGGTAGGCAAACCCATGAACTGTCCTTTAATCTGGTCTTTCTGGTTTTTGGAAAGCCGGGTGATATCTGCAATGCTGATTGCCATGGTAGCCCAAAATCCCACCATTGCTGTAAACCATATCAAATAAATCCAGATGGATGGAGCCGCTTCTTCCAAGAAAATTGCAGGTAAAACGGACACTGTGCTGGAAGCTACCATTTCATCATTCCTGAATTGAACTCGTACAGGCTCTTCGCCACTTACATAGTTTTCGGAATGAGGAATAGTTATAGATGTTGACGCCGCAGAAATTGGCTGCCAGCCTAATTCTTCTTCTCCATTTTGGCCGGGAATCCAAACATTAACTTCAGAGGCTTTAGGATTTCCCTCGGGGTCGGTAACTATATTTAATAATAGTGAATACTCTGAGGAATTCGGTTCCGCCTGAAGAGTGGCTGTTGTCATTTGAAGCTGACGCCCTTGCTCCAGTACGCTCGAAAAACTTCCCGCATTATTATATCCCCAGCCAATCAGGATCAACCCGATCAGGATTAAAATAGGCGCAGAATAATTTTCCAGCCATTTGATCGATTCGGTTCCTTTCCAGATAAAATAAATGTTGATCACCCAAAAAATGCCGAAGCCAATAAATTTCCCAATATCCAATTCAGGAGAACCAGACTGACCTGTGAGGACATTCCAGATTGAATAAAATGCCAATCCTCCTATCCATGTCTGAATTCCAAACCATCCACAGGCAATAAAACCGCGGACCAGGGAAGCAATATGAACGCCATGAATTCCAAAACTTGCCCTGCCAAAAACCGGAAATGGAATTCCATATTTCACGCCGGCATGACCACTTAATACCATAGGAATGGTGATCACCAGGTTAGCAATTGCAATAATTATAAGTGAAGCCTCCCAACTCAAACCGGATCGTATCATGTTGGAAGCGAGCAAATAGGTGGGGATACACACGGCCATTCCAATCCAAATTGCTGTCATATCCCACATCGACCAGGTTCTGTCCTCATGCGGGAGCGGAGCCATGTCTTCGCCGTTTAATGGCGAGTTTTCCAGTTCAGATGGTAGCTTCAGGCTTTCTTTCATTATTGATGATTGGTTATTGATGATTTTGTCTTCAATTCACATAGTATTCATCAGCAATTGTGATCGCTTGTGAAATAATCTCCAGGCCTTCATCAATTTGTTCTTCAGTGATGCAAAGTGGTGGAGCCGTAAAAATCCAGTTCCAGCGAACGAATGTGAACATTCCGGCTTCCCGGATTCTGGCAGCCATACGAGTTGTTGCTTCCATATCGGCAGGTTTGGCATTCCAGGGAGTAACAGGCTCTTTGGTCTCCCGGTTTTTGACCAGTTCTATACAACCCAGTAATCCTGTGTTTCTAAAATCTCCAATGGACGGATGTTTTTTCTTTAATTCCTCCACCTCACCTTCAATATATTTTCCCATTTTTGCGGCATTCCCCACCATGCCGTCTTCTTCCATTACACGGATGTTTTCCACGGCCGCCGCGCAGGAAACAGCATGGGCAGAATAGGTGAGCCCGATCACCATGGGCTGATCGTCAAAATGTTTCGCGATGGTATCGGAAATCATCACTCCTCCAAGTGGCAGATAACCGGAAGTCAAACCTTTGGCCAGACACATGATATCCGGCTCTACGCCATGATGTTCAACGGCAAACATCTTACCGGTTCGCCCGAACCCACTCATCACTTCGTCGTCAATGAGCAGAATGCCATATTCATCACACATTTTACGCACCAGTTTCCAGTAATTTGGCGGATATTTTATGCACCCCGAGGAACCTGATTCTCCTTCCAGCATAATTGCCGCAATACTATCCGGATTTTCATATTTGATAATTTGCTCAAGATTCCGCGCCGCCATCTCGCCACATTCTTCAGCGGTTTTGGAATTCCAGGGACAGCGGTAGAAATAGGGATTCTCCACATGGATCATGTTTGGAACGCCCTGGCTGTCAACCGGAAATTTTCTAGGATCGCCTCCGGCAGAAATGGCTCCATAGGTTGCCCCGTGATAGGAACGATAATGTGTAATAATCTTATGGCGCCCGGTGTACATTCGCGCCAGTTTAATTGCATTTTCAACAGCTTCCGCTCCGCCCAGTGTGAAAAAGGTTTTATTGAGTGATGGCGGTGCAACCTCCGATAATTTTTTAGCCAATTTCCCGCGAGCATCTGTAATCATTCCCGGATAAACATAACTGACTTCATCCATCTGCCGCTTTACTGCTTCCGTAATCCGCTGATCTCCATGGCCAATATTCACATTCATAAGCTGAGAAGAAAAATCCAGGAAGCGCTTCCCGTCACGGTCGAATAAATAAACACCCTTTGCCCGTTCAATATTAATAGGATTCAACCCCGACTGTTTAGACCAGGAAAAAAGTGAATGATTGAGATTATTATCAAGGATTGTAGAAGTGCTCATTTATTATTGATTATTGGCGATTGATTATTTATTGGATTGGGCGGTTTTTCGGGAGCTATAAAGACGTTGCGTGTAACGTGTTGCAGGTTGCAATGAAACCCGCACATGCAACTCGTAACCCGTAGCCCGCCAACCGGCTCAGCTCATCCAGTTTGTTTTGGCTTCCGAATTCCATTTCACCGATGTCTTTTTATTTTGCGTCCAAAATTCAATTGAGCTTTTACCTGTGATATCGCAAACCCCAAATTTGGAATCATTCCATCCGCCAAAAGGGAAAGGTTCCCGTGGTACCGGTACTCCGATATTAACCCCGATCATACCGGCACTTGCTCGTTCCATCACTTCTTTGGCAGCGCCCCCGCTTTGCGTGAAAACAGCCGCAGCATTTCCATAGCCTGAACTATTTTCAATGTTTATGGCTTCATTTAAATCTTTTGTGCGAATAATGGAAATCACTGGCCCAAAAACTTCTTCTTTCGCAATCGCCATATCCGGAGTTACATAGTCCACAATAGTTGGGCCAACGTAAAACCCGCCTTCCTTACCTTTAACAATAGTGTTGCGCCCGTCAACCAAAATTTTAGCACCGGCTGCTTCAGCTTCATCTATATATTTTTCGATTCGTTCTTTCGCTTCTTTACTAATCACGGAACCGAGTGTATCGCCAGGAACTACTTTTTTGGCTTCGTCAACCATTCGTTTTACAATATGATCCACCTTATCAACCCCAACCATTACAGCCGCAGCCATGCAACGCTGACCTGCACAACCCGCCATTGATGCAATTACATTTGATGCCGTCATTTCTTCATGGGCATCAGGCAATACAATCAGGTGATTTTTAGCCCCGCCAAGTGCCACGCAGCGTTTCAGGCTTGATGTAGCCCTTTTATACACAATTTTGGCCACTTTTGTTGAACCCACAAAAGATATAGCCTTTATCTCGGGATGGTCACAAATCGCCTCCACAATCTCCTTACCGCCATTTACTACATTAAATACACCGTCAGGTAAACCTGCTTCTTTGAGCATTTCAGCAATTTTTACCGCGCTCATCGGCACTACCTCGGATGGTTTTAAAATCATGCAATTTCCCAGTGCAATGGCATTTGGCACCGTCCAGTGCGGCACCATGTTTGGAAAGTTAAACGGCGCGATTGAAGCAACAACTCCCAAAGGTTTTCTATCTATTCGAACTTCCACTCCGCGGCTTACTTCCTGTACTTCGTTGGTAATTATCTGAGGCATGGAACAGGCGAATTCTGTCAGTTCTATACTCTTTTCCACTTCCGCTTTTGATTCATCCCACGTCTTACCATTTTCGGTATGACAAATTTCGGTTAGTTCATCCTTATATTTTTCGAGTAACTCACGATATTTATATAAAACCTGAACACGTTCCTTGAGTGTCCGCCCCGACCACTCCGGAAAAGCATTTCGCGCCGATTGTACAGCTTCATTGAGTTCAGCTGCACCAGACATGGGAACAGTGGAAATTTTACGGCCATCTAATGGGCTCATTACATCAAGGCGAGCATTTCCATTAGACACAAATTTACCATTGATAAAATTTTTTGATTCGGTAGAGGTTTTTACTTTTGTACCCATTTAGATAAAGCAATTTTGTAATTAATATTTTAAGAAATACAGCTTCACCTTCCTTATTTGTGGATTTTTACCTCGCTGCACTCATTCCGATATTGGAAGGATTAATTAACAATTTATTAAGATGAAATGAAAATCCATTTTATTTGGCTCCTGATTAACTATAAATAAATTTTCCTTTCCTCATTCCCCTGCAAAGTCTATGTTCAGCTAATCACAAAAATAAAACCCAGTGATGTACAAAAATTTACTTTCCCTGATCATTTTATCTCTCTGTTTGATGGTTGATGCTTTTGGTCAGGAACGCCAGCGGATTCGGGAGTTGGGAGTTCAGCCGGGAATTTTAACGCCGGGAAATGAAAATGCCATTACAGATGTAGAGGGCGTTCTGGTTGGGCACCGGACGGTGATTGAGGAAGAAAATGTACGAACAGGAGTTACAATCATTCTTCCTCATGAAGGAGATTTGTTTAAAGAACGCGTTCCTGCGGCGGTGTATGTGGGCAATGGCTTTGGGAAAGCACTTGGTTTCACACAAGTTCAGGAATTGGGGGAAATTGAAACTCCGATTGGTCTCACCAATACACTTAGTATTCATACGGTGGCAAATGGAATTTCGGATTATATTCTCCGTCAGCCGGGAAATGAAAATGTGCGGTCAGTAAATCCGGTGGTTGGGGAAACCAATGATGGCTGGCTCAATGATATTCGCGGGCGACATCTCACCATGCAGCATGTATTTGATGCCATCATTTCTGCCAAAGGCGGTGCGGTTGATGAAGGCAGTGTGGGCGCAGGAACAGGAACTTCCGCGCTGGGATTTAAAGGCGGCATAGGGACTTCATCCCGAAAAATCCCGGAAAAATTAGGCGGCTATACGGTGGGAGTTTTGGTGCAATCCAATTTCGGCGGAATTCTCACCATCAACGGGGCGCCGGTGGGTGAAGAGCTGGAAAATCACTACCTGCAAAGTGAGGTGCCTTATGATGTGGATGGCTCCATCATGATAATTGTGGCCACGGATGCCCCGCTTTCATCCCGAAACCTGGAGCGGCTGGCGAAACGCGCTTTCCTCGGAATTGCCCGTGTGGGTGGGTTCGCCTCCAACGGCAGCGGCGATTATGTAATTGCATTTTCCACCAATGAAGAAGTTCGCAGAAATCAGGGGCAAGAGGAGAAAACCAGAACCATAACCCAGCTCGATAACAATGCCACATCCCCCCTCTTTCTTGCCGCCGTGGAAGCAACCGAGGAGGCCATTTTAAATTCCCTGTTTATGGCCACCACTATCACCGGCGATCGCGGCCACACTCAAAATGCCTTACCAATTGATGAAGTTTTGGAGATAATGAGGAAGTATAATTTGCTGAAGTGAAGCCCTCATAGCCATCGAAGCCGGCTTAAGATGAACCAACACCCATTCTGTTATTCTGAATGAGCAAATGCGAATGAGGAATCCCCCACTCTCTCCCACCTTACCATACCCTTCACAAATCTGCAAATGAGCGTAATAATCCTATTAAAAAGGAGGTGCTGTAATAAGTATTATCTTTTTAATGAAAGCTCTTGACACATTGTGGTACTTTGGGGTACATTGTGGGGTGAAGTGGGAGATAGTGGGGACTACTCTGTCGTCTTCCTTTTTTAGCAATCAACAAAAAAGTGCTGGGAGCATCGTGCCGAGTTTTAAAGGACAATACGAGCATAGTATAGACGCCAAAGGCCGGGTCGCCTTCCCTGCAAAACTACGCAAATCACTCAATCCAGCTGCTCAAGAGCGCTTTACAATGGTTCGTGGACAAGAATCCTGCCTGTATCTATATCCCGAAGACGAGTGGGAAAATGTAGAGAAAAAATTATCCCGCATAAATAATTTCACCAAAAAAGGCCGACTGGCTAAGAGAAATTTCCTGCGCTATGCCGAAGATGTCGCTCTCGACAAACAGAACAGAATTGCCCTTCCCACAGATTTATCCTCTTATGCCGATCTCAATTCTAAAGCTGTTTTTCTTGGAATGGGTGAATATATAGAGGTCTGGGATCCTTCAAAACTGGAGGCTGCAGATGAGAGCCTGGACGATAGCACTTTCGAAGAAATTTTTGAACAAGTGATGGGCGATGAACCGGAAACAGATGGTGCCTGAGATGACAACCTATTACCAACATACCCCGGTTTTACTAAATGAATCAGTGGATGCACTCATTACTGATAAAAATGGCATTTATGTGGATGGCACCCTCGGCGGCGGCGGTCATTCCGAAGAAATTTTATCTCGTCTCGGCAGTGATGCTCAACTTTTTGGTATTGACCAGGATGATGAAGCCCTTGATGCTGCCATTTCCCGTTTAGGCAATGATTCTCGTTTTCATACTTTAAAAGGCAATTTTGGCTACCTGTCCACACTTCTACCTCCCCCAACCCACGGCCAGGTAGCCGGAATCCTTTTAGATTTAGGCGTATCCACTCACCAGCTTAAAGAAGCGAAACGTGGATTTAGTTTCCAGGAAGAAGGTCCTTTAGATATGCGGATGGGAAATTTATCCGGTATTTCAGCTTACCAGGTGGTTAATGAATATGATTATATCTCGCTTCGCGATATCATCTTTCATTATGGCGAAGAACGCATGAGCCGGCAGATTGCAAAGGCTATAATTGACGCCCGTCCTATCGAAACCACCCAGAAACTGAGAAAAGTAGTGAGTTCCCTGGTAAGCACGAGATTTGAAATTAAAACCCTTGCCCGTGTTTTCCAGGGCATACGTATTGAGGTGAACCGCGAATTGGATATGCTCCGGAAAGTATTGGAGCAATCTCTTGAAGTTTTAAAACCCGGCGGACGAATAGTGGCTATCTCCTATCATTCCCTGGAAGACCGGATTGTAAAACGGTTTTTTAAGGCTGGAAATCATAAAGGAGATATTGAAAAAGATTTTTATGGGAATCCGATAACCCCCATCAAGCCTGTAAACAAACAGGTTATTACCCCTTCTAAAAAAGAGGTTGCCACAAATGCAGCCGCCCGAAGCGCTAAACTTCGGATTGCTGAAAAAACAGAAGGAGGAGGCTCATGATCGTGCAATCCCCACTTAAAAAGCATGATATCCGTCCTAACCTTCGAAAAGTACCTCTGCCTGACAAAAACTCCCGCCCTTCAGAAAGAAAAAAACAGGCAGCAAATTCACGAAAGGCTAAACAACCTATAAGTTTTCCAAAGCTGACTCCATGGAAAGTTATACTGGCAAGTTTGCTTATCGGTGCTTCAGGATTACTGTATCTCACTCATGTTTTTGCCACACAAAGGCTGCTGAATGAAGTACAGTTACTTGAAGCTGAATACAATAAAGCCCGTTCGCAGTACGACGAGCTGAAACTCCGCTACGACCGCATGATAGGCCCCGCAGAAATATACAGGAAAGCAGAAGCCCATGGCTTTATTAACGGCGGCCCTGCTAATCACGTCATCATCCTGAAGGAGTAGCCATGCAAGAACGTACCGCCATATTAAGCCGGATGTTTGTGGTATTAGGATTGATGCTGCTGATACCTTGTGCACTTGGATTTCAGCTTATTCGAATAAATTATGTCGAAGGCGATCAGCTGCGTGAACTATGGAGTAAACAAGCCATTGAAATGCTCCCCATTCCGGCACAACGCGGAAATATCTACGATGCAAATGGCACTCTGCTTGCTACCAATGCCGTAGATTATAAACTCGCTTTTGATCCCAAATTGGAGGGCGTTAATCCTGCGCAGATTAATCTCATAAGCGAAAAACTGGGCGTTCTCACCGGAAAAAGCAGCGCCTATTATAAGAAAAAGATTAATTCTGCCCCTGCACGTTCCCGATACATAAGTTTGGCAAATAATTTATCGGTAATGATAAAAGATGAAATAAAAGCCCTCGGAATACCCGGGGTTATTCTTGAAGAAAATTACCGCAGAAAATATACCTTTGGTTCACTTTCTGCCCATGCACTTGGTTTTGTAAATCATGAAATGGAAGGCCGCATTGGCCTGGAATCGTATTATAATGGTGAACTTAAAGGTGAAGATGGCATTCGTCAGGTGCGCCGGGATCCGTTTAACCGGATTTTTGAATATGTAGGGGCACCTAAACGCCTTCCCCGTGATGGCTATTCCTTACACACCACCATCGATGCTTACCTGCAGGCTATCCTGGAGGATGAGTTGCAGGCAGGCGTAGAAAAAAATCGAGCTACTTACGGCACCGGAATTATTATGGACCCAAAAACGGGCGCCGTAAAAGCCATCGCCAACTATCCCACCTACGACCCCAATTTTCCCGGCAGTGGAGAAAACCGGCGGAATTTTGCTATTTCTGATATGATGGAACCTGGCTCTACCTTTAAATTGGTTACAGCCATTGCAGCCGTTGAACAAAGTGCAGTTACATTTGATGAAGTTTTTAAAACCCCGGCAAATGGTGAGGTTGTTATCCATAACCTGACTCTGCGGGACCATATTCCGCTTGGAAATTTAAATTTTCAGGAAGTAATCCAGAAGTCTTCCAATATCGCCACCGCAGAAATTGCCATGCGTTTAAAACCCGAAGTATTTTATCAGTATGCCCGAAATCTGGGTTTTGGAACATCCACTCATGTGGATTTGTCTGGCGAGGAAAGCGGACGTCTTGCCAAGCCCTACGACTGGAGCCTTGTAACCTTGCCGTGGATGTCGCACGGCTACGAAATTCAGGTGACGCCCCTTCAAATTGCCCAGGCCTATGCTGCGTTTGCTAATGATGGGTTACTGATGCGCCCCTACCTTGTTGAGCGAATTGAAGATGGAAAAGGAAATAATGTAAAGGAGCATAAACCCATTGAAATCCGAAGAGTGGCGAGAGCTTCTACCCTGGAAAAATTGTTGCCGGTTTTTGAAAGTGTTGTTACCGATTCGGGAACAGGGGAATATGCCCAGGTTGAAGGCTTGGCTATTGCCGGTAAAACAGGTACGGCCAAGAAAGTTATAAATGGCAAGTACACCAATAATTACCGGGGATCTTTTGTGGGATTTTTTCCACTTGATGATCCTAAATATGTCTGCTTTATTTTATTGGATGAACCAAAAACAAGTGCTTATGGAGGCTATACCGCCGGACCGGTATTCAAGAATATCGCCACCCGCATTGCAGGACTTGATAGCGATATTCAGCGAAAAATAGAAAACAAAAACCCACCGACTGAGCAGTTTGCGCAAGTCCCCTTTTTAAAAGGATTATCAAAGGAGCAGGCAGAACACGTGTTGGCAACTTTGTCCGTGCCTTATGCTATTTCCGGCAAATCAGGTTTTGTGGCCGAACAGATACCTGAAGCCGGTACTGCTATGCCTTCCGATGGAAAAATTTCACTCACTCTGTCGGAAACTTACTTTCAGGAAGAAAGTGCAAGTGTAAAGGAAGGTTATGCTTCAATACCTGAGTTACGGGGAATGAATATGCGTCAGGCTACTGCCGTACTTGCCAATCACGGGCTTAAGGCTTCACTTATTGGATCAGGGACCATTTTCGCACAATTTCCTAAACCAGGTGAATTACTAAGGAAAGGAAATGCGGTAACCATTCGCGGCAAAGCAAAATCATTGGAAATTTTAACCGAAGCAGGTAAACGATAGTTGAACCTTAAACAACTCATAGAATTATGTTCTCCCCTGCATGTCACCAACGGCAAGTATGAAGGTGAGCTAAATGCAGTCGTGATCGACTCGCGTGAAGTAACAGAGGGTGATGTATTTATCGCCATTCGAGGCACTCAGGTGGATGGCCATATGTTCCTGGAAGATGCTGTTTCCAGGGGTGCCAAGGTATTGATTTGTGAAGAGTCGTATTATACTGAGGAACCGGATGTTTGCGTAATTGAAGTAGAAGATACCGGCAAGTTAGCCGGGCCCATTGCTCAGGCTTTTGCCGGATATCCCGCTAAAAAATTAAAGATTATCGGTATTACCGGTACAAACGGTAAAACCACCACGGCTACACTGGTGTACCAGGTTTTGAATGCCTGTGGGAAGAAAGTTTCGCTGCTCGGTACCGTTAGCAAAAGAATTCTGGATGAAGTGTTATATAGCAGGCTTACCACATCAGACCCCATCGAATTAGCCAACGATATGAAAAAAATGGTGGACGCCGGCTCCGAGTATTTGGTGATGGAAGTTTCATCTCACGCCTTGCATCAGGAACGGGTAACCGGTTTTGATTTTGAAGTAACAGCCTTTACCAACCTCAGTCACGATCATCTCGACTACCATGAAACACTCGAAGAATATGGGCGCTCGAAAAAACTCTTATTCGATCATTTACCTGAAAGCTCCACAGCTGTGATAAATATGGATGATCCGCATGGAGCGAAAATGCTTAAAGATTGCAAAGCAAAAAAACTGCTGTTAAGCTTCGAAAATGGCTCTTCCCATATATTGAACAATTCATCGGAAGGAATTTCAATAGTAGTGGATGGCACAAAAATAGAAAGCCCGCTCGTAGGTACTTTCAATGCTTATAATATTGCAGAAGCCTTTCTGATTTGTTTAGCATTGAAGCTTGAGAAAAATGAAGTAGCAAAAATTTTAAGCCGGGAAAAAGGTGCTGCGGGCAGAATGGAACCTGTGGTAGCCGAAGGTGAAAACCTGCCATTGGTAATTGTGGATTATGCCCACACCCCGGACGCCCTCAAAAATGTACTCTCCACTCTAGTTACGGTAAAAAAGAAAGAGCAGGAGTTATATGTAGTTTTTGGGGCCGGCGGTGACAGAGACTCTGCAAAACGTCCGGAAATGGCGCGGGTTGCGGCAGCCTATGCTGATCATATTATTGTAACCAGTGATAATCCCCGCACCGAAAATCCAGACCTGATTATAGCCGACATTCTCGATGGTTTCGAAGATCTCGATCAAATTACCAGCATCACAAACCGGAAAGAAGCGATTGGGAAAGCAATTGCGAAAGCTTCAGCAAACGACCTGATCCTGATAGCCGGTAAAGGACACGAAACTTACCAGGAAATACATGGCGTTCGCCATCCTTTTGACGACCGCGAAATTGCCCGCGAATTCCTGAGTGTAAAATCGGAGGGTGAAGGCTGATGCTATACGAGTTTTTCACATACCTCGATGTTGTACATGATGTGCCGGGAACCGGAGCTGTCGCATTTATTTCTACACGAACAGGTTTGGCTGCTATCACTTCCCTGCTAATCAGTTTATTTATTGGGCGGCGGATTATAGAATGGCTGAAAAAATTACAGCTTCAGGAAGTGATCCGTGATGATATCGGCCTCGACCATCATCTCGCCAAAGGTAAAACTCCAACCATGGGCGGGGCCATAATAATTCTCTCCATTGTAATCCCCACCATTCTTTGGGTGCGGATGGATAGCATTTATGGCTGGCTCATTGTATTCGTAACACTCACTTTGGGCGCAGTCGGTTTTATTGATGATTACATCAAAGTGGTAAAGAAAGACAAAAGCGGCCTCGCAGGATGGTTTAAAATTGCCGGGCAAGTAACGGTAGGTTTAATAACCGGTTCAGTACTGTATTTTCACCCTGATTTTCAAGCCTTCAATACCCTTTCTACTGTTCCCTTCCTGAAAAATGTTAATATCGATTACGCCTTTTTCGGTGATCAGTTTGGCTGGATCATTTATCTTTTTGTTGCCGTCTTTGTAATTACTGCAGTGAGCAATGCTACTAATTTAACCGATGGCCTGGACGGCTTGGCATCCGGCATCTCTGCAATTTGCGGCATTGTCTTCGCTATTTTTGCTTATGTATCCGGGCGGGTGGATTTCTCCGACTTTCTCGACATTATGTACCTGCCAGGCGCGGGTGAACTTACCATTTTCAGTGCCTCACTTGTTGGCGCCTGCATTGGCTTTTTGTGGTACAATACTAATCCGGCTTCTGTTTTTATGGGTGATACCGGCTCACTTGCATTAGGCGGCGCTATGGGCGCCCTGGCGTTAATGCTTCATAAGGAACTGCTGCTCCCCTTTGTATGTGGAGTGTTCTTTTTTGAGACCCTTTCAGTCATCATTCAAACTACGTGGTTTAGATACACCAAAAGAAAATATGGAGAAGGTCGTCGTGTATTTTTGATGACTCCTATCCACCATCACTTTGAAAAAAAAGGCTGGCCGGAACAAAAGATTGTAGTCCGGTTTTGGATCATCACCATTTTACTTGGCCTGTTGAGCCTTTTAACGCTTAAAATCAGATGACAGAAGTTAAGAATAAGCATATCGTGGTAATTGGCGCGGCCCGAAGTGGTATTGCGGCTGCCCTTCTCCTCAGCAAAAAAGGAGCAGATATTTTTGTGTCTGATTTTGGGACTATTTCAGTAGAAGCCAAAAAGAAATTGAATTCCGCTTCAATTCCATTTGAAGAAAAAGGACACAGCGAGAAAGCAAAATCCGGTAGTTTTGCAGTTGTAAGTCCGGGCGTTCCAACCGAGACTGATATTGTTCAACATTATCTACAAAATGGAAAAGAAGTTTTCTCTGAAATTGAAGTGGCCAGCTGGTTCACGGAAAACAAGATTATTGCAATTACAGGCAGTAATGGGAAAACTACGGTAACAAAATGGCTGGCTCACGTTTGGGAAACCGCCCAGGCTGAATATGCACTTGCCGGCAACATCGGGTATGCTTTTTCTGAAAAGATTGATACCGCAAAAGGAAGTTTTATACTGGAAATAAGCAGCTTTCAGCTCGACCACATCAAATATTTCAAGCCCTCGGTGAGTGTGCTCCTGAATATCACCCCTGATCACCTAAACAGGTATGGGAACAGCCTGAAGGGCTATGCAGCCTCTAAATTCCGCATCACCAAAAATCAGGGCAGCGGTGATCAGTTCATATTCAATTATGATGACCCGCTCATCAAGCAGCATGTAAAAGAATTGCAAAAACAGGATGAATTTCCCCAATTATGGGCTTTTTCAAATAAAAAAGAAGTACCTGAAGGAGCTTTTGTCCGCGATAACCACATCATTTTCAAATTCAACAACAAAGAAGAAACGCTTATGTCAGTTAATGAAGTAGGATTAAGGGGTCAGCACAATTTAAATAACAGTCTTGCTACCGCCCTCGCTGCCCGTGCAGCCGAAATAAAAAATGAAGCCATCCGTGAAAGTCTTCGCACATTTGAAGGTGTGGAACATCGCCTGGAAATGGTACGGGTTGTTGATGGCGTGAAATATATCAACGACAGCAAAGCCACGAATGTAAATGCAGTCTGGTTTGCACTCGATAGTTTTAATATGCCGCTTACGCTGATTTTGGGCGGGCGTGATAAAGGCAACGACTACACCGAACTGGAATCACAAATACGCGAAAAGGTGCACACCATCATTGCCATCGGCGAATCGAAAGAACGAATTGAAGAGCAGTTAGGAAAAGTATCACCAAATTTTGTACGTGTTGAAACGATGGGTGGAGCCGTACGGGCAGCCCGAAAAACAGCCAAACGCGGAGAAGTGGTTCTACTAAGTCCCGCTTGTGCTTCTTTCGATATGTTTGAGAGTTACGAGCACCGCGGAAAAATTTTCAAAGAAGAAGTGAATAAACTTTAAATAAAAATACCACGAGCCAGATTCCCAATACCAAAACCTGGGAATTTGAAATTTGGAAATTGGATAACTAATGATCTACACGTCTCCACATAGCAATATTTCCAATATCATCGGTACTTCGCCGGAAGATATTGATACGCGTTCGCAAGGCAGCGACCGCTTTTTGCTGATGTCGGTGGTGATATTGATGATGTTCGGCATGCTGGCAGTGTATTCTTCCATCGCGTTCTTCGCCGAGACAAAATCAACCACAGCGGGACAGTTGATTATCGGGCACCTCGTGAAATTGGGAATTGCTTTTATTGTGATGCTGATTGCTTCTAAAATAAACTATCACATCCTGGCTAAATTCAGCCGTTTAGGGATGGTGATTAGCTGGGTCCTGTTGATTGCCGTTCTGGCTTTTGGAGCCGAACAGTTTGGTGCAAAACGATGGCTGAATGTTGGCGGTTTTTCCTTTCAACCCTCCACAATTGCCACTGTAGCGTTGATGATTCACATTTGTGTGCTGCTCAGCGAAAAGCAGGAATACATCAAAGATTTTAAGAAAGCCTTTATGCCCATTATGTTTTGGGTTGTAATTACCTGCGGCCTTATTGGCTTAGAAGATTTCAGCAGTGCAGGAATTTTATTGGGCATCTGCCTCATAGTGATGTTTATCGGCAGGGTTAGTGTTATCCAACTCGGCTCTTTAATTGCAATCGGTCTATTAGGTGGAATGCTGCTGCTGAGTCAATCCGGGAACCGGCAAGGCCGCATCGATCAATACCTTACGCAGGTAAAAGACATCCCGAGCGAACACATCATTCAAGGTAGCGGATATCAGGCGCAACAAGCTCATATTGCCATTGCCAAGGGCGAATTGCTGGGTGTAGGAATTGGAAAAAGCACACAGCGAGATTTTCTTCCCGCCCCTTATAATGATTTTATTTTTGCCATTATTGCCGAAGAGTACGGCCTGATTGGAGCCCTGTCTCTCATTCTTATTTTTACACTGATCCTGATTCGCGGCGTGGTTTATATCGCACGTAATGCGGAAGACCATCTGGGTTCACTGCTGGCGGTAGCCTGTACACTCACTGTAGTTTTATTTGGATATGTGAATGCCGGAGTGGCAAGTGGAATTTTGCCGGTAACCGGACTCCCCATGCCTTTTGTGAGCTATGGAGGGACCAGCATGCTTTTTGCCGGTTTCATGATAGGTATCCTGCTGAACATCTCGAAACATAACCGGGGAAGGAGGGCCTTGTTCTATGCCTAATCCAAGAATTTTATTAGCGGCAGGCGGAACCGGTGGACATGTTTATCCCGCCATTGCCATTGCAGATGCATTAAAAGAGGAAAATCCGGGAACCGAAATTCTGTTTGTGGGAACCAAAGATCATATGGAATGGACAGCCGTTCCTAAAGCCGGTTATAAGATTAAGAGTATCTGGATAAGTGGATTTCACCGAAGGCTCACATTCAAGAATCTTTTTTTTCCAATGAAATTGATCACAAGCGTGGCCCAGAGCGTGAAAATCCTAAGTTCATATAAGCCGCATGCAATGGTTTCCTGTGGTGGATATGCCGCCGGACCTGTGGGCTGGGTTGCGGGTAAGAAAGGGATTCCGGTCATAATCCAGGAGCAAAACAGTTTCCCCGGTGTTACAAACCGAATGCTGGCAAAATTCTCCCACAAAATATTTACCGCCTTTAAAGAAGCTGATAATTATTTCCCTGAATCAAAGACACAGTTAACTGGAAATCCTACCAGAACATCTTTAATGAATGTGGATAAAAAGGACGCGCTGAATGCTTTTGGTTTTGAGGATGACAAACCGGTATTGCTGATTTTGGGCGGAAGTGGCGGAGCAAAAACAATTAATAATGCTATTAAAGAAAATATCCATTTCCTGCATAATAAAGCCGGTTTACAGGTAATCTGGCAGTGTGGATCAAGATATTTTGATGAGCTTTCCAGCTCCATCAATCAGAAAGAATTACCAAACCTGCGCATGACGGCTTTCCTGGAAAATATGCCGGAAGCTTATGAAGCGGCGGATTTGGTCATTAGCCGAGCCGGAGCAAGTTCATGTTCCGAGCTGATGATAACCGGGAAGCCCAGCATACTGGTGCCCTCTCCCAATGTGGCCGGAGATCATCAAACAAAAAACGCAAAATCAATGGTGGATGCAGGTGCATCCGAACTCTTAACTGATGATGATATGAAAGAAACAATATCTGAGCTGGTAGAATCTCTGATTTACAATCAGGAACGACTGAAAAAAATGAATGTGGCTGCCTTAAGTCTGGCAAAACCAGAAGCAGCCCGATTGATAGCAAAGGAAATTTTAGAAATCGCACAATCCCGGTTAGACTGATGGAAAAACGCATAGTAACACAACCCCCATTTGGACGAACCCGCCATATACATATGGTAGGAATCGGCGGGATTGGTATGAGCGGAATGGCCGAGGTGTTACTCCAGCGGGGCTTTAAAATAACCGGATCGGATGGTGCTGTGAACGAAACAACCAAACGTTTGGAAAAACTCGGGGCGAAAGTGTTTCAGGGACATCAGCCCGGGCATATAGAAGGCGCCGATGTGGTGGTTTATACCAGTGCGGTAAAAGCCGATGAAAACGAAGAAACCATTGCTGCCATTGAAAAGCGCATCCCCACTATAAAAAGGGCTGAAATGCTGGCCGAACTCATGAAAATGAAATTTGGAATCGGTGTGGCCGGAACCCATGGCAAAACTACCACCACCACCATGATCGGCCATGTTGCCCAGGACGGAAACTACGATCCAACCATAATGGTGGGCGGAAAAGTACACAGTTTTGACAAAACCAATGCCGTGGTTGGCAAAGGTGATTTGATTGTAGTGGAAGCCGATGAATTCGACCGGACCTTCCTGCGCCTCACTCCTTCTATTGCCATAATTACCAATATTGAAGCCGAGCACCTCGACATTTATGATGATCTCGAAGATGTAAAGGGCGCTTTTGTCGATTACGCCAACAAAGTCCCTTTTTACGGAGCTGTTATCGTCTGCCTCGATGATCCAAATGTTCGAAGTATTCTTCCCCAGCTTGAAAAACGAATTATTTCTTACGGCTTAACCCCGCAGGCTCAGCTTAGAGCAATCGATATTCGAAATGATGCCTTTACGAGCACTTTTACTGTGGTTCATAATGAGGAAAAACTGGGAGTGATTACACTGAACTCACCCGGCGAACACAACGTGAAAAATGCCCTGGCTGCCATTGCAACAGGAATTGAACTGGATATTGATTTCAGACTAATAAAAAAAGGCCTGGAGCGATACGAAGGTGTATTTAGAAGATTTCAGCAAAAGTACAGCGATAGTGTGATGGTAATTGATGACTACGCTCACCACCCCACCGAAGTACAGGCAACATTACAGGCTGCACGAAAAGGCTGGCCGGATCGCAGAGTAGTGGCTGTTTTTCAACCACACCTGTATTCACGCACACAAGAGTTGTACAAAGAATTCGGCCTCTCCTTTTTTGATGCCGAAATACTAATTGTGACCGATGTCTATCCTTCCCGGGAAAAACCCATTGAAGGGGTTAGCGGGAAATTAATTACAGATATCGCCGAGCAGTACGGACATAAAGATGTTGTTTATGTGCAAAATAAAGAAGATGTGGCCGACACCTTAAAAGAACATACTAAAGCCGGTGATATCATAATCACAATGGGAGCCGGCGATATTTATCGTTTTGGCGAAGATTTTGTAAAAGTACTGGAAACCGGAAAATTTAAACCACCCTCAAATTAGATTGAGCAAACAAGCTACACATAACATAAAAATCATGCCCTGGATCACCGCTGTTTTACTGGTGAGTGGAATAGCTGTGATAGCCGCACTTTACTGGAATCAGAATATGACTATCCAGCAGGTGAAGGTAAATGAGCTTTATTTCACTGATGAAAGCCAGGTTCAACAAGTTGCGGACAATGCCTTGGGGATGAAACCAGATAGTCTTGATTTGTCTGCCCTGGCAAACGATGTAGAGCAACTGGATTATGTGAAAACAGTGATTCCTTATATAGAGCCCAATGGAAATTTAACCCTCACCATCACCGAAAGAGAACCTCTTGCATTGTTAATTGAGGGCAGCAATAGAGTTTATATAGATGAAGATGGTGTAAGATTACCTGTACTTGAAGATAAATCAGATAATGTGCCTTTACTATATGGTTACAGCGCAATTATATCAAAAGATACTTTAAGGGATGACTCCTTTTTACAAGTGCGGGATTTTCTCCTGGATGCAAAAAGAAATGGCTTTGGGTGGGTAACCATCAGCGAAATAGCTTTTGATGAGTTGGAAGGAGTTGTGGCATTGAGCCAGGAAAACGGTGTAAAACTGTTATTCGGCAGGAATGACTTTGCAGCCAAACTAGAAAACTGGGAAGCATTTTATGCACAGGTAATCAGAACCAAAGGTATTCAGGCGGTACAGCAGGTAGACCTACGGTTTTCAAATCAGGTGGTGACACATGAGATATAGTAATAATGATAAAGCAACTATTGAACAGGTTTTAACGGGCAATACCTGCATCAAACCCACAAAAAATATAGCAATCAACCAAAACACAGCGGATCGTTATGGAAGAACATGAAAACATTATGGTAGGCCTCGACA
>JBBDNN010000092.1:0-60775 GCA_040877545.1 Balneolaceae bacterium
ATACTGAAAACCGGGCACAAGAGCTTTTGGATGCAGGTTATAAAGGGCGCAAAAATAAACGTGGGATGTACAAGTACTTCGAAGACAAAAAGAAAGAAGTGAATTCCGACATCTATTCACATTTCGGCGGAGAAAACCGGAGCAACCCAGACAAAGAAACCGCGCAACTGCGCATGGCTTATACCATGATAAACGAAGCTGCATGGTGCTTACAGGAAGGAGTACTGAACTCTCCGGGAGATGGAGATTTAGGTGCTATTCTTGGCCTTGGTTTTCCGCCTTTTCTGGGAGGGCCGTTTCGGTATATAGATCAAAAAGGAGTGCAGAATGTGGTGGATAAGTTGAAGGAGTTTGAGGATGAATTTGGGCCGAGGTTTAAGGGGGCGGGGATTTTAGTGGAAAATGCTGGGATCAGGAAAAAGTTTTATCAGAATGAG
This sequence comes from Balneolaceae bacterium, assembly GCA_040877545.1. Taxonomy (GTDB): domain Bacteria; phylum Bacteroidota; class Rhodothermia; order Balneolales; family Balneolaceae; genus Gracilimonas. The sequence continues at coordinate 438 of JBBDNN010000092.1, forward strand.
TAAATGGGTTTGTAGAGTATCAACTTAGTAGAAACTTTGATGAAGAGTTTGAATACTGGACCAAAAAATTCTTTGAGTATGCAGTTGCATCTAATGTTCAACTCCTAAAGTCAGATGTTGTGGATGATGAATTAGCGGGATCACCTGAATTTGTTAGGAATTTCGTTAATTCAGTCCCAAAGCAAAAAGTTCAACATATTGATTTAACAGAAGAAGCAGTTTGGCTTGCTGAACAGTATATAAAAGAACAGGTAGTTGAAAAATCCAGTCGGGCTGATTGTTTTCATATAGCAATTGCAACCATTCGAAAAGCTGATTTGCTTGTGAGCTGGAACTTTAGACATATTGTTAATATCGAAAGAATTCTTGGATATAATGCGGTAAACCTTAAAAACGGATTTCAAACGTTGGAAATAAGAAACCCAAGAGAAGCAGTTGATTATGAAGACAACAACTGAAAAAAAGTTTGACTGTGTGAAATCAGTTCGCAAAGAACGGAAACGAATTGCGGCCGATACGGAAGGTTTGTCGGCCAGTGAAACTTTGGAGTATTTTCAAAAACGCAAGAAGAATAGTCCCAAAAAGAGTGATGGGGGCTGATGTTGCATCACTGGAACCGGGAAACATATATCACCTTCAGCCTTTCGGGTTAAGGTATATGTTTTCATTTGCTTTCTTTTTCTTGACGTATGATATCAGAAATAGAACTGTCACTTATTCCACTCTTTTCACCCTCTTCCAGCAAATCAATCAGGTGGCTTCTTTTTAAATCATAAAAAAACTCTTCGTTTCTGTTCATCTGTCTCAGAGCGTCTCTTATTACTTCACTCGAATTATTGTAGAGACCGGAATTCACTTTTTCTTTGACCAGTTTTTCCAGTTCGGGAGTTAATGAAATATGCATGATAAACCTCTTTTTGTTTTACTGTTGTGTCTTGCAGGAAGTGTTGAGAGGGCCGGACATGTTAACTCCAGGCAGTCTTTAACCCGCTCCATCACCCGGCTCTCACAAAATTTCATAACTTTGCCCTGCGCAGGCCGAACCGAATGATGGAATTGCCTCGAAATCCATCATTCCGTTTCCCCGAAGCCCTGGCTGTGCTGTGATGGAAGCGAGAAACGGGGTGATGGATGGGTGGTTTATACCAACTAATTCCTTATTCCCAAAAGGAGTCCTTTTTTAATGGTAAAATGTAAACCGTTCATTCTGCGGCAATTGAGCATTGACATGACACTAGATACAAACTTTGCCATATTTTGCACACAACAAAGTTGCCCTTTTTAAAAAACTTTAAAAGCGATAGTATGATCATTGTCTTACTTTTAGGTTTAAATGAAATCATTCACGGTTACCGAAAGCATAAAAAATATTCTTTTGATTGATTCGAACGACTTGACAAAATATACTTCACCAACAGTACCAATTTTCTATTCATTATAAACATACCTTTATGAATCTCAAAGATTTTGAACGAAATATCAGCTCAACTATGCTGGAACGGGGATATGATTATTTTAACTCTGGGCAGGTAGACGGACTGGAAAAAATAGCGCCCGGCCAATGGCTTGCACAGGTTCATGGCACTAACAGTTATACCGTGCAGATAAACACCCACAAAACTAAAATTAAAGGATGGGAATGTGACTGCCCTTACGATCAAGGCCCCATTTGCAAACATGTAGTAGCCGTCTTTTATGCTATTGAAGAGATGATGGCAAAAGATAACGTTCCCTCTAAAAACACGAAGAAAAAAGTTAAGAAAAACCGTGTGCAAGAGATTTTCAAAAAGACATCTAAAGAAGAACTCCAAGAATTTATTGTTACAGAATTTGTCCGCGTTGCAGGTCTCAAAAATGCTTTTGTAGCTCATTTTGCAGTGCACCTGGATGAAGACCAGGAACAAAAGTACAAAACGATAGTTCGTAATATTTACAAATCCGCTCAAGGCCGCCATGGATTCATTGACTACTATTCTGCCACCTCTTTAACATCGCCATTGTATGAGTTGGCCGAAAAGGCAAATGACCTGCTGGCCGGAAATAACCTGAAGGAAAGCCTCGCAATCTGTAAAGCGCTCATCGAAGAAATTCCAATATTCCTCAACAATATGGATGACTCGGATGGCTCGGCCGGAGATCTTTTATATTACGCTTTTGACACCTTCGGCGCGGCCATACAGCAAGCCCCGCCTCTCTTAAAAGATGAACTATTCACTTATTGTCTGGAAGAACTCCCAAAGGAGAAATACCATACATTTGGTTTCGAGGCTAATTTCCTGTTTTTGGTACCGGAGCTTATAACCAATGAAGAACAAGAGAAACAGTTTTTTAAGCTAACCGACCGCCAAATTGAAATCAAAAAAAGGGAATCGTATTCAGATTATGGTGTGGTACAACTGATCAAGGCAAAAGTTGAATACCTGCTAAAAGCAAGCCGGGATGAGGAAGCGTTCGCTTTGATTGAAACTCAAAGTACTTATCCTGATCTCAGGAACATCTTAGTCGATAAAGCCATCACGCAAAAAGACTTTGAGCAAGCCAAAGCACTTTGCAGGGAGGGGATCAATATCGCCAACGACCAAAATCACCCGGGTACGGTTCAAAATTGGCAACAAAAATTATTGGACATCGCAAAGCTTGAAGATGATACGCCTGAAATACAAAAATTGAGTGAAAAGCTGTTCTTTGAGAATCACTACAGCATGAATTATTACAAAGAACTGAAAGCCACTTATGATAAAACATCATGGCAGGAGAAATGTGAAGCCTTAATTGACAAAATAAAGGGCAAACATTCCCGTGGAAGTTTCCACGATATGGGGACCTTGGCCGAAATTTTTGCGGAAGAAAAATACCTGGACCGGTTATTAAAATTACTGCAAATCAACGATGTTTCCCTTTCTTTTGTGGATAGGTATGCTTCAATATTGAAAAATAAGTACCCAGTCGAAATCCTGGATTTATATGAAAAAGGTATTACGAATTATGCCACCCAAACCGGTCGTAAAATTTATAAAGAAATCGCCGGCTACCTCAAAAAAATGAAGAAGATCAAGGGCGGGGATGAAAAAATTCACTTGATAATCCGCGACTTCCGCCGCCAATACAACAACCGCCCGGCCATGATGGAGGTGCTGAACAGGCACTTTCCTGGGTCCTTTCTTGTCCGGAATGACCGGAAGGATGAGAATGAATCCAGCCAGAACAGCAATGAGAATTTGAGGTTGTTTTAGAATAGAAGGGGAATCTGTTCTAATGGTTATTAATGGGAAGCTGGAGCTTCTCCCGCAGGATTTTAGTGGATTATGTGGGGGTAGGAAGGAAGTTTTATCAGGAATAAAAAAAGTCAGACATTTACGCCTGACTTTTTTGAAAACACAACCGGAGTTGTGCTGGTTAGCTTTTGTACCCTATACCCTTCTAATTTCCTGTCCACTACAAATACTGCAGAAAATTATTTTATTAAGGTCATTTTTTTGGTTTCAGTAAAATTCCCTGCTTTTAGCTGGTAGATGTAAATACCACTGGAAAATTTAGAAGCATCGAAGTTAATGGTGTATGTTCCTGCGGGTTTTTGTTGATTTAATAATGTGAATATTTTCCTACCCAATATGTCAAAGATATCCAATTGCACATAACTATTTAGAGGTAATTGAAATCTGATTATTGTATTCGGATTGAATGGATTTGGATAATTTTGTTCAAGTGATACTTTGTGAGGATGTAAATTCTCAGTTGATAAACCTTCAGTATTTGTATGGACAACAGAAGGGATATCAAGGATATCATTTACAATGGTATTTATTACATTTCTGGCATTCTCATCATTTTCAAGGCCCTCCAAATCCAGATACATAAAACCCGAATTCTTTTCGTCATAATGCCAGGCAACAGGATAGACCCCTACTTCTTCAGTACCCCCTACAATACTCCTACTATTGAAATTTACGCCGTATAAACTATCAACCTCCTCAACAGGGCGATATAATCTGCTATAAATATTGTTTTTAGGGAAATTGAGCGTATCCAAATTATAACTTTCATTATATGGAATAATTAGGCTTTCTTGAAAAGTAACAAAACCACTCTCTAAACCTTCAGGTGTCCTAATATCGGAAATACCAAACATATCCCTTAATTCGTGAGTATCTTGATCTAGCTGGCCATACAAAAAGATCTTTCCCCCTTTTTGCCTCAAGGTTGAAGATATTTTTGGTATATGATTCAGGTGAATGAATCTTGAATCTGCTGTAGTCCAAATAACACCTTTCCAGCGGGACATATGAGATTTCAGATTATCTATGATTATATCGTCTTCGGATTCATGAGATAGCGAACTAAACTGTCCTATATCCCACGTATCGTAATCCAAATCTGAAAATATTGGGGATGTTCGATAAAAAGTATCGTGAATTAATAAAATATCCTGCTTTTTTGCTTTTACTACCCAGTTATGTTCTAATTTATCAACTTCATTTCCTTCACTATCAGCAGCTATAATGCTAAGATGATTTACCCCCTCTTCTAATTTAGAATCCAGCGGTATAGTTTCTAAACCTGTTTCTATGAATGCTGATATTTCGTCATTTTCAAATGAATTATAGATTAAAAATCGAGTTAACCCTGCGTCTATATGAATAGATTGCTCACTCTCTTCATTACTTAATGTAATGACAAAAGAATGAATCATCTCAGGATTCCCTGTAACTTCCCAATTAAATTCAGCCATTTCAATTGTACTATCGCTTGGGTTTTCATTAAATCCAATAAAAGCTACCTCAACTTCCGGAACTATAAAATTATCTTCCCAATCATTAATATTGTTGCCAGTCATCAACTTAAACTGTTGTTGTAGAGTTTCAATAAGTGGTAATCTTGATGCTTCAGTATCTTTAGGCTTTCCTTCCAACCCTTGAAATTCGCTTGGTTTTTCCACGGCTGAAGCTCCCACATATACTGTTACAGTTTCCCCTGCTTCCACTTGTGTATAAGGTCCAATTGAGATCAGTGAAATATAATTTCCATTTGCATTTTGCCCATCACTTCTAAGTCTGTTTTCCTCTTCTTCATATGGAAAGGGTTCCGACATTTTTTCATATCGATCAAGATCATTCTCTGGCCTGACAAGATTCCCTGACCCACCACTAAATGCCCAGAAGCCTGGATTTATTTGTGGTATTTCTAATCCATTCTCTAAGAGATATTCTTCATTTAAAGGGTGAACAAAATTATCACCAACCCGGCTTCCCAAAATAGTAAAAGCACCGTAGGTATTTGTACTGGGATCATCTGATGAACCAGCATCAAAAGAATAAATTGTGTATAAGCTGTCGATATATCCATACCCGCTTTTATTAAAAAAATTAGCCCCAGACTCATTCGCTGTCTTTACATTTCTTACCACCATATCCGCTCTCATGCCAAAGTAGAAATCGTTCCAAGCCTCTTTACCTGTGTTTGTAATCTTGTATTCCAGAATAACAAAATTATCATTATTCCCCTCAAACCAGCTCATCAGGCGCATTTCTACTACGGCGCCTAAAGGTGTTTCGTGGTCAGTAATTTGAATATTATTTATAACAGTGTTGGTATCTGTGAAACTGGTAATCAAATCAGAATCAGAAAAACCCTCACCTTTCAGCCTGCTTTGTTCTGAAATAGTGTCTAATGCAGTAAATTCATATCCAGAACTTCCAATCGAATAACCTGAAGAACTTGTCACCGACGACGTTGAGACTCTGATTCCATCATTGACTTTTGCTCCAAGCCAAATACCACCTTCGAATAAATGCTCAGTACCCGATTTAGCAGGGTAATGCATGCTTACGCCCAGACCTTGTGCAAATCCTGGGTTCCCCACTGTCCCAACATTTGATATGCTAATACGAAATCCCCAAGTATTATTTTCAGCTCTTTGAAATGTTTGAGCACTGCTCTGATGTGAGAGGCCCAATAAAAATATTCCTGCTATGCAAACACAAACTATTTTGTTCATCTTATTTGTTATTAGGCATAAATTTTATTTAATCAGAGTCATTTTTTGTGTTTGCACAAATTCTCCAGCTTTTAACTGATAAAAATAAAATCCACTTGAAAGGGCAGAGGCGTTAAAAGTAAATGTGTGAGTTCCCGCCGCTTTTTGTAAATGGGAGTAATCATAAGCAATACGTCCCGTGGCATCAAATACTCTGAGGCTCACTGCTGAAGCTTTCGGCAACTGATATTGAATTTGGGTGGTCGGATTGAAGGGATTCGGATAGTTCTGAGAAAGTTTGAATTCACTTGGAATGTCTTGTTCCAAGTTTGAAGACGTGGACGATTCAATGATTAGGATTATACTTTCTTCAACTTCACCCCCACCGGAATCTTTCACCAGTAAGGTCAAGAGCCCTTGCCCTACAAAATCAGAAGCTGAAATTGTTATTTTATGAGATGTAATGGAAATATCGAAGGTTAACTCATCGGGCTCTATAACGAAATTAAAGGACAAATCAGACAAATCATCCTCTACATCATCCACAATATCCCCAAACTCAAAGGTGTACTCTTCTCCACTTTTGAAAGTGAGGGTATCAGGGATTCCAACGAAAACAGGCAGATCATTCACCGGTTCAATCACTACCGTCAGTGTATCATTAACGGATGCCTCTTCTGTGTCAGTTGCTGCAACAATTACCTGTCCTGATCCATATTGGTTTTTTACAGAAACTAAAACCAATGAAGAATTTTCAGATATCCTTGCCGTCAATAAATCTGCCGGAAAGTCCACTATTTCAAATGATAACGAAATGTTTTCATCATCTGAAAAAACATCCCCCAGTTCGGATATTACCTTCTCACCAAAATCTTCCTGAAGAATGACAGAACCAAGCGGATTTGAAACCGTTGGTGATTCGTTTTCCTTTTCTTTTGTAGTGAAATTAAAAGTTTCAGACCAATCACTTTTGCCGCTTTCATTTCCAGCTCTTACCCGCCAAAAATATTGGGTTAAATATTCAAGATCATCAACATCAAATGAATTGGTGGTGGTAGATTCGTCTACTAATAGTGAACTAAATTCATCACTGTCAGATAATTGAACCTCATAATTAGCAGCGCCAGAAACATTCTCCCATGAAAGGGTAAGTGGAATTTCAACTTCATCATCATCTGATTCAGGAAATACTAATGCAGGCGCCTCAGGTATAGGTTCTGGTGACCCGACTGTCACATTCCCATTTGTATATGTAAAGGCAGGTTCTCCTTCATTTATTTCAACTTCCAGGAATTCAATCGGTGAGGTACCGGCACCCTTCACCAAAATTTCCAGGTTTATCAGGACTCCATCATCATAAATTGGAGTACTGCCAGCACCCGAAATGATAAAAGTTTCATCCGTATCAGAGTTTCCAAAAATGCTAAATCCGGAAGAAAGAGTACCGTTTTTAGAGAATGATTCGATGGCAACCACATCCGGATCAAATTGCAACTTTAACCTGAAACCGGATATTGAATTTTCCGGTAAATGTTGAATAGTAACCGGCATTAGTATGGTAGTAGTAGATTCTTCCAGTTCCACAGTAGTATCTGGTAATTGAATGTGAAGCTGGGTTTGGCCAAAGGTCGGCGCTAAATATCCCGATGTGGAAAAAAATAAAAGTACCCAAAGAATTTTATTCATAATTCTTATTTAATCAGCATCATTTTATTAGTGAGGATATTCTCTCCTGCCACCAATCGATACATATACACCCCGCTTGAGTTATTTTCTGCATCCCAACTTACGGTATAGCGACCAGGTGATTTTTGCTCATTCACCAGCTCAGCTACTGTTTGCCCCAGTAGGTTAAAGATGGTTAGTTGAACTTTTGTCTCTTCAGGCACACTGTATTTAATCTGTGTAACAGGATTGAAAGGGTTTGGATAATTCTGAGAAAGTTCGAATTCTTTTGGGATTTCATTCAATGTCAATCTCTCCAAACTCACCGATTCATTTTCATTCAGTATGACCATTGCTTCTACAGACTGTGACTGACTTTGATCAGTAACTTTAATTTCTGCCGTACCCAGCACCTCACTACTAACAGCTTCCGCTCCAAACATTGAAATATAGACTACATCATCTACCTCATTTGTAGTAACCTGCCAATTGTCAGGAATACCGGAAAATCCCTTAAACTCCAGACCTTTCGAAAGCGGCATAGTTAGTTCTACAGAGTTTAACTCACCATCTACATTTGTGGCAATAACCGGAATCTCGAAAAGGGTTTGCTCATCATTAGTTCTGTTAAAATCCCAACTTATATTAGCAGCCAGTGGTTGGACTTTGGCCGCTTGTGGTGCACATTCCATGATAGCCGGTAAACCTACATCATATTTCAAAATTTGGGAAGCATCGTAAGCCGAAATCCAGCCGTTGCCGGTTACGTCGGCGGCGGTGGAGTCATCCCCCGCAAGCGGATATTGTGGAGCCAGTTTTACGGTGTGGCGGAGAACGTAAGAAGCATCTGTCGCGGTTATCGAGCCGTCATTCGTTACATCCCCGCAAAGTCTTCCTGTAATGTTCACTAAAATTGAGGAGTCACTAATTTGTGATTCATTCAGATACGCGTTACTCACTTCTATTGTGTCCGATCCGTTTGCAAGTAATTCAACCTCGAGAAGAAATAATTCGCCTAAACCTGATACAAATTCTGTGCTTGCAGCTGAAATAAGGAATACTCCGGCTTCGGGGGCGTTCACTTCAAAAGTGAAATTTTCAGCCAATGTTCCTGTTTGATCAGGTATATTGAAGGCAATTAAAGCCGGGTCATAATGCACTTCCAACTGAAAAGACTCGAATGGTACACCATTGGTGCTTACCAGCTCGATTGATAAAGTTTGTATGTCACCAACTAATCCGGATATATTTTCTACACCAATTTCTCCGGTAATAGTTGTAGGTTCTGGCTCGCTCAAAATTTCTATATCAATTGGCCAGCCATCAGGCTCTGTTCTACTGGGTACTCCTCCTTGCTCTACCCATACTACACCATCATCCCAGGGGGCAATAGAATATAACTGATCGGCAGAGTCCGATTTAATGCCAGCAGGATCAAAATCTGATGGGTGTAATGTCACAAAACCATTCAAGTTTATTCTTTCTCCCTGAACTGGAGGGGTAAATGGGCCTTCCTCACCTCTTCTCCAGTTATAACCTACTCGGTATTCATCCCGATCATTTCTAAATCGGAGAGAAGTATCTTTTGTGTAGATTTTACCATTCCCGTTTGAAACATATAACCAGGGGCGGCCCTCATCATTTGCCACACTACCACCGATATTTATGTTTTCGAATCTCACGTACCTATTTATGTAATCCGAGTAACTATCTAAATTAATTTCAGCCCCACTTCCCATATCGGTATTTAATATCTCTGCTGAAATTACTGTGGGCTCTAACAAGTTTTGGAATATTTGAAAATTTTCAAAAACGTTCCCCAAATGTTCAATACTCTGTGGGTTTAGTTGAACCTCGTTACCAAAAAAGCTGTGTGTCCCTTTTACCTTGATTAGATCACCACGGGTAAGTTCTTCCATTTGTAAAAGTGCATCACCTGTAGAAACCAATTGCATATACATGCCATCTTTACCCAAACTATTTGCACTTGTATCTACTACAAATACATGGGATCTCGCAATAGAAATTTCTTGGTTCGGATTATAGCCAGCAAGGCCTGAGTTTTGAGGGTAAGAAACCACCACCGCACCAAATGAAATCTGCTCTCCAGCCAACGGGTGAGATGGTATATCATGCACTGTATTAATCTGATCGTAAGTATTTAACTCCCTTATAGAAACTTCCAAATATTCTGATGTTGAATCAGGGCTTCCTTCTTCAGTAATCTCCAAATCTACAGGCCAGCCTTCGGGCTCTGTTCTTATCATATGACCATCTATTTCTTGCCAAAGCACTCCATCATCCCACGGTGTGATTGCAAACACTTCTGCTTCTGAGCTTGCTTTAACGCCCGCAGGATCTTCCCCGGTAAGATAAGTAGTAACAAAACCTCTAATGGAAATCACCGACCCAGGTAATGGTGGGGTAAAAACCCCATCTTCATCTCTTCTTAAATTGTAACCTTCTCTATAACTTGCCCAATCGTTCCGATATCGCAGTGAAGTTGCCCTTTGATAAACACCAACATCTCCATTTCTAAAATAAAACCAAGGTACCCCTGCCGTATTGGATTGGCTCTTGCTTACCACCGCACCCTGAACCTGAACCTGAACATACATATTTACAAGGTTTGAATAGTTGGCCAGGTTAATCTGCTCGCCCCCTTCCACAGCTTCGTTTAAATGTTCCGTAGCAACTATCGTGGGTTCGAGCAGGGGCGCATAGATATCGAAATTAGTGAATACATTTCCCAGATTTTGAATATAATTTGGGTTTAGCTGCACTTCGTTATTAAAAAAATTATGTACACCCTCAATATAAATCACATCCCCGCGAGTAAGTTCTTCTAACTGAAGCATGGTTTCGCCCGAGGTAACCAATTGCATGTACATTCCGTCTCTCCCCATGCTATTAGCGCTTGTGTCTATAACAAAAACATGGGAGCGACCTATCATACCCGTTTCTTGGTTATAAAAAGCAAGGCCTGAATTTTTTGGATGCGAAAGAATAACCGCAGTAAATGACACAGTTTGTCCAGCAAGCTCGTGGTTCGGTATATCCTGAACAGACAACAAGCTTTCATATGTATTCAAATCCCTTACGGTAACAGGTACTGGCTGGGCGATTGTATAGCTAACGGACAACAGGACTAATGTTAGTAAAAATGTAATAATGGTTTTCATAGGGGATGTATTTTTTAATGTCTCCACCTTATCTCCTTTCATTAGTCCCCTTCTGCAGAAAATTATTGGAATGGCACCCCTAAACAGGACACCTTAAATAACCAACAATAACGGTATCTTAGTTATACCATCAAACCTACAGGTGTTCTATGAAAGAAATAAAACAACGTAAAACCTACTCGATAGAATTTAAACAACAGGCTGTTGAACTGGCTCTGCATACTGGAGACATCATGCAGACTGCTCGGGATCTGGGGGTCGATCATTCCAGTATTCGTAAATGGATAAGAGATCTACAGGAACATTCAGATCAGGCCTTTCCAGGCAGTGGAAACCCCAAAGACAAAGGTCGCTGAACTCAAGCGCAGGCTGCTCAATTTGGAACAGGAAAATGCCATTTTAAAAAAGGCCGTAGGTATCTTTGCACCCCGCTCTCGCTAAGGTACCGCTTTATCAAACAGATGAGCAAAAACTATCCGGTTACTACTTTATGCAGGGTTATGGAAGTGACCCGCAGCAGGTTCTATAGCTGGAGAGCCTCTCAGGATCATAGCACTGGTGACCCGGACGACGAAATTCTGCAGATACTTCTCAAATTAAGAGAAAACAGGCGCTATCTGTGCTATGGCTCGCGGCGTTTGAAAGGACTTCTGGAGGCTTTGGGTGTGACTGTTTCACGAAAACGGGTGCGCAGGATCATGAAGAAGTATGGGGTAAAAGTTCGCCAGAAACGCTCATATCGTCCTAAAACGACCCATTCGCGCCATCATTTACCGGTAGCAGCGAATCTTTTAAAACGAGATTTTTCAGCTTGCCAAGTAAACCAAAAATGGGCAGGAGATATCACCTATCTGCGTTGTGGATCAGGGTTTGTGTACCTGGCTGTTGTGATGGATCTGTATTCGCGAAAAATTATCGGATGGTCGGTGTCCACGAGGATGCCTGCTAAGCTGGTGGTCGATGCGTTGAATATGGCTCTTGGTATGCGGGGTAAGTCCACCGGTATTATTTTCCACTCGGATCGCGGCAGCCAATATGCAAGTAACCTGTTTCGGTCGCTTCTGCATAAGAACAGCTTTACGGCCAGCATGTCACGCAAGGGCGACTGTTGGGATAACAGTCCGGTGGAAAGTTTCTTTGCTACGCTAAAAAAAGAAGCCGACTTACACAGTTCAATGAACGTTAAACAAATAGAGGGTGAGTTATTTGATTACATTGCCGTATTTTATAATCGTCAACGCGCTCATTCCTATTTGAACGGGGTATGCCCGGAAACCTTTGAGCTCAACAATAATCCCTTAAACAAAAGTGCTTAACCAAGTGTCCTGATTTTGGGGTCCACTCCATATTTGTTCCTAAATTCGAAATCACTCCCATCCCAATAAACCACCGAATCTTTAAAAGCCTCAAAATATTCATAACCCGGAATAAAGGAGATATCACCGCTCTCATAAAACTCTTTGGCATATATATCCCACTGGTCGCTGGTGGCAAGGCCGGTCATATTTAAATGGTAGTCGAAATCAATCAAAATTACTCCCTCCTTGATTATGCCGGAAATAATTCTCGCCGGAGATTCAGATATGGTAAGCGTCAATAATTGTTGATCTTCCGATTTTTTAACCCTTGTACTGTAACTGTATTTTTGTATGGGATCAAATACTCGTCCAACAATTGTTTTAGGAATGAGCAAATAAACCAGTTCTTCCGCTCTTTGTACATCTTCGATTATATAATCTCCTTCAAGAGGGCTGTGACCGCTTATATTTTCCAAATCAAGCACAGCAAGAAATGCTCTCCAGTACACATTATTAATACCTGCCAGTACTATCTCATGTACTCCATCTCCGGTAATATCTACCAATTCCATATCCCGAACCTGCCCCGTATGAATATACTTTTCTATTACTTCTCCTGTTTCGGGTTTTAATTTCGCTGTTACAGAAGGAAAATGGTTCCATTCGCTGGCCAACACTATAAGATATGGGTTGCCATCATTAGCGAATGTGATGCCTATTTCCCGGGCATAAAATTTTAAATTTTGAAGGCCATGCTGCCTGGGAAAGTGTATCTTAAAATCGAGGTTATTTACCCAAAGTAGTGAATCGCCACTTAGCGACCATGCCGTAACTTCACGCTGCTCACTTGTATTTACTCCGGTTACATAAAAAACTTCATTTACCCCATCTGCGTTTATATCAAAAAAAGCAACTTGGGGATTTGTGGTTCCATAAGTATGGAAAAAATCCACCGTCTTCTTTCCCACCCAGAACTGCTTAATAGTTTTACCAAACTGATTCTGAATGAACAAGTATTCTCCTTCATAGTCTGCCATAACCGGATTTTTATCTATCGGGCCATAAGCCATACTCCCTATTATTCCAATCAGCATTAAAAAGACAAGAATAGCCGCGGAACTGTATCGCCGCTTCCAAACCCGCCTTGCCGTATGTTCAATCAACGAAGTCTGTTTGTGCAAAGTTAGCCAGCGGTCGAAGAACAGGTCGCGAAGATTTCCTATTCCTTTTATTACCAGGTTCCGGTTGGGAAATTCGTTCTGTAGCTCTTCGAAAATTTTTAAAGCTTGCTCAAGTTGCTGAACCGGCACAACCAGTACCTGCGCCCAGGAGAAAAAAGCGGCTTCTACCTTTTGCTGAATAGTTTCTTCATCTACATCCAGCACATTTCCATGTTCATCCACATCCCCTGTGATGGCAATACCCGGGTTGAGTTTGAAATATTCCCGCTGGTTTTCGGCTTTCAGCATTTCACAATAAAATAGCGCAGCAAGTGCCAGGTTAGCCGAACTTCCCGCATGCCAGGTGTGACTTAATTCAAAACTTGCTGTTCCACTCCAGTAGCTGCTCCGCTCCCTGTTTTTCCGCAATAAATTACCGGCAGCTTTAGCGGATTTTTCTCCCAGGTTTCCTGTATTAGCCCCAATCACACCAAAAACCGGACGTAATTCAAACTCATCCTTTCCCGATTTCCCAACTAATTCCACCTTCAGTTTTCGTAAACGTCCTTTTTTCTCAAAACCCTCTGAGGTTTCCACTACTGGAATAAATACATCGCCGGCTTCTTCATTCAGATTTATCTGTTCTTTTATATTTAAAAGCTGAATTAATCCATCCTCTCTATCAGTTTCAGAAATCCCCAGCCAGCTTTTAACGTGATTAAACCCGGTTTTTAACAGATCAATTTTACGTTGAACTGAATCATCTTGCCGTAGCTCGGGTATCACATTAGCAGCTTCTTCACATTCATGGATAATTGCTTCGAGCTCCTTTGGCCGGAATCCCGAAAATAATAAGGGGTGCTTCAAAGAAGGAAATACCTCGAACAACTGGATGATGTAACTGTCGAATTCCAGGTATTGGCCATGTAAACGCTTGAGAAACCGGTCCATAAGCAGTAGCTGCATGCGTTCGGAGCCGGCACGGGATATTTCCGCGCTGATTTGGACAAAAAGCTGCTCAATTTCTATAGGATCAATTTTCATATATATTCAAGCATTCGAACCAGACTTGATTTATAATTACCCCCACAAAACCGCTCCTTAGCATTCGGAGATCTCATAAACTTCTTACCAGATCCCCGAGAACCGATTATTCCTTATTCATAAAAATAAAGGGTAACGCTGCCACCAGTTATATCTCCATCTGCTAAATCTATTTCTGCTTTTTGTTCTTCAAAATGTTGCAGTACAACATGCTCGCCATTCACTGCCAATACCCTTGTTAATTTTGAATCAGCATTTATAACATTCAGCTCAAGCTTGTTCTTTTTTTGGCTTATAGTCATTTCTGAATCCAACACATTTTGCAAAGCATGCGGTATGCTGCCATCCGTATCTAACGTAATTTTTTCTACCGGCAGGCGGAGTAAGGTTGAGACAGATTCCCAATGAACATCAGAAAGCTCCCGGACATTTTTAAGCTTGCCGTTTTCGTCGGTTACCAAATCCATTTCAGGGTGTACCAAAGAAAGTATTGCCCGCTCAACCTGATTTTTCTGCTCACTTATTATATGGAACTGTAAGCTATGGCTTAATTGATTTTCAAGTATACGAACCAACGTTTTGCGTTCTTCTGAAACCAATATTGCTTTGGTTTTTAGAACCTGAGTTGTTGTTTCAGGAGTCATAGCAGCAAGCACTACCGGTCCGGTTTTGTCATTCTTATATTCGGCAACTTGTAATGGTATAATATTCGTTTGTACCCCGAAAAGCCTGTCGAATTCCTGATAATATTCTTTCAAAAATGAGTAAATCTTCTTTGCCTCTTGTGAATGTTTTATCGCAAAGCTCACCTCTTTCCTTTCTACAAGACTTAATTCCTGCGGAAACCTGATATACTGCTCAATAATATGTTCGCTAATTTTTTTCAAGGCTTTCCATTATAGATTTTGTGAATTAATCCTTACCAGCGATTCATACTGCTGAATTTTTCTTCTCTTTTTAGCGCTGATATTAATTGTACACGCACATTTTTTACTACGTATTCTAATATCTTTCGATGATTATTTCGGTAGTTATCATATTCAATATCAGGAAAATGTGTTTGAAAGTGTTCGAAAAAACCTTCTTTCTCTGACTCACCTATATATTCACTTTTTAATACATCCGAAGTAGTGATGATAAACTTATCATACTCATTACTGCTGATTTTTCCTGACCTAACGTAGGTATTGTACAGATTTTCATGTTGCTTGCTAATGCTTTCTTCAATGAAATTAACAAGCTCTTGTTTACCATAATTAAAGCCTGGAAAATTTTCTTTTTTATCCTCCATTTTCAATTGCTGAGCAAATACTTTTCTCAGTATAATTGCAAAATTCACTAAAGGGGTTTTTGGAGCGTAATCTAATTCTTCAGCAAGAATGCTTTTGAGAAGCCTAATAGCATCTACTGTGTTCTTTAAAGATGATAACCCGCAGGTCAATTTTGCTTCAAGTATTTCATCTGACATCATTGGTTGGTTCATTTTACCAGCTTCCACTTCTATAAAACCTGATGAGCTATTATAAAAAACTCCTTCTACTTTCTGCTCATCCAACGTACGCTAAATGTTCCTGATGATCTTTGAGAGAGAAGGATCGAAGCTGCGATAGTTTCTGAAAAGCCCTTCGTTAACCTTACTAAATACAAGCCGTCTTAATTTTATCGCTACTTCACTTTCTTTCAATTCTGAAAGCTGTTCTTTTGGAAAGTAACTTTCAATTTCCGTTAAACAATCTCCTTCTCTGCCAAACAAATCTGCAATGCAATCTAATGCAAGGTCATCTATATCTTTGTAATGATACTGCAGAAGCAGTTTATTTCGATTCACCTTGGTTCGTAGATAGGCTACTGCAATCAGACAAAAATGATTACACAACTGTTCAATTGCGTACTCATTATTTTGTAAAGCTGATATTAGTGTTGCTTTTATACCCAGAGTAAATACCTATTTTTAGGGAATTAACCGTATTGAAATGAAAAAAACAAGCTGTTTATTTTAGGCGCAATTCTCGGCCTTGGTTTTCCTCCTTTTCTGGGAGGGCCTTTTCGATATATAGATCAAAGGGGCATGAAAAATGTAGCGGATCAAATGCAAGAATTTGTGGAGAAATTCGGTTCCAGATTTAAGCCTGCAAACATTTTGATTGATTATGCCAAGGAGGGGAAGAAATTTTACAAATAAAAAACCATGCTCAAGTTGTTGGTTTTTTAGGACCAGATAAGTAATCTAATAATAAATGCGTATCACGATTCTCCGATTCAGAGCGCGATTTTCAGCGATATCGTTACCCTGTTCATCAACATGAGGCACTATGGGTTGTGTGTCGGCATATCCGGAGGCTTTAAGCCGATTTCCTTCTATTCCTTCTTCAGCAAAATGCTTTACGATCCCGGAAGCACGGGCAACGGATAATTCCCAGTTAGAAGGATATATAGGGGTGTTAATTGGAACATTGTCAGTGTGGCCTTCAACATCTACCCTGAACTGGTAATAACCAAGCTCATTCATAGCAAAAGTAACCTTTTGAACGATCTGCTGACCGGTTGGCAAAAGAATTGCTTCACCGGAGTTGTAGAATGAACTACTGTTAAAAAAAAGCTTAATGCCATCTCTATCCAAGGTGATATCTACTAAATCTTGTTCCCGTTCTGTAGCAAGTTGCTCATCAAGATCTTTTTTTACTTCAGCAAGGGGAGTTTGAACATTTTCCTCCTTACTTATTTCTGAACGGAGGCCTTCCTTCATCTGCTCCCAAAGATTTATATCTACATAGGAGACTGCGATTAGTACAGCAAAAAAAGCCAGCAACAGCGTGATCATATCGCTGTAAGTCAGCAACCACTCAAGATCCTCTTCGTGAACCTCTTTGTCTGAACTATTATTTCTTAAGCCGTTATTTTGCAGCACTTTATGTTCCGGAGGTTGATAGTTCTAATTGCTCGTTATCACTAAAATCACGCTGTAAATAAGTATTTAACTTGTCTTTGATGTAGAAAGAGGATTTCTTTTCATTAATCATAATGACTCCCTCAAGAATAAAGTATTCCCTAAACCTGTTCATCTGAGCTACATTTTTTAATTTTTCTGCAACCGGATAAAAAATAAATCTTGCCAGGGAGATACCATATAAGGTGGTAATTAATGCAGCAGCCAAGCCTGGCCCCATCCCGGATGGATTCTCCAGTTCACCCAGCATTACAATTAAACCAAATAACGTTCCAAACATGCCAAAAGAGGGTGCAGCTCCACCCATAGCTCTAAGTACATCAACAACTACCAATTGGCGATAATAATGTTCTTCAATGTTATTCGAACCAAAAGACCGAATTTCTTCATTATTATAATTGGTACTAATAAGTGAAAACAGAAAACCGGTAACTTCTTTATGGTGATCTTCTTCAAGTGTTGTTAGTGCCTGCAGTCGATTCTTTCGTATGTCTTCATTCCACTCAAGTACATTTTCCAAATCTTGGCGCAACATTTTGTTAGTGGTTTTAGCCTGACTGAATAGTAAAAATAAGCTATAAAATGCTTTTCCCACATATCGTGGTTGATAAGTAATAAAAACAGCATTTAATACTCCGCCAAAAACTATAAAAAAACTGGGTAAGTTAAGAAAACGATATTGGGTCAGAGCGGGAATTGAACTTACATAATTGGTAGCCCCTACGATTTCTGTTACCCCAAAAATCAAAATACCCATACTAAAAAATACCCCTATAATATTCGTAAATGATAACCTCATTCCTGCTCCTCTGCTTGTTCTAGTTCTCCATCTTGTTCTGGTACATCATCTTGTTCAGTTACAGTGTCTTGTACTTGTTCTTCTTCGATGATTTCTTCAATTAAATCTTCCAGCTCGGGAATTCCAGGGATTGGTAAATCCGGATTTAACCTAACAGCTCTGTTCCAATTTTCATGGGTTGCATTTCTATTACCCATCATAAAATGGATGGTTCCCTTTAAAGCATATGCATCTGCTGTTTCTGCAATTTCCAGTGTTTCATTCAGCAGCCGCAAAGCCTCGGAATATTCATCCAGGTAAAATAAATCCTGTGCTTGTCTGAATTTGGCTAATACTCGCTGGATATCTTTTAATTTTTCTTCCATAAGAGTGGAGTCGGCAATAATTACAGTATCTTTTTCTGCCGGCTTCATTCCTGTTAAATCCAGGAAAAATTGATCACTCTCGGGATCCAGTTTAATTTCAATGCCCGAACTTTGATTTGTATAACTTAAAGTGATTCGGTTGTCTTTATCATCTTTCTTATCAATGGTATCTTGTTGCGTATTCACCTGGTCTAAATCATTTACTGAGCCATACCTGACTTGAGGATTTTCATCTATAGAGTTTTCTATAGGAGTACAGGCATTCACTCCAAATAAAACTGCTAAGGTTATCGTCATTAAAAGATGATTAAAATTGTACATAAGCCCTCACTCCATAACCTAATTGTCCGTAAGTAAATATATTGGAATTAACCGGGTCCTGAACCGACCGGTCTGACATAAATGCCAGCCCATTAACTTCGAAACCAAGATTTTCAGTCAGGTTAAACATAATGGATGGCGAGATCATCACGATATCTCCTTTTTTCTCATCACGCGGAAGCCATATCGATGCATCAACCCCAAGCATAACACGATATCCTCTTATATCAGGACTTTTTCGGCTTAGGGCCTGATCAAAGCTGAGCCCGACTTCCAAAAAGGCATTTTCAAAATCCGGGTTATCAGTAGATCTCATCTTATTATATCCCACGAAAAGGCCTAAATAACTACTATTGTCTAAATTAAGTGGTTGGCGATACCCAAAAGTAAAGTTGTAGTTCAGCGTTTTTGATTCTTCCATTTCTTCGGAACCCGCCAAGGTGAAAGATTCATTTGTTAAAGAAGTGGCTCCAAAATTTAGAGTTACCCGTTTGCCAAGATCTACTTTCTCACGCTCTTCTACCGGATATGACTCAAAACTTTTAGACCAGACTATTTCTCTGGATGAAGGACTTATTATGCGTACTGAAATAATTAAACCTTCAGGTCTTTTTTTTTGAAGTGTTAATTCAACTAAGCCGGAAACAGAGTATTTGGAGGAAATATTCTCTAATAGTTCCGGTGACATATCAGCCACCGAACGACCCTGAATATTCATTATTTGCAATGTAGAATCACTACCAACTATCTTTAGATTATCTGTAGGATCCAGTTCCGGTGGTGAAATTACTCTTACAGGCGAGTAGTCTCTGAATACTGACTCAATTTCACTTTTTATATAAGCAATGCTTTGCTTATCAAAGCTGCTGGAATTATAATTTAATTTATAGATTGCCATGCGGCGAACACTAACCGGTATATCAGATATTTCTGCGATCATTTGTGCCGTTATTCGCTCCAGTTGATACGAATCTGCCCATTTGTTTACCTGGGCATGTCCATTCTGCCAGCCAAAAGCCAACAGAGTAATAAAAGCTAAAAATACTCTCATATCATGAACCATTTGTTTTTAAGTACTGGCGGATTTGTTTTAACAGCACCTTTCGTGCTCGTTCAATATCCTCAGTGCTCATTTCCCTGACATTTCCCAGTTCAGAGAGTATAAGTTGTTGCTCCCGTTTTGGCCGTACCCCTAATATTTTTTGTTGAATAGCCTCACTTGCTTTGTGTAGGGCAGGAATTATATCCTCCGTTTGCAATGTCTCAAGGCTTGCTTGCAGTATTTCATCACTTAATTGCGGTAAATCTTCAAACGACACGAAATATTTTCTGATTTTTTTAGCAAGCTTCAGATCTTTTTCTGCAATCGACTTCACAAAACCTTCCTGCTCATCCACGGGCAGGCTATCAATTGTGGCAAGAATCGACTCTATTCCATCTGCAGCAACATATTTCATATCAGATACCGACAATGCTTTGGAAGAAAAATGTGAGGCAACTTTTTTATAGATGGAGATGGGGATATCATTTATTTTGCCCATCTTCATTATGATTGATATCCGTTTTTCATCAGTCATTTTTTGAAGTACATAGCTGGAGCGTTGTCCCGCAACCTGCGCAAGTAAAATGGCTGTCATCTCATCCGACTCTCCTTTAATCAAATGTAACAGCTGTTGATCGGTAAGCTGCTGTAAAAAATCAAAAAGGTTATTATTTGAATCTTCATTCTTTTTCATCGATTTGATGCCTTGAATCTCCTTTTTGAACTTCTCTACCTCCTCAGCTTTTTCTTTTATCGGGATGGATTCGATGTTTGACAAGCCAAACCGGATTGATTCAAAATATTCCTCTTTAAGATTATTTTCTAACACCTCCAGAAGTTTCGGATCCACGCAATAAATACTGCGCACAGCCTTAACAATTCCTTCTTCCTCGTCAGATTCGATCCACTCACGCATTAAATCAGCAACTATACCCGGATTACTGACACATGTATTGGTTATATACATTTTATCATTTTCGAACCGGTACTGCTTGTCGGAATTTATTTCTCTTACCTCATCTTCTACCGGAGCTTTTTGTTCTTTCCCTTCCAGCTCTAGGGGAGATACTGGATAAGGTGACATTTGAGGTTCATACTCTTTTTCACGTGGTTTTCTGAAGGCCACAAATAATAGTAATGCAATGGTAAAGGCCCCTAAGCCGGTAATAATGTACATCAACTGTTCTTGATCATTCCAATCGATGCCTAAAAATTCATTTTTGGCTTCTTCAGGATCTATACTGACAATTTCCTCTTCAACCTCTTCTACAACTTCTTCCTCTTCCGGCTCTTCTTCTACTAATTTCGCTTTTTCCCTAAGAATATCACGGGTGCTTTTTGGGAAAACCTTTTGACTTACTTCTACTATGTCTCCGCGCAACAGCTCAGCGTTGGTGATCATAGCTGCAGCCTCTTCAATAAACTCTAAATCTTCTTCCGTGTAGGAAGTATCTACCAACACTTTTACATTCAGGCGCTTGAGATCATAGCGAGAGTCAAAGCCAGAGATCTTGAGGCTATCTCTGCCTTCTTCTGTTTTTAATAATTTTGGTGGTATAAAAGGTAGGCCTGGTAAATTTTCAAGCTCTAAATCAGGTGGGCTTTCCACCACATCATAACCCTTTGCTACCATTACCCGCTCAACACTGGCTTTAATATCAACGAGGAAAGTACCTGCTTTGTAATAATTTTTTAAAGCCCGTTCTAAAACAATCTCGTAATATTGCTCGTATTTAGCCGCTTCTTCTTGCTCGTCTGGCGAGGAAGAATTTGAGTTTAGGCTTTGGGCAAAGCCTGTGGCTGAAAACAACAATACCCCTATTAAAAATATCCCTTTCCGTACCCTATTCATAGCAAATGGATTTTAATTTTACCGTCTGTACCCAATGATATTCTGGATTGAGAAATAAAATAGAAATTATCCACATTCTCAACCATTAAATTTATTGTGCTAAGAATAGTATAATTTATTGTTTTAACCAATTTTTTTTAATCTACATTATAATTCAAAAAAATTTTCCACATTTATAATATTACACTAATGGCTTCTTTTTTAAGTAATAAGGATGGTAGTACCTGCTTTTTTTATCAATAAGGGAAAAAGCATTTAGCCAAAGAACATAGCTTACATTAATTCAGTAATTAACAGAAATCGTCTTTCAGTAAAGAATCTCTTATCTTCTGTACCTTAATCAATCAACCGCACTTTTAAACAACAATCATGTATTTACTACCACTATTTTTGATGGGCAATCCGGATGATCCTAATGCCGGTATCATTAACCTTGTTTTTCTGGGGGCTATTTTCCTTGTTTTTTACCTGTTTATCATTCGCCCACAAAGCAAGAAGCAAAAAGAAATTCAGCAAAAAGTGTCTGGGATGAAAAAGGGCGACAAAGTTGTTACTTCTTCCGGAATCATCGGTGTATTGCATTCTATTGATGAAGATTCTGTTTTAATTGATGTGAGCGGCGGCGTTAAAATTCGCTTTTTGAAGAGCTCTATTACTGATGTGAATCCTAATAAGCCGGAAAAGAATAAGAAATAATCTCCCTTATGAGTCAGGAAATTCGTTTCAACACCATACCTGAAGCTATCGAAGATATCAAAAACGGCAAGATTATTATTGTTGTGGATGATGAAGATCGGGAAAACGAGGGTGATTTTTTGATGGCGGCGGAGAAGGCCTCTACTGAAACGATCAACCTGATGGTTACCCACGGCCGTGGATTGGTTTGCGCTCCCATCACCAAAGGCAAAGCGAAAAAACTGAATCTTCACCACATGGTTAGTGAAGGTGCAGACCCTGACGAAGCTAATTTTACCATCTCTGTAGATCATAAACGGCTAACTACTACCGGAATCTCTGCCAAAGACCGGGCTAATACTATTCGGGAATTGGCAAACGATGATGCTAAACCCGTAGATTTTCGCCGACCTGGTCATGTTTTTCCTTTATTAGCCGTTGAAGGCGGAGTTTTACGCCGCGCCGGACATACAGAAGCTGCTATTGATCTCGCACGTCTTGCCGGACTTCAACCGGTGGGAATTATCTGCGAAATTATGAAGGAAGATGGGGAAATGGCACGGGTGCCAGATCTTATCAAAATTGCTGATGAATTCAACATGAAATTCATCACTATAAAAGACCTTATTGCCTATCGAAATGAAAATGAGACGCTGGTACATGAAGTTATGGAAGTAAATCTTCCTACTATGTATGGGGATTTCAGCCTGCGTGCCTTTAAAGAAAAACTTACCGGTGATATTCACCTGGCTCTTACCAAAGGTACCTGGACCAAAGAAGATCCGGTATTAACAAGAGTTCATTCCTCCAATTTAATTGGAGATATTTTTGGAGCCCGGAATAAAGATACCAGCGAACAACTTCACCAGGCCATGTTGCAGGTTGAACGTGAAGGCAAAGGAGTGGTTCTGTATATGAACCGAAATCAGCGGGGATCGGTATTGGTAAATCAGCTTAAAACTTTAAAAGCCATGCAGGAAGATCAGGATCAGGCGGATGATATCAACCCGCGAAGTGATGCCCGTGATTATGGTGTAGGTGCCCAGATTTTAAGAAGCCTTGGGATTCGAAAGCTAAAATTGATGACCAATAATCCGGTAAAGAGAATTGGGATTAAAAGTTTTGGATTGGAAATTGTAGATCAGGTTACAATCGAAGGAAATTTTTCCTTTGTCTCTGAAAAAAATTCGCCTAAAGAAGATGGTAAATAAAAAAAAGATTTTTCCTTGTCTCTATTTTTCGGGATCAGACTTAAGATCATTATCATCCTCTTCTTTTTCGTAATCTACCATTTCCTTAAAAGGATGTTCATCAACCAGGCTCTCATCTTCAGCATCTGTTTCTTTATTAATAAAAAAGCGTTTGTTAAAAAGTATCAGGCTAATGATAGAAACCGAAATAGCTATATCCGCAACATTAAATATGTAGGGAAAAACTGTAAAATCATTAATCTGTAAAGAAAAGTAGATGAAATCTACCACGTGTCCGTGTAATATTCCGCCATTGTCTTCAATAATTCCCATGAATATTCGATCGGAAATATTACCCAAAGCCCCACCGATGATTAATCCCATACAAATAAGATAACCGGTAGTAGCAAATTCAATACTCCGGATTATATAAATGATTATGCCGGTTACGGCAACAATAGCAATCACACTTATTACCGGGGTAGATAAAATATCTATTCCTAAAGCCATGCCGGGATTTTGCGTATAGTAAAATCGTAGCCAGCCTTCAATGATGGTATGATTCTGTAGTTCAGGGCTTGTGCGAATGATCCATTTTGTAAGCTGATCGATGCCTAACACACTGATAGCAGGCACAAGCAATGCAAGAAGTTTTGTTCGGGTCAAACCGTTTTAATTATCTACGTTTTAATTTTGCATCAATACTCAGTTGAGTATGAGGCACAGCTTCTAAACGGCCTTTGGAGATTTTTTTTCCCGTCACCTTGCAAACACCATAGGTTTTATTGTCAATGCGTTTAATAGCATCGTCTAAGTACTTTATAAATTTTCGGGTGCGATTGAAAAGCATATAGGTTTTTTCGCGCTCCTGAGCATCCGTACCTGCATCAGCCATATGAAAAGAATAGGCAGATTCGTCCGAAGAATTCTCCATACTTTCGCGTAGTGTACGCTGCAATGTGTTCAGCTCATCTTCGGCTTCGCTCATCTTCTTTAGAATTATTTGCCTGAAATATTCTAATTCTTCGTCATCATAAGGAGATACTCTTTCGTTACCTTTAGTTTCGTTAGTAGCCATAACTGCTGCTTTTAATTAATTAATGTTTCTTCGGATGGAGATGGTGCAATTTTCATCTCCAATTTCCCAGGTCTTGGTAAAGTCTGAAACTTCCAATTCTGAGTTTTGAATGTCTTCTGCCAATGTTTCCTTTTGAATATAATCGTTCAGTGAAAGTACCGCTTTTTGTATTATTTCAGATCCTATAAAGCCTACTGATATCCGGTCTGTTACCTCGAAATTAGCTTCTTTTCTCATATTTTGAATACGGTTAACAAATTCACGCGCGATCCCTTCCCGGATCAATTCTTCACTCAAATCCGTATCAACCGCCACGCTGAGCCCGCCTTCAGTTTCCACTGTCCAGCCTTCCAATCCAGTGCGATTTACGTCCAGTGAATCACTATTAAGCCGAATGGTTTCACCATCTAGTTCAATATCGATCCAACCCTTTGTTTCAAATTCAGTTATTTCGTTATTATCCAGCTCACCAACTTTTGCTGCCACCGCTTTCATTTTTGGCCCGAGCTTTTTACCAAGTACCGGATAATTAGGTTTTGCTGATTTATGAACAATTCCAGAATCATCATCTACAAATTGAATGTCTTTAACATTCACCTCATCCAAAATTATCGCCCTTACCGATTCTATACTCTGCCTTTCTTTTTCATCCTTAATGGGAAGAATTATTTTGGCGAGGGGCTGACGAACATTTACTTCAATTTTATTGCGTACTCTCAAAACAATATACGAAATCAACCGCGCCATCTCCATCTTATGTTCAAGGCTTTTATCGATTGCTGTTTCTTCAACCGTTGGGAAAAAAGCCAGGTGAACTGATTTCTCGTCTCTTTCCGTCACCTCATTTAATTGTTGATATAGCCATTCGCCTATAAACGGTGCAATGGGACTTATCAATTTACTAACACTACTCAGACATTCATACAAGGTTTGATAGGCTGCAGTTTTATCCAGTGTGGTTCCTTCTTTCCAGAAACGGCGCCGGTTTCTACGAACATACCAATTGCTTAAAACCTCTATGAAATTCTCCATCTCCCGGGCAGCTTTTGTCGGCTCATAATCCTCAAAATACTCTTCCATAAGTTTGATGGTGGTATTTAGACGAGAAGTTATCCATTTATCCATCTCCGGACGATCTCCCACCGGAATTGGTTTTCCAGAGAATCTGAAATCATCAATATTAGCATACATCGCAAAGAAAGAGTAAGTATTGATAATAGTATTAAAGAATTTTCGCTGAACTTCTTTTAATCCATCTTCGCTGAACTTCAGGTTTTCCCATGGCGAAGAGTTACTCATCATATACCAGCGAACCGTATCGGCTCCATACTCATTGATTACTTCAAAAGGATCTACCGAATTCCCTTTCGATTTACTCATCTTCTCGCCATTCTCATCCAGCACCAGGCCATTTGAGACTACATTTTTATACGCCTCTTCATTAAAAAGCATCGTCCCAAGAGCGTGCAGGGTATAAAACCATCCACGGGTTTGATCTACTCCTTCGGCAATAAAATCTGCCGGATAATTGTAGCTGAATTCATGGTCATTATCGAAAGGATAATGCCACTGCGCAAAAGGCATAGCGCCGGAATCGAACCAAACATCCAGTAAATCAGGAATTCTGCGCATGGTTCCACCGTCGGGAGCATCCCATGTTAAATCATCAATAAAAGGGCGGTGAAGATCTAATTCCGCACCTTCCTCTACCCCGGCCTTTGACCGTAATTCTTCCATACTTCCAATGCATTCCACATACTCCGGGTCTTTATCACTAACCCAAATTGGAAGAGGTGTTCCCCAATAGCGCTGGCGTGAAATGGCCCAATCCACGTTATTTTCGAGCCAGGTGCCAAAACGGCCGCTGCCTGTGCTTTCCGGCTTCCAGTTTATCTTTTTATTCAGCTCCACCATTCGGTCTTTCACGCTGGTTGTTTTAATAAACCAAGATTCCACCGGGTACGACATCAATGGTGTTCCTTTCCGCCAATCGAATGGGTAATTGTGAACCATTGTTTCGTGCTTGTACATCAGGTTCTTCTCCTTGATGGCACGAGCGATATTTTTATCAGCCTCTTTGAACCATTGGCCGGCAAAATCCGGGGCTTGATCCGTAAATTTTCCTTCCCGGTCAACAGGATTAAACATGGGGATATTTGCTTTCTTGCAAGTCTCAAAGTCATCCGCACCAAAAGCAGGGGCGGTATGAACTATGCCGGTACCATCATCTGTAGTCACATAATCGGCAGAAATTACTTTCCAGGCTTTGGATTTATCGAATTCCTTGAGACCAAAATCAAAAACGGGCTCATATGTTTTTCCTAGAAGCTGGGCACCTTTCATTTCCTCCAGGATGCTGTAATCATCTTCAAGTGCATCTTCCAGGCAATCTTTTGCAAGAATAAATATTTCATTTTGATGGCTCACTTTCACATAATCCAGTACCGGATTAACTGCTAATGCCATATTTGAAACAATTGTCCAGGGTGTGGTGGTCCAGGCAAGGAAAAAAGTATTATCCTCGCCATCCATCTTAAATTTTACATATACCGATGGATCCTGTGTTTCCTGATACCCCAGGCTTACTTCATGTGAGGAAAGAACCGTACCACTACCGGGCGAATACCACTGGATTTTATAGCCTTTATAAATCAGGCCTTTTTTGAAGAGCTTATTTATAGCCCACCAAACAGATTCTATATAATTATTTTCAAAGGTTATATATGGATCACTTTGATCTACCCAATAACCCATTCTGGAAGTAAGATCATCCCAGAGGTCTTTGTATTTCAACACACTTTCGCGGCATTTGGCATTGTATTTTTCGATGCCGTATTCCTCAACCTGCTGACGACCTTCCAGCCCGAGCTCTTTTTCCACTTCTATCTCTACGGGCAAGCCGTGGGTATCCCAGCCTGCCTTTCGCTCAACCTTGAAACCTTTTAAGGTCTTATAGCGGCAAAAAAGATCTTTAACGGTACGAGCCATCACATGATGAATACCTGGCTTCCCGTTTGCGGTAGGCGGGCCTTCATAGAAAGTGTAGGGAATACCATCCTCGCGCGTTTTAAGGCTTCTCTCGAAAATGTTATTCTCTTTCCACCAGTTCAATATCTCTACTTCTGATTGGGGAAAATTGAGCTTCTTTATCTCTGTGAATCGTTTTGCCATAAAAAAAATTGTTCCAGCGAATATTTTTAAGCCTCAAATATACAAAATATCAATGAAAAGCTTCTACTCACTTCGCTCAAAAAAAATATACCCTTGAACGTAACACGCCACATTATGTGTTTCATAAATAGGCCTTATATTGGGAAAAGCGTTTTCAAAATGGAATTTTTCAACTAATACTTTTTTCTAAACCGTGCCAGAAACATATTTGAGACCTATCACTAAAGAAGACCCCTATAAAGTTTGTTTTGTTTGTCTTGGTAATATTTGCCGCAGCCCTACTGCTGAAGGTGTTTTTATTCATAAAGTTAAAGAAGCGGGTTTGGAGGATTATTTTGAGATCGACTCCGCCGGAACCGCAGCCTATCATGTGGGGGAAGGGGCAAATAGTAAAAGCCAATCTACAGCCAATAAATATGGTATCCACCTACCGTCTAAAGCCCGAAAATTGGAATTTTATGATTTGAAACACTACGACCTCATATTAGCCATGGACAGCGAGAACTATGAAAATATCAGTAGCTTAGATGCAAAAAAACATTTTGGGCAGAAAATCCGGATGATGCGCGAATTTGACCCGCATCCCGGAGACGGTGAAGTTCCCGATCCTTATTTTGGAGGCATGGATGGTTTTGAAAATGTATATCAGGTTGTGGAACGTAGTACTGAAAGTTTACTGGAAATTCTAAAAGAGGAAATAAAAGTTCAGTGATACCAAATACCGTCAAAAATACATTGCAAACTAACTTTGATGCGGTGATTAAGAACATAACTTCCGTTCATGGTGGGGATATAAACGATGCGGCGCGAGTTACTTTGAAGACGGGCGAGGATTTTTTTGTGAAGTGGAATAAGTCGGCTCCTGATAATATGTTTGCAGTGGAAGCTAAAGGACTCGATTTATTGAGATCTGCCGGAACTGAAATCCAGATCCCTGAGGCAAAACTGGTGGGGCAAGATTTTCTTGTTCTGGATTGGATTGAGGAAGGTGGCGGTAAGCAAAACACCGCTTCTGAATTTGGAGCAGAATTGGCAAAACTTCACCAAAACTCAAAGGCAGAATTCGGCCTCGATCATGATAACTTTATTGGCCGGCTCCCACAATCTAATACCACTCACTCTAACTGGCCGGATTTCTACGCCCTGGAAAGGATTGAGCCGCAAGTAAAAATGGGCGTAGAATCCGGGAAATTGACCCGGACCATCCTTCGCTTGGTTGAGAAGTTCTACCAAAAGCTTGGGATGATTTTTCCAACCGAAAAACCTGCTTTAATTCATGGCGATCTCTGGAGCGGAAATTATATGTTTACCAAAAATGGCGGCGTCAGCATGTATGATCCTGCAGTGTACTACGGCCATCGTGAAATGGAAATTTCCATGACCCGGCTTTTCGGCGGATTTTCAGCTAACTTCTATGAGGGCTATAACGAAGAATTTCCGTTAGAACCCGGCTTTGATGAACGTGTGAGCATCTACAATCTATACCCTCTTTTGGTGCATGCTAATTTATTTGGCGGAAGTTATTGTCGGCAAGCGGAGGACATTATAGAGAAGTATGCAGGATGAGCCTTGAGCCTTGAGCCTTGAGCCTTGAGCCTTGAGCAGCAGGAAATGAATCTTAGCTTCTTCAGAAAAGTTATGTAAGGGTAAATTAGTTAAAGAAATTTTTAATGCCGGAATATCAAAGAATTGTATCACTTGTTCCCAGCTTAACTGAGCTTCTTATAGATCTTGGGTTGAAAGAACAGCTTGTCGGAAGAACTCGTTTTTGCATTCATCCCGAAAAGGAGGTTCAGGATATTGAAATAATAGGAGGAACTAAAAATCCCAATATTGAAAAGATTTTGAGTCTTGATCCTGATTTCATTCTCGCAAATAAAGAAGAAAACCAGAAAGAGGATATTGCCGAACTTTCTATGCAAGTAAATGTGCGGGTAACGGATATTGCCACTATTAATGAAGCACTGATAGCTATTTTTGAGCTGGGTAATCTATTCGACAAAAAGGAAAAAGCTGAAAAACTGATAGCTGAAACAACTTCCCTCATAGATCAAAAACCCGAAAGCCAGCCACTCCGAACAGCTTACCTGATTTGGAAAGATCCATGGATGACCATCGGAAATGACACCTACATCCACGATGTTCTTGAAACTTATGAGTTGGAAAATGTATATGGAGAACAAAAACGGTATCCCAAAATATCATTGAAAGAATTAGCGGTAAAAAATCCGGATTTTATTTTATTGAGCAGCGAACCTTATCCCTTCAAGGAAAAACATAAAGCGGAGCTCCGGGAATCATTTCCATCGGCTAAGATAGAACTGGTAAATGGACAATGGTTCAGCTGGTACGGCTCGCGAATGCCGAAGGCATTTAAGCAGTTAAATGAATGGAGAAAGAAAGCTTAGTTAATTATTAGTTGTTATTTGTTAATCCCTTTTCAATCTTTTCTAACCTTACATTCGAGATTATATCTGAAACCATGAATACTGAAAGCATCTGGAAAAATTTTCATGACCAGTTACTGGCTTTTATTGTCAGTAAAGTTGGAAATCGGGAACTTGCCCATGATCTTCTTCAGGAAGTTTTCGTTAAAATTCACCTTAATCTACCTTCCCTGAAATCATCCGATGCTCTTTCGAGTTGGGTTTTTTCTATTGCCAGAAATGTAATTATCGATAATCACCGAAAAGCAAAAGTTGAACAGAAAATGGAGCGGGAAGTTCAGTCTTTCTTTTATGACGACAGTGAAAGCAGCAAACCGGATGAATATTGCGAGGAATGCCTTCAGCCTTTTATTGATGAACTGCCGCCTGAATTTAAAGAAGCAATTTTGGCAACTGACCTGGGTTCGCTCACTCAAAAAGAATACGCAGAACAAATCGGCCTTTCTTACTCTGGCTTGAAATCGCGCGTGCAGCGGGGGCGGAAACAATTAAATACTTTATTCAGCAATTGTTGTACGCAGAGGGATTTAACCCAAACTACCCGTGGGAAAATCTTAGCTTGTGGATGTCCGGCATAATTTTATTGCGTCTTTTTTTAAAACCTTCCGTCTTATAAACAAACCTGACAAACAGGAAATCCTAAAAAAAACACCATTATGAATACATCAGAAATTTGTACCTGTATCGATTGCGATTGCACAACCGAATTAACCTGTGATTGCACTTGCTGTAATTAAATATCCAAACATTCTAAAATAAAGGCTGCCTAATGGTGGCCTTTATTTTGCGGATTTTCAGCGAACTCTATCCGGGAAAAATCAAACTCCTCCACTACTTTCCACTGTTCTCCATTATGTTTTAGCAGGCTCATCTTTTCAGTTAAAAAATCTGCTTCAAATTTTTTATGCTTAAATTCATCCCAGGCTTTATAAAAATCTGCTTTTGATAAATCTCGAAATGCCAGTGTCAGGTGCGGGTGATATTCCCGTTCATCATAATTATAGCTGAAGATATCGGGGTTGGATCGTGCCATATTTTCCAGATGCTTCTGAATTTGCAGCAATTCTTTACTCTTCTCCACATCTATAAAAATCACCCTCGGCGAAAAGACAGAGAAATGATTAAAGGAAATTTTAAATGACCTCCATTTGCTACTGAACCTGTCCAGCATATCAGACAGTTCTTCTTTTGCACCGGATAATTTGAAAGGAGCCAATAAAGTAATATGAGGCGGAGCATTTAATGACCGGGAGCTGTTGTATTTATCTCTCACATAATATTTCAGCTTCTGTATTTCATCCCGCAAAGGAGAGGGCGGAATTAGTGAAATAAAATAAAGTTTTTGATCGTGTTTTGGCATAGCTATTGCATGTTTTTCTATAGAAGAAAATTACCGGAAACCTTTTGAATAGTTTTAACAAATCCCAGGAACATATTATTCACTAAAAGACTTTAAAGAGAGAGTAGAAATCATGAGAGAAAAAATAAGAGAGTTGAGTTTGAGAGTTCATATCACAACCATCGGATTAGGGTTAGTTGCCGGTTTTATTTATTCGTTGCTAATTACTCCCGAATCTAATTACGCCTTGGGTATTCATGTTTACTTGTTGCTCGCCATTGCAGGTGCTTCTGCTGCTTTTATAGCTCGTGTTTCCACAAATTTGAAACCTGAAAAAGTTATACTTCTTACTGTTGCAGGTATATTAACAGTTATACTTTCACCCATTTTATTTAATTCGACCATCATTGGAGAAAGCTTTTTTGAGGAAATTATGCTCCAAACTTTTGTCACTCTTTTCTTTGCCGGACATGCGGCATTAGTTGGCTCTTTTTCAGCTTCATTAATCCAACAAATAAAATTTAAAAAGAGCTTTCAAAAAATACCTGGAAAAGCCCGGCGTGAAAAAAATTACCAGTACTCACTATCCGAATAATTTCATCAAGGGCTGCTGGTAAAAATTTACTCAATGGTAAGTTTTTTCACTAAGAGCGGTTAGTAAATCCTGCCAATATTGCTTCCATTCTTTCCCAAATTTCTCCGTTTCCCAAATTCCCAATACTTCCTTCATGGGTGTGTTTAATTTCCTTTGGCGGAACAAAATCACCCTCTTCAATATTTTGCGCAACTTTCTGGTAAGCTTCGCGGAAAGGCATTCCTTTCAGCACCAGATCATTGACCGCTTCTACGGAGAAGATGAGCTTGTATTTTAAATCCTTTAAAATATGCTTCTGCACTTCAATTTTACCTGCGGCATATTCACATATAAAAAGGCAATCTTTAAGTTCCGCGATAGCCGGAAATAAAAGCTCTTTCAGGATTTGAAAGTCGCGATGATATCCTGAAGTGAGATTTGCAGATACCATCATAATTTGATTGGGGAGAGTTCGCAGGGTATTCGTTTTGGCACGGACCAATTCAAAAACATCCGGATTTTTTTTGTGCGGCATAATGCTGGAACCGGTTGTCAGCTCATCGGGTAACTTTAGAAAATTAAAATTTTGGCTGTTATACAAACATACATCCGAAGCCAGTTTATTCATGGTGCCGGCAAGTGCGGCCATGGCAAATGCCAGCGTCTGCTCAGTTTTTCCCCTGCCCATTTGGGCATATACCGAATTCACATTCATCCCATCAAAGCCTAATAATTCAGTTGTCAATTCCCGGTTGAGTGGAAATGAAGATCCATATCCGGCCGCCGAACCGAGGGGGTTTCGGTTAATTATTTTATATGCGCCTTCCATCAGCACAAGATCATCAACCAGGCTTTCTGCGTATGCACTAAACCACAACCCAAAACTGGAGGGCATTGCTGCTTGCGTGTGCGTATAGCCGGGCATCATGATTTCTTTATTCTTCTCACTTTGCGAAATCAAGGAATCAAACAGCTTCTTTGTGAGCTTGGAGATTTCAATGACCTGATCCCGCAAATACAGCCTGATATCAACCAGAACCTGGTCGTTTCGGGAGCGTCCGGCATGAACTTTTTTGCCGATATCCCCAAGTGCTCTTGTTAGCATCAATTCTATCTGGGAATGCACATCTTCCACACCCTCCTCAATTTCAAAGCTTCCGGATTCTATCACCTCTTCCAATATTCTATTCAGTTCTTTGGTGAGTTTATCTAATTCCTCTTTTTCCAGTAAGCCCACCGATTCAAGCATGGTGATATGTGCAATGGTCCCCTGCACATCGTACTTCGCCAACTCCAAATCCAGGTCACGATCTTTTCCAACGGTAAATCTTTCAATGAATTCGTCGGTTTTAATTCCTTTTTCCCACAACTTTTTGTCGCTCATTTTTTTCGTTTTTTAGAAGTCAATCCTGCGAAGGCATCCCGTTTAGAGAATCCATAAGGTTTTCAACATTTTTGAACTCTGGTTCTTCACTCCCCTTCAGAGCAGGAAAACAACTTATAACTCCAGCCCATCCAGTAATTCAATATATATTTTGATGCCATCTCTTATCTCATCCAGGTAAATGTACTCATCAATAGTATGGGAACGGTGAGTATCGCCCGGACCAATTTTCACTGTTGGGAAAGTCATATTCACCTGGTCCGACATAGTCTGTGAACCATAGGTTTTGATGCCCAGTTTCTTTGCTTTTTGCACAATGGCATGATCATCAGAAATACTGGAGGTTTTCCAATTCAGCGAACGTGGCTTCACCTCGCACTCCACATTCTTGCGTATGGTTTCCAGAACTTCTTCATTGGAATATAGCTCGTTTGGGCGTACATCCACCACAAAATTGCATTCATCCGGCACTACATTGTGCTGACTCCCGGCTTTTATTTGAGTCACAGTCATATTAATCGCCCCCAATATTTCCGACACTTTTTTAAATTGAAAATTTCGGAACCACTCAATGTCATTTATAGCTTTGTAGATAGCGTTTTCACCCTCAGCACGGGCGGCATGACCGGTTTCTCCATGTGCCACACAATCCAGCACAATCAATCCGCGCTCGGTAGTTGCCATATCCAAAGAAGTTGGTTCGCCTACCACACCTGCATCAATTTTACCCAGCTCAGGAAGTACCGCGGGAATACCATTTTTACCTGAAGTTTCTTCTTCTGCCGATGCCAGGTATAATAAATTATAAGGCTGCTCTTTTTTCGAGAGATGGACAAATGCTGCCAACAAGCTCACCAATGAGCCGCCATCGTCGTTACTTCCCAGCCCGATAAGTTTGCCATCTTCGAGAGCTGGCGTGAAAGGATCTTTCGTCCATTTAGAAGAAGATTTTACCGTGTCATGATGTGCATTTATCAGCAGAGTTGGTTTATCAGGATTTTTCTTTCCTGCCCAGGCGTAAACATTATTTACCTTTCGCTGAGGCTCAAATCCAAATTCTTCCAGCGCATTGAAAATCAGTTTTGCCGTTTCATCTTCTTCCCCACTATAAGAACGGGTGGCAATCAGTTTTTTGAGTAATTCAATTGCCTGTTCAGTGAGTGCTTTTATTTCTTTCATTGTATTAATTCCGTTCCCGTTTTTTTTCGATTAACAGCATCAAAATTTCGGATGCTTATTTTCTGAACTCCTTTTTTTAGTGCCTTGAATCCAAGATCCAGTTTTGGGATCATGCCATCGGTAATTATTCCAGTATCTTTTAAATGGCGAAATAATAGCAGGTTCATTTGTGTGATCTGTTTTTCTTTATTCATCACGCCCGGCTGTTCGAAACAAAACATCAGTTCCACATCCATAAATTCCGCGAGGGCAGATGCCGTAAAGGAGGCAATTGCATCAGCATTGGTATTTAACAGGTTGCCGCGACCATCATGTGTCAAAGGCGCAAGCACTGGCACAATATCCTCCCGGAGAAATTTCATTAGCCATTCTGTATTCACCTTCTCTATGTCACCGACCCATCCATAATCCAAATGCATCGAATTTCTTTTTTTTGCGGGGATGATATCCAAATCTGCTCCAGAGAAACCGGCAGCATTCACTCCTAATCCCTGAAGTTTGGCTACAATCTTTTTATTCACTAACCCTCCATACACCATTGTGATGAGATCCAGTGTTTCATCATCTGTAACTCTGCGCCCGTCAATCATATTTGGCTGAATGCCCAGCTTCTCACCTATTTTAGTTGCAGTTGAGCCTCCGCCATGCACCAAAATTTTTGAGCCTTTCAGCTTTGAGAAATCCTTCAGAAAAGCATCCAGTTTTGCTTCATCGTCTATTACCCTTCCCCCGATTTTCACCACTTTCAATGCATTCATTTCTGCAAATCCTCCAGAATATTCTTTAAAACCGTTTGCATAGAAACCACACGATTAGCGGCTTCTTCAATCACCAAACTACGGGAACTATCCAGCACGGCATCTTGCACAATTACATTGCGGCGAACCGGAAGGCAGTGCATGAACTTCCCATTGTTGGTAAGCATCATTTTTTCTTCCGTTACCATCCAGGCAACATCATTTGATAAAACCTGCCCATAATCCAGGTAATTGCTCCAGTTTTTTGCGTATACAAAATCGGCTCCTTCAAATGCTTTTTGCTGATCATATTCTACACTTATATTTCCCATTGCCTCTTCCATTAATTCATACCCCGCAGGATGAGTGATGGTGAGGTCAAAATCGGCCGCTCGCATCCATTTGGCAAAAGAATTAGCAACCGCCTGCGGAAGTGCTTTTGGATGCGGCACCCAGCTTAAAACCACCTTGGGCTTTTCTATGGTTTTGTGTTCTTCTATGGTGATGAGATCCGCAAAAGCCTGAAGCGGGTGCCCTGTGGCCGACTCCATATTTATAATTGGAGCCGAACAATACTTCCTAAAAGCATTCATGATTTGTTCACTATAATCCAGATCCCGATCCCTCAATTCAGCAAAAGCGCGTATTGCAACGATATCAAAATACCTGCCGATTACAGCCGCGGCTTCCTTGATGTGCTCGGCTTTATCGCCGTCCATTACCACACCATCGGCAAATTCCAATTGCCAGCCCTGACTTCCAATGTCCAGTACTGCCGTATTCAGGCCCAGGTTATAAGCAGCTTTTTGCGCACTTAAACGGGTTCGAAGGCTGGGATTTAAAAATATAAGACACATTGAATTTTGCTTTCCCAGATCTGAAAATCCGTGGGGATTTTTTTTAATATCAAAAGCCTCTTTCACCAGCGCCGGCAGGTTTTCGACATCTTTTATGGAAAGAAATGATTTCATCACACTACCTCCTTCAGCACTTGCATTAACCGGTCGCATTCTTCTTTTGTGATGGTCAACGGTGGAAGCAACCGAAGCACATTTTTATTGGAAGATGAACCGGTGAAAATATGGTGGTCGTAAAGCATCTTTTTTCTCCATTCGGCAATCGGGTTTTCAAATTCTACACCAATCATCAAACCAAAACCACGCACATTTTTTACTGCAGGAATTTTACCAAGGGCAGATTTTAAATAACTCCCCAGTTCCTCTGCTTTTGTAATCAATTGCTCCTGCTCGATCACCTCTAACACTGCCAACGAAGCCGCACAAGCCAGATGATTTCCGCCAAAAGTTGTTCCCAGCATTCCATAAGAAGCCCTGAATTTGGGATGAATCAAAACCCCGCCAATTGGAAATCCATTTCCCATTCCCTTGGCTATAGTGATGATATCCGGTTCCACACCAAATAACTGATGGGCAAAAAACTTCCCGGTTCTCCCAAAACCCGATTGTACTTCGTCCAGGATCAGCACCGTTCCGGTTTCATCACAAAGAGTTCTCAGATGTTTTAGGAATTTTCGGGATGGAGCGTGAATTCCGCTTATTCCCTGAATGCCTTCTATAATAACTGAGCTTACATCTTCCTTTTGCAACGCCAACTTCACTCCATCAAAATCTTCCAGCGCTAAGCGGGTGATTTCCGCACCTTCATTTACCGGGAATACGATATCAGGGTTGTCGGTTACCGAAACAGCCAGTGAAGTCCGGCCATGAAAAGCGCCTTCAAATGCGATGATTTTCTTTCTTTTGTTGAAAGCTGATGCCACTTTCAAGGCATTTTCATTTGCTTCTGCTCCCGAGTTGCACAGAAATAAATTCCAGCCTTTATAGCCGGATAATTTTCCCAGTTTTTCCGCCAGTTCATACTGAATTCTTATGGGGACAGAATTGGAGTAAAAGCCAATTTTATTTAGCTGTTTGTTCATTCGCTGCACATAATGCGGATGTGCATGACCGATGGAAATCACTGCATGTCCGCCATAAAAATCCAGGTAAGCGGTGCCATTTGCATCATATACATAATTGCCTTTGGCTTTCACCGGCTCCACATCAAAGAGTGGATATACTTCAAATAAATTCATTCTGTAATCCCGCTAATTTTTTCGAATGAAACCATAATTCCTTTTATAAGGGCTGAACTTAAACCCTGATGCTCCATTTCATTTAACCCGGAAATAGTACATCCTCTTGGGGTGGTTACTTTATCAATTTCAATTTCGGGATGATTTTTCTCTTCCACCAAAAGAGTAGCCGCTCCACGGGCTGTTTGCATGGCAATTTTTTGTGCTTCCTCGGCATGAAACCCAAGCTGAATTCCACCTTGAGTGGCCGCGCGAATATATCGCAGGAAAAATGCAATTCCACTGGCTGCTAAAACCGTTGCAGCTTTCATAAGATTTTCTTCAATAATGAGAGTTTCACCCAGGGCATCAAACATTTTTTGCACTTCTTTAAGCTGATCAGAGGTTGCATCATTTGAACACAAACAAGTCATTGATTCTTCAATGGCAACCGCTGTATTTGGCATTGACCTGACTATGGGAACAGGATTTTCCAATTGTTGCTGAATGGTAGCGGTTTCTAATCCCGAAATGGTTGAAATGAGCAAATGCCGGTCAGGGTCAAGCAC
Organism: Balneolaceae bacterium; assembly: GCA_040877545.1. Classification (GTDB taxonomy): domain Bacteria; phylum Bacteroidota; class Rhodothermia; order Balneolales; family Balneolaceae; genus Gracilimonas. The sequence continues at coordinate 38,504 of JBBDNN010000092.1, forward strand.
CGGATTTATCTCCTTTAATACTGCTGCGAGCTGGCTGGGCTGGACGCATAAAAATATATAATCAGACCCTTTAACTGCTTCCACATTATCTGAGGTTATCTTGAACTTTTGGTTTTTAAAATGATCCAGTTTCTCGGAGTGCCTGCGTGTGAGGTAGATATTTTTAGCTTTTGCAACTCCTGCTGCTGCAATTCCTTTAGCTATTGCTTCTCCTAAATTTCCAGCTCCGATTATTGCGATAGTATGTTTTGTAGTCATTTTTAAAATGCCGTTGTTTTTAAAGTTAACCCTGTAGTTTCTTCCAGCCCAAACATGAGATTCATATTTTGCACTGCCTGACCTGAAGCTCCTTTCAGCAGGTTATCAATTACTCCTGTAATCAAAACCTGATTTCCTTCTTTTTGAATGTGAATTAGAGCTTTATTTGTATTTACCACGCGTTTCACATCAGGAGAGTTTTCGGTGATTTGTACAAAAGAATGGTTCTGGTAAAATGTTTGGTATAACGATTTTATTTCCTCTTCAGAAGCTTCAATTTCTAAATAACAAGTTCCCAGAATACCCCTGGTGAAGGCTCCTCTCATAGGAATAAAATTTATTTTGTTTGTAAAGTTAGTTTGAAGTTGATGCAGGCTTTGTGTGATTTCTTCCAAATGCTGATGAGTAAATGGCTTGTATATGGAAGCATTATTATTTCGCCAGCTAAAATGTGTTTTTTCGGTGGGATTTTGTCCCGCTCCCGTACTCCCGGTGATAGCAGTTACATGGACATCCGCCTTTATCAATCCTGCCTTAGCCAGTGGCAGTAAATTGAGCTGAATACAGGTAGCGAAACATCCGGGATTGGCAATATTTTTTGCTGATTTAATTTCTTCCCGATTCAGCTCCGGCAACCCATATACAAAATTATGCTGTTCGTTTTTTATGCGATAATCAGCACTCAGATCAATTATTTTTGCCCCGTCGGGAAGCACATCTCCATCCACAATTGCTTTCGATTTTCCATGCCCGGAGCAGAGAAATACCACATCAACATTTTCTGGTAATTCAGGCTCAAATTTTAAGTTAGTTTCACCCTCTAAATCCGGATGAGCTTTATATAAACTTTCCCCAGCATGACTATTACTTAACACGCCGGCGATTTCCACTTCGGGATGATGTAGTAAAATTCGAAGCAATTCTCCTGCTGTATAACCTGCTCCGCCTATTATTCCTGCTTTAATCATTTTGTTGAGCCTGTTTTTCTTGAATTTGTTTTTGGATGAGCATTGAATTAGATAATATTTTGGTAAAGCCTTTCACATCTTCTCCGCTCCAGGCTTCGTTCATTTCACCATACTGGCCAAATTCTGAAGACATCATGTCATATTTGGAGTCAATTCCCTGCAATTCAAAACGTTTTGTTTCCAGCTTAACTAATACTTTTCCTGTCACATTTTTCTGTGTGTCCTCAAGAAAGGCTTCAATATTTCGCATTACAGGGTCCAAAAATTGTCCTTCGTGCATTAGCATTCCATACCATTCGGAAAGCTGATCTTTCCAATACAGCTGCCATTTACCGAGTACATGCTTTTCCAGTAACTGGTGCGATTTGATAATGATAAGAGGTGCGGGCGCTTCAAACCCCACACGGCCTTTTATGCCAATAATGGTATCTCCAACATGTACATCTCGCCCAATCCCATACGGTTCGGCCATTGATTGTAATTTCCTGATAGCCTGAACCGGTTTGAATTTCTGTCCATCAATTCCAATAAACTCACCATTCTCAAAATCCAACTCAACCAATAACGAATCTTTATTTCCCACAGGAGTCGGCCAGGCTTCTTCGGGCAGCGGTTTATTAGAAGTCAGTGTTTCTGCACCTCCAACCGAAGTCCCCCATAGTCCTTTATTGATGGAATATTTTGCTTTCTCCCATTCCTGATGAATTCCATGATATTTCAGGTATTCCACCTCTTCTTCCCGGCTCAGCTGCTGATCCCGGATTGGAGTGATGATTTCCAATTCAGGCGCCATCACATTAAACACCAAATCGAAACGAACCTGATCGTTTCCCGCACCTGTGCTTCCGTGGGCAATGGCATCGGCTCCAATTTCTTTGGCATATTTTGCAATCGCCACGGCCTGAAAAACCCGCTCTGCACTTACCGAAAGCGGATAGGTATGATTTTTTAGTACATTTCCGAATACCAGGTATTTTATTCCTTTTTGGTAGAATTCTTCTTCTACATCCAGGCAAAGATGGTTTTTTATTCCCAGTGCTTTTGCTTTTTCTGCCAGTTTTTCCTGTTCGGTTTCATCAAATCCACCGGTATTAACGGCGGCGGTATGCACCTCATATTCTTTCTCTTTTGTAAGATAGATGGCACAATAACTAGTATCGAGTCCGCCGCTGAAGGCAAGTAATACTTTTTTCTTTTTCATAGAAATAAGTTTGTAGGATTTAGAAATTTCAGGAAGGCTGCGGTTTTTAATTTCACCCAGCGGTAATACTTCGCAATGTTTTTCTCTCTCTCCTGTTTTGTATTAGTATTGGGATTTTTTGGATCAAACAGCATCCCCGTACACAAACAATTTTTACGTTTATTACGGGTGAGAATATCATAATTCGGACAGCTTTGACATCCCTTCCAAAAAGTTTCATCCTGCGTTAGCTCCGAAAATGTAACCGGTTTATAGCCAAGGCCGGAATTTATTTTCATCACCGGCAGACTGGTAGTGATACCAAATAGCTTTGATGCCGGGTATTTTTCCCTGGATAGTTCAAAAGCTTTAGATTTAATTTTTTTTGCCAGTCCCTGTCCGCGGTAATCCGGATGAACAATTAACCCGGAATTAACCACATATTTTTTATCCTCCCAGATTTCTATATAACAAAAACCTGCAACCTGCTTTTTATCGATTGCAATTACAGCATTCCCATTCCTGATTTTCATTTTGATATATTCCGGATCGCGTTTGGCTATACCGGTGCCACGCTGATGGGCAGCTTTTTCAATGAGAACACATATATCTTCGGCATAAATTACATGCTCTGAGGAAGCAATATTGATTGAAACGGACATTGTGAAAAAAGTGAGTGAGTGTATTCCTGCTATGAGGAATTGAAATTAGGATTGAACGGTAAAATGAGATAAGCGCTGTTTAACTAAACAGCTAAAATATATTTACCGCCGTCGCGGAATCCGCCGGGTGGGAGAAAAATTGATCCTATTTCTGCATTCGTTTTGCATGGGTTTAAGAAAAGAAAACTGAATTTTTAAAACAAGAACTTTTTTAAAAAATATTTCCTGACTCATGTTTGGTCGGTGTAATAAGCTTAACTCAGAATCCGAAGGAGTTAATTTCGGCCTCGTTTTCCTTTGCCTTTTTCTTTTAACCGGATAACAGGGATCTAAAAACTCCATTCTATCCAAGCATAAAACACACTTTACCGTTATACTTGGCGTTAGGTTATTACCATGAAAAAAAATCGTTTTACATATTTGTTCATCATTTTTCTAATGATGACAGGCTCAGTATTTGCTCAGGTTCAAAATAACGAAGAGCTTTCGGGAAAATCCGCATTCATTCAGGGAATGGAAGCTTTTGCTAATAATGAACTGGAAACTGCGAGGGAACTTTTACTAAGGGCTCACGAAGATCTTGATGAAGCCGCTGGAGTGAGTTACGCTCTTGCTGATCTTTTTTTAAGCCTTAACAATTTACCGGAAGCTGCCCGTTACGGGAAAAAAGCCATCGCCGATAATGCAGATCATAAATGGTACCGGCTAAAACTGGCACAAATCTATCGAAGCGCCGGTAAAAATGAAGCTACACTTGCAGAACTTCAAACATTGATAAAATATCACCCCAATGATTTTGATGCACGATATATGCTTGCTGACACTTATAAAGATTACGGTGAGTTTGTAAAAGCAAATCAGGTTCTGAATGACATTTTAGCATTAACAGGCCCGGATGCTGTTGTGTATCTCGCAAAATTCCAGAACTTTGAGGCTCTTAGACAGCGTGATTCAGCGGTGGTACAGCTGGAAAATATCCGGGAAATAGAACCTGATAATTTAAAGGCTTTAAATATGCTGGGAGAATATTATGCCCGAACTGGCAAAGATGACCAGGCAAAAAATGTACTTAATGAAGCTTTAGAACGAAATTCACGAGATCCGCAATCACTTATAAATTTAGCAGCTATTTATCTTGATGCAGAAAAGTGGGATAGCGCCGGAACTCTACTCGCCAATTTTGTTTCCGACCCCCTTGTGGAGCCGGAACAGAAATTAAATATCTCCCAGTTTTTGTATTCCCGTACACAAGAAAATCCGGAAAATATCCATCTGAATGTTCAAACCAAACGAGTTATGGATGCTTTTGCCGAAAGTGAGCCGGAGTATGCGCCGGCTTTTACCCTTTCCGGACAATTTTTGGCCCAAACAGGAGACAGTGAAAAAGCTCTTGAGATGCTTAAAAAAGCAAACGAGTTATTACCTGAAGATGATATTGCATGGCGGCAAAGGCTTCAGCTTTTACTTAGCCAAAATCAATTGAATGAAGCCGTTGAAGTGGGACAAGTTGCAGATCAAAAAGTTCCTGATGATGCTTTTATACAATTTTTTATAGGATCTGCCTATATGCTGAAAAGTGAACACATTGAAGCTGAAAGATGGCTTGAAAAAGCTACACGTGCTCCTGCTCGTCGCCCTTTCAAATCTACCATTTATGGAACCTTGGGGGATGTTCGTGCTAATCTTGAAAACTATGAAGCCTCTGATCAGGCTTACGAAACCGCCCTTCGTTATCATCCCGAGAATGATAATGCAATGAATAATTATGCATATAACCTTTCTGTGCGGGAGGAAAATCTGGAGCGTGCCGAAGAACTTGCATTAAAGGCTATAGAAATTGCCCCCGAAAATTCTTCTTACCTGGATACGGTTGGCTGGGTGTATTTTAAATTGGGTGATTTTGAACGTGCAAAACGCTTCATAAAAGCAGCCATAGATACAGGCGCTGCAAGTGCCGAAATTCTGGAGCATATGGGTGATATTTATGAACAACTCAATGATATGAATGAAGCCTATAAGTGGTGGGAGCTAGCTCTTGAAAAAGACAGCACAAGAACTCATCTTGAAAATAAAATCCAATAATTTGAATTTTCGCCTTCCTCTTTTATCCCTGATTGTAATAAGCATGGGAATTACTGCCTGTAGCACTTCAAGAACAATAAGCACCGGTGATTTCAGCCCCAGCAATACTTCGGCAGATGAGCTGGTTTCTGCTCTGCCGAACTATGAAGATGAACTTCAAACAATTGCCGGGAAAGGCCGCGCATTGGTTAGTGAGCCGGGAAATAGCGAGCGGGTTACCATAGATTTTGAGGCAAATGAAGAATTAAGCATGCTTACTATCAAAAACAGAATTGGCATAGAGGGCGGACAAATGCTGGTGGACCAGGATTCCATTTTGATCTACAGCAAAGTGGATAAAATGGCTCAAAAAATTTCCATTTATGATGGACGAATGACCAGCCTGAATGAGCTTGCTTCGGTTAACATTTTAGATCTTCTAAATTTTAAGGTAGATACCGGCGATGTGGAACAGGTTTTGGAAGACAATAATTATCTTCAGCTTCGTTTATCCAATGGCGCCGAGATTCTTATTAACAAGGCTGATAATTTAATTTGGCAGGTGGAACAAACTGTACGTGGCGTTGCTCCCTATTCCCGAATAGTATATGAAGGCTATGGGGAGATTGAAGGTTATACATTGCCCCGAAAAATCACCATTTTTAGTGCAAACGGAGATTCCAAAGTGGCCTTTTTAATCCGCTCTTTGGAAATTAATCCTGCCGGATTACATTTACACATTGATGTTCCCAACGATATTATCATCGAACGGTTATGAGAAAAAGTTACTATTTAAAATTTATTTCGCTGGTATTCCTATCCGGCTTTTGCGCCTTTCCGGGTTATGGGCAAACCTATGAGGAAAAACGCGCAGAAATCCTGAAAGAACAAAGCAACACACGCGCAGAGATAAATGTGCTTGAAGCGCGGATCAAAAATTATCAGGAAAGGGTAAGTCAGGCCGAAGCACGTTTTGATAAATCCTTCGAACAGTACCAGTCTCTTAATAATCTAATAGCCCTTCAGGATGATAAAATCAAAAATCTGCAAGATGAGCAAACACAGATTGAGGCGGAAATTCAGCTTACAGAACAGGAAATAAAGTTACGGGAGCTTGAATTAAAGGAACTGATCGAAAATTATAAGAAGATCATTTTATATGCTTATAAAAATGGAAGGACCAGTAACCTTGAACTGCTTGTAACTTCAAATTCTATCAACCAGATGCTGGTGCGGTCTCATTACCTGCAAAAATTCGAGGAGCAAAAAGCAAAGCAGGCAGATCAAATTAGGAAACATACACGCGAACTTGATGAAGTAAAAAAAGACCTCAATAATATGCATTTGAAAAACCAGTTGGTGCTTGATGAAATACGGGATGAAAAAGAGGAGCTGGGCAGTCAAAGGCAGCAACAGGAGCATACGGTTGAACGCATAAAGGAAGAAAGGAGTACATGGCTTGCTGAAATCCGCAAAAGCCGGCAGGAATTAGATAACCTGGAAAGCACCATTAGCAGCCTTATCTCTGAAGAAGACCAAATGATTGAAGCTGAAAATGAGCGGCTGCAAAAATTAGAAGAAGCCCGAAATATTGCGGATGCCACCCGCCGGGCTGACGAAATGGAGAAGTATTCTACACCCATTGTTCGTGAAAATTTTGTAAGTGAAGAGGTTTTACTTACCTACGAAAATGCCTTTGCCGAGGCAAAAGGCCAACTGCCCTGGCCGGTGAACAGCAAAACTGTATCCAAGAAGTTTGGCCGCATTCGTAACCCGCTCTACGGTACCATTACAGAACATCCCGGAATTGATATTGTGGCTGATCCTGGCACAAAAGTGCGTTCAGTAGCCGATGGCTACGTATTCAGAATCAGGCCATTACCCGGCTACGGAGATGTGGTTTTTGTGAAGCACGGCTCCTACTATACTGCCTATGGAAACCTGAGTAAAGTGGATGTGGAAGTAGGTTCCGTTTTAAAAGCAAATGAAGCTATTGGCTTATCCGGCACCAGCCAATCAGAGTTGGGCGAAGTAATCTTCTTCCTGATTCGCAAAGGCAATGAAAACCTGAACCCTGAAACATGGCTCGGTTCGAAGTAGCTTTTCTGATTACTGATCCGTTTCTATTTACCACTTTTATTGCACTTTCAGCCGCTAATCTGTTATCATCCAAGAAAATTCTTAAAATATTGAAATCCCTTGGATAATCTGCCCCGTTTTATTTTCTTCGCCTCTGGTGTTGTGGTAATTTCCGCCGCTTTTATTCTGTTAACCTCCGAACTGCTTGTTCAAACAGCTGTTCCTTCCTGGGCAGGAATTCTCTTTTTATTAGGTTACGGTTTGGTGTATATGAATCTTGTTTTCGTGAGCAGCCGCAGGTTTATGCGCCGACTGCACGGCCCCAGTGTCTCACCCTATATTTTTAGCGTATTAATTGCTCTCCCTCCGCTAATTTGGGTAAATATATATGATGCCGGGCTTGGTAAATCAAATATTACTTTTATGATCACCATAATAATTGGCTGCGGGTTGGGTGCTTATTTAGGCCACCGGGCTGGTTTAAAAGCTCAGGATGTTTTTTGGGAAAACCTTCAGAAACATATTGAACAGGATGAAAAAACACCGGACAACTTAAAACGTCCACACGATAATCTCAACAAAAACTAATTTCATGAAACTGCTGCAAAAAACCATAGCTACTGTTCTTTTTATTTTTCTTTTTGGGGGATTGGTACTTGCTCAATCTATCATACCCGAAGAATTGCGGGTTATTGGAGAGGCACCATCACCCGATAGAATTGAAACCGACATCACGGAATTGGTGAATTTTGGCACCCGTCATACCTTATCTGACACAGCCTCCGAATCCCGGGGAATTGGTGCTGCGCGGCGATGGATAAAAGCTGAATTTGAAAAAATATCTGAGGATTGCGGCGGCTGCCTGGAAGTCTTTTATGTAAGTGATGTTGTAGAAGGTGAAAACAGAATTCCAGAGCCGACAAATGTGGTAAATGTAATTGCCATCCAACGCGGTACAGCCGATCCCGACCGTTTCATAATTATGAGCGGCGATATTGACTCTCGGGTTTCGGATGCATTAGATGGCACTTCTGAATCTCCCGGTGCAAACGATAACGCCTCTGGTGTGGCCGGAGTTTTGGAAGCTGCCCGTGTTCTTTCTCAATATGAATTTGAAGGTTCCATCATGTATGCTCAACTCTCGGGTGAAGAACAGGGACTTTTTGGCGGAAAAATTCTTGCCGATTATGCCAAAGAGCAGGGATGGAAAATAAAAGGTGTGCTGAATAATGATATGATCGGAAATATTGAAGGCATCAATGGAGTGATAAATAACACTACCGCCCGTGTGTTTTCAGAAGGAACCCGGTTTGTAGAAACTGAACGCGAGGCAATGATCCGCCGCTATACAGGAGGCGAAGTGGATTCTCCCTCACGAAATCTCGCACGTTATGTAGATAAAATGGCCGACATGTACATCAAAAACCTGGACGTTATGATGATCTACCGCCTGGATCGTTTTGGGCGCGGTGGCCATCATCGCCCCTTTAATGAAGCTGGATATCCCGGCGTACGCATCATGGAAACAAATGAGCATTACAATCGCCAGCATCAGGACCTGCGAACGGAAGATGGTGTGGAATATGGGGATGTATTGGAAGGGGTAGATTTTGATTATGCTGCAAAATTAACCGGGTTGAATTCAGTAGTAATGGCGGCTATGTCCTGGGCACCAAGTCCACCGGATGGTGTTAAGATTTCCGGCGCTGTGCAGCCCAGTACAAAACTCGAGTGGGAGGCGCTGAATGCTGACGAAAACCCACAGCTTGCCGGATATAAAATTTACTGGCGGCTAACAGATTCCAATCAATGGGAGAATAGTATTTTTGTGGGAGATGTTACCGAATACACTCTCGAAAATGTGGTAATTGATAATTACTACTTTGGTGTTGCCAGCATTTCAGAAAATGGTTTCGAAAGCCCGGTTGTATTTCCCGGTCCTGCAGGCGCATTTTAAATTGCAGAACACAGGATTCAGGATTCTGATTTCTATGTTCTGGATTCAGATACCTGAAACCGTTCTTCGAAAATCTCTCCTTCCCTCTTTTCCTTAGTCAAAATTTCGTATTTTTAGCAGGAATTTATCTCCCTCTATTGTGAGAAATATTCCTATGAATTTTCAATAAAAACTGATTCAGCCAATTGGCACGTAAGAAGTTCGAAATTCCCGAAATTTACAAATCTCCCATCATCCAAAAGGTGAAAGAGGCTACAAAGATCACAGATCCCATGAAAAAAGACCTGGAGCCTGCGCTTTTGGATTTTGGACCGGTACAGTTTTTTATTCCCCGCTTTTTTGGATTTTGCTATGGGGTAGAAAATGCAATTGATATCGCATACCGCACAGTTGAAGAAAATCCGGATAAAAATATTTACCTGCTAAGCGAGATGATTCACAATCCCACTGTAAATGAGGATTTGCTCAAGAAAGGAGTCAAATTTCTTTTCGATACAGATGGTACCGAACGCATCTCTATTTCATCTCTTAATTCAGAGGATATCGTGATTGTGCCTGCTTTTGGCACCACAGTTGATATTCAGAAACAGCTTCAGCAGGTTGGAATCGATCCTTATCAGTATAATACCACCTGCCCATTTGTAGAAAAAGTTTGGAAACGGGGAAAACAACTTGGCAAAAAGAACTACAGCCTGGTGGTACATGGAAAACATGAACACGAAGAAACCCGCGCTACTTTTTCACAAAGTGCTGATCATTCCGAAGTAGTGGTAGTTTTAAATGCCAATGAAGCTCATATTCTTGCTGAAATTCTTACTGAAGAACGGCCTCTTTCTGATTTTCAAAAGCATTTCGGCCATAAGTCTACTCCGAACTTCAACCCGTTAAAACATATGGAGCGTTTTGGGGTGATTAATCAAACCACGATGCTGGCTACCGAGACACAGGAAGTGATGGGAATTTTAAAAGAAGCAACCATCAAGCGGTTTGGTGATGCTGATATCCTGGATCATTTTGCAGACACTTCAGATACTTTATGCTACGCTACCAACGAAAATCAGTCAGCCACCCTTACACTGGCCGAAAAAGATGCAGATATCGCTTTGGTTGTGGGTGGTTACAATTCATCCAACACCATGCACCTGGTTGAAATACTCGAACAAAAATTCCCCACCTATCATGTAAGAGATGCAGCAGAATTACTTTCTGATTCCACAATCAAGCATTTCAACCAATGGGAAAAAGAAGTGCTGGATACTCAAAACTGGCTTCCTAAAAATAAACAGCCTCTAAAAATTGCCCTCACTTCCGGTGCTTCCTGTCCTGATGTGCTTGTGGATGAAGTTCTGCTAAAAGTGCTTAGCTATTTTAAGGAAACAAAAAATATTGAAGGTGTGATTGCCCCTTTTGAAAACAACCTGGCTAAAGCAGAAAAGTAAATCAGGAAAAGACAAGAGAATATTGTTGTTTGGCTATTTATTCTGAAATTGAAAAGACAGATTCACTCTTTCTTTTTTTCTTCCTACTGTTCCAATACACTAAAATAAGCCACTACTTTTGGCCGGAAGCTACGGAGCCTTAATTCATACTCCTCTGCTGTTTGTTCAATATCCGGAGTTACAAAACCGGTAGAATCTTCTATTATTTTGGAATAAGGTACATACACCTCAAAAGGCTGCATGTTATTTACTTCCGAATATTGTTTAAGAGGCACATCATATTTTATAGTAACTGCCGAAGGATTGTAATTAATATTTTGCCCCCTGGGCAGATCCCGTGTGCGGATATAAACAGTAGTTTCACCCTCAGTAAACTCCGAAACCTCTGCAGTGAAAATCACTTCCTCCATAGATAATTCAACCAATGGCCGGTCCTTTTGTAGCGGAATAGTTTCGGTGATATTATCTCTTATGCCACTTAACCTGAGCGTATCCTCTATCTCCCAAACATTAACATCTTCTACTAGAGACTCCGCACCTGTTACAGTGATACTGTCGGGTATTACGTTAGGCTTGCCTATTAACCCGTGCCTGTTTTGAAAACTGAAGTCTGTATTTATTTTCACAGGTACTTTTTTGGATATCTTGGGCTCTAAATCAACTGAGAGCAGAAGCGGCTGGACTTTCGATATATCTATACCCTGCAGGTAACTGAGCCGTTGGCGAACTTGCTCAAAAAGATTTATATCACCTTCATCCACACTAATGGTTATTGATGGCGGGTCGTTGTACAAGCTGAATAGCTGCCACCCATCCCCTGATATTCCAACCTGTACGAATTCGGGAAAACTTTCGGTAAGCGACATATTCTCAGGGATATTAGTAGGCTCCACCGGAATATTCATATCAATGCTGAAGCTCCCATTCAGGTTTACAATAAGCCAAAGCGAAATAGCCAGGATAAAGGAAGCAATAAAAACTACCAGATTTTCGCGGCGTGCAAAAGTCTTTTGGGTTTCATCTGCCCCTGGTTTAGTACCAGGTTTAAAAAAATTTTTTATGCCCTTGATGTATTTGTTATCAGAAATTTCAGCCATACATAAATATAGATGCAGGATTCAGATTATTCAACTAACTGCGAACAATTATCTCACCTACTATTTTACCCTTTACTTTTGCGTTCAATTTTTTGGCAATGCTAAACCGGTTGGCATGAATTTCATAGCGCCAGGATGGATGCTTTACTTTCATCACCAGCTTATTTCCCTCAAAGTGAAGGTTTTCTGCTTCGGATGCAATTCGTGGCCCAACTACCTCTTTAAACGCCGCCAGGATCATTCCTTGTTTCAGTTTTCTTTTTTGAGGAAATTTTTCCAGGTAATCGTCTAATACGGAACCAATACTTTTGGGCAGATCAAATCTCATTTTTCTATTTCCTCCACTTCTCCATGTTGTACTGTATAAAAACGGTTGTTTGTTCCGTCAAAGGTAATATAATCTTCAAAAGGAACCGGGTTGGCAGAAGTTATAAATATTTGCCCTTTATGCTGCTGTAAAGCTTCCAGTAATATTCCTATTTTTTTTAGATCCAGATCTCCAAATACATCGTCCAGCATCAGGATTGGCAAGTCGTCAAGTTCGTCGGAGTAGTAGTGTAATTGGGCTAATTTCAGAGAAAGGGCAAAAAGCCGGTGCTGCCCCTGAGAGCCAAAACGGCGAAGCTCAAAATCATCGAGGTAAAAAATAATCTCATCTCTGTGCGGGCCAACCGTGGTTTGTTCTCGCTCTATCTCTTTTTGCTGAACCTTTTCGAGCTGAATGTAATACTGCTCCTCTATTTGCTTTGGGTCAGGCGAAGGTTCGCAAAATGTCTGGTATTTCAGATTTGTGGTTAAATCCATTCCGGATATCATAGCATAATCTTTCTCCAGATATGCTTTAAAGTTTTCAAGAACTTCAAACCGTTTGGCAATAATGCGCGAACCTGCTTCCACCAACTGCACATTCCATGGCTCAAGATAAGCTTCTAAAACCGACACAGGGCCTCGATATTCTTGAAGCAGCTTATTCCGCTGTTTTCGCACACGCCGGTATTCAATCAAATCCCGGAGATAAGCCGGTGAAATCTGGCTGATGAAACCGTCTATAAAAGAACGCCTTTCTACCGGCCCTTCCAGTGTTAGCTTTTTGTCGTCAGGAGCCAATACAACAACAGGAACCATACCAATTAAATCTGACAGACGCTCAAGGGGAGAATCATTCACAAAGATTTTTTTACCATCACCACGCGAATAAGAGCAAGAAACTTCGAAGTCTGAGCGGATTTTTCCTTCAAACTTTCCTTTTATCATAAAATAACTTTCATCTGTGTGCACCACATAGGTATCGGTGTTGGAGACAAAACTTCGGGACATACATAAGAAGTGAACGGCATCAATAAGGCTGGTTTTACCGGCACCGTTTGGGCCGCTTATGACGTTAAGGTGCGGCGCAAAATCAATTTTTGTATTCAGATGATTTCTGAAATTCAGCAGTTCAAGATGGTTATTTCGCATGCTTCAATAGTACATATAAAGGCAGAGATTCGCATTTTTAATCCAAGGTAAAACCTAATACCAGAAACCTGTAAAATTTATGCATCATGGATAATTTGTGATCAAAAAAAAGCCGCCCTTTTAAAAAAAGAGCGACTTTCAAAAGCTACTATGTTTGTAAGAGCGATCTCAACACAATTCCTTACAAAAAATTTTAAAAAATATTCTTCTTCTGTTTTAAGCCTTTAAACCAAATACATCATGGCCGAGGAATATTGCAGAATCACCTAACTCTTCCTCAATACGAAGAAGCTGATTATATTTTGCGATACGATCGGTACGGCTCATTGAACCGGTTTTAATTTGTCCGGCATTTGTTGCAACGGCAAGATCGGCTATGGTAACATCTTCTGTTTCGCCGGAGCGGTGTGAGATAACCGCTGTATAATTATTCTTATGCGCCATTTGGATAGCATCCAATGTTTCAGTAAGTGTACCGATCTGGTTGACCTTAATCAGGATTGAGTTAGCAATGCCACGTTCAATTCCTGTGGCCAGACGTTCGGTATTGGTAACAAAAAGGTCATCCCCCACAAGCTGAACTTTATCTCCGATAGCATCTGTAAGTTTTTTCCAGGCATCCCAGTCATCTTCCGCTAAACCATCTTCAATAGAAATGATCGGATATTTTTCGACCCAGTTGCTCCAAAATTCAACCATAGCATCGGTATCCTTTTTAGAGCCGTCGCTCCACTTAAACTCGTACAATCCAGAATCTTTATTATAGAATTCGGATGCAGCAGGATCAAGGGCAATAAGAATATCACTTTCCGGAGAGTAACCGGCCTTTTCAATAGCGGTAAGAATTACCTCAACGGCTTCTTCATTCGACTTCAGGTTTGGGGCAAATCCACCTTCATCCCCTACAGCCGTACTATATCCTTTGGAAGAAAGCACCTTTTTCAGATTATGAAAAATCTCGGCTCCCATTTGTAAAGCATGTGAAAAAGATTCAGCCCCCGCCGGCATAACCATAAATTCCTGGAGGTCTACGCTATTGTCGGCATGCGAGCCGCCGTTAATAATATTCATCATGGGAAGCGGAATCACTTTGGAATTTACGCCACCTATATATCTCCATAGCGGCATTCCTAATTCAGCCGCAGCAGCTTTCGCAGAAGCCAGAGATACTCCTAAAATTGCATTTGCTCCCAACTTTCCTTTGTTCGGAGTTCCATCAAGTTCCAGTAGCAGACCATCCAGGTCTACCTGGTTAAAAACCGGTAATCCACGAAATTCATTGGCAATGATAGTATTCACATTCTCTACTGCTTTCTGAACACCTTTTCCCAAAAAGTAGCTGGTATCTCCATCTCTGAGTTCAACAGCTTCATGTTCGCCGGTGGAGGCTCCCGACGGAACAGCAGCACGGCCCAAAACCCCGCTTTCCAATATTACATCCACTTCTACTGTAGGGTTTCCACGTGAATCGATTATCTGCCTTGCATGAACGTCTGCAATTAAACTCATCCTTTTTCTCCATAAATTTTCAATTATTACTCCTGCAAAGGTACCACGATTTAACATGTACTTAAAGCATTTTTACGTGAAGATTATGTATTTTCAGGATTATAAATTTAAAAATAAAAAAAATCATTTTGAGTAATCACCATCCATGGGTAATTCTTTTTGATATAGATGGAACCCTGCTTACTGTTGACCGAAATTTTAATCGCTTATTTCTGCGAGAACTGCTGGATGAATTGGATATTAATTACCCGGATATGGAAAAGGATCCGTTTTCCGGGCGGACTGATCATGATATTTTCACTTCCTTTTTAGTGAATCATGATTTTGACAATGCGTTGTATCAGCAGTTTAAATCTACATACCTACAAAAACTGGAAGAACGTCTGACCAACAACCTTGTAAAGCGGCATGATTTTGTTGATGAGGCCATTGAATACTTTTCGGGCAGTGATTTTATCCGGGGATTATTAACCGGCAATTATCCTCCCGCGGCAAGCTTAAAATTAAAAGCTGCGAATATACATCACGATTTTGCTTTTGGGGCCTTTGGTGAGTTTGATCGCGACAGGAATCAACTGCCTTTACTGGCTATAACGCAAATAAAAGAAAGATTGGGCTTCGATCCCGACCCGTCTAAGTTTGTTGTTATAGGAGATACTCCCCGGGATGTAATTTGTGCCAAAAGTGCCGGGATGAAATGTATTGCTGTAACAACAGGAAAATTTTTGCGGGAGGAATTGGAAGCTCAACAACCAGATTTAGTCATTGAAAATCTCTCTGAACCTGCAGAGTGGTTTTCAAAAATAAGTATGGGCTGAGAGAAATCAGTGGCTGCAAAAATGTAAGCCTCTGGCAGGCCATCAATTCCACTTACGATTACCACATCCAGCCGAAAGTAAAACTGATTTGGGCTGAGCCAAAATATTTGCGCGGATCATTAGCACTTTCTAAAGGAGCCTCTATAGTACTGCCATCATTTAGAAAAACAGAAACTGAATTCGCTCCTGAACTACATGGATTTCTGGGAGCGGAGCCCAGCCTTTCCAAATCAGGTTGGCAGGGTTCCAAAATTTGAATACCGTCTGCAAAATAGTTCATCGTATAACCAAACTGAACGGAGGAAAGGTTGGCGAAATTCTCCCCAAAATCTACTCCAACAATCAACTGCCCGCCCACACCCCAATGTGTATCAGTCTCATCCCATCCTAAAAATATATCATACACTCGTTCATTCCTGCCATATACCTGGGCATCATTTTCTCTAAACCCGTTTTCATTGGTATCATCAAAGTAAGCATAGGATAAGGCGAAAACAGGGCCGGCACTTAATGAGCTAAAAAGCCGAAAGTTGTCACTTATGGATGCTGCAAAAAATCTTTTCTTCAAACCAATATAAAGCGGGAAAGAAACCACTCTTTTATATTTCTCGGGAATAATTCGGCCTCCAAAATAGTCCACAAAAGTTTGTTCGGTAGGATCTTTAAGGCCTGCTACTTTTAGATTTATTACAGCTTCGGTATAGGGTGATAAGCCAAGCCTGAACTCCCCTCCCGCACCAAAACCAAAATCATTGAGCGCAATATTAAAACCAAATCCTGCTCTATAACCTTCTTCAAATAGAGAAAGGGGTGGTTCATTTTCTACCAATTCAGGTTCCCCAAACTGAGCATAAATAGCAGGGCTGAAGCAAATAGAAAATACTAAAAAGGTAAAAGGAACTAATTTTTTCATTAAAAAGTCTTTATTTAAGCCAATGATTAGTATTTCTGGAAGTAAAACGAAAATTTATACAATTTCTTATTGTGTTATATAAATAACATGTTATTTTCACCACAAATTTTTTATACATAAAATTCCACTAAAATTAATCAATTCAAGCTACAAAGCATGAATTCACATTCAACTTATTTTGTATTTGGCCCAACTGCAACACTTCGCAGGATGTCGTCCACTCTGTTCAAAGAACATGCTCCTAAATTTTTGTATGAATATTCTCCGGAAGAAAGCTCCGAAATAATTTTTGTAGCTGTATATGAAGAATATGAAAAACAAATAAATTCAAGCGTAACTTTAACATGTATTGTGGAAAGTACTGTAAAACACAATAAAATAGTGTTAAAGAAAACAGGCGGGCGTATGGGTTTTAGAGGCAGTTCTCTTTCTGAGGAAAGGAATGTAGAGTCTACAATTATAGATTTTATCCTGGATTTCACCAAACGGCACGGGCTTACACTTCAGGAAGAACAGCCCCCAAAAGAAGCCGAGGAAAACAACTAACCTTATGCCCCAACCGCCCTCCTTATGGACGGTACTCAGCATGTTGGAGTGGGCTACAGATTTTTTCGAAGAAAGGAAAGTTAAATCCCCCCGTTTAAGTATAGAATGGCTATTAGCTCATGTACTTTCTGTAAAAAGGCTTGACCTATACTTGGCATACGACCGGCCGCTTTCCCAGGAAGAATTAAATGCTTTAAACCCTTTAGTAAAAAGAAGGGCTAATCATGAGCCGCTTCAATATATAACAGGCGAGACTGATTTCCATCGCGTGAAAATAAAAGTGCAACCGGGAGTTCTTATTCCCCGGCAAGAAACAGAACAACTGGTGGAGCTTATTCTTCAAAACCAGGCAGAGGAAACCACTCTCAAAATACTTGATATCGGAACCGGATCAGGATGTATTCCAGTTGCCCTGAAATATGCGAAACCAGAGTGGGATGTTCATGCCACAGATATTTCAAAAGAGGCATTAGTAATTGCCCGGCAAAATGCTGATCTAAATAAAACGGAGATTAATATTGTAAAAGATAATCTATTCGCTCCCCATGCTTTTCATGAGGAAATGAAATTTGACCTCATTATTTCTAACCCACCCTATATTTTATCTTCAGAAAAAGAAAACCTGGATAAAGAGGTTGCATTATATGAACCCGAACTTGCTCTTTTCTGCTCTTCAACTCAAAAGATGTATGGATCCTTAGAAGCTTTTGCAGCAAAACATCTTTCACCAAAAGGAAGGGTTTATCTTGAAGTCCATGAGAATTATGCGGGGGAAGTTGAGTCTCTTTTTTCAGCACGACAATGGAGCACTTCAATTAAAAAAGATTACAGTGATAAAGATCGTTTTCTAATAGCTTTCAGAAAGTAAAAATTATCCATCTCTATGAAGGTGAGCCTGTTTTCAGACCCTGAATGTAAATGTGGAAAACTTGTGGAAAAAATTTTTCACCTAAATTTAGCTATGGTCAATTAAGGTTAATTCATTGCTACGGCAATGTTAAGTACTGTCAAGCGACAAACATTATAAATTTATTATATTTTTCTTCTTTTTGGCTGCCAACAGGTTACGGCATTATTATGAATGTGGATAACTTTTCAAAAACACTTCCTCCTCCGTTTGACAAGTGTGTGAGAAATCATCATTTTCATACTCAGTTAAAAAGGAAGTTATCAAATTTATCTGTGGATAACTGACCTACATTGATCTTACAACATTAAGCTTTCACCTTAGGGGGAACTGGGAAATTGCACGTGTTATCGGCTGAATCAGCATGGGAAAAGTGTCTCGATATTATTAAGGACAATATTAGCTACCAGAAGTACAAATCCTGGTTCGAACCTATATTACCGGTATCCTTAAAAGAGGGAACACTTACTATACAAGTTCCCAGTCAATTTTGGTACGAATGGTTAGAAGAACATTATTATGCGATGTTGCGCTCTACCCTTGCAAAAATTCTTGGACCTGAGGGTAAACTTGAGTACTCTATTGTTATGCAGAAGTCGGACCAGTTTGAAAATAATCGCTCTGTTCGTATGCCTCAAAGGCCAATGGGACCTGTAAAAGCTCAAGAATCTAACGGCTATCCTGATTCTTATCCCGACAGAATTGAAAATCCCTTTGTTATTCCCGGCATCAGAAAAACAAAAATCGATTCAAACCTGAACAACAATTATGTATTCGATCGATTTATTGAAGGCGACTGTAACCGCCTGGCTCGTTCGGCAGCCATGGCCATTGCCGATAACCCCGGAAGCAATTCTTTCAATCCATTTTTCGTATATGGCCCAACCGGTTTGGGGAAAACGCACCTTGTTCAAAGTATAGGCAACAAAATTAAGGAGAAGTTCGGGGATGAGAAATCGGTGCTTTATATTTCATCGGAAGCTTTTACCAACGAATTTGTGCATGCTATCCGAAATAACCGAGCCAGCGAGTTCTCCATGTTCTACCGAAATATAGATGTATTGATGGTAGATGATATTCAATTCTTCAGCGGCAAAGAAAAAACTCAGGAAGAATTCTTTCATATTTTTAACGCCTTACATCAAGATGGAAAGCAGATCATTTTAAGCAGTGATCGAGCCCCAAAAGATGTCCCTGATATTGAAGAGCGACTCATCTCCCGGTTTGGCTGGGGATTAAGCGCCGACTTAAAGATGCCGGAATATGAAACCCGTTATGCCATTTTGGAACGCAAGGCGAATGACAACGGTATTGAGATTGATGCTCAGATTATTGAATTCATTGCCCACAATTTCAAATCGAATGTGAGAGATTTAGAAGGTGCAGTAATTAAATTATTGGCTCATGCTTCCCTTCAGAGTATAGACGAGGTTGATTTGGCTATGGCCAAACGCGTGCTGAAAGATATGGTGAAAGAATCTCACACCCAGATATCTATCGAGTCTATACAAAATTTTGTGTGTGAATATTTCGGGATAGATACAAACAAGGTGAGAGAAAAAACCCGAAAACAGGAAATTGTTGAAGCCCGCCAAATAGCAATGTATCTCTCCAAAAAATTTACCAAATCCAGCTTAAAAACTATCGGTTTGCACTTCGGAGGGCGGGATCATTCAACTGTAATTCATGCTATTTCAACGGTAGAAGAACGTATTACAACCAGCCCAAAACATAAGCGCATGCTCGAAGAACTTCACCAGCGCATCGAAGTAGCCAGCTTATAACATGGATACCCTTAGCCTACAAGGGATGCAGTTTCATGCTTTTCATGGTGTTGATGATCACGAAAAGAAATATGGTAATGATTTTGAAGTAGATGTTATTCTACATGTGGATCTTTCCGCGGCTGGTAAATCCGACAATCTTTCTGAGGCGATAAACTATGCTAAAGTTCATCAACTGGTGAGCGAAATAATGATGGGTAATTCCGCAGATTTAATTGAACATCTTGCCTTCCGTATTGGTAGTAAAATTGAACAGGATATAGAAGTGGTTGAATTTGAAGTAAAGGTTCGAAAGTTAAATCCGCCGGTTTATCAAAAAACAAAATACACCGAAGCAAGCATGTCATGGCCCAGGTAGTAATTGCTCTTGGTTCAAATTTAAATAATCCTCACAAACAGCTTCAAAAAGCTAAATCCTTTTTAGCCGGTATTTCCGAAACCGACATTCTCTCTTCTCCTGTTTATAGCTCGGAACCTGTGGGGCCTTCGGAGCATAATTTCCTGAATGCTGTAGTTGTTATCGAAAGCCGCTTGTCACCGGCAGAGCTATTCGGGCTTTTAAAATCACAGGAAAAAAAGCAGGGCCGCCCTTCACGTTATCCGAAATGGACTGCCCGTATTATAGACCTGGACATTATTGCCTGGGACGACTTGGTCATTGAAACAGATAACCTTATCATTCCCCATCAGGAATACAGCCGGCGATTGTTTGTGCTGCTGCCTTTAAAAGACATTTTTCCTAATTGGAAAGATCCGGTTTCTGCTCAAGGTATAAATGACATGATAAAACAGGCACCGGAAATAAAAATTTCAAAAACAACATTGAACTGGTAGCTGATGCCAAACCAATTTGATTTTATTGCTATTGAAGGAGTAATTGGTGCTGGAAAAACTTCCCTGGCAACAATGCTTGCAAAACGCAGAGATGCCCGCCTGGTTTTGGAGGAATTTGAAGACAATCCATTCCTTCCAAAATTTTATGAAGATCGCGAACGTTATGCCTTTCAAACACAGTTGGCTTTTTTAGCCAGCCGGTTCAAGCAGCAACAGAATATGATGAGCCAGGATCTGTTTCATCAATTTACTATCTCTGATTACATATTTGAAAAAGATCGTATTTTTGCCCGGCTAAATCTCGATCAGGATGAAATGGCCCTCTACGACAATGTTTTCAATATAATGACTGGAATTGCCGCACAACCGGGGCTGATCATTTTTATTCAATCATCAGTCGACCGATTGATGGAAAATATAAATCTGAGAGACCGGCATTACGAGCGGCATATTACGCGCGAATACATTCAGGAACTAAATGATGCGTACAATCATTTTTTTCATCATTACACTCGTTCACCACTCATAATTTTAAATGCCACGGAAATAGATTTTGTTAACAATGAGGAACACCTGATTTACATTGAAGAACAGATTTTCGAAAAGCCGATTCACACTAATACACACTTGCATATAGCACCATAACAATGCTTAAGTTTATATTATTTATCGTAGCATTTTACTTTGTGATCAGGTTCATAAACCGATTATTCTTACCTCCGAGCAGGCGTCAGAACCATTTTAATCCTTTTAATAACAATAATAAATCGGGACGTAAAAATTTCGATCAAATAGAAGAAGCAGAATACGAAGACCTTTCAGAAAAAGATAAATAGATCATGAATTTCGAAGAAAAACTAAATAAGGGATTTGAACTACTACAAGAAAAAGAAATTGATTATGCGCTGGATGTTGCCAGAGAATTACAGGAGGAACAACCAGATTCACCTGAAGCTTTTTACCTGGAAGCATTGGTGATGCAGCAACTAAATCAATGGGATATCAGCATTAGTGCTGTTGAAAAAGCCATTGAATTAGCTGAAGATAATGCTGTCTACTATAACCTCCGCGGGCACATCCTCCTTCAAAAAGAGGAGCTGAAAAAAGCCGAAAAGGATTTTGATAAAGCAATTGAACTGGATGATAATTCTGCCGCCCACCGAAATAAGGTATTGATAATGCTAATGACCGATCGTGGACAAGAAGCAATTCCATATCTAATTACCCGGATAAAACAAGACCCTCAGGATGCTGAAAACTGGATTTTAATGGGTGATATGATTCAGAAAGGCGGACAGGAAGATAAAGCCCGCACTTATTATGAGCAGGCTTTAAAAATAGATCCGGATAATCAATATGCGCGCCGCCAACTCGAAGAAAAGTAAAATTCGGGCAGAGGCAAGAAAAAGAGACAAGTATTTAAAATCAGGGGTTGGAAGAGTTTTATCCAATCAAAGATTCATGAATTAGAGTGATGCATTTTTCTTTATCTAATCCTATCTTTGATGCCTTCAATAAGCTCACGTGGTGGAACTGGTAGACACGCACGCTTGAGGGGCGTGTGGCCTAACGGCTGTGGAGGTTCGAATCCTCTCGTGAGCACCATTAAAAAGCCTGTTAGATTGCTTGAATCAAGCGTTTAACAGGCTTTTTTTGTTTAAGGATTTTGAAAATGGCATTATGAAGAAGCCGGGAAACAAACTGTTCCCGAAATTGGATACAGTTTTTGGGTACAAAGTGAAGCCCTCTAGTGTTGTGTCAATGTTGAAATATCGGCAGAAAACGATCGAGGTTTCAACTAT
>JBBDNN010000093.1:0-60471 GCA_040877545.1 Balneolaceae bacterium
AGTGTAGATCAACATCATAAAGACGCACTTTATTTCCAACGAAACGACTCGCTTTTTTGGTCGGATGACTTGGGTAAAACTATGGTTTTTCGGGATGATGAATTTACATGGAGTTCCATGGATGTTTTTCTGTTTGGTGAAGAAGATTCATCTCTAATAGCAGCAACCCATTTCAAATATTCCCCGCTCGACGAATATTTCTCGTATGAGACAGGACCGGACACAACTAATTATTATCAACTGCTGAAATCAACGAATAGCGGGCATAACTGGGAAGAAGTTTTTGGGGATTCCAGTAAAATATATCTGAGTCAAATACTGGAAGGCAATGGCTTGTTTTATCTCGGTAATGAGAATATGATATATGAATCCACTAATAGCGGTGAATTCATCACGGAATTTATAATAGTGGAATACCCCATCACCGGCCTTTACAAAAAACCGGATTCCAATATTTTATATGTACTCACCAAAGAAGAACTGCTGGAAGTAAATACAGAGTCAAAAGAAACTACCACGCTGAAAGAACTGCCGGTAAGTAATGAACCGGAGCCGAATGAAATTCCCTCCAAGATCACACTTCATCAGAATTATCCAAATCCATTTAATCCTTCTACAAGAATACACTATGAATTGTCCGAAGCCTCACATATTGAAATTCATGTTTATGATTATTTGGGTCGAAGACTCCAAACACTGGTGGACGAATTTCAGCAAGCTGATTTTTATGCTGTAACATTTAATGCCAACGGATACAGCAGCGGCGTATACTATTATAGATTGCTGGCTCCCGGTATTGATGTCGATCTGTCGAAAAAAATGATTCTCATAAAATAAAAAAAGGCCGATTCAATAAAAGAACCGGCCTTTACTTTTAGTGCTTTTAAATAGCAGACTATTTTATCAGCATCATCTTTCGGGTTTGAGAGAAGCTGCCTGCTTCAATCCGGTAGATATACATGCCGCTGTTTAGCTGCTCGGCATTGAAATTCACCTCGTGATTGCCCGCCGATTTAACTTCATTAAGTAAAGTTGCTACCTGCTGTCCAATCGAATTATACACCGTAATCCTGGTATGACTGCTTTGTGGCAGTGCATAGCTGATCTTGGTGACTGGGTTAAACGGGTTAGGGTAGTTTTGCTTCAGTTCGAAATCATCAGGCAAACCTGCAATTCGTTCGTTGCTGGTGAAAACCGCTTCTGACGGAGAACCATAATTATTGTGATTGTCTCGTGCTACAACCACCAGTTCCTCATCACCATCTTCCTCCAGTTGAATACTCAGGCTTGAAGTAAAACCTAATGGTTCAGTTTCAGCAAAGTCAGTTACTGAAGATGCATAAACGGCATAGCCATTCACGTCATTATCTTCAACAGCTTCCCAACTCAGAGAAATATTTCCATCCGCTTTATCTGCAACTACAGCCTGAACCTGAGCCGGCGGAATATTGTCTTCGGCAAAACCGGTAACGGCTTCACTAATTCCAATCACTTCCGTATCCTCGTCAAGTGCTACAATCCTGAATTCATAACTGTTGGTTTCATCAGGGCTATCACCAGTGGGTTTTGTCACAGGAACAGAAACATTGATGGATTTCGATGATGCGGGTGAAACCGGAGCCGCAGCTTCCCAATTGCCATCTACATTTACTTCTACTCTCCATGCATCGGCAGCTTTTCCGGTGTAGTTTTGGCTCAATAAATAGCCATCCACATTTACCCGAATCCATCCACCCTGATCATCAGGATTATCAGTAATCTCAGATGCAACTACCGGTAGTTCAGTGTCCATAGTTATGAGTCCGCTGCCATAGGTTCCAAAGCTCATTTTTCCAGCATCATCAGGTGATGGTGCAAGATCATAAACCTGGCCTCCTATTGGAACTCCATCCTTAGGGCTTACCCTGTGGAAAGTACCGTTATCATAAACAACAGCTCCATTTGGTTGAGACAACCATACACGTCCACTCAAATCTTCTTCGATGTCTTCTACCCAGCTTTCAACTCCATCATATATATTAAAATGCTGCCAGACGAAGCCATCAAACATGGATGTTATGCCACCACTTCCATTTATCCAGAGGCGATCATTGGAATCCAGGTGAAGCTTGGTAACATATCCGGCATAGCCATCATATTCCCATTTGCTAAATGTACCACCTTCCAATCGAAAAAGACCTTCATTGGTTGCAGCCAAAATTCGTCCTTCCTGGTCTTCAGCTATACTTAAGATAGCTCCATTTGTACCTGCCGGCAAACCATCAGTTGAATCATATACAGTATAATTGGTGCCATCATATTGTAGCAAACCATTAGATCCCAACGTTTCTGCATTGCTGTAATAATCACCAAACCACAAATCACCATTGGAAGCCTCATAATTACTTTCAACAAATGTTCCATGCTCGTTAATTATATCCAGGCTTCCATCAGCATTTATACGAGTCAATCCGTTAGTGGCTGTATTCACCCATATATTATCATTGCTATCAACAATCAGAT
Source organism: Balneolaceae bacterium (assembly GCA_040877545.1). Lineage (GTDB taxonomy): Bacteria > Bacteroidota > Rhodothermia > Balneolales > Balneolaceae > Gracilimonas. The sequence continues at coordinate 2,503 of JBBDNN010000093.1, forward strand.
CCCAACCGTATGTATCTCCGAGACCATCTTTTGCGGTCCATGTTTCCCATGTCTCGCCATCAAATTTTTGTACTCCCTGGAAACCGGTACTCCAGAGATTTCCTTTGCTGTCGTAATCGGCACCAAATTTAACCAGGGAGTTATTTCCACCATCACGCGAGCTCATATGTTCCCAGGTATTATCCTCAGGAGTTAAAATACTAACCCCGCCAGCCTGCTGATTTACCTGAAATTTAGAGAAGGCAATACGCCCATCATTTAGCTCGGTAATTGATCCGACATTCTCTATTAAGAAGCCATCATCATCAACATCTGTAACTTTAGCGAAAGAGGTCCCATTTGAAGAATAGGCTCCATCTGTGGCACCTACCCAAAGGGTGCCGTCATTATCAAAGAGTAAATCGGTAACCAATACTCCTACATCATTCCCTTTATCATTGGAAAAATGAGTCCAGGCAGTGCCGTCAAACATTGCTACTCCGCCCTCAGTATGGCCTATACTGGGATTGGTAAAAAAACCAGCCCATATATTTCCATCTCCATCAATTTCAAGAGAGCTTACCTCGTTATAAGGAAGGTCAGAATTGTCTTTATGGTAAAAAGTTTCAATAGAATCACCTTGAATGCTGTATACATTTACTCCACCCCATTCTCCATTAGTTGGATCGGCGGCAGTGGCTATATATAGCTTTCCATCGCTTTCAACAAAATCTTCAATGCTATCACCATGCAGGCCGAATTCTCCGGCAAAAGTTTTTTCTACAAATCCACCAGCATTTAAAACACTCACGCCACCACCAAAGGTTTCATTCCATCTATGACCAGCAAAAATTTTGCCGTTCTTGGATTCATGTAAAGTGTAAACCAAATTTGATCGCAAGCCGCTTCCAACCTGGATTACCTGCATATTATTAGTTTGGGCATCAATCCGAACCAAACCTGTGAAAGTAGCAAACCAAAGATTCCCATTCCGATCTTCCAGCATATCCTGAATGTTTGCATTTGGAAGGCCTGAATTCCTAGGGTTCATATTCTCCCACGTAAATCCATTCCATTTATCAATCCCGTACGTACTGAAATAGAGATTTCCCTTGGAGTCTTCTTCCACAAACCGAACAAAAGGTTCACTTAATCCATTGCTACCGGTGTTATGTGGGGTATATTGCTTGAAATTAGCATCAAGTGCAGGATGGTCTGCTGCTCCTTTCATTCTCATGTTTTGCGTTTTCCGCTGGCTCATTCTTTCCGCAAACTGTGCCTTGAGAAGATCGCTTTGCAACGGAACGGATTCCGCCATTCTAGATCCAACCTGGTACGAAATCAATTTATTAATTTCTGGATCAACAGTTAATTGTTGAGCCTCAGTTGTACTAGCAAAAACAGCTATAAGTAATAGTGTTAGTATCAATCTGTACATATTATTATTGAGTTATTTATTTGAGTTAATTCTTGAGTTGTAGTTAAAAAACATCTATTGCAATATCACTACATAGACAGGCAGTATTTCATGTGTATCTACGAGAAATGAGATTTATTTGGATCATTTTTATAATTGATCCAAAAACAGCATATAAGTAGTAATACTATATTCCATACCACTGCTGTGTAATACAATGAATAGAACCTTGTCCCCATACCAGGTCCCCGCATTTAATTCCTATGACATCTCTTGTTGGGAAGTATTTTTTTAACAGGCTCAATGCCAATCGGTCGTGTTTTTTATCATAGATTGGAACCAACACCACCCCGTTTGCAATATAAAAATTAGCATAACTGGCGGGAACATATTCAGAGCCATCCACCGTAGTTCCCTCTATTTTTGTTTGTGGAAGCGGGAGTGTTTCAATATTAAGTTTTCTGCCATCTTTTAAGCTCACCGTTTTCAGAATTTCAAGGTTTTCCTCAAGGGCAGCGAAGTTCACATCCTCTGGGTCTTCACAGATCATAGTTAACACCGTATCTTCATTCAGGAATCGAGTAATGTCATCAATATGACCATCGGTATCATCTCCGGCCAGCCCATTTTTTAGCCAAATAACCTGATCTGCTCCCAAATAATTTTCCAGCTTTTCCTCAATTTTCTCTTTTGAAAGATCAGGATTCCTGTTCGGATTCAGCAGCACAGATTCGGTAGTAAGCAAGGCACCGGCTCCGTTTACATCTATCGATCCACCTTCCAGGATCATTCCGGGCTGAATTCGTCCAATATCATGTTTTTGAGCAATATATGCCGGTAATCTGTTGTCATCTTCCCATGGAGGATATTTTCCTCCCCAGGCATTGTAGTCCCAATCGGTAATTAAATAATGATCCTCCTTTTGTACAAAAACCGGGCCACAATCCCGTGCCCACACATCATTTATTTTTTGTTGATGTATAATGATGCGATCCAAATCAACTGCACGTGTCGCTAATTTCTGCATCACCCTGTTCCGAATTTCCAGGTTTTCCACAAACAGATGGATGGGCTCATAGAAATGAAGTTCCTCGATAACATTACTGTACACTTCTTCCACACGTTCAAGTCGGTCTCCCGGCCAGGTTTCACGGTTTGAAGGCCAATGGAGTTGTGTGGCAGAATGCTTTTCCCATTCGGCGGGCATTCGATAGTTAGACATGAGATGTAAGATTTAGATGCTAGACAACAGATGTAATCCCTTGTTCAATCTATGTCTGTTCTTTTCAAAATAGAGCGGTACATATCAATTCTTCTGTCACGGAAAAAAGGCCAGGCTTTTCTTTGTTTTTCGATGGTATTCAAATCAACATCTACAAGTAGTACCTCCTCTTTATTACCTGCCTTGGCAAGAATTTGACCAAATGGTCCGGCCACAAAAGATCCTCCCCAGAATTTGGTGCCCGATTCTTTGCCAACACGATTTACCGATGCTACAAAACAACCGTTAGCTATAGCATGACTTCGCTGTATAGTTTCCCAGGCATCCTGAAATTCCCTTTTTTCTTTCCTCCCTTCAGAGTGAAGAGTTCCAATGGCCGTAGGATAAAACAATATATCCGCGCCTTTCAAAGCTGTAATCCGCGCAGCTTCAGGATACCATTGATCCCAGCAAATCAACGTTCCAATTTCCCCAAACCGGGTATCGAATACTTTGAATCCGGTTTCTTCATCTCCCGGCGTAAAATAATATTTTTCAAAAAAACCAGGATCATCTGGAATATGAATTTTTCTATAACTTCCAAGCAAGGAGCCATCTGCATCTATGACAATCAGCGAATTATGATAAATACCTTTGGCTCTTTTTTCAAAAAAAGGTGCAATAATAACTACTTCCAGTTCGGAAGCCAGGCCCTTCAGGCTGTCCGCTAATTCTCCGTCAATCGGTTCGGCCAAATCGAAATTTTTCTCACTATGGTCCATGCAAAAATAGGTGGTATTGAACAGCTCTTGCAGGCAAATAACCTGAGCTCCTTTATCTGCTGCTTCTCTTATTAACCCCATCTGCCGAAAAAGATTATCTTTGGGATTTTCTCCACAATGAGTTTGAATCAGCCCCAGTTTCACATTTTTTATTGATTTCTCCATACCTGAAATTACGAAATAACTGCATTCAGTGAGCATAAAAAAAGCGGGTGATATTAATCAACCCGCTTTCGTACTCCGAAATCTCTCTGTAGTTTTAACCCCAGGACATCATGTTTGAAAATGTTGCACGAGATGTTAACTCTATGAATGATTTATCATTTTCGAAAATTATACCTGAATTGGTTTTATTTATATGATTTAATATAATGTCAGGATAAAAATAAAAATAGTTCTGAGAACATTATTCCCCACTGTGTATACGAGAGTACAATTAAAAGTGGGTCATTTAAAAAAAATATAGAAGTGCATATGAAGTCTTCTTCTGAAGTAACTCAGCTTTTAATCAAGCTTAAAAAAGGCCAGGATGGAATCTATGATCAGCTTTACCCGTTGATCTATGACAAATTAAAAAATATTGCCAATATGCATATGAACAGGCAGGGCAGTCATACTCTTTCCAGAACGGAGTTGGTACATGAAGCTTACCTCAAAATGATAGATCAAACACAGATTGATTTTTATGACCGAAATCATTTTCTGGCTATAGCATCGAAGTGTATGCGGCAAATTCTAATCGACTATGCCCGCAAGAAGCATGCGCAGAAAAGAGGAGGCAAAGATAATGACCTCACATATATTGATGAACTATTTAATGCTCAAACAAAAAAAGCCAAGGAATTGATTGATATTGATGAAGCTTTAATCCAGCTTTCTCAACTTAACGAACGGCTTAGCAAAGTGGTTGAAATGCGCTTTTTCGGAGAGATGAGTATTGAAGAAACTGCCGGTGCCCTAAATATTTCAGAGAGTACTGTAAAGCGAGACTGGATGAAAGCGAGAGGCTGGCTTTACAAAGAATTAAAAGGAAAATTTGATGTAAACTAAAATTCGGGAAATACTCACAGTAGATTCGGAACCATTCATCTGCCTATTACCTTTAAAATGATATCAACTTAATTGTTTATCTGCTCTTTTATCCAGGTGGTAAAATAACTTTTATCAAAATAGATGCCGGGAAAGAAATTATAAATTTCATTGTTCCTCTATATACGGCATTTATATTAAGGCAAATCTTTACTGCTACGTAATTTAAAAAAGCGCTTCCAGAGAGGAGTGAAAAACTTTTAAACCCTTAATGAAAGCCCATAGACGAGGTGAAAATTCTATACTCAAATGCTTACTTTAGATCCTGTTAAAAATTCAATTAAAAAAGAAGAAATGAGCGTTGATTACCAGGTGCATCCCAAAAGTCATGTCGATCTCAGCACGATTGGTTTAGTGGATAAGGAGACCGTATTTTGGAACCTAACCCCTGCTGAACTTTATGAGCAGGCTATTTTACGAAATGAGGCCATTCTCACTAAAGATCATGCACTGCGCGTATTAACTGGTAATTTTACCGGCCGTTCGCCAAAAGATAAATTTATTGTAGACCAGCCTTCCATTCATGATGATATTGACTGGGGGGAAATAAACCAACCTATCTCTGAGGAGGTTTTTGATAATATTTATCAAAAAATGATAGGCTATCTTCAGGATAAAGAGTTATTTGTGAAAGATATGTTTTGTGGCGCCGACAAGAAACACCGCCTGAATGTGCGAATTGTTAGTGAAGCAGCATATCATGCTTTGTTTGCACATAATATGTTTATTCGGCCGGATGACGAAAAGTTAAAAAACCACGAACCGGAGTTCACGGTATTAGCAGCTCCAAACCTGAAAGCTGATCCTGAAGTAGACGGCACCCGTTCAAGCACCTTTATTCTCTGTAATTTTGAGAAAAAAATCATCTTAATTGGCGGAACATTGTATTCTGGTGAAGTTAAAAAGGGGATTTTCTCTGTAATGAATTATCTGCTTCCCAAAAAAGATGTTATGGCTATGCACTGCTCAGCCAATCATGATGATGAAGGGAAAACAGCCGTTTTTTTTGGCTTATCCGGCACAGGTAAAACTACACTTTCGGCTGATCCAAATAAAACATTGATCGGGGATGATGAACATGGCTGGAGCGATGACGGCATTTTTAATTTTGAAGGCGGTTGTTATGCCAAAACCATCAATCTCTCCAAAGAAAATGAACCCTTAATTTTTGCCACCACTAAAATGCCGGGTACCATTTTAGAAAACGTGGTAGTGAATGAAAACCGTGAACCGGATTTCGATGATGTCAGCCTTACCGAAAATACCCGGTGCTCTTATCCTCTCAATTTTATTCCCAATGCAAGTGAAACAGGAACAGGTGGCCATCCCGAAAATATTATCTTCTTAACCTGCGATGCATTTGGAGTATTACCTCCCATTTCCAAATTGACTCCCGATCAAGCTATGTATCATTTTATAAGCGGGTATACTGCAAAAGTTGCTGGTACAGAGCGTGGGATTGATGAACCACAAGCAACATTTTCCGCCTGTTTTGGATCCCCTTTTATGCCCCTTCATCCAACTCGGTATGCTGAGTTACTGGCAGCTAAAATACGCAAGCATGATTCAACCGTATGGCTGGTAAATACCGGGTGGACCGGCGGGGATTATGGAACAGGCCACAGAATGGAATTATCCCATACCCGTAGAATGTTGAGTGAAGCCATCGCTGGTAACCTTAAAAATGTCTCTTACAAGACTGATCCTATCTTTGGCGTCCAGGTTCCTTCCGAAATTGAAGGAGTTCCTTCTCAAGTTTTAACTCCGCGTAACACCTGGAGTGATAAAGATGCATATGATGCAAAAGCCAAAGAGCTTGCTGAAATGTTTCGCGAAAATTTCAAGCAATTCGAATCGGAAGCAAGTGAAGAGTTGATGGAGGTCTCACCGAGGATTGGTTAATAGTTATTTGGAAATTGGGTAATTCTGCAAGAATTGGCTTATAATTTTACTAATGAGACCTAATAACCAATAACTATTAACTATTTTTCTAACTATCCGCCAAGGCATTCATCCGCTCGAGATTATCTTGTACGCGTAGGGAATCTATAACCTCTTCCACCTCTCCCTTCATAATACTATCCAGATTATAAAGCGTTAGGTTTATCCGGTGGTCGGTAAGTCTTCCCTGCGGATAATTATATGTGCGTATTTTAGCTGAACGATCACCGGTGGAAATCTGACTTTTACGATCTGCGGATCTCTCTTTCTGCTTTTTTTCGAGCTCTATATCGTACATTTTTGCACGAAGCATAGTCATCGCCCGCTCTTTATTTTGATGCTGGGATCGCTCTTCCTGGCATTCCACTACAATACCGCTTGGTTCATGAGTGAGGCGAATGGCAGAATCGGTTTTATTCACATGCTGACCACCTGCTCCACTAGCCCGGAATGTATCCGTTCTGATATCTGCCGGGTTGATGTCAATATCCACATCTTCTACTTCTGGAAGTACAGCCACGGTTGCCGCTGAGGTGTGGACCCGCCCTTGGCTTTCAGTTTCCGGCACGCGCTGCACGCGATGCACCCCGCTTTCGTATTTCATTTTCCCAAATACTTCATTGCCTTCCAGCGAAAAAACAATTTCCTTATAGCCGCCTTTTTCGGAGTGATTGATACTCAGGATGCTCATCTTCCATCCCATTTTATCGGCATAACGGCGGTACATTTCAAATAAATCACCGGCAAAAATAGCGGCTTCGTCTCCACCGGTTCCGGCACGGACTTCCACAATGGCGTTTTTTGAATCTTCAGGATCTTTGGGAATCAGCTTCATTTTAATTTCTTCTTCAAGGTCAGCCAGTTCTCCCTTGATCTCCTCATTTTCCTCCCGTGCCATTTCGGTAATCTCGGCATCTTCATTTGCATCAATAAGTTCTTTATTCCCCTCCTGCCGGTTCTTTAGATCTTTCCAGGTGTCATAATCCTGAACCATCTCTTCCAGGTCGCTGCGCTCTTTGGTTAGCTGCGTATATTTCTCAGGATTATCAAAAACCCCCGGATCACTCATGGCTGAGTTTACTTCCTCAAACCGGGATTTCATTTGCTTTAACTTCTCTTCAATATCCATTTACTCTGCTCAAATTAATTAGGCAGCAAAATTAAGGAATTCGAGGGTGGATTGATACTAGTTTTAAATGCCACGAAAGCACAAAAACACAAAAAATTGTGGTACACATGTATTAGTTTGACATAAAAAAAAGCCGGTTCAAATGCATGAAACGGCTTTAGGTTAGGACAGTAAGAAGAATTCTTTTATTTAATCAGCATTAGCTTTCGAGTTTTGCACCTTGATCATCAGGTCGATCTCCCAATTGACTCTGCTCAAATTAATTAGGCTGCAAAATTAAGCATTTCAATAATGGATTGATACTAGTTTTAAATGCCACGAAAGCACAAAAACACAAAAAATTGTGGTACACATGTATTAGTTTGACATAAAAAAAAGCCGGTTCAAATGCATGAACCGGCTTTAGGTTAGGACAGTAAGAAGATCCTCTTATTTAATCAGCATAAGCTTACGGGTTTGGGTGAAGTTGCCGGCTTCAATCCGATAAATGTAAGTTCCTGAGGATAGATTTTCTGCATCAAACCGAACGGTGTGTAATCCGGCTGTTTTCCTGCCATTCTCAAGTGTTGCCACGTTTCTGCCAAGCATATCAAATACTTGCAAGTTCACTTCAGCCGCTTCCGGCAAAGCATAAGATATTTGAGTAGTTGGATTGAAAGGGTTTGGATAGTTTTGAGAAAGCTTGAATTCAACAGGATGCTCCTCAACTTCATTAGATGTGGCAAAAGAAATTGCAACAGGTTCTGAAGGCTGCCCATAATTACGATTTTCATCTAAGGCAACAATGATAAATTCATAGTCTCCTTGTTCAGCGGGTCTTGGAATTTCAATATTTGTTGAATTGGTAAAACCTAATGATGCCTCGCGGTCGTATTCACTATCTTCAAGAGCATAAACGTGATAACCATCTATATCTGAATCAACTACTGAATTCCAGTTAAAACTTATCGTGTTATCTGATGCATTAACATCTGAGCTCACAGCATTTACTTTAGCCGGGGCAATGTTATCCTCAGCGTATCCGGCTGAAACTGCGGTAGCTGCTAAAATTGCTCCGCCTGCTCCGTGTACTGTAACCATGAATTCAAAGGTATTTGTTTCATCGGGTTCTGCATCAGAGGGTTTGGTGTCGTAAACAGGAATGGTAGCGGTTGAACCATTGCCTTCTAAATACTCTGAACGGTGAATATTTTCCCAGTTATCACCATTTTTCACCCATGTTAACCAGTATTTTGTGTTTTGATCGTTAGAACCTACATAATACCCATCTAAAACAATTTCTATATAACCACCTTGATCATCAGGACGATCTCCCAGCGCACTAATGTTGATAAAAGGAGTGCTTTCAGGCTTTTCTGTAACGTAGTTTGTTTCTTCAATTTCTATATCCGTTTCCCACCCGTCGAAATAAGTGGAAGTTTGCGTAATAAGGTCGCCCTCATCATCATACTCATATTCGATAATATCAGAAGAGTAAAGCTCCCCCGCATCATAATCAGAAACACTATATTTTATGCGCTGATGGTTATCATCAAAATCATTTTCATAGCTAAAAATTAAATCCCATTCTTCAGTCTCTGAATTCCATCTGTACTGGAAAAAACTGAGGATTTGATTTTCCCTTACATCATATATGTTCCTTAATACGTCGTTCCATTCCTGTGTATTGGTATTTAAGAGTTGAGTGATCATTTCAATTAGCTCACCACTTTCATTATATGTATATAAATATCGTAATTGTTCTACCCATGATTCAGTTTCAAAATTCCAGTAATATCCCCTTTCATCTGTATAATTTCCGTCACTGTCGTAGGTGACAATTTCATATTTGGACCTGCCAAATAATTCTCCTGTTGTTTCAGAATAAAATTCTAAAACCTGATTGGCAAAGGTTCCATCTTCATTATATGTATTGCGAACGTCTCTGGTTATAACCCATTGGTTATTATTCCATTGATATTCAGTCGAACCCAGCCAAACACCATCAGCATCATAATCCTCATCTTTTTTCCACTCATTGTACCAAACTTCACCTTCACGATATTCATCTATAATTGTGTCACGATAACCATTATCATCATAGGTATAAGTAGTCCTATCGTGTTCTGAATCAACTCCATATTCATCGGTGTATGAGTAGTAATCTGAGATACTTTGAATTTGGCCATTTTCATTAAATACATATTCAAACTCACCTACATCTTTCCATCCATAACCCGAATAGTCTTCGGCATACTTTGTTTTTTGATAAGAATTATCCGCAGCCTCAGTAATACTTACTGTGTAATTAGGGTACCAATCAGTATCTAAGGTCTGAGAATATTGGTTGGTGTATAAATTACCCCCACTATCTTCATCATACATAAAATAAGTCCGCTCATCCAGAACTGGATTTTCGCCATCATAGGAAGTATATCCATTCACTGATTCAATCCATTTATGATCGGTCATATTTGCTTTGCGTCTTCTTTCTACTTTATTAATTTTTACTTCATTTTTCGCTAAAGTAAACAAAGACTGGATTTCGACATTTACACCTCGCATTCCTTCTATTCTCATTTCAAGACTTTCTAAGAATACTGGATTTTCGCGGGCAGTTTTAATGAATTTTTCTTGCCCCATGCGTTCAATTAAAGCTTCCACTTTTTGGTCACTTACTATTCCTCTGTCCGTATTAATATTTTGTGCGTAAGCAACATTCATACTTAAGCAAATTATAAAAAGTGTCACAGCTATTGCTTGTAACGTTATTGTATCTTTTACCTTCATTGTTTTGTGATTAAATTAATGGACCCCGAAAAGCCCTGTTGTATTTATTGTATCCAGCTTCAAACCGGAATTCTATATATCTGACTGATACTTATCTAGTATTTATTGCATTTCTTATTTATAAACACTGCATGATTATGCTGTATTTCCAGTTCATGGTTAAAGAAAACCGAACTTTCTCTTAAATGAATGATTAACCTTGGGTATTTTTCGAGAGTATTAATTTCACGCATCCTTTTCTTTTAGCTGCAATTATCCTCACCATCATCTCTTCGTTCGAAATATTTACCATCAACCGAAGAGAAAGTGTCAGAAGCTGTACTTTTTGAATGACTTGTAGTTCTTTCACTATTGATATCCTGATTTAAGGATAAATTATTTTTATCGATTTCATTATTAAAAGAATATGCCTGACCATCATCGGTACTGTTGTCCTCAGGTTTTTCTTTATCTTCTATCTGATAATCTATTGAGTGACTACAGGCAATAGAAGAATTTACCCTTTCATTTCCGACCGGATTGCTCTCTTTACAGCCGATTACACCTATACCAACTACAAACATCAATAAAGTGCCCGTTCGTACCCTGCACAATTTATGTAAGTTCACAATTATACCCCTGTATGCCCTGCTTCAAGAAAAGCAACCAAACCCCAAAATGAATGATTAACCTTGGGTATTTTTTTAAAAATGTACACTCATAATAATTTGCCCAACATTGACCATGTCCATTTCAACCCATGTTTCAGAATTTTCAGGATTGAAGGTGTTGGTATTTTTATAATATTTCACCTTAAAAAATAATCCCGGCTCTGTGGACAGGGAAAAATGCTCATTCAAGAAAAAAATCACCCCAAAAAAAGGCCCTGCGCCTGCTATATAATTTTTTCGGCTGCTGCTTGAAAATTTTTCGAACCCGCCCATAAAATCACCCCCTGCATAAAACCGCCATTTCCCGCTGGTTTTAAAAACTCTGTCGAAGCCTATTTTAATATCTATATCAAGCGATCCTTGTCCGCTGGTATCCAGGCTATAATTCAGCCCCGAGCGAAGAAATGATGAGGAGTTTAACTGATAGCGGTAATACAATTTATACACATGCTCCGACTCTCTTTGAAAGAGTCTAATCGTTTCAGTTGCATTATACCCCAGCTGATGACGATTTGAAAAAGAGGTATCTGCCTGTTGAGCAGACGCCTCATAATTTATAGCCAGCATAAAAAAGCTGGCAAGTAAAAAGACGGTGAATCTTACTTTCAAAAATCTACCCAATCCCCGGCGAATGGAAAAAATATGGCTTCAATATCTTCAGCAAATTTCTCATAATACCTGCTTGCAGATTCTGAAGTGCCATCTTTATAGACAATAAATATATCATCCTCAGCTTCCACATACTCCAGCTCACCTATATTTGTACCGTTATAAAGCACATTACAAGTTATCATCGTATTAATTTGATTTTCGCTTGGATCATTCAAAGAAAATAATGTGCCAAGTTCTGCCTCAAACTCTAAAGTTAAGTCACTGGTAAGTTGAATATTACCCGTGAGTTTTTCTAAATCTTCCTCCATCAAATTATCATAATCATCATGAGCTAATTTTAGGGCCAGTTCAAAAGCAGTAATTAATTCATCTTCATTAGTTAGGGAAAAACCAAGTGAAAAATCTTTACTACTGCTCCTGTTAAATGTAAGGGTGTAACTCACAGGAGCGGTATAAACATCCAGGTCAACTACGGTTGGAAGAGGAAAATCAGGATCATTCGAATAATTTATTTCCTTCAGGTGGAATTTAAATATTTCTGTTCCACTTTTTTCTGCTACTATTAAAAAGCTTGTTGGCAAATAGTAGCTGTCGCCATCAATATTAGCCGTTCCATCCTGATAACCTGAAAGCGTCAACGCCATGTCGTTATCAGATGCACTTTCTGAGGATGGAAACAAAAGTACAATACTATTAGCGCTCGAAGATTGTGACCAACCTCCCGTATTATGATTATATGTGTACGTACCTGCATGAGCATTAAAATCAAACCTGCGATTATCCTCTGTTGCATCAGCATCAACAAAATCCTCCAGGCCCGAAAAGACATCCTCGATCCAATCGTCAGATGTAACATTGCCGGATTGAATTCCGGCAAATGATTTTACGAAAGTACTGAATTCACCATCCTCAAGTCCGCTAAATAAGGAGGTCGTTTTATTCAGTGAAGAGGTAATATTCTCAATATCCTCATCCACTGTAGTTTCATCGTTGCTGTCCGATGTATTTCCTGAACAGGAAATTATTAGAAATAAAAATATAACCAGCCCAAAATGTATCTTATTCATTATAAATACCCTTTAATTATTGTTTATGTGGAGTTAGGCACCGCATATACCCCGAAAATCATTTTTAATTTAAATATTAGAATCTTTATATGCACTACATAATCATGTGGAAAATCATATAGATTATCCGGTATAGTCGCGCTGATATAATTTGTAACGTTTTAAATTTTTCGGCATCTAATAATGTTGAACTGGATATAATAAATTAGTGCCAGGAGCTATTCATGAATATCATTTTGGATACATCCACGATTCAACAAGAAATGAGCGGAACAGGTTATTATACCAAAGGCATGCTCCGGGAATTGCTGAAGATGGATTCTATATTAACCGTTCAAGCTTTGGGAGGCAGTCTTGATATGCTGAAGCCGATGGATAACGGCAAAATGGTGTATCATTTCCCTGATGAAACTAACTGGCACCGGTTAGTGAATGTAAAAATGTTAGCGAACCGCCGAAATATTAAAGGGGATATAGCTTTATTTCCGAACTATTTTATACCTGCCGGCCTTTCAATTCCTTCCATCGCAACTGTACATGACCTATCATTCCTCTCTCATCCCCATTTTTATAACTGGAAAATGCGCACCTATTACCGGCACCGCATAAAGCATACTTTTAAAAATGCCGCACGTATCTTAACCGTCAGCGATGAATCGAAAAAAAATATTTTAAGCTATTCCGGTCGACTTTCCCCGGATATTATTTCCATACCTCCCGGGCCTACATTACCGCTAAAGGAAACAACTGCACTTTCAGATGCTCCATCCCATTATTTTTTATTGAATGGAAATATTGAACTGCGTAAAAATGTGGTGCCAGTAATAAAAGCATTTTTGAACACACCACTGGATGGATTTCACCTTGTAATTGCAGGAAAAAGAAATTGCGGAAATAAATATTGGAGAGAATTTAAAAATCTTATAAGTCAATCAAACCGGGTTCATTACCTCGGCTATATAGATAATCAAAAACTGAAACAGTGGTATACAGATGCCGGGGGAATTGTTTGTTGCTCGTTTATTGAAGGTTTTGGTATTCCTGCACTAAATGCCCGGACTATGAATAAACCTTGCTTGATCTCAAATCATCCGGCCCTGCGGGAAGCAGCGGGTGAAGAGGCTTTAATTGTGAATCCTGATGATCAAAAGGATATCAGCAGAGGATTCCGTCAGCTGGCAAATTATGTTCAGCCGGAGAATTTAAAAATGCCTGCATCCTATCAACAGGAATATGAATTTTACTGGAAAACCTATTCTAATCGCCTGAAAGAGGTGATTCACAAAACTGTCTTTGATGTAAAACATACCTCTACAGTTTCATTTTCCCGGCCGGTGAATTCTGCACTCAAAAAAACAATCCTGGAAACTTTAGCATATTCAGCGGTTTTTAAAGCCCCTATGCTAATGAGTGAATGCTATCGCGAGCTGCATTACACACACTGTTCCTATGAAAATTTTAAGCAGGCAGTATGGGAGTTGAAAACTTCTTATCCCCGATTAATAACTCAACAGGGAGCGTATGTAGGACTCACACCATACATACAACCCATTGAAAAGTACCGGCTGGCTTATAATGCAAACAGTGAATATATCCGGAAAAACCGGCACCTGATTCGTACAATTGGCAAGCTTCCATGGATCTCCGGAATTTATTTCTCTGGAGGCACTGTTCATGCTACCCATATTAGTCACAAAGATCTTGACCTTTTTATTGTAGCGAAATCAAATCGAATTTGGTTGGTATATACGCTCTTAAAATTTACCGCCCTTATTACCAAATCGACAGAAAAATTGTGTTTTAATTATTTAATCGATGAGGATAATCTTTATATAGAAACCCAGCAGGATTTATATACTGCTCATCAGCTGGTCCACCTGAAACCCGCAATTGAAAATATTCCCCAACCGGATTTGAAAAAGTTTAATACCTGGGTTTATAAATTCTTTCCCAATAGATGGAAGAAGGAAAAGCTGTTTGCCGGAGAGCAAAAAGAATCAGTTATAAAACGGGGTGATTTAGTAATGGAGACGGCAAACCTTCTGTTTATGGCTGCCTGGGGTAGATTATGGAATCGAAAAGGAATACAAAACAGAACTGGTGGAATCAGGTGGGATGCTCATCAGATAAAACTTCATACAAACGATCACCGGCCATACGTGTATCAGCAATTCGCTGCAATAAAAGCTGATATTCTGAAACAGATGGAAGTAAACCAGAATGATCCAATTGAAATGAATATTAATAAAAATTGCGGCTAAAACTGCTGGAATTATCACCCGAATGGAAAAAGCTTATTTTCCACATTTTATAATAGGCGGAGCTGCAAAAAGCGGCACTACATCCTTGAGCCGCTACCTCGATCAGCTTCCTGGATTGTTTATTCCTGAACGGGAACCAAATTTTTTCACCTATCTGGATCAGAAGTCACCGTATGATATCAAAAATCATGAGTTCATTTCCGGCTTTCATTCTTATTTCAGTCTTATGAAACCGCATGAACCTCAGGAAGATGTAATTCTCGGGGAGAAATCTGTCAGTTATTTATATAAAGACTACTACCAGCAGGTAATCGGCAACATCAAAAAAAATCACCCCTTTTGGGAAAAGTTGAAGTGGATCTTCATTCTTCGAAATCCGACAGAAAGGGCCTATTCGCAGTACATCCACAACCTGAATTTTCATGAAGAATTATCCTTTAAAGATGCAATTGAGCAGTGGCCGGAAAGAAAAGCTGCTGGCTGGATTCCGGCATACGACTATCTTGGTGCCGGTTTTTACAGTGAATCCATTCAGGCATACCTGAAGCATTTTGAGCAGGTCCGGATTTATTTGTTTGATGATTTAATGGAACGGCCGCTATGGTTGATGAGCGATATTATGAAATTCTTAAATATTGAAGCATCACCAAAAAATATTTCATTTGCTAAATATAACAGCTCGGGTATACCAAGAAATAAACTGCTTAAAATTGGACTTCCACTGCTCTCTACCTTCTACCCGCTGCATTCAGTGATTAACAGAATTATACCCTCACGTGTGAGGCTAAAAATCAGAAAATTCACTCATCAAAAACCTCTCCTGCCGGCTAGCCATAAAAAAGAACTTTATTCTTACTATTCGGCTGAAATCAAACAACTGGAAACGATAATCAAAAGAGATTTATCTGATTGGAATTATGGAGAATGAAAAGTTGAACTCAAGAACCATTGAGCGTGTATTTGTAACAGGAGCTTCTGGGTTTATAGGTTCGGCATTGGTAGACCTATTGTCCCGGCAAGAACTCGATATTCGTTGCCTTGTGAATAAATCACCTCTTACAACCAATTCTACAGGTGTCGGAACAGTGCAAGGTAATCTGATTAATTTTGAGTGGAGATTTTTAGAGGGTTATAAACCTGATATTATTTATCATTTTGCCCGTATTCCCGGCCGGACAAAAAAGGAGCGGCAACATTCAGCCATCCAAAATGCGAAAGCTAATGAGCGATTGATTAACTGGCTGCAAAATCAACAAAATCCACCCCTGTTAGTTTTTGGATCCGGAACTCTCGTATATGGAAATCATGGTTCTGATTGGGTGAATGAATCGGCAGAAGTACATCCTGTTAGTTTTCAACGCGAATATTTTGAAGCTGAGCGGCCCGTTCTTCAGGCGTTGAAACAAAAGGGATTACCAATTAACATAGTTCGCCCGCCCTGGATATATGGAACAGGTTCCTGGTTTGAGTGGTTTTTCTGGAAACACATGCAGGAAAAAAAGGCCGTTCCTCTGTATAGCGATGGCCAAAATTACATGTCGCTAATCCACATTGATGACTGTGCAGGTTTGATTCATCATATTGGTAAATATGGTGAGGCCGGGGAAATTTATAATATTACCAGCCATGCTCCCATCCGGCAGCGAAAATTTACAGAACAATTGCAGACTATAAGTGAATTGCCCATAAAAAAATATTCAGGCACTCGATTATGGTGGCAATTTAGCCGAGAGGCGCGGGAAGCTCTCACCTTTTCACTCAAATCAACCACAAAGCATAACAGCCTTTTTGAACAGTACCAGTATAAATATCCAGACCTTGAAGCCGGCCTGCAATCCATTTTTCAGAGGCTGAAATTTTCTGAGGGGAATTAAAAATACAATTCAGTATTAAAGCTATTACCTCTTTTTGTGGCGTCACGCATTCAGCGGTTTCAAAACATAGAGACTATACTCACCTGTATTCCAAAGTGGGGTGTGGTTGATCTTCTTATCCCAGTTCCAGAGACGATCTCCCCATTTTTCCCCCAGCCGGTTCAGGTGATTATGCCGGTACCAGGCAGGAAAAAGAATACTGTATCCTCTGCGATCTACAAATTTGAATTTATCAGAAAAGGCTTTTTTAATATCGGCAGAGGTAAAACATTGGCTGTTAAGGGATTTATCCGGAGAGTATCCTTTCCACCTGCCGGTTAGCCGGGAAAAAGCCTGCTTTACCTGTCCCTTCATTAGGAACAGCGGTATATCCATCAGGTAATTTCGATTCACAAAAGTCAGAACCAGAATTGCATCGGCAGTACAGCTTTCGTGTAGAATTTGTGCTGCTTTTTGAAGATCATACACCGTATTCAACGCACCGAAATACACATAGATCATATCAAAAACCTGCCCCGGAAACAGTGAGTTGATATCCTCCACACTTCCTGTCGCTACCGATACATTTGGTGTTTGGTGCCTTTTAATTTTTTGCCCGGTAATCTCTACCATACCGGGAGCAATATCAATTCCATATAATTTTCTGGCGGGATATTTCCGGCCAAAATAGATAAGATCAATGCCCGGCCCGCAACCTATTTCCAGTGCATTTTGGAAAGAATATTTTTCTGTGTACTTGCGGAAACTGTGCCGGATTCGTTTCAATACCTTATTTTCCTCATATCGATCTTCAAAATCAGAAGCATCAACATCAAAATAACCGGCTACCTGCTTATAATATTCGTCCCTATTCATTTCATATTACCTTAATTGCTGACGATTAGAATAAGCATTATGAGATAGAAATGAATCATCATTGTGTCCGGCAAAATCTGAAGATCGGCAAATGTATGAACCTCCCCTGACTCTCCATTTTAGGATACTAATTTTAGGCTCTTATTCGATAAATAGCCCTTATAAAAAAACCCGGCTTTTTCACAACCGGGTTTTTGAGGTTAGTTAAAAAAGAGCTCCTGCTGTTTAAAACTATCTCAAAAAGCAACACCTATAGAAACCATAGTTGTATTATTACTCATATCAGATTCATAAATTTCCGTATCACGGCTTTGCTGGGTACCATCACTGTTCCATATTATCACTTGATGTTGATAATTATAACCAAGAGCTCCCCAGGTGGTTTCAACCGAAAATACAATGGCTGAAAATCGAATATTGAACCCTAAACCGTGCCGTACTCCAAATGGTAAATCTCCTTCAGCTAATTCTGTATCAAATGAAAAAACCCTTTCCTGATATGAATCAGAATTAACATCTATTTCCCCGGGAAGTATTAAGCTTAGCATTGGGTTATAAAAGACATCAAATGCTAAGTTTTGAACCGGACTTATGGCGGCAATAAGTCCTAATTTTGCATCAAGTACGTGAAAAGCGTAATACGTTGCATCCCTATCCCATTGCCCACCTATTTCTGTCCAATCTAATTTATTGTTGGTATAATTAAATCCATATTTTAATCCAAGTTCTGTTTTTACTGTGTTAAATTGTTGATGAACATTGAGTGGTTTTAATACTTCCAATCCAATCGCAAATCCTTTTTGGGCACCAAGTCCTGCGTTACTAGAAAAAATGTCTTCATAATTGTCTCCAGCTTTTGGTGTTATTCCAAAATTTCCTTTTGGATTCGCCCAGCCAATTTTCCAGACTACACCACGAGCAAATAAAGATTCCCATTCAGGTTCTGCTATTTCCTCTTCATTGGGTTCAGATCCCGGCAAACCACCCCCCGTAATTTGTGCCTGAAGTTCATTAACCATACTTAGGCTTATCAGTGCTACAAGTAAAAGTAGTATTTGATATTTCATAATGTTCAATTTTAGATTTGTTTTAAGTTTTAGATGATTAATATTTAAAATCTATTGCATATTCATCCGCCATACATTGAAGCTTCCTTCTTCACTTCCTCTTTGAGAAAGAATAAAAAGGTGTTCGCCGTTGGGAGACCAAATGGGTGATACATCCTGCCCAGGATGAAAAGTATGTTGCGTTAATCCTGTTCCGTCCATTTTTACGGAATATATATCCAGGTTTACCGGGCGAGTGCCTGTGGCTTCCGTTGAACCAACAATGATTATATCGTCTCCTGCGGGTGATATCTGAGGACTTGAAAATCCCCGTTCCGAATCACTCAAAATCAAAGTTTCCTGACCGGAATCAATATTTACTTTCCAGATTTCTCCGAAGCCGGTTGTGCGGTTATTCCTGGTAATAATCAATTCCTTACCGTCAGAAGTTATATTTGGTGTAAACCCTTCTGTGTATTGAGTAAACAAGGAAGATTCCAGGTCAAAGCCCCAAATGATAAAACTTTGAAATTCCTGCCCCTGATTGTTAGACCTTCTTGTAGCGCGAGTGAAATATATTTTTTGTCCATTCGGAGAAAACCTCGGGCCTACATCCTGATAATTTCCGGATGTTATTTGCTGTATAGAGGAACCGGAATTAGTATTGATCATTTTAATATCCTGTCCCTGACTGGAAGCATCAGTAAAAACAATTTTTTCACCATCAGGGGAAAAAGACATATCAAGTACATTATTACGAAATGTGCGCTGTACAACCGACCTGCCCCCGATAGTACTCTTTACAAATATATTGTGTCTGTTATCTTTCAAACCATTATAAGCCAGGCTATTTCCATCAGGACTTATACTGATTAGGGGCGGTGCGTACCAATCTATTTTACCTTGAAATTCTTTAATGTGCGGCCCCGCAACATTATCCTGATCTTCTGTATACTGAACAAAATTAAGGCCACTTTCTTCAGGTACACTTGTTGCGCTATAGTCAATTATAGCTTCCGGGGTAACACAAGATGCTGCTAAAAATGTAAAGCTTATTAATAGGAACAGTCGAATTTTTTCCATTTTTCTATGATTTATTGAGTTAATTAAAATGTACCCCAAAAGGCTTTTTTTTTTACTTTTGAACAATAGCTTACCCTATTCTGTAACTAGAAACACCACATACCTGGGCGGTCCTCCACATACTTATTTCAGCCGTAAGAAAAGCATCTGCTTTCCTAAATGAATGATTAACCTTGGGTATTTTTTATATAAATCTGAGATAATAGATTTAAGACACAAGATTTAAGTGATGAGCGATGAAGTGATAAAATTTCCTGCTTAATCACTTCATCACTTTCTCACGAATTTATTTAATCAGCATAAGCTTTCGGGTTTGGGTGAAGCTGCCTGCTTGAAGCCGGTAGATATACATGCCTGACGACAAATTTGAAGCATCAAAATGAGCGGTGTGGGTTCCCGCAGCTTTTTGGCCGTTTGCCAATTCCCCCACTTCGCGACCCAGCATATCAAACACCTTTAAACTCACCTCACTGTTCACTGGCAACTGGTAACTGATCATTGTAGAAGGGTTAAAGGGATTGGGATAGTTTTGGTTTAGTATATAATGAGATACAAACTTATCATTTTCCACAGATGTACCCTGCGACTCGTATTTATATAAATCTTCTCCCCCGAGCCAACCTGAACCATTGTTAAACTGTACGGATAAGAAAAAGGAGTTTTGAACAATTTCCCGATCCCATGTTTCTCCGCCATCATTGGTGCTGAATATAACCCCGCCTTCTTCACCATTTTCATTTTGGTAATAGCCAACGGCGTAACCCGTACTCTCGTCAACAAAGTCGACCCCATACAATTCTACATAATCGTAATCAAGTTCTTCAAGTTCTATTTCCTCCCAAAGCTCTCCCCCGTTAGAAGTACCTAATATGACCGGACTTGTACTGTAGTTATCATCGTCATCATTTTCATAATATCCCACAACCCAACCATTATCTTGGTCATTCATACTGATATCCAGAAAACCATAATCATTTTTATCAAATTGAAGATTCCAGGTATTTCCACCATTTGAGGTTTTCTGAATGGTTTCATCTCCCAGAATCCAACCATTTAATTCATCTCTGAAATAAACAAAGTCAGCGTCATAATCCGACTCGTCTCTCTGCCATGTTTCTCCTCCATCACTGGTATAAAGAATAAGGTCGCCGTAGTCGTCATAATCATCATATCCTCCAACAATCCAGCCATGATCTACATCGGAAAAAACCACATCATATAAATAGCTATAGCTATAATTATCTAATCCTAAGTCATGCCGTGACCATGTTTCGCCACCATCTTTTGTAACCAATAGAAGACCTGTTTCATAATACTCTTCCTCATAATACTCGCCGACGGCCCAGCCAGTATTTTCATCTGAAAAAAATACCGACTCTATATATGCATTATCATCAGAATATTGCACCTCCCAAGTTTCCCCTCCATCCGAGGAATGTTGGATTATTTTTGCGCTAGCTGCCCATCCTTTTTGAGAATTGATGAAATGGAACGACCAAAAATATTGGGAGTACTCATTATAAACTTCATCCCAATTTTCACCATTATCTTCGGTTTTTATTAATCTGCCATCTCCAGCAATCCAGCCGGTATTTACGTCACTAAAGTGCATAGTATTGTAATTATTCACAGAGTCAGTAAGTTGTAATTGCCAGTTTTCTCCATCTGTTGTATTAGCAGTTGCATTCTCACTCAGAATCCACCCATTAGTTTCATCTATGAACTGTAACTCATGAAAAAGATAGGTATCGCTATATGCTTGCGCATCCCAATTTTCACCTCCATCGGCGGTGTTAAATACGTAACTGTAAGACTCACCATTATAGTAATGTACAGATACCAGCATCCATCCATCGGTCAGATTCATAAATTCCAAATCAATAAGTTCAAGATATTTATCACTCATATCGAATCCGATGCTGTCTATGTTATATAGTTCTACCCACTCATCCCCACCATCATCAGTGAAAAGAATTTTCTGATCATTCGCAATCCAACCGGTATTCTCGTTTAAAAACTGTACTTTATTCAAGTTAAAACTATTATCATTTTGATGTATTACAGACCAATTTTCACCCGCATCTTCCGTCTTTAATACAATACCCCCATCTAAGTCACCATCATAATAAGAGCCAACCAGCCATCCTGTGTTTTCATCAGTAAAGAACATTTCACCTAACCCAGATACATTTAACCTTTCAACTTGAATCTCTGTCCAATTTGATCCTCCATCATCAGTATGTAAAATATAATCTTGCTCATCATCATAATTTTGAATTAGAGCCCATCCTGTATTTTCATCTATAAAAAACAAACTACTTGGTTCTGAGTCGAGACCTACAAGATGTTGGCTATTCCAAGTGCTACCACCATCCGTTGTTTTTGCAATTTCTGAATACGTATATGTCCAACCAATATTATCGCTTACAAAGTGAATACCTCCGGGAGAAATATACATCGGGGTATCATAGAGTAATGTCCAGTCTTCTATACTATTCCCTATTTCCAGACTTTTTTTACCTTTACTTAGTGTTTGTCCAGGCTTGCTATTTAATAGCTTCTGAAATCTTTTTTTCTTGCTCAGGTCAAAATTTCGCTCATAGATTTTCTGTGTGCCTGAGTATGTTTTCTTTTTTTCAAAGCTCTTATATTCTAGTTGTTGAGCTATAGCTAATCCCGCGGGCAGGACAGTGGTGATTGTAAGTAGCACCATAAAGATTGGTAGTAATGTAAATGTTCTAGTCATGAGATAGTTGTTTAAAGTTTGATGTAGTGGGCAACAATTATTTGCGACCCAAATTTGCTTCTTTCTTTAACTTAACAAGCTTAATCGAAGCCCTCTTTTACCATAAGAAACGCAGCTTATTTAAAAAATGAATGATTAACATTGGGTATTTTTCAACTCATTTGAAACCGGTTCAAATTCTCGAAAATTACCTTATTTAATCAGCATCAACTTCCGTGTTTGAACGAAGTTTCCTGCATCTATACGATAGATGTACATTCCCGAAGAAAGATTTCCAGCCTCAAAACGAACCGTATATCTACCGGCAGCTTTTCTCTCATTCACCAGCGTAGCTACATTTCTACCAAGCATATCGAATACTTGAAGGTGGACTTGAGCAGCTTTGGGAAGAGAATAGCTTATATTTGTCATCGGGTTAAATGGGTTTGGGTAATTCTGAAGCAGGGCAAATTTCTCGGGGTAGTACGTTTTCTCATTTGAAGCTGCTATATTCTCTGGATTCGATTGCAAGTAAGGATAACCTTCTCCTTCTTCAATACTCCATGTATCCTCAAAATCCCAGCCTTCAAATGAGCTTTGTGTTTGCATCTCTGAAGTCGTTAAGCCGATTATATTCAATGATTCCCCTTCTTCAGTTGTGGCAACTCCAATGGTCATTTCAGTAGTTTCTGTATCCCAGTAACTGGAGATGGCGGAAACATCCCCGCCTCCTGCGTAGTACGTTCCAAATAATCCTCCGGTATTGGAGTCTCCGCTAATCGTCCCTGCAAAATAAGTATTACCGACATAGCCATATTCATCTTCCTCAATATATCCGCTAAAGTTTCCTACTATTCCACCCACATCATTTCCGCCGCTAATATTAGCCATAGAATAACTTTTCACAATTTTACCCCCCGGATTCCAACCGACCAAACCACCGATACGAGCACTTGGGCTGCCATTATCTGGAATCCCTTCTAATGTACAAGTGCTGTAACTAAGCTCCATTAATCCTGAAGCTCCTTCATGTTCTGCATTAGCTCCTAAAATACAGCCGGCATTCCAATATCCTTTTACAATACCTGAGACAAAGCTGTTGGTTACTGTACCGAAATTGAAACCAACCAATCCTCCCACATTAGTTTTCCCTGTAATATCCACATCCACTAAATGAGCATTTTTTATAATTGCGCCATCACCAACACTTCCAAACATTCCTATATTTACTTGCTGCAGGTTTATGAAAAGTCCGGAGATTTGATAGTTATTTCCGTCAAAAGCACCTAAAAAGGGATTGATATTGGTAGGGCCAATTTTTAAAAAACCTTCTCCATCATTCCAGTCGGCTGTGGCAGAAGCATCAATATCATTTGCTAATTCATAGTGCGCGGACAAGTCATCATTCATTTCTTGTAGCTCATCCACACTCGTAATAAGGTATGGATCGTTTTCCATTCCGGCTCCCTCTCCCGAAAACTGTGCAAATGCAGGTATAAACGTCAGCATCAAAAAAACAGCAAAAGGAAATGACGATTTAAAGAATGAAATCCCAAATAAATGCAGTGATAGTATCTTTAGTTTCATGGCTTTGATATTTAGTTATGATTTACAAATGACTTAGAATCTCCCCGCCGTGAGTTCTGATATCAAATTAATGAACCAGCTTTTCAACGCTTGAGAGATTTTCTTTTATTTAATCAGCATAAGCTTTCGGGTTTGAACGAAGTTTCCTGCATCTATACGATAGATATACATTCCCGAAGAAAGATTTCCAGCCTCAAAACGAACCGTATATCTGCCGGCAGCTTTACGTTCATTCACCAGGCTTGCCACTTTTCTGCCTACCATATCATAAACTTCTAAGCGAACTTCACTGGCTTTGGGAAGTTCAAAATTTATATTTGTTGTAGGATTAAAAGGGTTGGGATAGTTTTGATTTAGGAAGAATCCATCAGGAATACTTTCATTTTCTGTAGAGACGAGATTTCCATTTTCTAAAGTTAAAAAGTGAATTCCCTTTTCATATCCAACAATAACCACTTTTTCTGTCTCATTCCATGCGAAGGAATTCCCTTTGATATCACTTACAAATTCAAAATTCATAGTTTCTGAATTACTTTTATAGATACCTGATGAGGTAGCTATTAAGATTATTTGATCAGTAGAACCGGGCGAATCATTATCAATAACTAATAAAGCATTAATAAAACTATCATTAGGAATTCCATCGGTGAACTCATCCCAGATAACTCCACCATCCTGACTTATGAAAACGTTGTTGCCAAAGTACCCCACTAAATCATCGCCTAGTGCAGCTAAGTCGGATAGCCTATGAGAAGTAAGCATTTCCCAATCTTCACCGTCTTTTTGTGAGTAAATTCCAATATACTGCTCCTGATTCCCTAAAATAGCATAAATAGTATCATCATTAACTACCAATATTGACTTTACACCCGCACGATCCGGTATTCCATTATTAAAACTATCCCAATTCTGTCCTCCATCGGTTGACTTTAGTACACCATCCCAGTATGTACCGCCATAAAGAGTATCAGAATCCTTTGCCTCTAAGACGCCAATAGTCGATATTACATTTTCAAGCCTGATCAAAGACCAGCTTTCACCTTCATCTGTTGATCTATGAATCGTTCCTAGATCATACCCTGATACTATGACATTACCATTTGGGGTTGTTATAATATCCTTAAGAGTCATGTATTCATCTGCTAAATCATAGGAGGCCTCCATCCAAGTATCTCCATTATCTGCTGATTTCATAATTCCCCAGCCTATACTTGGCCCAATACTTTTTTCTCCCAATATGGTCCAAATGTTTCCATTGGAATCAATTTCAATATTTTTCACATGATGCGGTCTCAAGTTATTGTAACCGTTATTAATTTCTTCCCATGAAGAACCATTATTTCCACTATAAAAGAAACCTCTGTAGCCCGCACTTATATATAGATTTGATTCTTGAATAACTACTTTGTCTATCCACTGTTCAGACCAAATGCTCAGTCCCGTATTAAGTTTCTCGAAATTTCCACCACCATCTGTACTTAGAAATAAACCAAGAGTGCTTTGCTGGTCTTCCACCAAGGCAAGAACTTTATTATTGTAGGACTTGATTTCACTCACACCTCTTCCCTCTGGTAAACCAGCAGAAGAGTTCCATGTATCACCCCCGTCTGTAGAATAAAAGCTACCATCCCAAAAAGTACCTACATAAATTTTATCACCTCGGGAGTATAATTCTCCAGGAGTAGACCATATATTCATATCCTTCCATTTAGTAGGGATCCAAGTATCTCCATCATCGGTGCTCTTTATGATATTCCTATCATACTTAGAAATATAAATCGTTGAGTCTTCTGTAATGGTAAAATCTTCAAACCCTTCATCATACATTAAATCCCAAACACCTCCGGTTGCATTTATATCTAGCCTGTAAATCGTACTGGATGTTTTCAGATACATATAATCCTCAAAAGGATGACCAGTCATAACATTTATGTTTGGTTGAGAAATATTATTCCACGTTTGCCCATTATCGTCAGAATGCATTATAGTGTATTGATAAAAAACCCAATAGTTATTCTTTTTATCAATTTGAAAATCTTGAACGTGATTAGTATAGGGTAAATCGAAAGCCTTCTCCCACTCTTGATCTATCAGCTGATACATTTCGTCATTAACTTCTGCATATATAGCGCTAGTATTGTCTACCGAAAAAAGTGTACCCATCCAAAAATCAGGATCACTTTGTGCATAACCACTATTTGTAACTAAAAAAAGGATGAATATTAATTTGTACATGAGTTTCATAAGTATCGAAATTATTATTTAATGAGCATCAGCTTTCTGGTGTGAGTGAAATTCCCTGCTTCGATGCGGTAGATGTACATCCCAGAGGCCAAGCTTCCCGCCTCAAACCGAACGGAATATCTTCCGGCAGCTTTTCGTTCGTTTACCAGGGTGGCTACGTTTCGGCCCAGCAAATCAAATACCTGGAGACGTATTTTTGTGGCTTCCGGTAAATCGTACTTGATATTTGTGGTTGGATTGAAAGGATTCGGATAATTCTGCTGAAGGGCGAACTCGATGGGTAATTCATCCGCTTCAACCGATGTACCAATAGGAGTATCTCTTTCGGTTAAATGTACCGTAAGCGTTTTTTGCAGGTTTAGCGTCTTTTGTACCGTGTCTTTAATAACCACTTCAAGTTGATCTCCTTCTTCCCCATCAGCATAAAAGTTGAACACGAATGGTTTAGACTCGTGCGGTTCTATCCTCAGCTTTGCAGAATCAGAAATGCCAAAGGTAAAAGGTTCGAGTTCATATGAGAACACCGTTTCAATTTCTACTTCCAGTGTGTCGTCTCCACCTATGGAGAGTTCATCCACACCAACCGGATTTTCCGCACTACCATTGATGATAATATCCCTTGGAACCGCGTAAAAATCACTGGCGTCAAAAGAAGCTATAATTTCAGCATCCGCTCCGGTATTTGTATTGTCTTTAACTTTTATTTGAAGTTCTGTGTCCGAAGATCGGCTTGCAGATGCATAATTTAACCAATAGAACGAGTTGCTGTACTGTTCAATACTTTCCTGCACATCCTCAAAACGGTTACTTAAGCCTTCGAAACCTGATTCTATAAACGTCCCGCCGTTACCAATTTGTCGAAGCGCATCTTCGTCAAAATCATTGGGATCCAGTTCCACTCCAACTGCGTATATCTGTTTATCTCCTCGTGCAGTCAATACATCAGCAAGAGTGTATCGCCCTGCCAAATCTCTCCCATCCGTAAAGAGCAACATCATTCCTTCGGTAATTTGAGTCAATGAAAAATCATTATTCCATTGCTGTAACCCCTCAATAGCCGCACTGTATAAGTCGGTTCCAGGAATATTTGTCAGGTTTATATTATCAATAGAATTAGTCAGTGAATTGGCATCACTTGTAAATGGAAGCAACTGTTCACGTCCATCGGCAAATACGTAAAGTGCTACCTCCTGATTTGGCACCATATTTTGGATAAAGCTTTTAGCCGCTTCTTTGATGAACTCCAGGTTATCCTCTCCAATACTCAAAGAGTTATCCAGCATCATCACTGTTTTAATTACATAAGGCACTTCATCCATTTTGGATAACTGGTAATTGGATTCTGTCTGAGATATGGCATTGCCGTTTTCCAGCAGCTCAAATGAATCTTTATTTAAACCGGTGATACCTTTTTCATTTGCATCCAATGCGTGCAGCCAAATGTTTACGTAATTGGGTTCTTGGACATCTATGGAATCTCCTTGAAGACTTATATAATCCGGCTGCACATAAAACTGGCGGGTCATCCAGTCGCTGAATTTATTTGAATCGTAGGTACGTTCCTTTCTCACTCTCCAATAATACACCGTGTTGGTCTCAAGATCTGATAGCGTAACCTGGGTGATTGACTCGCCATAACTATATATTTCATTCACTATGATTTCATCAAAACCGTCGTCAAGTGCGACCTGTACCACCAGTTGATCATCTTCAGAGGCTAAGGGTTCCCATTGCAGTGTTACCGGCAACTCCTGTGAGCTATTACTCGCGGGTGAAATTAAGACCGGAGTAACCACACAATCCAGATCGGTATCACCTTCAAAAGTCCAGTTGAAGGTATCGATAATATATTGGCGGGCTTCTGCGCCCTGGCAATATTCCAGGCCTGAGACCCCAAGTTGAACATCTTCTTGTAGCGTTAATTCTGCCCAGCTTAACAAAAGTTTGTCGTAATTTTCTGTGGATAAGCCTGAGTTGTCAAACATAAAACTCATATCAGAAACACTGCTTATATCCCAATTGCTTAGATCTCCATTAAAAGATTCCGCAGATAAAAACATCCATCTCATACCATTCATTGTCACACTGCTCACATCCCAGCTGCTTATATCTCCATTAAAGGATACTGCACCAAAAAACATACTATTCATAGTAGTCACACTACTCACATCCCAGCCGCTTATATCACCATTAAAAGATGAAGCTTCATTAAACATAGAACTCATATTCGTCACATTACTCACATCCCAGCCGCTCAAATCTCCATTAAAGGAATCCGCCGCTCTAAACATAGACCTCATATCCGTCACATTGCTCACCTCCCAGCCGCTTATATCGCCATTAAAAGATGAACCGTTTGCATTAAATAGATTATTAAACATACCGCCCATATCTGTTACGCTACTCACATCCCAGCCGCTTATATCACCATTAAAAGATGAAGCTTCATTAAACATAGAACTCATATCTGTGACATTGCTCACATCCCAGCCGCTTAAATCTCCATTAAATGAATGTACGCCTTGAAACATACTACTCATATTCGTCACATTGCTCACATCCCATCCGTTTAAATCTGCATTGAAAGATGAAGCTCTAGAAAACATAGAACTCATATTTGTTACGTTGCTTACGTCCCAGTCGCTTAAATCTCCATTAAAGGATGAAGCTCCACTAAACATGCTGCTCATAGTTGTAACAATACTTACATCCCAAACGCTCAAGTCTCCATTAAAGGATGAAGCTCCACTAAACATGCTGCTCATACGAGTTACATTGCTCACATCCCAGCCACTTAAATCTCCATTAAAGGATGAAGCTCCAGAAAACATTAAGCTCATATTAGTAACTTTTGATAAATTGGGAACATCTGTAGCATTATAAATCATATTTTCGGCACTGTTGAAGGCAGAGAACATTAATTCCCCACTCAATATCCCCCCACTGCTCAATACTTTGTAATTTGGTTATGTCATCATTTTGGTAGGAATACATCCAGGGAAAAACTCCAGAAATTTCAACGGTATAAGTTCCAGCCGTTGCATACAAATGAGAAGGATCAGGATCATTACCCATAATTTCTTCCACCGTCCCATCTCCCCAGTCAATCGTAAAATCGTAATCGGTAACATTAAATCCATTTGTTCCAATGGTAATGGATTCATTGCCCGTAGTAGTTTCCCAGGTGGTAATAAAAGGCCGGTCTTGCGCCTGTGCCTCCTGAATGGTGCCTATACATAGTAAAAGCACTGTTATTAAAATTTGTACCCCGAAAAACCCCGTTGAACGTATCTTTTTTTTCATAATAAACGTGTTATGTTAATGGCTTCCATTAAGCTCTTTTACTTTGTAAGCTAGTATGCAATGAATGGTTATCACAGGCACCGCATAGCTATGTGGTTCTTTATCTTATTTTGTTTTAGAAAAGAAAAGCATCTGGCCCCCAAAATGAATGATTAAGGTTGGGTATTTTTTGAATAGATGTGAGATGATAGATTTAAGACAAAAGACGAGGTGTCTTAATCTTCAAAACGAGATAAGGCCAAAAGTCCAGGGCACGCTTGATGTAATCTGAACATAAAGCAATTACTAACTACATTTGCTGCAAACAATGTGGTAATTAGAAAATCATTTCTCTCCTTTTCCCACCCCATCACTACATACAGCTGTACCTCCTGATAGCTGATAGCTGATAGCTGATAGCTGATAGCTGATAGCTGATAGCTGAAAATATTCTTACCTTCAAAAGAAAAAATGCCCGCAACTTCTCTTCCCGCCAATTTTAAGCTTGGATTCCTCGGCGCCGGCCAACTTGCCCGGATGAGCGCTCTACAAGCCTTCCGTTTTGGAATCCAAGTTGCTGTGTTTTCGGACCGGAAGGAAAATGAACCTGTACAATTTATGACGCCATTTTCCACCTCCGGCTCTTTTGATTCGGTGGATGACATGGTGGAGTTTGCCAAAGGCTGTGATATCATCACCCTCGAAAATGAATTCATCAGCTCGGAAATCCTGAAAGAAGTGCAGGAGAAAAGCGGAACGCCTATTTATCCGTCTCCCGAGAGTTTTGCGTTAATTGAAAATAAGCTCATTGAAAAGCAGACGTTCGAACATGCAGGAATACCAGTCACTCCGTACAATCTAATTAAAGGTGAAGCCGATCTGAAAGCATTTGGAGAAAAACAGGGGTGGCCGTATTTGCTGAAATCATCCAAAGGCGGATATGATGGCTATGGAAATGAAACGGTCCGGGATTTTAAATCAGCCAAAACCGCTTACGATGCATTGGGGGGCAATAGCGGACATGATATAGTTGCCGAGGCTTTTGTGGATTTTACCCACGAGCTTGCCGTGCAGGTAGCACGAAATGAGAACGGCACGGCCGTTTATCCCTGCTGCGAAACCGTGCAGAAAAATCATATTTGTGTGGCGGTACTCTCTCCTGCTCCGGTTGAGGATAAATACCAGAAAAAAGCACAGGAATTAGCTCTTAAAGCAACTAAAACCATAAATGGAAAAGGAATTTTTGCTTTTGAATTTTTCCTCACCAAAGATGGAGATATTCTGCTAAATGAATCTGCTCCGCGCCCGCATAATTCGGGACATTACACGATCGAAGGATGTGTAACATCCCAGTTTGAGAACCATGTTCGTGCCGTACTGGGCTTGCCACTTGGTTCAACTGAAATGATAAAACCCGCGGCTGCAATGATAAATTTGTTGGGAACCCATAATCGTCCTGCCAAGGCTGAGAATATACAGGAAGCATTGAAGACTGAAGATGGAAATCTACACATGTATGGGAAAATCCAAAGCAAAATTGGCCGGAAAATGGGCCACTTTACTTTATTGGGAAATGTCCTGGATGTGGTGCATGAAAAAGCTAAAAATCTTACAGATGATATAAACATCTAAGTTTTCCCCGTACAAATCTAACATCATTTAAAGCCCAGGCTCTTTCTCCAAAATCCCTCAGAATTCCAGGTATTTACTTCACATAAACCGTCTTTATATTCACAAACTCTTTAATCCCATACTCCCCCAATTCACGGCCATAGCCTGATTCTTTCACACCGCCAAAAGGCAGCCTTGGATCTGATCTCACAAAATCGTTCACAAAGCAGCAACCGGCCTTCAGCTTTTTTGAAGCGATTTCTTCCCCTCTTTCCACATCCCCGGTAAAGACAGCCGCACCCAATCCATATATATTATCATTCGTCACTTCGATTGCTTCCTCTTCATCTTTCACTTTTATGATGGCTGCTACAGGGCCAAATAGTTCGTCATCGTAGGCAGGCATTCCGGGTTTAACATTAGTCAAAATAGTTGCGGGATAATAAAATCCTTTACCGGAAGGAATTTCACCACCCAAAATTAATTCGGCTCCTTTATCTGTGCTTTCCTGAACCTGCTTATGCAGCCCGTCCCGCAAATCCTCCCGCGCCAGTGGGCCAATATCTGTTGCTTCATCAAAAGGATCACCCGTCTTTTTGCTTTTCATCAGGGTTGTAAATTCCTCAAGAAATTCATCGTACACCTCTTCTACCACAATAAATCGTTTGGCAGCAATACAACTTTGTCCGCTGTTGATGAGACGCGAGGTTACACATGCTTCCGCTGCTTTTTCAATATCCGCATCCTTCAAAATTACGTACGCATCACTTCCACCCAGCTCCAGCACAGTTTTCTTTACCATTTCTCCGGCTTGGGAGGCTACAATCTTCCCCGCTTTTGTGCTGCCGGTTAAAGTAACGGCTGCTATTCCCTCATGCTGAACAATGGGTTTAAGTTTGTCGGAAGGCATAAGAATAGTCCGAAATAGATCAGCAGGAATTCCAGCCAAATGAATAAGTTCTTCTATTTTAACCGCTGAGCCCGAAGAATTTTCCGAGTGTTTTAACATAATGGCATTTCCAGCCATTAATCCGGGAGCTGCGAAACGAAAAAGCTGCCAAAGCGGGAAATTCCACGGCATAATAGAAAGCACCGTTCCAAGTGGATTGAAAGTGACATAGCTTTTGGTGGCATCCGTCTCCACAAAATCATCCGCTAAAAATTCCGATGCATTTTCGGCGTAATACATACAAACCCAGGCACATTTCTCAACTTCACTTTCTCCCTGGGGCAAAGGTTTACCCATTTCTCCAGCCATTATTCGGCTGAGTTCTTCTTTGTTGGATTTCAGGATATCAGCAATTTTCCGCAAATGCACAGCCCGGTCATCATAACTTTTTAATGCCCATACCGCCTGTACTTTTTGTGCTTTTTTGATGAAGCCGTCTACTTTCTCATAGCTCATAGCTTCAAATTCTTTGATGACTTCTCCGGTAGCTGGATTTACTGTTTGCATGATCACATATCTAATTGATTTTTCTAACTTCGTTGATTTATATAACAGTATAGTAACCTGGAATCATTTCTGATTTGTATAAGAAAACAGAATCAGAATTATACAGCACAAATTTTTGCAAAGACAAATAATTCAACATTTATAATTTCTTCAAAATCGAATCAAGCACTTCATCTAATAAATCATCCTCAATTATCAGCGGCGGAGCTAGACGAATGAGTGTATTCGAATGCAGCGTCCATCCCAGAAGGATCCCTTTGTCGAAACATTCTTCCACTACTTTTTGGGTGAGTTCGCGGCTTTCGAGCTGCAGGCCGAGCATGGCTCCTTTTCCGCGGATTTCCACAATTCCTTTTCCCTTTAACCGGGATTTTACTTTTCCCTCAATTTCCAAGGCTCGATCTAAATAATTTCCACTCAATAATTCCGTCAGATTTGCAAAAGCAGCAGCCGCGCTCACCGGGTGCCCGCCAAATGTGGTAACATGATTCAGCGGCGGATCGTATTTAAAAGTCTGGAAAATCTCCGAAGAAGACACAAAAGCGCCCATCGGCATTCCGCCGGCCATGGCTTTGGCAAGACATAAAATATCCGGCACAACCTTGTAATCCTCGAAAGCGAAAAGATTTCCGGTCCGGCCGAACCCACTCTGAATTTCATCAAAAATTAGGAGCGCGCCGGCTTCATCACATTTTTCCCTAATGGTTTGCAGCCATTCTTTTTTTGCGGGGATGATGCCGCCCTCGCCCTGAATTGGCTCCATTATTACTGCGGCAGTTTTGGTATCAATTTGATCCAAACCGGCATCAGAATTAAAATCCAGGAAATGCACATCCGGCAACAAAGGCAGATATGGCTCACGATAAACATCCCGCCCCGTAACGCTTAGCGAACCATGCGTATCGCCATGATAACTGTTTTTGAAAGCGATCAGTTTACTTCGTCCGGTAGATTTTTTAGCCAGTTTCAAAGCTCCTTCCACCGCTTCGGTTCCGCTGTTCACAAAATAAACCTGATCCAGTTTCTCCGGCAATTGAGCAATCAATAACTCTGCGAAATCCACCTGCGGCTTTTGCACAAATTCCCCATATACCATCACATGCAGGTGTTTATCGACCTGCGCCTTGATGGCTTCTATTACTTTGGGATGCCGGTGGCCAAGACTGCTAACCGCAATTCCGGAGATAAAATCGATGTAGCGTTTTCCATCGGTAGTATAAATAAACGGCCCTTCCGCACGACTGATTTCCAGTCCGATGGGCGCATCACTCGTTTGGGCTATGAATTGGAGAAATTGTTCTTTCAATGGTGGCTGTTTTTGAATTTGAGGAAAGATATAGCCACTAAAGCACGGATGCACGGATTTGTTAAGGATTTAGAAAAATTCAAAGCAGACATAAATCTTTCTCATTTAAAAAGCCAAAGATTTGAATGTACTTAGAGGACTATACTAAAAATTAGTAACTCTATCAGGAAGTCAATCAATTGCCGCAGTCCTATTAAACGCATTAACTGGGGATGCGGAAATTCGGTTGTTTTTCGGGAGTTGCTTGTTTAGAAAATTTAGCCGTTTATTAACTCATAATCTCCGCGCACGTTATGCGCTGGGTCGTTATAAAACTTAGCTCATCATAAAAATAATGAGAAGAAGTAAATCCTTTATTATTCTTAAAGAGCATTCTCAATCAATATTAGATTTTTCAGTTTTGGTTTGCACTGCTGTTCCACAATTGAGACACGCTTTGAATGAGCATGAAAGTGACCCTTCAGTTTTTATAGCTTCAAACTCTCACTTTAGAGAATCGCATGAACCTTATTCTACTGAGAGAAGAACTTTAACAAAGTACAAGGCTATTCAAGGTGCAAACTTACTTTTATCGAATTTTTCTTTCTTTGAATCTTTCTTCTTTAACTTAATAGATGAGATTATTGAATTTCACTGTTGTGAGGAAGAATTTTTAAATCACGTAAAGTCTCATATTGCAAAGGAAGTGACACTTGATGAAAGCGATAACAGAAATCTCAGTAAGTTGAGAAAGTCTTACGAAATAGGGAAAAGAGAAAGATATAGAAAGTATACTGAGCTCGTGAAACCTACAGATATCATTTGGCCCTCTGAAAGATTGGCTCTCTATGGTGCTCATCAAATGATTAGTAATCGTAAACGATGGAAAAGTGTTGACATACCTAAGTTATGCAGAAACCTGTTGGCTTTTGATATAGAAGAAGAGACAGAAGGAAAATTTCATAACATTCGTGATGAAAGAAATAATATTGCTCATGGGAAGCGTCTAAGTTATGATCTTCAAAAAGCTACAGAAGCCAATTACTTCTTATATAAATTTGCCAAAGATATTGATGAACATGTTGTTAAGACCTTTTTTATTATAGAAAGACTTAGATAATTCATTTTATTGATTACGTAATGGCAGAATTGACATTTATAGAAAAACGGACGCTTGAAAAGTTCTTAGAGATGCATAGCGGTTATGTTTTGGACTTTTCAAACCGAACCATACAGGAATTTATTATAGATACCATGGGTATTGATATCTATGATGAAAAATATGAATACGGCTCTGGGTCTAAAGCAAATATAATAAGAGGGTTCTGGCGAATGGAAACCGACTATAATGTAGGCTTACTAATTGAGAAACTCTGTGAATATTGGATACATCAAATTCACACAGGTGATAGAGACTATGATCAGTCCGATGAAATCCGCTACAAAGAGTGTTTAAAAATATCAGCTAGGCTAAAATCTAATGCCCCAGTCGAAAACCTTGATTCACTTAAGCCAAATTCTGATGATGAAGATTTTTCAAAATTAAGTAAGTCAATCAAAGACAGTATTGAAAAAAATGAACCTGAAACTGCATTAGACCGCTTACATACATTTGTTGTTAAATATATAAGAGAGCTTTGCACGAAACACCAAATTGAGTTTAAACAAAATCACCCATTACATAGCCTTTTTGGCTCATATGTGAAATATCTTATCAGCAATAATATCATTGAATCTGATATGACTGAAAGAATTTTAAAATCTTCAATTTCAGTTTTAGAAGCTTTTAATGAGGTAAGGAATAATCAAAGTTTTGCACATGACAATCCTATACTTAATTACAATGAAAGCATCTTGATATTTAATGACATTTCAAACGTAATTAAATTTATTGAATCCATTGAAGAACAAGATAAGGTTTCAATGGAGTTTTCTGAAACTAATGATGAGTTTGATGATGAACTACCATTTTAAAAATTTTATAATAAAGCAAATCAAGCGGACGCGATTGTGTTTACTTGCTTACATACAAGGACTTAGCCGCGCCACTTTTTTGCCAGACCGTAAAACGGCATCAGAAAATGACTAGCCTTCAAGATGAATAAAGAAAAGACACTTGAAACCATAAACCATTTCTTCAATGTTCAAAGTAAAACATCTGATCGTTGCCTTGAACCCAATGAGAACTGCGGTCAAAAAGCAATTCGCTCCCATTCAATTCCATCAGGATCCATTTTAGATCGCTTATCAAAAGATGGTCATGTTATCATGCCATCAATGAAACTTAAATATCCACCACCCTCTGAAATAGAATTCAAAAAAGTTGGTATTAACAAGGCAACTACTTTTTCAGGGCTTTGTTCTAATCATGACAGAGAAATTTTTCGTCCCATAGATATTGAATTACCCGACGCAAACAATACGGAGCATATGTTCCTGCTTGCATATCGTGCTGTACTTCGAGAATACCATGCTTGTCTTCAAAACGGATTACGTTTTCAATCTACTTATCAAAAACGAGTCGATGTAGGAATTTCACCTAAAGATGGACCTGATGATTTTGGATTATATGCTACTTCTCATTTGATTAATGCTTTTGAATGCTATTTGTATAAAAGGCAATTTGATCAATATCTGCTCGATTCCGATTGGGCAAAACTACAACATCACATTATTATTTTAGAAGACCAGCCAACAACAGTTGCAGTAAGTTCGTTATTCTCTCTTGACGATATCGAGGCACCTGAGACTCCCAGAGTTAACCTTAGCATATATCCAACAGATAAAGATCTCGTTGTTGTTTTTTCTTCTATTGAAACCGATGCTACCTATGTAACAAACTATTTGGATCGAATTTTGAATAGTAAGGGTCATTATCAGAAATATTTACTTTCGAAATTGATACTTCAATCATGTGATAATGTAGCTTTGTCCCCGGATTATTTTGATTCATTTTCTGAGGATAAAAAAAATGCGATTGGTCAATTCTTTGTAGATACCATTTCTGTAACCGCAGAAGATTATGAAAACGAACATTTGTATTTATTTTAAATCCAAAGTATAAAAAGACGCATCAACTGGGAACGCGTACGTGACGTTGGTTTCGGGAGTTGTTTGTTTTACCCTTTTAGGTGTTTTAACTCATAGCCCCACAGTATCACAGAGACACCTCCAAAGTGCGAATCACTAACACCGAAACGATAAACATCACAAAACAGAAGGAAGCGAAGAACTTCACTTTCATCACTTTTCCGTATTCCTGTGGTTTGCCTTGCAGTTTCCAAATGATAAAGCTGATCAGGAAAAAAGCAATCAGGGTGACATTCCCGAATATGCGAGCAAACATATCATCAACGTGAGCTAAGCCCAGGGTAATTAACACGGAGCCCGCGATAAACAGAATGGTGAAAAGCCATTTCACACCTTTTAAACCAAAACGAATAGCGAAGGTGCGGTCTCCCCTTTTCTGATCCTCCTCCCTTTGGTACACCTGAGAGGCAGGGTATAAACTGAGTACAATACAGGCAACTCCAAGAGCAGTCATATCTTCCACAAGTGTGATGGGATAGCCACCGGCAGCCAGAAATCCAAGGAAAAAAGAATTAGTTCCGGTGCTGATGCCAATGGCTATTAAACTCAGAATCGGTTTTCCTTTCCATCGGGTAAGTGGAGAAGAATACAACCAAAATAACAACATACTGATGGCATAAATAATCGCGAAATTCCATCCTGCTGCAAAAGCCCAGGCCAGGCCAATGAATTGCAAAATCAGTGAAGCCGGCCACATCCAGCGGTTCATTTTCGGGGGTGATTTCAGTCCGCCTATCGGGCCTTCGTCTTTATCCCACCAGGAATTGTAAGCCGTCGCACCTCCAAAAAGCAGCACATGTACATTCAGAAATTGCCACCAAAATTGATTCCAATTTATATCTTTCACAAAAAGCGCCGCCAGTAAATATCCTCCCGAAAGGATAAAAAACTGGTAATGCAGTCGCAGGTGAATGAGGAAGTTCAGGATTTGGCGGAGCATATTTAAAGTGAATTTTAAGCTATTCCAAATATAGCATTTTGAAAGTTGATAGTTGGGGAAGGGATAGAATCCGAAATAACGATTTTCAACTATCACCCTTTCAACTGTCAACTATCTATGAAATCCTTATCTTTGAACATGCTTTTAGAAACAAAATATTCCAGAGAGAAAATTAACCTTCCCCAAGAAGAATGGACCTGCAAAAAGCAAGCCCACGAACAGCGTGTGGATGAACTTTTAAATGAATACCTCGCCGCACGTTCCCGTCATGAAAAAAATCCGGTGATGGACTTTTTGTTCGAGTATTACGCTTTTCGCCCGGCTAACCTGAGACGTTGGTCGCCGGGGATTAGAACTGAACTGGAGTTTTATGATTTGGAATCTCTGCCGGGAATTAGCGAGCTGAAAGTGGAGAATAATATCGCCTTTGTAAACCCGGAGCTGTTTCCTGAAAAACGGTATTCTTCTTTACAGTGGATGTTGGGATTGCTGGAAAAATCTAAATCCAAGCGGCCATCTTATGGCTGCTTTGGGATGCACGAGTGGGCAATGGTGTATAAAAGTGATACTCCCCGCCACAACCAGGTTCCCATGCGGATGGCCCCTGATGAACTGGCTGACTTTGTGGAATCACGGCCGCTGCTTTGCACTCATTTTGATGCCTTTCGCTTTTTTACTCCAGAGGCTTCTCCCATGAACCGCTTCGAACTTTCGCGGGAGAAATTCCAGGATATGGAACAGCCGGGTTGCATTCACTCCAACATGGATTTATACAAATGGGCTTTTAAACTGTACCCCTGGATTTCCAGCGATTTAATTTTGGATGCTTTTGAACTTGCCTGCGAAGCACGGGAAATTGATATGAAAGCCAGTCCCTACGATTTACTCGAACAAGGCCTGGAGCCCATCAAAATTGAAACCGAAGAAGGTCGAATTGAATACCGTAAAAAGCAGGAAAAAATCTTTCGAAAAGGAATTCCGGTAAGAGAGCGGTTAATCATTGAGTACCGGAATCTTGTTGAGGAATTGAATCTTTCGTGATTCTTCGTGCCCTGATGTCTTAGCTGTTTTCTTTATTGCCACAAAGGTTTACAAAGAAGCGCACCAACAAACCGCATCTCGGAACCTGAAACCCGCCTCCCGCCACCCTATCCTGGCAAACTAATCTTACCCAAATGTACTTTTTCTTCCGTTATTCCTGGAATGGAAAAACCCTTCCCGACAATCAGCTCATTTGCAAAAAAGGCCATGATTGCGGCTTCTTTGGCATCCGGCGAAATACCAAGTTCTTCAAAATCCTTAAACTCAGCTTTGCTCAACCGGTTCTTCAGATCATTTATCATTGTGGAGTTATGGACTCCCCCGCCGCTTATGTAACATTCAAATTCCTCATCCCCTGCAATTTCATCTACTGCCCTGGTAATACTGTGTACTGTGATGGCGGTAAGAGTGGCGATCAAATCTTCAGGGGATAATTGGATTTGGTGGCCTTCCATCAGGTTTTCAATAAAGGAGAGCCTGAAATCTTCCTGCCCGGTTGTTTTGGGGAATGGCTTGCGAAAATAAGGCTCCAGCAGTACATATTTTAGTAATCCCGAATGGACAATTCCTTTTGCAGCGATTTCGCCACCAGAATCGAATGGCCGGGAAAAATATTTTGTCATGGCCTCATTGATGAGCGTATTGGCCGGGCCGGTATCGCTGGTTACAGTTCCTTTTGCGGTTTTTTTGGAAGGAAGCCAGGTGAAATTTGCTATACCGCCGAGATTCACCAGCATTCTATTCTTATCTTTTGACTGGAACATCACCTCATCAAAAATTCCAGCCATTGGGGCTCCTTCGCCACCAACAGCGGTATGTTTTTGGCGGAAATCTGAAACAGTAATAATCCCGGTTTTCTGTGCTATATGATCTCCATCTACAATTTGCAGGGTACTGTGGGGATATTTTTTGTCTTCGGATGGAGCATGAAAAACAGTCTGTCCATGGCTGGCAATTAAATCGATTTCTTCTTTATTGAAGTTCCATTTTTGTAATATTTCCAGTATCCAATCTCCATACATCAGGCCGAGTTCAGAATGTAAAATGGTCACAGCTTTTGTATCTATTTTCTCCTGGGACTGGACAGCCCGGAGTTTTTCCATCAATTCCGGTGAATACTCCACAGTTTCAAAATTCAATAAGGAAAGTTTTACCTGTTCTCCACTCTCGGCGATTTTACATAGAGCAATATCGAGGCCGTCCAGTGCAGTACCGGACATCAACCCAATAATAAGCCGCTCCGGTTTTTGTGCTATTTGAAAGAGTTTGGTTAGCTGTTTGTTCATAGCTTGAGTATTTTTGCAAAAAAGGAACCTACGTAAAATGAGCGAACCTACCGAGTCTGAATTACAAGCTTTTGCCGAAGATGTTGAATTCCTAATCAAAACCCTGAAGGATAGTTTTGAGTCTACTGATGTACAGTTCTACATCGACGAGCACAATGATATCCTCTATGTAAAACTGGAAGGCCTGAACGAATACAGCGAAGATGAAATCGAGGAAATAGCTTCTCCTGTCCTTGAAGAACTGGATATGGATTTTGAAGAGATTATTTTGCTGCCTTTGTAATTTCCCATAGATCATCAATCCTCTGCTAGCCTTAAGCTTACCTGCACAGTACTCAAAATCCTAATTTACTTAATTATTTCAGACCAGGAAGTTTCCAGGCTTTTCTTTAAAATTTCTGCATTTGGATATACCCTCTCTTTTTATCACTTTAGATCGATTTTAAGAAATAACCATTTATTAAAAATCCGATGAATCCAGATAAAAAGCCCACTCCCAAAAAAATCACTCCCACCGGGAAAAACCCTTCCAGCCGCAGAAACTTCTTAAAAAAATCGGCTCTGGGATTAGCTTCTTTTGCTATTGTTCCACGGTTTGTACTTGGAGGCCCTGGTTATGTGGCGCCCAGCGATAAAATCACCCTTGGATTTATTGGGACGGGGAAACTAAGCCCCTGGTTAAGCCGGGATTTTCTAAAATTAAATGATACCCAAATGGTAGCTGCCTGTGATGTGGATTCGGTAAAGGTTGGAAAATTTCAGGAATCGGTAAATACCTATTATGCCGAAGAAACCAACAAAAATGAGTATGAGGGGTGTGATGGTTATTCCGATTATAATGAATTGCTTGAAAGATCTGATATAGATGCTGTGATCATTTGCCTGCCCGATCACTGGCATGCGGTTTCTTCAATAGCTGCAATGAAAGCAGGCAAGGATGTGTACTGTGAGAAACCCCTGGCTCATACCATCGCGGAGGGACGAGCTATGGTTAACGCTGCCAGAGCATATGAACGAGTAGTGCAAACGGGTAGCATGCAACGCTCCTGGAGGAATTTCAGACATGCCTGTGAACTTGTGAGAAACGGTTACCTTGGAGAGATTAGTCAGGTTAAAGTGAATGTGGGTGGCCCTGCTATCGCTTGTAATTTAGCCGATCAACCCATTCCGGATAGTTTGAACTGGGATCGCTGGATTGGGCCGGCATCTTATCGTGGTTATCATGACACTCTCTCCCCTCCCTATCCCATAGAAATCTGGCCGCTTTGGCGCAGGTATAAAGAATTTGGCGGCGGCGGAGTTGCTGACTGGGGTGCCCATATGTTTGATATTGCACAATGGGCGCTGGGAATGGATCATACCGGCCCGGTAGAAATTACTCCACCTAAAGAAAAAACCGCAGACCGTGGTGTCATATTTAAATATGCGAATGGTATTGAGATGACTCACGAGGATTTTGGCAGAGGTAATGCTGTTCGTTTTATTGGTTCGGAAGGCACTCTGGATATAAGCCGTGAATTTCTGGAACCTTCCAATCCTGAATTGGTAAATCACAAAATTGATGATAATGAGATTAACCTCTACCAAAGCGATAATCACTACCAGGATTTTATAGATGCTATTAAAACGCGTGAAAAACCGGGGAGTGATGTAGAAATTGGCCACAGAACTTCCACCATCTGCTGCCTCGGAAATTTAGCCTATGAATTGGGCCGTACTTTAAGGTGGAACCCTGATGAGGAATCTTTTATTGATGATCCCGAAGCAAATAAACTGAGAGGTAAAGAATTCAGAGCACCATACGTTTTGTAGGATACAACGAATTAAGCAGCAGCCATTGAATTTTTCCTGTCCGTATTTATTGCAACCTCAGCAGCAAGATTATGTTTAATACCCCTTCCGCTGGCAAATTCAAAAATCTGGTGTAATTTAGTTCGCACTCCGTCAGCCATTGTCATATTCTCCCGGTTATTTGAGATGTCATTTACAAGCTGACTAATATCCTGTTGCTTTATTCCATCTACTACCTGATCGCCCAAAACTGGATTTAGCTCAAGGTCAATAACCTGCTCAAATTCTGTTCTGGTTGCCTCGTTCAGTGATGGCAGGCGAATAGTTTTAAACGCATTGGTTAACTCAAAAAATGTGGTTGGCTTGTAGCTGATAACCTTGTATATCCCGATGGCCGCAAAG
The DNA here is from genome assembly GCA_040877545.1 of Balneolaceae bacterium. GTDB lineage: Bacteria > Bacteroidota > Rhodothermia > Balneolales > Balneolaceae > Gracilimonas. The sequence goes on from JBBDNN010000093.1 coordinate 44,998, forward strand.
AAATGTGAAATGCCATGCAATGCATCACGCGACCAGAATGGAAGATTCCACTCGTGTAGATAAGGGATATTGGTAGAAATCCATAAGGCGAAGCATCCAACAATTATAAGAATTCTTGATACCGGATAATGCCTGATTAAAGCAAAAAGTAAAGAAAAGGCAATCACTGAAATAATCAGGTTCGAAGGCAAAATAAAATGCATACCAATCATTCCTATACTGGCAAGAAAAGCTGGTAAGGTATATTTTGAGCCTGCTGCGAAATTCACGAGGCTGAGAAGCATGAAATAAATCATCCCAAGATCAAAAGTATGCCAGAAAGGCTGCATAGCCCAATGCCATCCACCAGATGCTATACCCAGTGAAATAGTTACCACCCCAACATATTTTGATCTTTTAAAAACAACAAATCCGAATATTATAAATGCCAGATTCGAAATTGTACTTATAGGTTCAAACATAAATTTTATTATTTAATGGGCGTAACAGGTTCCTTCCATTTTAGGATATTTGTAATACACCGGTGATTTTTTCTCGTGTTTTATAGTAGCTGACTGGCACAAGCAGAATCCTACATTCTCTCTTTTTGAAGTGTGATCTTCGGGTCTTGATTAGACTTTCCTAAATTCCCCCCTCTTGATGACAATCATTTCACATAAATCAACACGTAGTGATGTCACATTTATTACGAGTAACTAAAGTATTTATTACAAATAAATTGTAAAAAGTCACTTTTAAATCGTTTTAGACGATAAATTAGCAGTAAGAAGTGATATAGCTATGGCTAAATAATTTGGGGAGAAAGGGATACCGGAAATAAGCTTTTCACTAAATTTTTTTTTCGGAAAGTCCAGTTTTGGAATTTTAATGCTAAATCCTCATCCCTTCGGCTCAAGTAAACTTGCTGCCTCGGAAATATCACAGGATTGAGCCGCGATGATGAGAGTTGGTAATATCCTGTGGCCTCGCCAGAACCCGCGGTATCCCGTGAGGGATACATTTATAAATGAAAGTAAAAAACTGCGGAGAGGGAGGGATTCCCCCGAAGGGATGGCCTCGCCAGAACCCGCGGTATCCCGTGAGGGGTACTTTTATAAATGAAAGTAAAAAACTGCGGAGAGGGAGGGATTCGAACCCTCGGTATCCCGTGAGGGATACACTCGCTTTCCAGGCGAGCCCGTTCGACCACTCTGGCACCTCTCCATTTTTTATAGGTAAGCTGATATATCGAAGGGCGGCTAAGATAGAGTTATTTGCTTCCTATTTCAATGATTATAATCGTCCGCATCGTTTTATTTGCAGTCAAAATAATCAACAATTTATTTTTAGGATTATTTCACTTGTAAAGGCGGTTATGATAGATAATTTGTTTCTGTTGCTATGATTAAAAGCCAATTCTGAAATTATTTCTCACGTACGTCTTTACCTGTTTTCCGTCATCTCTTGCAGGACGGAATCTCCATTTAGCAGCGGCTTCCATAGTAGCTTCCAATAATCCATACCCTATATCATTTACAACCTCATAGCTGTCCCCATTGTACAGCCTTATTTCTGAAATAAACACTTCCTCTACTTCTCCCTGAGTGCCAACTAAAAAGCTGACTATGATTTCAGCTTTTAAATTTTGCCTTTTTGCAGCTTCTGGAATAGTGGGTTCTACTATCCGTAAAATACCCGCCGGCCGCTCCGGGCTTCCAACAACTCCAGCCTCATCACCTATTTTCCCTACATCATTTTCAATTTGAATTGGATTGGTGGAAAAAATATCGTCTTCATCTGGAAATTCGATCTCTTCTTCTATAATTACATCATTCGGTACCGGCACCGGGGGCTGTGGTTTGGGCGGGGAAGCAGGGGCTGTACTTTGGCGCGTTACAATGACATCTTCTACAAAAATTTCTTCGCTCTGATATGCATTTTCATACTCTCTCTCAGGCCTGTCACTTTGCGGCCCCAGGTGTATAATGATAATAAAAAGGAGCAGCGAACAAATAAGGGAAAACATAAACCTATGTTCGTGCTCAAATTCATTATATAACTTGTTGAGATATTTTTTCAACGGATCGATTTTTCTTTAACTCCTCTTGCATAACCTGGCGGGTATGGCTTTTTAATTCTCTTACATCCTCAAAATTGGCGGGGTCGATCACATCCAGTACTTTTAACTTGAAAGTTACCCGTGGATTGAGAGGTTTAAAACCCGGAGGCATGGCTTTATATCCGCCATCTATTATCATTGGCTGTAATTTAAACCCATACTCTTTTGCAAGAACAAAAGCTCCGTTTTTAAACGGTTTCAAGTTCCCATCCATTGTGCGGGTTCCTTCGGGGAAAATCATAACCGGAACTCCATCTTTTAATGGTTTCACAAGGTTTGAAAGCATTCTTAATGCAGTTTTGCTTTTTCTGTCGATAGTAAGGTGGCCCGTCAGCCATACCATCCATCCCATTACCGGAATGAAGGCCAGGCTTTTTTTTGCCACCCATTTCATCTTCCAAGGCAGATGATAAATCACTGCCATATCTAAAAAACTTTGATGATTGGCTACAAAAATGGTGGATTCAGCGGCATCATATTTATCCAATCCCTCCATCTCAATTTTCCATTCATAACTGGCTTTCATCATACACCTTGCCATAATTGATAGTGTAAAATTCGGAGCTTTATGATATTTGTCGAATGGAAAGGTTACCAAAAACACCAACAGGATAAGTACGAAAAACACCAGGAAAAGAAGCCAAAAGTAAACTATTACAAGAGCAGTAAATAAAATATCTTTCATTGCTGTTTTCCTAATAATGCTTTCCGGACAAATCCGTCATGCTTGTTAAGCAACTTTTTAGCTTCATCAGCATCTAAATTTCCTAAAGCCATAAGCAAGGCAGTTTTTACATGGCCCCCGGCTGTTTCCAGCAATTGTTCTGCACGCTTATAATCCACACCACTGAAGATTATAATGATGCGTTTTGCCCTTTCCGCCAGCTTCTTATTAGTGAGCATCAGGTCTACCATTACATTTTCATAGACTTTCCCCTGCCGAATCATTGCACCTGTAGTTATCATATTCATAACCATTTTTTGGGCTGTTCCACTTTTCATTCGGGTACTTCCCATAATTACTTCCGGCCCAACGGGAATATCAATGAGGTAATCCACTGCCAACTCTATTTGCTCGGCGGGAACAGTAGTAATAAATACCGTTTTACACTTTCTTTTTGAAGCTTCTTTTAATGCACCGTGTACATACGGAGTTCTTCCACTTGCGGCAAGCCCCACCACCACATCAGGAGATGCGATCTCAGCTTCTGCCACTGCCCCGGCTCCCGTTTCTTCAGAATCTTCGGCACCTTCCTGACCTACAAACATGGCATCTTTACCGCCCGCGATAAATCCCTGCACCTGTTCGGGGGGCACACCAAAAGTAGGCGGACATTCAGCTGCATCCAGAACTCCCAGGCGCCCGCTTGTGCCAGCTCCAAAATATAAAAGCCTGCCGCCCAGATTAAATGCTTCGCTTACCACGTCTATGACTTCAGCAATTATATCCAGTTTCTTTTCTACCTGATAAGCAATTTTTTGATCTTCAAGATTTATAAGGCGGGCAATCTCACCTGCGCTGGCCAAATCTATTTCTGTGGTGTCTGGATTTCGGCCTTCCGTATCCAGCTTCCCAAGTTTGACAAACAGTTTTTTATTTTCTGTCTCAGAATCCAATTTCTTCTTTTTATCTTCGATTTTTCCACCATAAAGCCGGTTCAATATTTCTACCCATCACAGGCTCGCTTCCTTCTTGTTCCAAATTTTTCAATAAAACGGCTGCCAAAGCTACTTTCTCTTCTTGTTGAGATATCTGCATTATTTCCGGTTTAAAGTGATTTTGTACAAAATGCGTGTCATATTTTGCCTCAACAAATGAAGGATGATTGAGGGTGAATTCACAAAATGGAATGGTAGTTTTGCACCCCACTATTTCATACTCGTTTAGAGCGCGGAGCATCCTTTGCAGGGCTACTTCTCTGCTTGAACCATGCACCGTTAGTTTCGAAATCATTGGGTCATAATTGATGGTGATTTCCTGCCCTTCTTCCACACCGGCATCAACCCGAATGCCTGAACCTGTAGGCACGCGATGCTTTTTCAAAAGCCCGGTGCTTGGCAAGAAATTTTCAGCAGGGTCTTCCGCATAAATCCGGCATTCTATAGAATGACCATTTATGGCAAGATCTTCTTGTTTAAATGGAAGCTTTTTCCCTTCTGCAACCAATATTTGAGTTACTACCAAATCCACACCCGATATCATTTCTGTAACAGGATGCTCAACTTGCAGCCGTGTATTCATCTCCAGGAAATAAAAATTTCGGTGTTTATCCACTAAAAATTCTATAGTTCCTGCGCCTACATAATCACATGCTTTTGCCGCTTTGATAGCAGCTTCTGCCATATCTGCACGCAATTCCGGAGTTAATAAGATGCATGGTGCTTCCTCTATCACCTTTTGATGCCGCCTTTGAATAGAACATTCCCGGTCAAAAATATGAACCACATTTCCATGGGTATCGGCCATTATCTGAAACTCGACGTGGCGCGGTTCTTCCAGGTATTTTTCTATGTAGATACGATCGTCACCAAAGGCATTCTTAGCCTCCGATTTAGCCGCTTTAATACTTGCTTCAAATTCTTCTTTTTTGTGGACGATCCTCATACCCTTTCCGCCGCCGCCTGCCGCAGCTTTCACTAAAATCGGATAACCGATATCATCGGCAACGGCTCGGGCTTCTTCAATATCTTTTAATTCGCTTTGTAAGCCGGGTGGAGTGGGTATTCCAGCTTTCGTAACCAATTCACGGGCTTTGGTTTTATCACCCATCAACCGGATGGCTTCAGGTTCGGGGCCTATAAAGATAATTTTTTCTTTTTTGCAACGCTCAGCAAAAACAGCATTCTCACTTAAAAACCCATAACCCGGGTGAATGGCATCGGCTCCGGTTTCTTTGGCGGCCTTTATAATCTTATCCACCACCAGGTAACTTTCAGATGAGGCGGCTTCACCGATAAACACCGATTCGTCTGCATGCAAAACATGCGGAGAATGTGCATCTGGGCGGGAATAAACAGCTACGGTTTTAATACCTGCTTCTTTACAGGAATGAATTATACGGAGCGCAATTTCTCCCCGATTTGCAATAAGAATTTTCTTGATTTGTGCCATTAACGATGATCGCGATTTTTCTCAATGATAGGGTTTTACCAGAAGATTCTCCAAGCTGATTTGTAAATTAGCCTGTGCCTCTTAAATCTATAAAAACACGAGGAAGAACAGATAGTTTTTCAGTGTAATTAAGATAAGCCCGATGTTCAAAAACATTGTATTCATTTTCTTCAATTTTATTGAGAATACGGCTGTAATTATGCCGCGCAAGATACACAGGAAGGCGGCTGTCTTTTGACAACATATCTATGCCAAAATCTGCTTTTTCATAATATTCTCGCGCCCGCTGAATTTGAAAAGCCATCAAATTTTTAAAATTATCGTCCAGGCTATAGGAAAATAATCCTTCTTCAGAAACACCAAACATCTGGCGTTCATCTTCCGGTATATATATTCTTCCCCGTCTCAAATCATCCCCTACATCTCTGAGAATATTGGTGAGTTGCATGGCAATACCCAGATCAACGGCGTAATCAAGTGCACTGCTATCTGTATAACCGAAAACTTCGCTTGTCATTAACCCTACCACTGAAGCTACTTTATAAGAGTAATCATACATTTCAGTAAAATCTTTAAACCTGCTTTTTATCAGGTCAGCCTTCACGCCATCAAATAGCAGGAATGGCAATTCTATAGAAATATTATATTTCCTGAGGGTGTCAGCAAAAGCGGTTAAAATGGGATCATCCACATTTTTATGTTCGTAAACATCCAAAATCCGCAATTTAAAAGATTCCAGCCTTTCATCAACTTCTTCAATAGTGATCGCTTTTTGCTGGATTAAATCTTCTGCTTCGTCTACTAAGTCATCGAGATATCTACACAGGCTATAAATAGCAAATATTCCCCTCTGCTTCTCATTGGGCAGAAAGCGAGAAGCCATATAAAATGTCTTAGCATGATGCCTGGTAATTTGCCGGCAATGAGAATATGCCTTCTTCAGCTTTTCATCTTCTACATCCTCAATTACAGAATAATGAAAAGAGGTCCTTTCATAAAGAGAACGTAATACAGAGTATGGGAGCTGAAATAGATTAAACATTTAGCCGGTTAATTATGCGCACTTATTTGCTAAAATTTATCATAGTCGTGGGAAAATTCCTTCAGAAATCCACGATGAAGATTTTTATAATCTGGTAATGATTACCTGCATGTGAATCTAACTAGGATTCATTAAATTAAGACTGATTATTTCGGTTTTCTAATTAATTAAAGATAAATGAATAAAAGAAATACAATATATGAGGTAGCCAAAAAAGCTGAAGTTGCTATCTCAACCGTATCAAGAGTTTTAAACAATTCGCCAAATGTTTCAGAAGCAACCAAAAAGAAAGTTCAACAAGTGATCGAAGAGTTGAATTTCAGGCCTCAGGTGAGCGCGAGAAAATTGGCTAGTAAGGAACCCCAAATGTTGGCTATTGCTGTTCCTTCTTTTACCACTCCTTATTTTAATGAGGTTTTAAAAGGGGTTAAAGATGAAATCAAGAAAATGGATTTGGACATCATTATGTATAACACGGGATCAAAAGATCCCGAAGAAGGTGTCCGGAATTTCTTTGATCGCGGAACCGCAGATGCCGTTATTCTTTTATCAATTGAAGTGGGCGATGAAGTTCACGAGCTTTTACAGGCTACACAAACTCCGGCTGTTCTTGTTAATTCTTCACACCCGGCTTACAATTATTTTATGCTGAATGATTATAAAGGCGGTTATTTAGCGGGAGAACATCTCGTTAAACAAGGTTTTCAGTCACTTGGTATGATCACCGCTGTTGTTGACTCTAAAGCATCGGCTAATCGGGTTCGAGGGTTTAGGGATGCTCTTAAAAATTATAAGATCGAAATAATTGATGAGCTTTTTATAAGCGGCGATACTACCAAACACGGCGGATTTACCGAAGAATCCGGTTTCGAGGCTATCTATAAATATGAAAAACTGGGGCGTTTCCCCGATGCTATCTTTTGCTCCAATGATACCCAGGCAGTGGGCGCTATTTATGCCCTTTCCCAATTAGGCCTTAAAGTGCCTGATGATGTTGCTATAATGGGCTATGATAATCTCAAATTGAGCAAGTACCTGAATCTGACAACGATAGATCAGAAAATGTATACCATCGGACTTAAAGCAACCAACAGACTAGCGGAAATTATTTCCCGGCCCGATGATAAAAGGCTTCATCAAACAACTATAGATCCTGTATTGATTGAACGCGGCTCCACAGTTAAAAAGAAAAAATAGTGAAAAATTTCAGCACCCGTGAGGCACTCGATCACTGCATAACCAATACTAATGTACCTCATCTTCCTGCTCCCTATAAGGGAAAAGTGCGCGAAGTATATGATCTTGGCAATGAAAAACTCGGTATTGTGGTAACCGACCGCATCTCCGCTTTTGATTTTATAATGAAGCAAGCCATTCCCTTCAAAGGGCAAATCCTGAATCAACTTGCGGCTTTTTCTTTTGATAAGGTGAAGGATATTGTGCCCACACATGTCATTGATGTGCCGCACCCAAATGTTACCATTGCCAAAAAATGTACTCCCATTCCCATTGAAGTAGTTATTCGAGGATATCTTACCGGCCACGCATGGAGAGTGTATAAATCGGGTTCGAGAGAATTGTGCGGGGTACCTTTACCGGATGGAATGAAAGAGCATGATAAATTTCCGAGACCCATTTTAACTCCAGCTACCAAAGCAACTGAAGGGCATGATGAAGACATTTCGGAGGAGGAAATTATTTCCCGCAATTTCGTGCAACCCGCTTTATGGAATGAAATTAAAAAAGCTGCTTTTGCTCTATTTGAACGCGGAACAAAAATTGCAGCCGGACAAGGATTAATTTTAGTTGATACGAAATATGAGTTTGGGCTTTTTGAGGAAAATCTGACGCTCATTGATGAAGTCCACACCACCGATTCTTCCCGTTATTTTTACCTGGACGGTTATGAAGAAAGTCAGGCTAAAGGTGAGGGGCAAAAACAGCTTTCCAAAGAATTCCTGCGCGAATGGCTTATGGAGCAAAATTTTCAGGGACTGGAAGGGCAAACTCTTCCTGATCTGCCAGATGATTTTCGAATGGAAGTATATCACCGCTACGCTGAATTATACGAAATGCTAGCGGGGAAAGAATTTAAGCCGGTTTTGGAAAAGGATTTTGATGCTACTGTAACTGATATTTTTTCTACTCCTGGATAAAACAAGAATACCTTCGTAATATTAAAGAAATTTCTCTTCAGAATTTATTGTTACCTTTTTTCCTTTTGATCAATAGCCATAAAGGTATTCGCCGGTCAGCCTTTTACCGGTTTCACATCCTAAAACTGCGAGCAGCATTACCTGCTTTGAGCTGAATTTAAAGAAACACTTATGTTAGAATTTTTATTTGAAGAATTAAAAGCATTTGCAGGGTCAGGCGCTGTATTATTAGCTATTGTTCTAATTCTAATTTTTAATTCCTGGGTTTTTAAAAAGCTTCAGTCCGTTCACTCCAATGGAAATATTGTTAAGAGATCCATTTCTTCTTTCATCATACTTGTAGGTACTTTGACTTTTATTTTAGCACTGCCCATTGAGAAAAGTACAAAAGAACAGATCCTGGCTTTTCTGGGAATTATTATAAGTGCCGGAATTGCCTTAAGCTCAACTACCGTTCTGGGAAATCTGATAGCGGGAATCATGAATAACTGGATGAACCGCTTCAGAAATGGTGACCTGATAAAAATTGATGATATAATCGGGAGGGTTACTAACAAAGATATTTTCCATACAGAAATTCAACTTGAAGACCGTAATATTGTAACTATTCCAAATTTATTCATCGCCACTAACCCGGTTAAGCTAACTCGGAAAACCAATACCGTAATATCTTCTTCTGTTTCGATTGGATATGATGTCTCTCGAATTGATGTAGAAAATTGTTTGAAAGAAGCCGCATTATCAGCAGAATTAAATGATCCCTATGTATTTATTACCGAATTGGGTAATGATTCTGTAAGCTATAAAATTCATGGCTTCCTGGAAGACAGTACCAAATATTTTAGCAAAAGTTCGCTACTGAATGGAAAAGTGATGGATAAACTTCATGAAAATGGAATAGAGATTGTTTCTCCGGCTTTTAGAAATCAACGCAACGTTGATGGTGAGGTATTTATTCCTAAACAAAAAAACAAACCCTCAGAGAAAGAAGAAATTGCACCCGAAGAGCTGGTTTTTGATGAAGCAATAGAAGCCGAAGAAACTGAGAAAAGAAAAGACCTCCTTAAAGAATTGGAAAAGCAAAAAGAAGCCCTGAAAAAAAGACGTGATGAAATCCATGATAAAAAGGAGAAAGAAAAAATAGATCTAACTCTGGAACGCATAAAAGAGAGGGAACAGAATATCAAGAAGGATATCGAAAACCAGGTAAAAAAGGAGGAGGATTGAACTGTTTTAATTTTCTGTGTCAGACTATTACCCTTTCTGGGTCTTAAATAAGCACCATCAGCATAAAATTATTACATGGGTTTTACTTCGCCGCCCTGGGGCATCAGGAGGATTTCTTCGGCAACAGTTCGGGGGCTTAGTTCAGAAAGAGAGATTATCAGTCTTCCCACATCTTCAGGGTCAATGAGTTTATCAGGATCAATATCTACCTCTTTCCAGGAGGTGGAATAGGTTTGGCCGAGATTAATAGCCGATACTGCGATCTGCGTCTTTTTCAGTTCTTTGCGGAGTGAACGGGTGTAGCCCAAAAGCGCATGCTTCGACATAGAATAGGCTCCGCTTTTCCCCAACCCTTTTAATGCACTCATAGAAGCAATATTCACAATCAGTGCTCTTTCCCGCTTCTCCAGTTCAGGGAGCACAAATTTTGTAACATTAAAAGCGGCAAAGGCATTGATCAAAAACTGTCCTTCAAATTCTTCCCGGCTGGTATCTCTAAGTTCCTTAAATAAAAATGATCCCGCATTATTAACCAAAATTCCGGGGTTGAAGCGGTCAAAATCAATATCTTTCAACTCATCTTCGTTGGTAATATCTGCAGCAATTATTTCCACGTTATCAGCTCCGGCATTGAGGCAGGTTTTGCGGGCTTCTTCCAGTTCAGCTGTATTTCGGGCAACCAGAACAATTGGATGGGAAGTAAGCCTGGAGAATATTTTAGCAATAGACAAACCTATGCCTTTATTCCCGCCTGTAATAATTACCGCAGTTTGGGCAAAATCCATCAGGGCACCTTTAAGAATTTATGTGTTTGCAGGCTTATTCCCCACTCCGGGTTTTCCTTTACATAATCTACAATCAAATCCACCGATTTTGGTGTTTCCCATTCCGGCTGCAACAAAAGTCGAGTGCCATCCGGACATTTAGCTGCATTTTCTTCCGCCCACTTTAAATCTTTATTGGTAAGAACCACTACTTTTAATTCATCTACATAAGAAAATACTTCTTCGGTTGGTTTTTTGAATCGTTTTGGTGAAAGAGTAATCCAGTCCAGTTGGCCGGAAAGTGGAGATGAACCACTGGTTTCAATATGCACCTTCAGGCCTTCTGATTTCAAGGCTAACGAAAGCGGAAGTAAATCATGCAATAGAGGCTCCCCGCCGGTAATCACCACAAAAGGAGCACCGCTTTCTTTTGCTGACTGTACCAACTCTGTAACAGCCAGTTCTGGATGGCCTTCTTCATCCCAGCTTTCTTTTACATCACACCACCAGCAATTTACATCACAGCCGGCAGTGCGGATAAAATAGGATGCTCTTCCAGCATGAGCTCCTTCCCCTTGTATGGTATAAAAATGCTCCACAATGGGATAGGTTTTATCCAACAGGTGGTCGGTTTTGGTAAGTATTTGAATCTCGTTATTAAACATCTTTATCGGTGTATTCTACCCAACAGGTATCGGTTTCCCAAACTGTAACTTTCAGATCGATTCCCTCAGGAATTCGGTTTGTAGTTTCTTTGTGTATGTATTCGGCAATTCGTTCAGCGGTTGAATTTTCAGGCATCAACTCATTTAAAAGTCCATGATCCAATCCACCCTTTTCAGAATCATTTGCTGCCCATTTAAGCTCTTTGAAATCACACACCATATCATCTGAATCCAGATATTTAGAAGGATTTAGCTTGTGTGATTTTGCAGTCATTTTCACTTTATAGGAATGCCCGTGCATGCGTCCGCATTTACCATCATATCCTTCAATTGAATGAGCGGCGTCAAATTTAAATTCTGTATGTAATATCCAGGTTGGCATCTTCTGTTCAATTAATCTAAATAAAAAAAGCCACGATATGGCGTGGCTTTAAACTACGGGTTTTTATAAAAAATTACTCACTTCGCTTTATTGTGCAGCCTAAAGAACGTGTTTCCTGCGTGTCTATTTCACTACCCGCTATAAGTGCATTAATAGCGTCTTTTGCATATGCACTTTCAACCTGAGAGGCATTATCTGCATTATCATCGATAGCACCGTGATATACCAACCGTAAATTACTATCGAAAAGAAATACTTCGGGTGTACGAGTAGCACCAAATGCATCGGCTAATTTATGATCCTCATCAAGTGCATAGGGGAAATTATAGCTCTGCTTTTGAGCACGTTTTTTCATATCAACCATCGATTCTCCACGATTCCGGATGCGTTCATTTGGATTCAAAGCAATCACTCCTATCCCATTTGAGCCTGCCAATGCAGACAATTCATTATAGCGGTTCTCCCATTTAGTTACCCAGGGGCAGGTATTACAAGAAAAAATCACCATCAATCCATTTCGTCCTGCAACTTCAGATAATGTCAATGTTCGGCCGGAAGTATCTTCTACTCGCTGATTTACTAAGGGGGCTTTATCGCCAATTTCCAGAGAATCGCTTAAACCCGCTGAAGCAGTAAAAAGCAAAGCCGTACAGACACTTAAAATCGTAAGTTTTAACTTTTTCATATTAGTCCTCACTTATAACTTTCAAGAGTTGTGATTCAAAGGTTTCATATTCAGCCTTCCCTTCCCATGCAGCCGAAACATCACCTGCTTTATTATACACAATGGTGAAGGGAAGTGCACCTGTCCATTCATCTGAAATAGTGGTTATAAACTCATTATCTTTCCCGACTTTGAAATAGGTTTCAAAATCCACTCCCTGTTCACGCAGAAATTCTTTGGCCTCTTCCCGGGCTTCTCTAAAATCACCGGAAACAAAAATTAATTCAAACTGCCCCTCGTATTTCTCTCTCAATTCCATCAAGTGGGGAAATTCTTCGATACAGGGAGCGCACCACGTTGCCCAAAAGTTCGCTAAAACAGGTTTTTCTCCCTGGTGAATGGCAATTTTTTCCAGTATTTCTTCTGCGGTAGCATCTACTAAAATCTCATCTCCCTGAACAGAGAAAAAAGTAACCATCAAACTAGCCACAAGTAGAATTGCTTTCATGATTTTAATCTTTAACTAAATTAAAAGGATCCCAGAAATGTTTTTCCATATCCACGGTATACTCTTCAACAAACGTAATGTTTTCTTGTTCCAATCTCTCGCGCATAGTGTCACCCTCAAAATGCCCACGGCCGGTTAACTGCCCAAGCCTGTTAAGCACACGATGCGCCGGAACTTCATACCCTAAGTTATAAGCTCTATAATTATTCATTGCATAACCCACCATTCTCGCCCCTGATTCCACTCCTAAATACCGGGAAATGGCGCCATAGCTTGTCACTTTCCCTTGTGGAATTTGAACCACTACTTCATAAACCTTTAAATAAAAATCATTGGCAGGTTTCATGAAAATAGATCTCTAATTTTGTTCAATGCTTCCGTTCTACCAGATTTCTCCTCTGCAATATCAACCGTAGCTTTACCAAATTTCTTGTATAAAGAAAGCAAACTATCATCACTTTTCAACCCTTCAAGATGACGTTCAATGGTTTGTACATCTCCCCTTGCCACTGGTCCTGTCAATGCCTGTACTGTTCCAAATTCCTCGATATTATCTAATGTATTTCGCATCAGGGGGATGAGCGATTTAAGAGCTGTTTCTTCCAGGATTTCCCCTTCAGCAGAGATTTTTTTAACTAAATCTGCCAATACAACCAGGTAGTTTGAAGCCACTACAGCCGAAGCATGTAAATGAGGTTTTGCTTCGGGTTTAATTAAAAAAGAATGCGCCCCCAGTTTCTGGCAAAGAATTTCAAGCTCGTCCAGGAGGCCTTCATCACCTTCCATATCGAACCACGTTCCTTTGAAAGAGTTATTCTTTTTGGTGATGGCTTTTATGGGATGAAATGAAGCAGTTTTTGCCCCTTTCTTCTTTAAAGCGGATAATGCCTCGGAAGACAATACCCCCGAACAATGGATTACAAAAGTTTCATCAAGCCGGGGGAAATTTTTAGCCAGTGTTTCGGAGACAGATTCAATAGCATCATCGGAAACAGTAAGAAATATTAGCTGCCCGAGTTCTTCTTTTGTATTGGGAATTTCTTTACCAAAATGAGATTGGGAATGATTTTTTTTAAGGGATGAATCAACCCCCGTTCGTGAATAAGCAGAAATGACGGGGTATCCTACATTGGGAAGAACATTCAGCCATGCTGTTCCCACTTTTCCTAAACCAATAATGGTTACTGTAGGTGTTGCCATAAATCAGGCCATTTGTCGCGTATTTATTTTAGCATATCCGCAAATATTTGAAGCTCCCTTAATATAATCTAAAAACTTGATATCCATATTCCATTCACGCGCAACCAGAACACCGGTCATAAATGCACGGGCGCCTTTTACTTTCTTTTCACTGCTGTTAAGGTAATGCAGCAATCCCGATTCATTATCATTTACCACCAAAGATCTGAGTTTCTCCAACTCTTCGGGATTATTAGCCGGCACATCACAACAAAAAACCATCAGCACATTCCGGTTCAGAAGCAGCTCATCCATTGTAAAAGCCAATTCGCGCACAATTGCAGGATCATAATCACCTATCTGAAGGCTCAGTACTTCAAAATCATCAAAGCAGGCTTGCAGTATGGGGAGTTGAGTGAACAGGCTCATATCTTTACTAAAGCCTTCGTCGGCAATAAAGAAATCATCTTCTTCATCGCAAAATTCATTCCGTAAGAAATCATTTACTTTCACCTCTCCAAGCCGGGTTTCAAAAACTAAGTTGGAAGGCATGGTCAGTTTCTTTGGCAGGTTACCGGTGTATGATTCTATCACAACTATAGTGTCAAAATCCTGATCGTAAACAGATTTATAGGCAATGCTTAATTCCCCAAAATTGCTCTCGTCTATTCTGTTTGGAACAAAAAGCATACGTACTGCATCCTGATTGGAATTCGATTTTTTTGCCTTCTGAATATGAGAGCGAATTTGCTGTTTGTTTAACGAATGAATATCCATAAGATGATTTTATTGTAGATGATATTAAATCAAAAAAGCTCGAAAATACTTTCTCCATCCGAGAAAAAGCGGTATTTTCGAGCCTTGATGATAATCAAAAAATAATGCTTTGATAAGCTAATGCTACCTGATGACCTGATTGTTTAAAACTACAAATTTCATAAGTAATATCATCATTAAATCTGATTGAGTACCTGTTTTTCTCTTTTTTATAGATATTTAAATTTAGAAGATTTGTCTGAAGGCCTGTACCTGCACATTTTAATGCAGCTTCTTTTATCGTCCACAATCTGAGAGGATCTTCCTGTCCTATGATCTTCCATTCCTTCTCATTTAAAATTCGTTTGATTACTCTTTTATTTATCACCCTGTCCACCGATTCGATATCCAGCCCGATTCTTTTCTCTTTCGAAACAGCACATAAAACCAACTCAGGTGAATGAGTAAAACTGACGTTAATTAACTCATCGCCATAAATAGCATAAGGTTTTCCTTTCTCTTCTTTCAGTAACTCGACTTCCGCTGGATTAATACCTAATTCATTCAGCAAAAACCGAAATAAATATCTGGCCAATAGATACTCTGCTTTCCGCTTGAAATTCAGAAAAGAGTCGAATTCCTGTTTCTCCTCTGCTGATAAAATATCTGGTGATAAATCTTGTTTCAACTCACTTACCGCAAGTACTACTCCTTCCGGCCAATTTTTTATCTGCGTTGTATCAATTTTTTCCATGGGGGAAAAAGTATAGTGATTTGTTAAATAAAAGTTGTTTAATTTTGAATTCTCCCGTCCGGCAAAACTGTTATCATCATTGTAGAATTTTTCTCAATTTATATTCCAAAACTCAGTAGTGTCCAATTGTTAGTCAAAGAGTCCCAATTGGTTACGGTTATTAGTCT
>JBBDNN010000094.1:0-59950 GCA_040877545.1 Balneolaceae bacterium
AACTGCTGAGTATGCAAATTTAAAAATGTGGGTCATGCATTGCACAAAACAGGAGTGTGTTTTTACATTCACTATCTCATTCACAAAAATATAATCTATGCGAACTCCTTCTCTGTTACTTTTTACTTTAAATCCTTCAAAAGAATAATCAGGTCCTACATGCGGTAGTTCCGAGATATAGTAAGCATCTTGTAAGGGAGAATCGGGAGCCGTTAATAAACGATAAGAATCCGATTCTTCGGTAAAATTCAAATCACCCATTAATGCAACAGCTTCATCCTCAGGCAGCTCCTGAATGGCCTCGAGAACTAACTCTGAACCTTTTATTTTTGCTGTTTCACCCTTATGGTCAAGATGGGTGTTATAGATATGAATTTTTTTACCGGTTTCAGTGTGGGTGAAAGCTCCAGAAACCACTACCCGGATATGAGCGGCGTCCCACCCTTTCGATTGTTTTTCGGGTGTTTCTGACAGCCAAAGCATTTTTTCACTGCTTTCATCCAAAGCCACAGTACTTGAATCATAGAAGATGACATTAAACTCACCGGTTCTTTCTCCCATTCCAATCCAGTTGAAGTCATCAAGTGCTTCTTTAAGATCTTCAAATTGGCGAGGCTTAACTTCCTGCATTCCTACAATATCGGGCTCGTAGAATTTTATTAGATTAACAAAATCTTCCTTTCTGTTTTCCCATTGATTCACACCGTCAGAAGGCTTGTCTCCGCGGATGTTGTAGCTCATTATTTTCAGGCCGGCCTCAGATTTTTCACTTCCGGCTGTATGCTGAGTGGTTGTACAGCCTGCAATAACCCCTATAAAAATACAGATGCTTAATACTATTCTTGCCAGATTCATTTAAAGATTTTCTTTTTCTTATTTGATAATTTCATTCAGCACTTCTCCATCGGCTGTTTGCAGTGTAAAACCAAGAATTCGGGCAATGGTCGGGGCAACAGATCTGTTATCAATGCTCTCCAATACAGTGCCGGATTTTATGCCCTTTCCATAAGCAATAAAAATTGCTTCCATTTCAGGGACGTTGTTCAGGTAACCATGCTTCCCAATTTTATTATCAAGCTCCACCACATACTTGTTGTGCCTGTTTA
This sequence comes from Balneolaceae bacterium, assembly GCA_040877545.1. Lineage (GTDB taxonomy): Bacteria > Bacteroidota > Rhodothermia > Balneolales > Balneolaceae > Gracilimonas. Next base: position 1,107 of record JBBDNN010000094.1, read on the forward strand.
CAGTACCAAATGCATATCCATCATCGGCGCCGAGTAAAAGTTCACCTATATTTTCATCCTCTGAAGGGGTCGGTAATCCGAATTTTCCATAGTCTTTTGGTTCAATCACTTCTTTTATGCCTTCAGCATTTTTGAATATATCCTGCACTTTTTTTAAATCATTTTCATCTATATCAGGATCGGTAACGTAGACGATGGCAGCGCCCCCCGAAGGCACCACCTGAATCCGTGCTTTTGTAATGTTTCCATTTTTGTCCCTTTCCAAATAGCCTTCATCCTTCAGAAGAATATTCGGATAAAGCTCTTTAGTCACATTCATAAATCCGTGGTCTGAAGTGATGAAAATGGTAGTCTTATCCATTTTGCCAGATTCTTTCAGCTGATCAAGGATTACACGAACGTGCATGTCGGCAAGTGCCATAGCCAAATGGCCGGTCAGGGAATTTTTCCCATACGCATGATGGGCACCATCCACATTTGTTTGGTGAAACAATAACAGGTTTGGCTGCCGGTGTTTAATTATATACTCAGCTACTTCCAGCCTGATTTGATCGCGTTTGGCGCGGCGGTAATTACCTAACCAGTTTACTCCCTCTTCTATTATTCCTGCTTCTGTAAGCTCATCCCAAAAACCGTCAGATGATCTGTTTCGGTGATTAGCCAGATTATCACTAAAGGTATTCACGTTACGGGTGACCGGCCAACCGAGGTTCGCAACACTTAAACCCTGTTCTATAGCCACGTCGTACAATGTCGGATAGGAGGTAAGTTCATCCCTGTCGCGGTTTTTTGTAACATGAACGGGTTCACCAATTCCATTTCTTACCAGCGTACCGTTTAGCAAAATTCCATGCTTCTCAGGGTGTACACCGGTAATAATCGAGGTATGGTTAGTCCAGGTCCGGGTAGGCGATGAGGGAATTAACCTTTTGGCATAGGCACCTTCCCTCGCCAGTTTTCTTATGGTTGGTAAAGGAATATTCTCATCATCCATTGCACTTGCCGGAAAGCCATCAATGCTCATGAGAATTACAAAATTTGTATCTGCCTCAGAGGTTTCCTGTGCTGTTAGTTCTCCATAAAGTGCAAAGGCAAAAAGAACAAGCAGTATGGATTTTTTATTCACTATGCTTTTCGAACTGCTGATCATGGATCGAGAATATCAAATGGGTCTGCTTGTAGTGTACTGTCAACCGGAAAAAATTTACTTTCATTATCGCTCAATTTTTCCAGGTCTTTATAAAAGTGATATCCTAGTTCATTTAAACCACGCCTTCCCATTCTGCCGTTTATATACCCGTTTTGCCCAGAATCGGTAACAATCAGAACGGGTTTATCGGCAGGCATGCCATAGCGTAAAATCAACCGGCTTGCATTGCGTATGTTAGTGGTAGTATGCCGGGCATGAGGGTCGATGAAGATATCTTCATCCGGAACATCGAACTCTCTCATCAGGTATTTTTTCATTTCTACCGCTTCGTTATACGGAGTTTTATAGGGATGAACGTTCCCTCCCGAAACTACTAAATACGGCGCCAAACCATTTCTGTAGCGTTCCATCGCCAGTTCCATTTTATAGATTCCGAGAGAATCTAAAATAATTCCCGGTTCCGGCGGTCCTTGCCCCGGCACAATTATGAGGCTGTAATCATAATCATTCCAATCTAAGCTGCTGACTCGCTCGTATGGCTCCTTATTATAGCCTTCGTTTAACGGCTCATACCTTGCAGCTTCATCCCTGTTATTTATTTCAAGTGCTTTCAGTGCAGATTTCAGAGGAAGCTCAAAAAAAGCAGCGTCTTCGGGATGTTCCTGTACAAGTGTATCCATTTCGGTATGTACAAGATTTATGAATCCCGCATGATTAACTTTAAAGCTGATAGAATCTATTTTAGGGTAGCGGGGTTTTTCGCCTTTAAAGTATACATCAATAACATGATTTACGCCTGTTGCTGCATGTTCCCATACCTCTCTGATGAATTCCTGATCATCGGCATCTTCAAACATAATGTAGGAATCCTGTTCTTTCAACTCAGCAACCAGTTCCTCTAAACTGCCTTCCTCATTGTAAAGTGCGGAAAGATGATCGCCAATTTCGGCAATTTCATTATCAGTCCATTGGGTTGCTGAAGCAAGACAAGGAACATCATCGCAATCGCTTAACGCTGTATTAACTCGTTGCAGTTGTTGCTTAGATATAGCTTTTAAAGCTTCATGATTCTTCAGCCTCTTCAACACGCTGCTATTATTCCTGATCTCAGAGAACAATGGAAAAGCCTTTTTTACAATGATAGCATTTGTTGATTCATTGTCCTGATCGACATTCCTGTTATTACCATCGCATCCTGCAAAAAACACAATGGAAAAAAAAGAGAGGAGGCATATTAGATTTTTGAATGATTTCATTTTTTAAATCCGGGTTTCATCGGTTACTATTTTATTTTTAAAAATTCAATCTGTTTTGCGTGAAGAGGGCATTTGAGCATTTACCGATTCCCTCCAGTCGCGAAGTATTTGCTGAAGTTCTTTTCCTTTCTCCGGCTCTTTCTCAGCCAGATTTTCCGTTTCTCCTATATCAACGCTAAGATTATAGAGCTCAATTTCAAAATCATCGTAGTATTCGATCAGCTTATAATTGCCTTTTCGAATGGCCCCGCCCGGTGGCAGGCTGTGATGATTACTGTAATGTGGATAGTGCCAGTAAAAGGTGTCTCGTTCAAGTTCACTTTCCCCTTTCAGCAATGGCACAAGGCTCAGGCCATCCTGATGCTGTTCCGGTTTTAACGGCTGTCCGGTCAATTCCAGGAGGGTGGGATAAATATCTGTGAGAATTACCGGGGTTTCGGAAACCGAACGTGGTTTCGTTTCTCCCGGCCACTTAATGATAAGAGGAACTCTTGAGCCGCCTTCATGCAGCCAGCCTTTGCCGCCTTTGAGCGGGAAACTGGATGTAACAGCATTTCTTCCGGTAGATAATCCACCGTGATCGGAAGTGAAAATAACGATGGTATTTTCATCCAGCCCCAGTTCCTGCAGGCTTTCCAGTACCCTCCCTACACCTTCGTCCAGACTTTGGACCATACCGGCATAAATGGGATGATCCTGGATGAGGCGCGATCTTGCCCGGGCCTCTTCTGTTACTAAAATCGATCGGGGGCCGGTGGCATTAACCGGGGGTATGTTCTTTGCTTTCTGCTCATATTTCTCAATGTAATCCTCCTTTGCTTCCATCGGTGTATGAACGCTGTAATAGGAAAGATAGACAAGGAATGGTTTATCCTTGTTTTCCTTCATGAAGTTTATGGATTCGCTTGTAAGGCGGTCAGTTAGATATTCTCCATCCGGGCCGTTTTCAAGTTTTGGATTCCCATACGGGCTGAAATATCCACCTCCTCCCTCATAAATTGCGGAACGTGGATTACCGGCAGCCCAGCCACCTTTGTTCACATCAAAGCCCTGATGTTCGGGATAAAATTTTTCCTCACCAAGATGCCATTTCCCAAAAAAACCCGTTGAATAATCAGCTTCCTTCAACGCTTCAGCCAAGGTTACTTCCTCCAGGGCAAGTTGCTGCTCAAAATCCGGGGGAGTAAGAGTGTTCCAGTCATCCGGCCCACGTTTATGTTGCCGGCCGGGAATCCAATCGGTTAATTGTAAACGAGCAGGATATTTACCGGTGAGGATTGATGCGCGTGAAGGTGAACAAATAGCAGATGCTGCATAAGCATCAGTAAACATCATGCCTTCCCTTGAAAGCTTATCTATATTTGGTGTCTCATGAAAGGGGCTTCCATACACTCCGATATCTTTCCACCCGAGATCATCAACCAGAATTACAACAATATTGGGTTTATCTTCTTTTTTTGTTTCAGCTGCACCGGTTGTACAGCTATAACCACCTGCTGCAATAAGAAGCACCATTAATGCTGTCCATACAGTTTTCAGGTGTGTATTCTTGAATTTTGGGGTGATTGACGGAACACCGGGTACAAAGGGCATAACATTGTTCGTTGTCTGTTGAATTTTTTCCTTGTAAAAGCTTCTGTCTAATGGTAATTAGATTACCCAGCGGTATACCCTACCTGGAAATTTGCAGCATGGATTTGGTGCCGGTGGCTATTGGCACCAAATCCATGCTGCTGAGTACTTGATCCCCTTGGTTGCACCTGCGGATCAGCGATCCGTATTACGTTGTGTTGTGGCATGTATTTTGTTGATCCCCCAAACCGGTTGGCAGCTTCTTATCAGCAGAACAGCCTGCAATGAGAATTACGTTAATGCTATAAACGATACTTTTGCAGAAGACAAATCATTATCTTTTCAGGATTTTACTGAAATCTTTTTTAACAAAAGCAGTAACTACTTTTGCCAGCTCTTTTCCTTCATTTATAATCCGGTAAGATTCTGCAGCTGCAGGCACTATAAATGTCTCTGCATAATGATAAGTGGTGCTTTCGCCATTTTTGGTTTCCACCCTAACTTTACTGCCTTCCACCAGGCTTAACACCTGGCAGCTTCCGTTTGTTTTCGCTTCAACAGATTCATCAAATTCAAAGCGGTGTACATCGTAGAAATGCTTTTCATGAGTTGGAAAATGCAGAACTTTCCAGTTATCGCCTTCTTTAATAACAGACGGTTTACTGATTAGTTCTTCTGGCACCCGGTTGCCCTGACGATCAAAATCCAGGTTTTTGAAAGCACGTTCAATGTTTATAGGGCGGGGTTTTCCGTCCAGATCCAGGCGCAGCCAGTCATACATTTTGAAGGTAAAAATATATGGAGTGGCGCTAATTTCCAGTACCATATTATCGGTGCCAGAACAATGAATTGTGCCATGAGGAATCAGGAATAGATCGTGCTTGTTTGCTTCAAAACTTTGCACATAATCATCAATTTCAACGGGAATGTTGTTTTCGGCACTTTGCTCCAGTTCTTTCCTGAATTTATCCGGTTCTATGCCATCATGAAAGCCCAGGTAAACTTTGGCTCCGGGTTTGCAATCGAGCATATAATAGGTTTCATCCTGGGTATAATTCTCCCCGAATTCTTTTTTTATGAATTCCGGATAGGGATGACATTGCACTGAGAGGTTTCCTCCGTCGAAGGTGTCAAGAAAATCGAAGCGGATTGGAAATTCATACTTAAAAGTATCAGCACATTCGCCCAGTACCGCCTCATTTTCCTGGTACATGAGCCAGTCGAAGGAGGTTTCCAGGAGTTTTTCGTTGCTGGTAAACGTGATTCCGTTTTCGGGTGTAATCAGCTCAAACGACCACGCATAGTTCACCGGCTCTTTTGGAAGCTGTGGAATATGTTCAAAACACCACTGTCCTCCCCAGGTACCTGGTTCAAACCAAGGACGTGCCCGGAAGGAGCTTTTACTCATTTTGTACAGAGCATTGCGGAAAGTTTTGCCACTCATTACAGAAGGAAATTGCGGTTGTTGCTCATCTATAACCCAATCCAGGCCAGCTAATACTTTTTCTTTGTGTTTATTTAGCACCACCCAATCAACGAAATAATATCTTTTGTACATTTTTTTGGGGTGATCGGGTTTGTCCGCACCTAAATTATGTACCGACTGCGCTCTTGAACGGAACTGCAATTCATTTTTGGGAAGGTCTGCATACATCAGTAATGCATCATCCCAGCCGGCTAATGCTGCTCCGCAACCGTATAGAATGCTGAGATCGTAGCCGCTTGATGCCGGAGCAATTTTTTTCAGCTTTTCTTCATCAAAAAAGTCTATCAGTTCTCCGGTGTACCGAGTTCCAAAAATGGGATCTTCGCCGCCTAAATACGGGGTGACCATCTTTTCAATTTCATCAGCCTCAAGCATGGCGCCTGATACATCTATCCATTCTGCCTTCAGGTTTTTATTCTCAAGGGCTTGATTTAGCTGCTTCCGGAAATTTCCCCAAAAAACACCGGTATAACCATCAATTACAACCTTGCCAAAGTTGCTGATTTTCTCTGCAATGGCATCAAAACCGACATCGATTTTATCCGGCCCCAATGGGAAAGCCGGGTATAAGTCGTAGGTATTATCCTCAACAGGAGTGTATTTTACGGGGCGAAGTTCTTGTTCACTTTTTCTCCATTCACTGGAGTCTTTACCTTTTAAATTCATTTATCTTCTCCTTTATCCGGGCGGTTGTAATCATCTTCATATCGTTCAATATCTTCTTGCTGCCAGTTGCCGAAAGCTACTTCAAGCACACGCACTTCCGGCCCATCACTACTTAAGCGGTGCCGGGCTCCTGCCGGAATCCAGATTTCATCACCGGCATCAGGAGTTAAAATTTTATCGTTTACCTGTACTTTTCCACCATCATCCAAAACAATCCACAGTTCTGCCCTGCCGGTGTGAGACTGCAAACTCAGTCTTTGCCCGGGTTTCACTTTCATCAGGCTTACCGTTACATCTTCGTTATTGGCATATTGGCTGAAATTTCCCCAGGGTCGTTCCACCCGTTTGATATCAGGTTTATTATCTGGGATTGGTTTGGTTACATATTTACTTTTAGACATGTCAATTTCTATAGATATTGAGTATTAAAGTGATTTCTATTTGATATTTTTTAAATAATCTTCTCTTTTAATTTCAGTTGGTTTGCCATCAACATCAGCAATAACCGAAAGGAAATTACGCTCTGCGATAACACCATAATCGTGGCCAGCTGCAGCGGGATAAATCCCCAGGTATTTAAGTGGAGTCTCACCGGTGTTTACCGTTCGGTGCGCTACATAGCCCGGCACGTATACGATGCTGTTTTTTTTGAGCGGAAATATTTTACTATCACCGGTTTTTTCATCCTCCAGAAGCATGAGGCCTTCACCTTCCAGCCCGATATAAACTTCTGCAGCTTCCCGCCAGGAGTGAAGGTGGCCTTTTGTGAGATAATATTCGTCTCCGATTTTGCCCGGCATTAATGTGCCCAAGCCGTAGTGAAGATCGCCTTCGCCATCAGCTGGAGTAACACTTTGCACGGTATATAAAATCGAATCTTCTTTAGCGAGAGCCGCTTCAAATGCCTGCTCATTAGCAAAAAATCCTTTCAGGTCACTCAGTCGTCGCTCTACTCGTTCAGCACCATCGATATCAGTATCGTTTAAATCAAATATTATTTGTTGAGCAGTTGATAAATGCATTGTTATATCTATTATTTTTTTAATTAATCTTTGAAGGCATTGTCTCTTCTAATTTCCTAAAAACTTTGTCGTTCAGTTCCACATTTGCCATACGAAGTGCCAGCAGCACAGCACCTGCAACCGGTGGAAAATAAGGCTCGCAAATTTTGCTTCCTGCTACCATATTTTCTATTTCTCTATATACCAGATTTTTTAAATAATCCGACTTTTGAACAGTTCCACCGGTTATTACAACCTGCACAGATTCATGTGAAAAATCCAATTTGTCTGCTACGGTTTGAACCATCAGTGCAAGTTCCATCACTCCTTTTTTTAAAATTTGCCTTGCTACCTCATCCTTTTTTTCGGCCGCTTCTATAACTAATGGAGCTAAGGAAGCAAGCTCTCCTTTACTCATAGGATGGCCTTTGCCTGAAAATCCTTCAAAATACAGCCTCCTCATTATGTCTGAAATATCATCAATCCTGAGGCCCTTCAGCATTAAATTTGTTAATAAAGTAACTTGTCCACGGCCGTCATGAGCCCTCACCACAGCCTTTAAAGCTTGCCGTACGATATCATAAGCACTGCCTCTATCATCAATCAGGTGTCCCCATCCGCCCGACATCCAGTGGCGGTTATCATTCCGCCGGCCATAACAGGAGGAGCCGGTTCCGGCAATAAGTGCTATTCCTTCCTTGCCTGCTAATCCTCCGGCGAGGGAAATCCGAATGTCATGATCAACAGAAATATTTTCAGCCTCAATTACATCAAGTTCTTTAACTATTTGCCTGATTGTACTTTGATCTTGTTCACTTACCACGCCTGCCATTCCCATAAATACAGCATCAATGCTGTTGGATTTTAGCTCAGCCTGATTCAGTGCCAGGCTAAATGCCTCGTTGATATGCGCCTGAACTTTATCAATGGAGATACTGCCATAATTGGAGGAGCCGGAAACGCCAAAACCTTTTATGTTGCCGTTGTGGTCTGCCAGTAATACCCTGGTACTTGTTCCGCCACCGTCAACTCCAGCTACAATTTTCATTTTAGTGAGGATAATATGTTAGTCACATCAGTTTTTGGTTGATGTGTGCTTGAAATAATTTCATCTTCGGTACTGACAAAGTATAATCTCATCAATCAACAACTTGGTAATACTTTTCCTGGAAATGTGTGCTGGTTATAAATGCCCGGAAAAGAGCCGATTCATCCGTTTGAAAGATGTCAAAACCTTTGCTAATAAGTTCTCCCCACACCTGATCCGGATCATCGGGAAGATCTTCATCAGCTAAGCCACCGGAAAGCCGGCCGTCCCACAAGGTATTTACCCATACCCGGAGGCCATATTTTCTGATGCTACGAATGAAGTTTTCATCCACCCGGTGATATTCTTCCTCGTCAAATACCAGGCATATTGAACTAATTCCTACCAGCTCCTTAAAGTCTATGATTAGTTCCTCCAGTTCCTGGTCGTTGTAATTTTTAATATTTACAACCGGCATGAAATTCACCTCACCGGCAGGAAAATCCTGCAGCCGTTCTGCAACTACTTCGGGCTTTTCGCGGGAATTAATTATGATCTGATGGAGCATATTATGTTGTATCACAATTTCCAGCGCTTTCTCCATGATTGGCCCGGCATGATCCAGGTAAATCAACACTTTACCTTTTGTCAGCTCTAAAACTTCATCCAGTGTTGGTACCCGCTGGTCCGTGGCGCCAGCATCATTAATCAGGAGAAGTTGCTGAATTTCCTCCAGGCTCATATTTTTAATTCTACCGCTGCTGTTTGTTGTGCGGTCGACGGTTCTGTCATGCATCACAATAATTTCCCCGTCAGCTGTTTCCTTCAGATCAATCTCCAGTACATCAATGCCATATTTTATGGCTGTTTCTATTGCCAGAATGGAATTTTCTGGTATTTCACTTCCCGCCTGCAGATTGGCACGATGAGCTACGGTAAATATATGTGGATACTCAGGGTCTAACCAGATTTCAGCCAGATCTTCTGACGTATAACCCTGTTTTATCTCTTCAAAGAATGTGGTTTTCTCACCCTGTTTACATCCCGCAAAACCGGTAAGAAGCAGTAATGTTACTATAAATTTCTTATTCAGAATTTTCATCCTTCTTTTAAAAAGAGGTCATTTAATAATGAAATTGAGACAGGGCCCTGACACTTGCTCTTCCCTGTATAAGCGTAAACTTGAAGTTTTAGATAGTTTAAAACTTTCAGAAAAAAGGAGGACGTTATACCCTCCTCTTAATATCAGTTTGAGGAGTCAAATTCCTCAGCATCCAGAACATCGTATGAGTTGTTCAATCTTTTACTTGGAAATGCTTCTTTAGGCGAAGGCAGAAAATCATGAGTTTCATTCATCCAGTCGGATAAGGCTTGCTGATATTCATCAATCAGGTCGGCATATTCAGGATCATCTGCCAGGTTATTCCATTCGCCCGGATCATTTTCCAAGTCATAGAATTCAACGACCGGCCTGCTTTCTGCAAAGAAATATTCCAGTCTTTCATCACCGAGGTCACCTTCTTCTTTCAACCGATCGAATTCATCCCATGTTGGAGAAAACAGACGGTCCAGGGTATGAGTAATACCCACTTCAGGCCGATAATTTTGAATCAGTTTATATCGTTCACCCACTACACTACGCATTGGATCCCAGTTATCATGCCAGTTTCGGCCGGCAAATATATATTCTCTTTTTTCATAATCTTCGCTTCTGAGCAATGGCAACAGCGATTGGCCTCTCATTTCCTCCGGCACTTCTATACCTGCAAGTTCCAGCCATGTTGGAGTTAGGTCGATGAGTGAAATCAGGTCATCATTCACCACTCCACTCTGACCCTGTCCGGGCCATTTTATAATTAATGGCACCTGGATTCCATCTTCATATAAAGTAGCTTTTGCCCGTGGGAAGGGCATACCGTTATCACCTGCCATAATTATCATTGTATTATCTGCCAAACCACGCTCTTCAAGGAGTTTCATAATTTCACCAGATTCGGTGTCGAAACGAGTGATTTCGTTATAGTAATTGGCAATGTCTTCACGCACAGGCCCGGTATCAGGCAGAAAATCCGGAACATATATCTCATTGGGATCATGCTTATACTCATAATCATTTGTATATGGCCGGTGGGGATCAGTGGTGCCAAACCAGATGAAAAACGGAGTATCTTCCGGCAACTCATCCAGAAATGCATCCACAAAAACCGTTGATCTTCTTCCAACAGAAAAATCGAACTCCGATTCAATATTTTTCTGGTGAACTTTCCGGAGTGAGCCTGTGTAATACCCTTTGTCGTTCAACATGGAAATTATGCTTTCGAAATCCGTCATCCGGTCCACATGCAGGCGGGAAGCTCCAACTTCATGTGCATAGCGCCCCGTTAATATGGAAGCCCTGCTGGGACTACACTGAGATGAAGTAACATAAGCACGATTAAATAATACACCTTCTTCTGCAAGGCGATCAATATTCGGAGTATGGATTTTATCATTTCCATAGGCACCTAAATCCGGAACGCTATGATCGTCAGTAAATAAAAAAACGATATTAGGCGGGTTTTCTTCCTTTTTATCATCTGGTACTTTAGACAGATATAAGGCACTGATAATAATCACTAAAGATAAGCCGGTAAGATATAATTTCATTTTTCAGAGATTTAGTTTTAGTTAAGATTCAAAAAATCTGCAGGTGGTTATTCTGCATTATCCATGACTGACTTTATAGGTACACCTTTGGCTTTCCCCGTATCGAAATGCATTTCCAGGAAGGCTGCAAGAGTTTTCGCGAATTGACTGGCTTTAATATCCGCTTCTTCTTTTTGCTCGCCAGTTGGTTTAGTATCGGGACCGATTACTGCAAACCAGGTTTCTTCTGCATGCTCAACACCACCGGAACCATGAGTGTGCCAATCTCCGCCAACACCACGGCCATGATCTGTGGTGATGAATAAAGTAGTTTTACCTTTATAAAAACTATCCTGCTCGATGAAATCCCAAACCCCTTTTATGAACTCGTCTGCTTCATGAATGAGATTTAAATAGGTATCATATTCTGACTCATGCGCCCAATGGTCCGTTTTGTTGATAGCCATATAAACAAATCTTGGCTTATCATTTTCCATGAGGCGGATGGTTTTGTTGTATACCGTCAGGTCTTTATGGCCGGCACTAATAGTGAAGTTATTTTCACTTTCGTGAAATAAATCCGTAAAACTGCTTGCTGCGGCTGTAATGGCAATTTTATTACCTTCAAAGCCACTTTGTTTACTTAGAAATTCTATTATCGTTTGGTTGTTATTTACTGGCGGTTTATTTGCTGTGATTGTTCTATCAGCATAGCCATTCCAGATTTCAGCATAACCGGGAAATGATTTCAGGGACGAATTGGTAACACTCACCTTATTGTCATACTTCCTGTTGCCATAAATTTTGCCAATGTTTACCAGTTCGTTCCAGAAAAAGGGCATCAGCATTTTTCGCCGTTCATCTTCATCATCTGACCAGTAATCATCCCAAACCCTATTATAATCTCCGGAAATATATAGTCTGTTACGAACGAGGGTGGAGTCTGCACCACCAAAAACTTCCTGCCAGCGTACGCCATCCAGCGTGATAACCACTACATTTTCAGTCGCTGTATTTTCGGGGATGTAAACTTCCTCAACTCCCTCATCCGGTTTTTCTTCTTCCTCCTCATCACCGGAGTTAACAGACGAGTCACAGCTCAGCACGAACAGGCCTGCTAAAACGAGAAATAATAATTGTCTGGCTAACATTTGTTTTAAATCCTAAATATTATCAATAATTTTTTCTGAATTATTCAATTGGCTCACTTAACCACTTTTGAACAGAAACATCATCAGATACGGATACCGCTCTAATAGTAGTTAGATTTAAGAGCATACTACCCTGTATTTTTTCTTCTATTTTAAGTGAAATTTGTTTCTCTGCACTAAAACAAACTTTACAGCAAATATAATCAGGGAGGTGGGCTACCATTCTCCAACAGGAAAATTCAGATAACTCAAATAGCAAGAACTAAGCGGGATTAAGAAATAAAGATCCAGTTGTGAAAACTGTCTTATAAAAAAAGCGGCACCAGGCTCCAAATTTCTTCAGACCTGAGTGCCGCTAATCACTGCTAATTAAAGCTAATTAATTATTTCAGCAATGTAAGTTTACGAACTGCAGTAAACTCACCAGCTGTAATTTTATAAAAGTAGACACCACTTACATGATGTTGCGCATTCCATACTACTGCATGAGAGCCTGCACTTTTTGCAGCATTTACCAATTCGGCCACTTGCTGACCCATTACATTGTAAATGGTAAGAGTAACATGAGACTGCTCAGGTACATCAAACGAAATGGTAGTAGTTGGATTGAATGGGTTAGGATAATTTTGACCCAGACTGTATGCAGAAGGAATATTCGGGTTTTTTTCGTTAGAAACATTCACCTCAACATTAACAACTAATTCACTTGATGGATCACTTGAAAAAGTTGTCTGGTCTACAGCTTTTACTGTGTAAGTGTAATCTCCGGCAGTCGAAACCGTATCATTGAAACTGCTCGTTTCAGACTGAAAGCTCGTTTCCGTTCCATCAAATGTTCTGGAAACCAGGTAATGAGACAGGTCAGAGACATCTACATCGTCCCAGGTTAATTCCACTACAGAATAATCATCTTCCATCTGCACTTCAGCTGACAGGTTCTTTGGTGCAGGAGGAGCTGGAGATTGATCCATTACAAGGTTGTGAGCACCATTCGTAGAAACTATGGTGATGTTATCATAGGTACCGCCTACAGAAATTTCTTCAGCTTCTGTTATTTGATCAACTTCATCGCCTTGTGCCATTTGATTTTCTCTGTTGTGTCCAGTCGCCCATACAGAGCCGTCATTTTTGGCAAAAATTGCATGACGCTGACCTGTACCAAAACTTACAACATTGTCACCATGCAGAACCTGAACAGGCTCAAGGGCGTTATCATTGGTACCATCACCAACATTACCCCATGTATTACGCCCATACGCCCAAAGCTGGCCATCAGAATCCAGATAGTTACAGTTTCTTGCTGCACAATCTACATCAACAGCAGCATCAGCTATTTGTGCTGGCGTGAAAATATGGTCAGTAGAACCAGTACCCAGCATTCCGGCATCACCACGGCCAATTGACCAAAGTGAACCATCAGTTTTAATGTACGATACATTCCCAAAGCCAACTGCAAATTTTACTACATCTGTATCAATTTCAGCAGGATCATCTGGTGAAACATCTGCAACATCATTTGGGTCGGCACCCATTTGCCCGTGGCTGTTTTGGCCTACTCCATATAAAGTTCCGTCACTTGTGAGAAAAAAGCCATTAATTTGATTTCCTTCTGCAGCAACAACATCCGTGATATCTGTAACTTCAACAGGTGAAAACTGATTTTCTCCACCCGTTTCTACACCGATCTGGCTGAAGTCATTTCGACCCATAGCCCAAAGTGATCCATCACTTTTTATGTAATGAGTTGAAACTATGCCACCACTTACATAGATAACATCGTCATCCACCTCTACAGGGCTGAGCTGTGATGCAACTTCAGCATCGTTAATTCCAAGCTGTCCGTGTGAATTGCTTCCAGTTGCCCACAGGGTGCTATCTTCACTGATATAGAGGCTGTGGTCCTGCCCCGCGCTAAAGAATATAACATTACCAATTACTTCTGATGGAGTTTCTGAAGTTTCATCTTCACTGTCGATGCCTAACTGCCCCAGATGGTTATAGCCCCAGGAATATATAGTTCCCATAGGATCAATAATGCCTGGTGTTTCCGCCGTTTGACCATTAGCTGGTAGCGAAAAGAGTAGTAAAGCCGCTACAACCAATGTACTGATAGATAGTATCTTTGTATTTTTCATAAGTCAATATTTTAGTTAATGTTTATATATGCTCGATTTTCTGACATATAGCAACAACAAAACAACCCGTGTAGGTTTTTAACTTTTATTGCTATATATAAATAGATTAAATATTGGCCTACCCTGTATAAAATTTTACAAACACGTTTTCGGGGATTATAAGCTGGTTTTTTTCACACTTGATGAACTTTCATCTGTCCGTTTCCTTATTAATGGAAGAAAATGACATGCTTCAGATGCCTTGTTCCAGAACGCAAACTTTCTGCTTATGGCTGGCTTGCAATATTCTCAGAGCTTTAAATGTAAAAGTAGAAGTGGGTACACTTTTGCTGCTTCAGAATCAGGATTGACTTAGGGTAATGATTAAGAATCAGCATCTGCTGCATCAGCCAAATTTGCAAGAACTTTCACGATATCCGCTTTTTTGAAATCGGCAATGATAACATCCGCTTTGCTTAAATCCTGATTACCTGAATGCGGATTTCTGAAGCCTATACATTTCATTCCGGCAGCTTTGGCGGCAATCACACCGTTTTTGGAATCTTCAATGACACAACATTGAGCAGGATGAGTTTCACTTAATTCTGCTGCTTTATTAAAAATGGCGGGATGAGGCTTGGAGTTTTCCAACTCCGCTCCGCTAATAGTGAAGGCAAAATATTTGTTGAGGTTCAGCTTATTCAGTACCCATTTAATTTCTTCTCTTGTTGCGGAAGAGGCAAGTAACAGCTGCTTATTTTCCTCATGCAAATACCTGATTATCTCCAGAACATTCTCAACCGGTTTGATTTCATCGCCCTCCTTCAGATAATTAAGGTATCGGCTGCGAATATCGGAAAGGACCTTTTCGGGTTTTTCACCCAATTGGTACTTCTCAAATATAACGCTCATCATGTCCATTCCTGAACGTCCCACATAAGTCAAATGCTCTTGTTCAGAGATGTTCAGCCCCAATTCACAAAAAATCTCCTGTTCAACTTTCATATGCACGGGCTCACTGTTGATTATCACCCCGTCCATATCAAAAATCACGGTTTTTATTTCCTTCATATAATGTCAGGTTATCTGTGATGTCAGATTAATCAGGCTTTTTAACATCTTTTCATTGGAATTTTCTGCAAAAGGAGCGGGATGATTATAAAACCTGAAGGCATATTCAATTTCGTATCCGTCAGTTCTGTCCTCATCAAACACGGGAATATACCCCTTTAGAGGACTAGAAAAGCCAATAACATGCACTTTATTACCCGGAAATGACTTCTGCAGTTTTTCCTGAATTTCGAAATATGGTTCTGCTGCTATAAAGTACCATATCATTCCACCTAAATTCAAAGCTTTGACATTCACTTCACACGGTTCATAGAAGATTGCTTGCGGTTTAACTGCCCAGTTTGCAGCCCAATTAGACAGTGCTTCGCAGGTATGTGCTATAATAGTTTGTTGAGTTTCATCATCCGTTTCAGTATTCAACACTTTTGAAATTTCTTGCTGAATTTGAGAATCAGGTGATTTATTACTTGCCGCTTTCTGATAATCCCGGCTCAGCTGCCGCAAATCACCCTGCGAAAACAGCTCCATGTAATCTAATGGTACCATAGATTCTGCAAATCCAAAGCTTTTACATTCTTCCGGTTCAGTCCAGAAACTTGACTCTGCACGATTGAGAATTTCAGTATCATAATTAGTAATGGAGTCATCACTTCCGGGCACTAGAGGCGGATTTAAATTTCCTGCTGCCCCTTGCAGAAAGAGAAAAGGCATGTTGAATTTTTCACCCAGTTTTTTACACAACTCACCTGGATAATCAGCAGAAATTCTATCACCGCCGGAAAGCACCGGATGGGCTGCCCAATGTATGATTCCAGCAAGGGGATTGTTTTCTTTATCATCAAATTTTATTAAATACATTTTATCAGGTACTGAACTCGAAGCATTGCGTGGCATCTCCCCAAGGGTAGCAATGGTGCGCGATTGTGAGTAAGTCCGGTCATAAGCCAAGCCGTCCATAGGCACCTCACACCTGCTAATGGTGACGCTCTTGGTGTTTTTCATTGCTTTTAAACACGTATCCCGGGTAATGTTGCAGAGTTGCTGCCAGTAACTTTTGTCAGGAATTCCGCATCCCAGCAACTCCACTGTCGATGGTGCGCTGTGGGTATGGGTGCAGCCTAATATTCTGTGGGTTCTGGGAATATCGATATCCTCTGTCTCATCCAGCGTGTCCTGAATAAGACTGTGAATTTCATTCCCAAGGCCAAGGAGGTCGTAGACCAACAGAATGACCTTCTGCCTGTTATATTCAAATACCATACATCGCAGATGAAGGGGATCACGAGTGGCATCCACAGGTTTATTGCACCGGCTAATGAATCCGCTGGTTGTAACCGGCAAGGATGGGGTTATATCTTCGGATGCAAAACCAACTTTTAGCGGCATAGGGCTGTACGTGATTATTTTGGGGTGAATTGAATTATGCTATCCTTATGATTCCAGCCAGTTACTATCTGATGGCGGTTTCCAGGTTTCCGATTCTTTTTCTTCAAAGCGTTTGTGCCAATCGAGAATGGATTTTGTCTGCTGCTGTCTGATTTTTGTTTTCTCAATTACTTTTTCACCTGACCAGCGTTCGTGTACCAGTTTCAACAGGCTTTTTCTTATTTCCACATGCTCTTCAGATTTTCCCAGATCTTTAAGTTCATCCGGATCATTTTTCATATTGAACAACTGTGGATGTTCATAGCCATGGTACACATTCAGTTTCCACTCTTCTTTTCGTACCATAAATCCCGGATCAAGGAATTTTGGGTGCTGAGGATATAGTTCGGAGAATACCGGCCGCTTGTCATCAAATTCTCCCTTACCTGTTAATTTTGGAAGCAGAGATGTTCCCCGTGCAGCCGGAATGGGTTCGGCATTTGCGATATCAATGAGTGTTGGGCCGACGTCGAGCAGACTAACCGGAGTTGAAACAACCTGATTTTGCTGGAATTTTTCCGGGAAAGAAAAAACCATTGGTACTTTCACCGAACCATCATAGAAACTGTCCTTCCACCACAGATTGTGTTCGCCTGCCAGGTCCCCATGATCAGAGAGATATACTACAATGGTATCTTTATGCATAGAGGTTTCTTCCAGTGTTTGTAAAATTGCCCCAATAAACTCATCGAGCGTAGTGATGAGCCCGTAATAAGCAGCAAGCGTGCGCCGGAAATCTTCAGGCGTCAAATGAGGCAAACCTCGTGCTGCACGTAATTTTTGAACTGCGTGATGTTCATTATTCAATATTTCTTGCGAAATTTCGGGCAGTGTTACTTTATCCATATACTCTTCAAATAAGCTTTGTGTACAGATATATGGATTGTGGGGCAGCAAAAAGCCAACCATCAGGAAGAAGGCATCTGAAGTGGGTGTCTTTTTCCACTGACGAAGAAACTCTTGTGCCCTTTTGGTAACCTCGTCATCATACGCTATATATGAAGTATTTCCCGAACCGGAAGTTTGCACAGACCGGTAATCCTGCTCGGTTACATGTACGGGAAAACGGTCTTCAAATAAAGGGCGGGAAGTATCGCGGGCACCATTTACATCACCTACCACTCTTGATTTAAAACCATGATGCTGTAAAGGCCCTTCAAAATGCATGCGCCCACAAAGAACTGTCTCGTAGTCTGCTCTGCTAATCTGATGTGCAAAAGTTGGCAGATATGGGTTCAGAAGTGCATCATTTGTCCACAATTCAAGGTCGGATGGATATTGGCTGCTCAGGAAAGTCATTCTTGAAGGAACACAAACAGGTGCAGCACAATAGGTATTCTCAAAATTCACCCCTTTTTTACTGAGCCTGTCCATTACCGGCGTTCGTACTACTGTGTCGCCCCCATATCCTGTAAAATGGGGATTATGCTGATCGGACATGATTACTAGAAAATTGGGTTTCATAGAGCTTTTAATTTTTGAATAAAAAAGTGTTGCCAACTACATGTTCTAATCAACAAACAGAAATACCCGCAGATCTGTTTTATTTCATTCTACAGTTAAATCTTTAAAACGGCTTTTACCATCACTTTCTCCGATATTAATTTCCAGAAATTCTGCTGCTGTAGGAGCAATATCCTGTAATCGAATTTCCTCCAGCACAGTACCCTTTTTTATTCCGGCTCCCCAAATTACAAATCCAGTGTAGTTGTTCGGGGTTTCCGGAGTGGCTAAACTCCCGTGCGTCCCGTGCAGGTTTACCGATTTTAGCACTGGGTCATTCCAGCCATTATTAAAGGCATAACCCTCGGCAGCACTCAAAGCCAAAGTTGCCCGGGGATCAGCACCAAGTTCGTCCAGTTCTGACCGGGAGAGTAAGGTGAAACTATTTTTTTCCACCTCCGGCAAATTCTTAAGCATTTCAGCGATTTCTTTAGTCTCTTCTTCGTCAGAATTATAAAGGAATGCTGATCCGCCATAGGTGTCAAATTTAACGCCATCTTTGCTTCCCAGGCCTGATTCAGCCAGCCACACATTAGGGCTTACCATGTTACTGATGCTGTCCATTCCATGATCACCCGTAACAATGATAACGGTTTCGGCTGCAATTCCAGCACGTTCAACGGCGGCATTGACTTCAGCCAGCGCCATGTCAATTGAAGCCACTTTACCTTTTACGGCAGCTCCATCCCTGCCAAACATATGCTGCGTTTTGTCGGTATCATTAAAACGTAAAGCCAGGAAATTTGGCTGATACCGTTCGATATAAGTAACCGCTATACTCGCAAGCTGTGCATCCCTGATGGTGCCCTGAATGTAACGTTCGAACTTCGGAGAATGGCCTTCTTTTTTCTCCCAGTTAGACGATGATATTAAATCTTCGGAAGGCGGGGATAATTCAGCATCGGAAAAATCAATGACACCTATATTATTCACGAGATGGTCAACCGGAGCATGATTTGCTCCAACCCATACCACAGAAGCTGTTTCACCACCTGCATCTTCAACACCATGGAATATGGAGGAGCCATCCTCAATGTGGTAAGGGATACTATTATTGTATACTCCATGATTGGCAGGAAACCTCCCGGTAATTAATGTTACGTGGCCCGGTCTCGTGGTAGATGGAAAAGGTGGTTTGGCGCGGCGGGCATAGGCTCCTTCACTTGCCATCTGTTGAAGGAAAGGCATAGGCCAGCGCTCATCCTGATACCATTGAGGGTTGAAAGCATCAAGAGAAATGAGAATGACATGCTTGACGGGAGGTTTTGCTTGTTGAGCTGCCGAACAATTTAATGGTACAGCTGACATCAAGCCTATGAGTAATAATACAGCAAAAGTTAAGACAGTTGATTTCATAATGGTTTAATTTCAGAGTTTTATATGCTGAAATTCCTTTTGTCTTGGTGTTACGAAGTTATCATTTCAAGGCAGCGCAGCCAGAATTGTTTGTAATCGTGCCAATACACAAAGTTGCATCCCCAGTGTGGAGCAGGATCAGAGGTGTAAGCGAGGACTTTGCCTTTTCCAAATTCCCGGAGCACCAGCAGAGGGTCACCGGTTTCTTTCAGCTGCACCAGCACCTCGCCTTCTTCTATTTCCAGGGTTTGATTATAACCTAAAATGGGAGGACATGAGGCAAAGTCAAGACTCTGCATTTTATCTTTTCCGGCTTCGGTTACAATGGGTGTAAAACCTTCTGTGGTCTCTTTCAGATCTTCATAATCGAGGCATTTAACGGGAAGGATTTCGGCCAGCCGTGTACGACCCCACCCTCCTTTACCAATTTCACCTGTAAAAGAATACCAGCCACCAAGGAACATGAAGCTTTTGCCTGCCTGGGCTGCTTCAATGGATAACCTGATGCGGTCGGGGAAGGTCAATATTTCTTTGCCGAATTTTTTACGGTCGAAGAAATCCGGAGCCAGTTGAAACAGCTTTGCTTCCACATCACTGAAAATGAAAACATCATACTCTTCCAACACTTCTTCATATTCGCCGGGTCCCAGTTTGTAGAAATCCCATGAGGGAACAGAGTTTACTTCATGGCGGCCATCAGATTCCAGGGCTTCTTTCAGCCACTTTCCATAATTAAAAATATCGAGGCCTTTTGGCGCTATATGAAATGGAGTTTCGTAAAAAGAGGGGCCGCTTAATATTGCCCAGTCGCCTACATAATAAACTTTTGCCATAGTGTATTTCCCTTAGATTTTAATGAGTGAGTTTTAAATAATTAAATTTCTGATTCTCCGCTGGTCCTGTGTTTTGCCTTCACATTTTCATCCCAAATTCTGTACAAGAGCCAGGCTGATGTTCCCAAACAAACCAGCAGCGACGGAAAGAAAACCTCCCACCGGCTTATAAAAATGGCGTTGGTACATAATACCATGCTCAGGCATGCTGCAATCCCTAATATACAGTCGAAAACCAGAGTTGATGTTGACCGTATATTTTTATCGAATTCGGTCATTTCCTTTACCGGCCCCCATAAACCTGGCGGACGGCAACGTTTATAAAATCGTCTTAAAGTTTCTTTCGATTCAGGGGGAGTCAGCAGTGATACGCTTATTAAACACACAAAGCTTAATACAAATAAAATACCAAGGCCCTGCCATATAGGTTTGCTTTGAAAATCCAGTACAAACCAAATAATTATAGAAAACGGTAAACCAAGTATAATTGCAGATAACTCTCCCCAAACATTAAAGCGCCACCAAAAAAACCTCAGCCAGGAGAGCGGTAACAAAAACATCACCATTGCTGAATTGATAAACAGGAACCAACCTATCATTCCTTCAACAAATAAAATGGCGATGATTGCAGCCAGGAAAAACAAGCCAACCGTCACAATCCTGCTGATCCAGATTTCCTGCTTTTGGCTGATTTTTTTATCCATTTGCAGGATAATGTCATTAACGATGAAGCTACTGCCCCAGTTGATGAGTGAGCTTTGTGTTGACATGTAGGCAGCAGCTTCCACCGCTAATAAAAGTCCTATAAATCCTAATGGAAGTGCAGTAAGTGCGGCAAGTTCGCCCCAGGCATGCACCGGGTCATCCAGCATAATCATGTTTTCGGGAACATAGCCGTACTGATCAGCGAGCTCGGGTGTCCAGAATAGAGACATGGCTACTATGCCTAAACCAATAATTGGGAGGGTGCGTAAGGTTAAGGCCAGAAATGCATTAAATAACTGTCCACCAACTGCATGAGCTTCATTTCGTGCTGCCATAAAGCGTTGAGCCGTCATCCCTTCGCCTGCAGTAGGAGAACCGGCAAAGAAAATCCCCTGCAATACTAACACAATAAGTGTGAGGGTTTCAATATTTGGAGATGGCGGGGCAATTTTCAATCCATTAGCACGAACTTCACTTACCCGTGTGACAATTTCCGCCCAACCTCCCAATTGGTCAACCGAAAACCATAAAAACAAAATACTGCCCACCATCAGGATTACGAATTGAGCAGCATCTGTATAGACCACCCCAACAAGGCCACCCAGCATAGTATAAATAACAGCCACTCCCCCGAAAATGACGAGAATCTGAATTTCAGTTAATGGGACCAGAGGAGAAATGACTTTGGCAAAAAAGCCAGTGCTGTAGCCAATAAGTAATACAGCAAATCCAAAACAACAGACGAGGGCATATATCTTCCTTGCAATTTGAGCCGCCCGCCCCCCATAACGAAGTGTTATCAATTCGGCTGTTGTTACAATTTGCATCCGGCGCCATAAACGTGCCCAGATTAAAGCAACCAAGGGCATCCATATAATCCAACTTGCCCACCACAGCCAGTTCCCCGGCAGTCCAAAAGCCAGCACCAACATTACAAATGCTCCCGAACCAGACTGATAGGTAGCCGTGTTGGAAACTCCGATTGACCACCACGGTAAATCTCTGTTTCCTGTAAAAAATCCTTCCGCGCCATGTTTGGTTGAACGCCGGGCAAAATATAACCCCATACCCAGCGAACCGCATATAAGGACAATCAGAATGGCGTAATCAATCAGAGTCATTTGCAATGGTTGGTTTCAGATATCTTCATTTCTCAGCTTTATTTTACTTTTAATTTCCTTCCTGCTTCATATAATCATTCAATGGATTTCCTGTATTTCCATTTGGAAATGGTATTTTCAGAAAGGTTGACAGAGTAGGTGCAATATCCGTGATACCTACCGGTGCGGAGGATTTTCCTGCAGTTATATTCCATCCATACCAGTACAAAGGTGCATGGGTATCGTAGCTCCATGGGGAGGCATGCGAGGAACCACGCGGTGCAGTTCCGTGAGTAATTTGCGGCTCCAGCCAAAATAGTACATCTCCCGACCTTTTCGGATTGAAGCCATTTTGAACCCGCATTTTAATTCCACTTGTAAAATTGTTGTAGGTCAGGCTTTCGGCAGTAAGTACTCCGGTAACTCCGTCCAATGTGAGTAAGAACCGGGCTGCTTCATTTTGCACTTCGTAATGATTCAGGCCCTTTGCATTTAAAATTTCATGGTTCAGGAATATTTCAAAGTTGCTGTAGTTCAGGTACACATCAGCCCCAAAAATATTTGAGAGATGTTCACTCAATGCATTCATATTTTCTGAGATATCGAAATGGCCGCCCGGAATTTTCTGAGAGGTTACATAATCCGGCACGTGGGCAACGCCATGGTCGGAAGTGAGAAATATCAGGACGTTCTCCTTTCCATGTTCCTGATCTACATATTTGAGTAACTGGGCGATATTTCTATCCAGCCGCAGAAAGGTATCCTGTAACTCTTTAGATGCCGGGCCAAAGAAATGCCCTACAGCATCAACAGCCGAAAAACCTATTGCAAGGATATCGGTAGTAGAATTTCTGCCCAGTTTCGCCCCTTCCATTGTGGCAATGGCAAGTTCTAAGAGAAGGTCGTTACTAAATGGAGTGGTAGACAAGATAGCCGTGCCATATTCATCTTTCAGTGCTGAAAGGTCATAGGGAAACACCGGTGCTTTCTGCCCTCTGAAAATGCGTTCGTAAGGATTGTTATCCTCAATACTTTCCACGTATTCTTCTATGGGCAGTAAAGTCTCCCATCTGCCGGAAAGGTACTCATCGGCCAGTTTTCGACTGTTGAAATCCAGCACCCATGCCTGGAGTTCATCCATGTAATAATCACTGCTTACAAAATTTCCGGTTTTAGGCTCATACCAATAAGCTTCGCCGGTATGGCCAGCCGGCAGAATTGCGCCTCGGTCCTTTCTTGAAATTCCAATGACCTTCGAACGATTATTGGTATGTAGCCTGAGCTCATCCCCAATTGTGGTGGTTAGCATGTTTTCGGGAGATTTACGGCCGTCATATCCAGGTGCCGAACCCACGCCTTTATAGCCTGGCACCTCAATTACATTAATACTGCGATTTAAATCCCGCTTAAACCAGCTATTGCCCATGATTCCATGAACAGAGGGTGTGGTACCAGTGTAAATGCTTGCATGTCCCGGCCCGGTTGCCGTGGGCATGTAGTTAAAATGGGTATTGGTGAAAGAAAAGCCTTCATTCAGCAATCTTTTGAAGCCATCATCTCCCAGTTTATCCCAAAATCGTGAGAGGTAATCCGGACGCATCTGATCTACTGTTATTCCAATAACCAAAGTTGGCGGATGCTCTTCTGTCTTTAAATTTGAAATACTTTTGTTGCAACCACTACCAAAGGCTGCACTAAAAAGAAGAAGCAAAGATAAAACCCATTTAAACCCGTCTTTTATCAGCATGTTTTAGTCAAATTTTGAAGATTGTGAGCCAGAATCAGTTTTAAGCAAAATAAATTTTGACCCGTTAATTGCACCGGCGATTTATCTCACCCATATAAGTTCCATGAACATTGCCGGTATAATCCTGAGCGAAATTTCGCTTTTCCTCATCCAGCGGCCAGTAGCTGATCAGGCTATTAGCGTTTACAGGAATTTTGTTGCCTGCTTTTTCATCACTTAGCTGCTGAATTTCTGAGGAACTTAGCGCTTTGTGCCATACCTGTAATTCATCCAAAGCCCCTGAAAATGGATCTGTCACAAAACTGAATTTTGGTTTCGACCATGGGCTATGCGGATAGGTTTTGCCCTGAAATTCTTCTTCTGTCCATTCGCGGCGTGCACCGGCTGTCAGGAAAAATTTATTGTCGAATCCTTCTCTTAACGCCTCATCTTCAACTGCGGCTTCCCGTTGCCCATTCACAAATAGGGAAGCAGTGGAGCTATCAAGTGTTAAGGAAACATGCGCCCATTGGTTGTTTGGTATCGCATTTTTGCTGATTAACTCAAATTCCTGAACTCCGTTATCCAGCAATGCTTTCACATGCCCTTCATGCGTCAGAAATACTTCATAGCCTTTATCATCACTTCTTTCTTTATTATTTCTGATACGCTTGTTGAAGATGGTCAAATCATTGCCACTTCCGCTTTGGAAATCCGGCTTTACCCACGATGACAACGTAAAACTTTGATTGGCAGGCATATCCATTAGGCCATCAATCTGATCACCCAGGTAAAGGTATTTTTCCTCTCCTTCATGAACCTGAAACTCTGCCTCACAGCTGTAACGATTTTCGGTTTTATTATAATCAGGTTTTTCCCGGGGGATGAGAGCTATGGCAAGGCCGGTCCATCGTTCACCATGATGATCAAAGTTTCTGTTATTGGTCGGATAGTTTACAACTCCGGTTGAGGTTTCACCCTGAATCCACATTGTGGTTGTTCCTCCACCGTCCAGGTTTAAAGCTTCGGATGCATTGAAATCTTCATAAAACAGCTCTGTAAGTTCAGGTGTGGTTAAACCTTCAGACTGTTCTGCCCGGCCATCTACGGTAAAAAGGATAAGTCGTTTTCCGTCCTCTGCTACTGCAATAGCAGTTCGGGGATGCCTTGTATATTCATGTGTTCTGTGAGGGCGTTCAAGCTTCGTTAATCCAACAGGATCTCCATTATCAATTAAAACCGGCCCGCCGCTCATAATGTCGGAACTGAACATCAAATCAAGTTCAGATATGGTGGTAAAGTCAATATCAAAACGATTTTCTTCTGTTGAAAAAACTGCGCCTTCAGCCATCCAATAGCCGGGATGATTATTAACTTCAGTTATTCGCTGATACAGGGAGTCCTGGCTTTTATAGAACTGAGTGTTTTGGCTGAGATACGTGGCATTTATTACGGCTGTTGCGCCCACCTGATTAGCCACCATACTTAGCAATGCAGTACGGTCTAAGAACCATAAAAATCTGACGTCAACATGTGTGGATTCCAAATCTACATCAAGAGCATTGTAACTTTGCAGTGATTCAAACCTTGAGTCTTCCCCTAAAAAACTGTACCAGTTAACACCCTGTACAACTTCAGTAGTATCCCAGTTCAGGATTGAAGTGTCTACCGACTGTGAATAGGCATTTGGATTTATGAGTAATGCAACCATCGCAAATACCACAAAAAAACAGAAGGAGCTGCCTATTTTCATTCTTAATGAGAAAAAGTCACTTTTACCATGAGCAACAATAATAGATGCTTTTTTCATACAGCTGAATAGTTTCTGAATAATATGGATTACTCTTGCGCTGTTATTAAAAATATAGCAAGGCTCCATTAAAGATTAGAGTGAATGAGCAAATACCCTTAGTGTTTTCCGAACTTTAACCGCGGTCGAATTATCTGATATTTAAAAACCAATATGTCCTGCTTTTAACAATTCAATAAACCGAAAAAGTATATTCGCTAATAGAAAAGAGTTACAAGGAATTTTAAACGAATATGGGCAAAAAGGTTAGGAGCAAAGTGAAGTTATATTCAGGGTAACATAATTATTTAACAATGATTGCAGATTTAACCCTGCGTTGCCCTTTGTTGTCAAAAATTTTGTTATCGGATGGATGATTAACAACGCCCCCATCATTTATCCACATCGTACTTGATCCACCGCCGTCAAAATTAATGGCATCTTCGCAGCCGAGGCCGAGCATGAACTGTGCAAGCTCATTTAATGGCATACCTGTTGCCTGATCATGGCGGCCGTCAACAACTATAAATACGACAATATTTTTATTAGTTTTGCAAATGGCAGTTCTTGGATGCGTAGAATTAATGTGCCTAATCTCAATGGCCGTAGAACCTTCTCCATTTCTTATATTCTCTTTCATCACCCCACCTGCTAATAACATATGGCCTCCGGCTATGGCAAACTCAACCTCATCCCATCTGTTCCAGTTTTCGCCAGGTCGCTCAACAAAATGCCATTTCTTATCATAATCAATCCCCACGGCAGCACTTCCCACAAATCGGGTAATTTCTTCAGGAGCATCATCGTGGTATGGAATGTCTTCTCCGGCAATCCTCAGGATCCCAGAATTATAGTAGTCACTGCTGCTACGACCTGCAAAGCCAGCATTGATTGCAACTAATGCCTCTGATTTTTCCCCATATTCTGAAATGGCCATGCGGTGAGGTTTACCTCCAAAAACATAGCTTGCTGTCACTTTCACCTCAACATCAGATTCATCCAGGTCAATAGCTACCAAATTGATAAATCTTGGTATCCCATTGTCATCTTTAAAATGCTGTTGGAAATGTTCTACACCGGGTTTAAGCATACGCCGGTCCCAGCTGTCATCATCCGATATAAAAAAACTTTCCAGTGCTGCAGTATCTTTGGGAGATTCAACGCGGTCCTGACCGTAAACTGTTGGCGCTAAGACAAAGAATAGCATTAACAAAAACAACATAATCATATTTATTTGGCTTTAATTTCTCATACAAACCAGATGGGACTTGACCATGCAATTTCACCATCTTCACATATTATCCGCGTGTAATACCAGGAAAATTTATTTAATGGCTGCTCATCCCGCCAATCAATATTTACCTCTTTTTTCATGGGCACCTGCCTGTGAACTATTTCATTATTCCGGAAAATCACCACTTCTTCAATGTTTTCTTTAGCCTGTGATTTTATCTGGAAATTATACTCCGGGTTTGAAGATACTGCTACCTTATCTCCCATTATGGCCTGAGGAGAACGAAACAGCAAGCCAATTTTGGTTCCTGTGGTTCCGTATGTATGCCGGGATCGAATAGCTTCAAAAATTCCTTCGCGGCTTAAATCTTTTGCCCAAACAGCTGCTTTACCGATACCACCCCAATGGTCCGGGCTTGCAATTATCCCGATTATATTTTTACGCTCCCAAACATCCTGCATATAAGGCCCTTTGAACCTTGCCCCGTGAATCGCCTGCTTCGGACAATTCATATATTCATAAGAGCCGCGCCCCTGATATATTTCGGCAACCGGTTGCATTTTTTCATCCATATAATCCCAGTCTTTGGAAATATTGGTTCCCATGTCTGCTATTTGGTGGGGAATGAATATAAATTCGGCACCATCTTTTTTCAGCTGCTCCCAGAGCTTTTTAGGAGTAATGTCGCCCACATGTGCATCATAAAAATGTGCAAAATGGGGATCAAGGAAAAGCAGGTTGTGATGGCCATATCCCTGTTCCTCTTTAGGTGCATCAGGTGGATGCCCTTGAGAAGTCCATTCCTGTGCCAATATCGTTACAAATGTACCTTCATCGTGGTTATTTCTAACTTGCTCTTTCAGATAATCCCATTGGGCAGCATCAAGATTATATCCATGGTCGGTCAGAGCTATGAAATCCAATTCCTGCACATCCCGGTTCAATTCGAAAACCTCCTTCACAGATGGATTCCATGACCTTCTACAAACGGAGATATCGGAATGACTATGCAGATCACCAAAATATAATTTTAATGTATCACCCTTATACTGTACTTCCTGCCTTGGAAGCTCCAGGTTTATCTTTCTCATCTTCTCTTTCAATGAGAATTTGGTTTCCGGCATTTTTAGTGGCACCGTTATAAGTTCAGACTTCTCCTCACTAACCGGAAGTTCACTGATTCCAAAACCGGATTTCCAGTTTATATCTTCACCAATCTGTGTATGTGTAATGGGCAGGTCATCATACTGATAAACAGCATAACCATACTTGCCGCTGAAAGATATTGGTACAGGCTGCCTTTTTCCCTGCTGATCAAGAAGGCGGTTTCGTTCCGTCCATTTCTCACCCGAATATTTCCAAATAGTCGGTTTAGAACCAGACTGACGCAGCTCCATGAATTCCCTCGCAGTAACCCATAAAGCTCCACTTTGATCAAAAGCTATGCGGGGCCGGACAAGATTATATTTTTGGCGCGGGCTGTTCTCATAGTGCGTAATCCAGGGTGTATCTGTGTTTACAGAATCATTGTGGGTATCGGGAGAGACAGATTCAAACAGGTTTTTGGGCATGTAGAATCTATTATCGGTCCATTTTGCCACTATAATACGCTGCTCGGTTATATTGCCGGAGAAATTATGATCAAAACTCTGAGCCTCCCAACACATCCAGATGTCATTCCCCTGATTGGCCAGAAATGGGCGTTTTTCCATGCGGATATTGGAAGTTAACTGAATTTCATTTTCCCATTTCCCATTCCTGAACCAGGCACCATAAATATCTCCGCTGCCATTGCGGATTGAATCCCAAGCCGCAAATGTATCGCCATTTGGCAAAGCTAGAACTGCCGGATTGTTGCTGTTATAATTGGCATCAGTCAACCTATTTGGTTTGCCTGCCCCATTTGCATCAACTTTGGCACCGAGAATTACACGTTTACCCTTCTCACTTGATTCCCACAGGATATAGGCGTGATTTTCGTCAGCGGCAACAGCAGGAGTGATATTAATTCTTGATGATTGCGGGATAATCGTATAGCTATTAGACTCTTGCTTCCCCTCTGCATCTAAAATCGAATAAGCTATCTCCCAGCGATCATTTTTTTCCAGAGAAAACGCCAGCATTATTTTGCCATCAAAAGAACAAATTGCCGGTTCAGAGAGTCCGGTAATGTTTTCTGGCTGAATGACAGCAATTTCATATAAATCGTTTTCGCGATAGGTGAAAACCCGGAACTTTTTCTCAGGCAGTTCTCTTTCCAGAATAGCAATAATTTGGTTTCCTTGTTGATCAATAGCCAGGGCCGGATTTTCCTGAACATGACCAGGCCATTCCAGATCATTTTTCTTTTCTTCTGCAGATTTTTCATTGTGGGACAGATACAATGGTGTGCCAAAAGGGAAAAGCGAAATAATGCCAACGGATTTACATAAAGTTAAAAATTCTTTGCGATCAATTTTTTTCATAACAGTTGTAAGCTTCCGTCAGCTCTTTTGGTGAAAATTATTTCAGGCTTTCATCATGATCATGAGATATTTCTTCGAGTGTCAGTCCTTTTGTTTCTCTGATTACTTTTCTCACAAAGAAAAATGCTATGATGCCGAAGGATGCGTAAATACCATAAGCAAGACCGAGACCAATTGTAGCAAGCAAGAAAGGAAAAGCCATAGTTGTTATAAAGTTAGACCCCCACTGAGCTATACCGCAAACTGCAAGTGCAGCACCGCGGAATTTATTTGGAAACATCTCACCGAGCATCACCCACATAACAGGGCCCCATGTTGTAGCAAAAAACGCGATATAGGCATTGGCTACAATAAGTGCCATAAATCCTTGTGTTCCTGCAAGTTCAAGTGTTCCGGCATCACCTTTTGCGGCAAATCCAAATATCAGGGCGAGGATACCTAACGTTACAGCCTGCCCTAAGGCGCCGACCAATAACAGAGGTTTTCTTCCCACACGGTCAACAAGGTAAATAGCTAAGAAGGTGAATACTACGTTTACCGACCCGCTAATTACGTTTGTCAGTAATGCATCCGATTCTGTAAAACCAGCAGCTTGCCACAGAACGGAACCATAATAAAATACCACATTGATACCCGTAAATTGCTGAAGTGCAGCCAACCCGATTCCAGCCCATATGATGGGATGCAGATTCTTAGTCTTCTTATTAACAAGATCTGATAAGCTGGGTTTTTCTTTCCGTTGTACGGTTTTTCGGATTTCATCTATTTTGTCTGTTACATCAATGCCGTGGAATAAACTGGACAAAACGCCTTTAGCATCATCAAGTTTACCGGCGGAAACAAGGTAACGTGGGGATTCCGGTACAAAAGTTAAAGCTATCAGGAAGACAGAGGCAGGAATAATTTCCGCCCAAAACATCCATTGCCAGGCTTCAAATCCCAGCCATAAAGAAGCTGTTGATGCTCCTGCAAGAGAGGCAATAATATAATTGCTTAAAAATGAAAAGAAGAGGCCAAGTACAATGGCAAGCTGCTGTAAAGAGATGAGTGCTCCGCGATATCGTGCGGGAGCAATTTCACCAATATATGCCGGTGCAATAATACTTGCAGCACCAACGGCAAGTCCGCCAAGTATGCGATAAATTACAAATTCAGCAGAACTACCAGCAATTCCCGATCCAAAAGCACTGATAACAAACATGGCCGCTGTTACCAGCAAAACCGGTTTACGGCCGAATTTATCGGCAAGAGTTCCGGCAAAAAAAGCACCTACTGCACAACCCAGCAGCATGGAAGCCACATTGAACCCAGTTCCAACGGCATCAGAATTAAATGCCAGTTGAAGGGCATCCACCGTCCCGTTTATTACCCCGCTATCATAGCCAAAAAGAAATCCACCAAGAGCTGCGATTACGGAGAGAAATATCACTCGTACGGTATTATCACCATTGTTATTCTGTACCATTTATAGAAGATTTAGATTATGGTTGAAATATGACCCTGCAGTCTTCTGCCAAGCTTGTATAAATATCAACTTCTTGTTGTGATATAAGAGCATTTACTATAGTATTACCAAGAATGTATACACTTAGCAGATGACCTGAAATTTTCTTTTCTGCTTTTTCTTTTTTCCCCGACTAAGGTATTACCAGTTGAAATTTTGCACCAGGTTTTCGTTGATATTCAGTTCAGTTTGTGGAATTGGATATAAGTACATTCTACCCTCCCAAACCCGGTTTTCAACCAACTCCTTCTCATAATTAAAGCTGCCATCATTGTTTCGGGTAATTTCCATTCCATAAATTTCGGTAGTTGAAGGGCCAATTTCCCAACGTCTCAGGTCCCAGAAGCGATGATTTTCAAAAGCCAGTTCTACTCTTCGCTCATTTCTGAGTTTTTCACGGAAACCTGCCTGACTCATACCGGCAGGAAACTCCGGCATGTTTACACGGTTTCGCACCATATTTACTGCCTCGCGGGCTGTCATGCCCAGGCCAGCAGCGTTTTCGGGGCCATAGGCTTCATTCATAGCTTCAGCATAATTGAGCAGAACTTCGCCATAACGGAATAGCACCCAGGTATGTATAGCCTGAGTTGTATTTCCAGGGTCTAAATTTACCTGTTCAATCACGTATTTTTTTAAGTAGTAGCCGGTTCTTGTTGCCCGTTCTCTTGGTGGGCCATCCAGGCCTCCGTTCCAGATTTCAACCATACGGCCTTTCCAGATGGAGTTGTTATAGATAACGGTTTCTTCCAATCTGGGATCACGTCCAGTATATGGGTTGTTTGGATTGTATCCTGAACCTGCTTCATCAATAGCTAAACCTGTAGATTGCATTTCATACGAATCTACCAGGTTCTGTGTTGGAGAAGTTCCCGGCTCGGCACCTTCAAAGCCAACTGGAAAATTGGATCGCTCAAAAATATTTGAAGCAGGAAGCCGACGTTCAAAAATCAGCTCATTGCTGGTTCTGTTATTAACCACATTGCTATAGTTATTTTCCAGAGTGTAATTGCCGGTATCAATAATATCTTTGGCAGCTTCAGCAGCAAGTTCCCATTTTGAATCATCACCAGATGGATTATGTAGAGGACTGGCAGCATATAATAATACGCGGGCTTTTAAAGCCATTGCCGCTCCTGATGTGGCGCGCCCGGTTTCCCTTTGTGGTACGCCGCTGTAGTCTTCAGGTAATCCAGGAATAGTTGCATCACATTCGTCAACTATAAACTCCACTACTTCTTCAAATGAAGATTGTTCTACTGAATTTGCTTCTTCGGGTCCAAGTACCGTTGTAATTAGTGGTACATCACCATACCGTCTTATTAACTCGAAGTAAAAGTATGCCCGTAGAAATCTCGCCTCATATGGATAGTAAGAGAACTGCTCCATCATTTGATCGTAATCGGTATTGTATCTCCAGTCTTCGAAGGTTTCCCTTTCAGATTCTTCCAGGAACCGGTTTGCTGCTCGAATACCAGAATACATACTTGACCATTGAGCATCCACCGGCTGATTGGCACTCCAGCTGCCGTCGTTCATCAGTTGGATGTTTGAAAGACTCCATACTTCTTCCGCATCATCTGATGCGGAAGTCCTCATTGCACCATCTATTGGGTTTATTCCATGGGGCAAATGGCGATAAATATTATTCAGAAATTCCTTCGTACGCTGGAAATCACTGAAAATATCGTCCTGTGTATGCACGGTGGTTTCATCATAATTGAGGTAGTTACAACTACCAAAACCAACCACTAATACTGCTATGGTTAAAACTTTTAAATATCTCATAATCTTCTTCATCTTATGTTTCAAAATTAGAATGATATATCAATTCCCAGGTTATATGTACGAAGGATGGGGTATCCGGCAGTTAGATGTTCCGGATCTAACTCTGCTATATTATCTATAGAAAACAGGTTTGTACCCCATACTGAAATCCGAATCTTCTCTACTCTCATCTGATTTACAAATGAATCAGGAAGGGTATAGTTTACTTCTAATTTTCTCAGTTTCAGATACGACCGATCTACAATCCAGATACTGTTTGGCCTGAAATTATTGGCCACGTTTTCAGTGGTCAGCCGTGGATAAGTAGCTGATCCTGAGGTTTCGGGAGTCCATCTGTTTTCATAATAGTGATCGGAAATAGTACTGTTATCTCTTAAAGGCCAATAGACACTTTGGGTGTTCAGGTAAGCATTATAATTACCCGTTCCCTGGAATAAGGCGGAAATGTCAAATCCGCCGTAATTCAACCCAAGGTTAAATGAATAGTAAATTTCCGGCAGTGCAGTAGAATATCCCAAGGCAATTTCATCGTATTCGTTGATAATACCATCGCCATTTTGATCTCTGTACTTGATATCTCCAGACTGTACACCTGAAAACACCTGTGTAGGACTATTTTCTATGTCTTCCTGATCTTCAAAGAAACCTATTGCTTCCAAGCCAAAGGTTTGGCCAACAGGTTTACCAGTACGTCTCAGATAATCATGTGGCCTGAACTGCTCATTCATTTCCACAATTTCATTTCTGGCATAAGTTAACTGCCCGCCAAGGTGATATCCGAATTTGCCTATCCTGTCTTTCCAGAGAGCTTCAACTTCAATACCCCTGTTATCAACTATGCCATCTGTCTCAAGAGGTTTGGCAACCCCAATCACATCCGAAATACTTCCTTCAGTATTGGAAAGAATGTTGGTTCTTCTCTCGTAAAAAAGGTCTGTTGTTAAATCCAGTTTATCAAAAAGGCCAATATCAATTCCAATATTAGATTTGTATGCAGTTTCAACTGTATAGTTAGCAGTTGCTAGACGGCCTTCCGTAAAACCACCCTGATCAGAATTACTGTTCGTAAACCAATAACCTGCTGCGCGATCATACGTTTGCATATATGGCTTATTGGTAGGGATTAAGTCATTTCCACTTATTCCCCACGAAGCCCGAAGTTTCAGGAAATCAACCGAATTAATATCCTGAAACAAATTTTCTTCAGATAAAATCCATGCTGCAGAAACTGCAGGAAAGAAATTAAAGCGGTTTCCAGCTTCCAGGTGGTTATTGCCGCTATAAGAAGCTGTTACATCAAACAGATATTTATCGGTAAGATTTAAATGAACACTTGCTGCCAGGTTTTGTCGGCGATAGGTGTTATTCTGACCTTCAAATATTCGCTCTGATTGATGGAAGAAAAGCTTTCCTTCCAGATAGCTATTGTCATTAGAAGTTTGGTAATTCACCTCGCCAAAATAATCGGAGAAGATGCGCATATTTCCGAAACTGTCATTAAAAGCAAGGTCTGTATTTTCTCCATAAACTGTGCTGGATGTATCCACAATGGTTCCACTCTGATCCCTGATAGGGGAAATAGATTCATAACTAAATCCCCGGTCGTACCGCTCATTAAAGGAACCATAGTTCATATAACTTGCTCCAATTTCAATTCCCAATCCTTCCAGTATTTTACTGAAGTCCTGCTCAAGCATGCCGGTAAGGGAATACTGTCTTGAGTTGGGCTGCCCGTATCCCGTGTTTGTCAAAATGGCAACGGGGTTATTACCGTAGGTTTGAGTTCCGCCCCAGTTCCCACTTGGAGTTCTCACAGGAAAAGCGCCTGATGGGATGGAATATAAACCGCTAAAAATTTGTCCCGGGCCACTGCCTCTGTTTGGCAGGTTGCGCTCAACAATATTACCGGTTACATCAAGCTTTAGCAGCAAATCATCCCTCAAATTGATATCAAGGTTACTACGAAAGTTTAACCGGCTATATTTCAGCTGTGTACTGTAATCTGCATTTTCATTTACCGGGCCGAATATTCCAGAGTCGTTCACTATATTAAGAAGGGCGAAATAACGGGCACGATCTCCACCGCCACGAAAATTGACGTTATATTTTGTTCTGTTACCGGCATCCCTAAGTACTTCGTCATACCAATTTATATTGGGATGTAAACGGGGAGAGTTACCGGAATCGTAGTCTTCAATATCTGCTGAACTGTAGCGTGGGTCTTCACCATCATTGGTTAAAGCCTCATTTATTGCCCGTGCGTAAACGGGCCCTTCCACAAAAGAAGGAAGCTCTGTTGGCTGAGTAAATCCTCCACTTACCGATGCATCTACCTGCAGGCCTTCGGTGTTACCGCGTTTTGTGGTAATTAACAGAACACCGTTGGCTCCACGTTGCCCGTACCGGGCAAGGGCAGCTGCATCTTTTAAAAGGATAACATTTTCAATTTCGTCTACAGAAATGCCGCCAAAATTTATTTCAGAAGTAAATGGTTTTTCAAAACCATCTATCAAAACAAGCGGGGTACTATTATTAAAAGTACCACGGCCTCTGATGTACATATCTGTCGAGATAGGTGGGGTTCCGCCATTTTGAAGAACAGTAAGTCCGGGAATCAAGCCGTATAAAGCATCTTCAGCATTTTGAACCAAATTATTTTCTAAATCTTCGGTACCAGCCATTCCTACTGCACTTGTAAGGCTCCAGGCGCTTCGTGTGTCTCCATAACCAATGGGTACATTTTCATTGCTGTCGATGATAATTTTCATCGATACGGGTATAACGGCTACCGTGGTTTGAGTTAGGCCATTGGTTATTACATTTAAGTGCTGGCCTTCTTTTGCTTTTATAGAAAAACGGCCGTCTTTATCTGTAGTAGTCGTTATTTC
Organism: Balneolaceae bacterium; assembly: GCA_040877545.1. Lineage (GTDB taxonomy): Bacteria > Bacteroidota > Rhodothermia > Balneolales > Balneolaceae > Gracilimonas. The sequence goes on from JBBDNN010000094.1 coordinate 36,542, forward strand.
TGAATCTTCAACTACAGAAACAATAGCATTTGCAATCGGGCGGGTAGAACGATCGGTTATATAGCCATTAATCTGTGCCTGTTGAGCAAAAACGTTGTGAATTGGTATTAGCCACACTAAAAGTGCAATGAGTACTAATAAATTTCTTTTATACTGCTTCATAATGTTGAGTTATTTTTATAAAACACTTTGAATTGCGGATTGCTACTCCCAACCTGGGTTCTGTACTAATCCATAATTTTTGAGAATTTCATCTCGTGGAAATGCTTCTAAATACCATTGAGGTGACCAATCATCCTGCCATACAAGGCGAGGCAATTCAACTCTTTCATAGGAAAAAGTGCCATCTCCATTATTGGTAATGTCCATTCCGTATACCGGCTTGGTCATATCATCCTGCCGTTTCCATCTTGCCAGATCATACCAGCGAACTTGTTCATACCCAAATTCCAGGGCTCGTTCCTGTATCACTGCTTCCCGGAATTCTTCCTGAGAAAGTCCCGGGGGTAAATCACCTAAACCAACCCTGTTTCGCACCCTGTTTAGGTACTCATAAGCTTGTGCAGTCGGGCCACCGTTAGCCTCATTTATAGCTTCAGCATAAGAAAGATATATTTCAGGTAATCTCAGATAAGGATAATGAACAATGGTACTGAGGGCACTTTCTCCATCCAGTACAAACTTCCGCATTCGATAACCGCTTGCTGTTGACACATGATCGATTGTTGGCCGTTCTCTTCCGCCTATATAAAGTTCAGCACTACGTCCTTGATATTCATCGCCATTTACTAAAACGGTTTCATAAAGGCGTGGATCGCGATTATCGTAGGGATTTTCTGAATCATACCCTGAACCTGGCTCATCAATTGGAGTACCATCAGCCATAGGAAACATCTGCACGTAATTGTCGGTAGTTGCTCCACCACCCTGTGCAATAATGTGGCGATAATAGTGGCCAATGGCAGTATTGCTTGGCGACCGGTATTCAACTCTTGTAGAGATTAATATTTCAGGGCTGTCACGTTGATAGTAGGCATCCTGAAAATCCTGTCGTGGATTTCCGGTTTCTAATAAATGATAATCACCGGTAGCTTCGGCCTCGTCTATCAGTTCTTTACAGGCATTAGCTGCTCGCTGCCATAACCCGTGTTCTTCGCCACCGTACCAAACCAGGTTCATACTTGAGGCTTCTCCCTGCATATATGGTTCTGAGTTATTAAACAGAGGACTTGCTCCAAACAACAACAGGCGGCATTTTAAACCCATTGCACTTGCTTTGGTAAATCGGCCGGATTCTGTTTCGGGGTTATCAAGTACAAAGGGAAGTTCTTCTATCGCGTCATCTATTACGTCAACGATATTCTCCAGGGTTTGACGGGCTGTTTGCCGGGGAAGTTCAAAATCATCATTAGGGCCGTATGGGCGATCTACCCAGGGAAGCCCTCCAAAATGACGGAACATCTCCGTATAATGAACTGCTATTAACATGCGAGCTTCGCCTTTTCTTTGAGCTTTCATCGACTCACTCATATCCGGTACACGGTCCACATTTCTTAAAAAGATATATGCTTGACGCATTCCGGACCAGGCACCGGAGTTGTTATAATTGTATTTGGTATTATTAGAAGAGTAAGGAACACCGGGAGGATTATAATAAATAAAGGTTCCTCCACCAGTGCCAAAGGTCCGGTTCATATCGGTTGCAGATTCCAGCAAGTCATTCCCCAGGTGTGATTTGTCATAAGCTCCATCTACATAACCGGGGCCATAAGGAAGCGACCGGTATGCATTAGTCAGGAACCTGTTTGCATAATCAGCACGTGCAAAAACACTATCCTGATTTACATCTGTGATACTTGGAGGTTCTTCGAGGAAACTATTTCCTATTTCTAATGGATTGGTACAAGCCTGAACGGCAACTAATAAAGCGGCACCAATTATAAAGTTATTTACTCCTGCTGATTTTCTGCTTGCTCGATCCATAAATTCTCTTATTAAATTTTCCATAAGTTCTTTCATTAAAAATCCACCTTGATTCCGAAGTTGTAGACTTTCATTACCGGGTAATCTGCCTCAGTACGGTGCCCACCTTGTTCAGGGTCAATTGAGTAGGTGTCCATCATATGAGAGAAGGTTAGCGGGTTGTAGGCATTCATATATATTCGCAGATTTCTCATTCCCATCGATTGAACAAAGCCGCGATTGAATGTATAGCCAAGTTCAAGGCTCTTTAAGCGGATGTAAGAGGCGTCCATCTGCCAGAAATCAGAATCACGATCCACCCGGTTCTGAGCTTCTGAAATTGACAGGAGCGGAAAGATTACCTCATCCGGATCTCTATCTGGTGTCCATCTACCTTCCCACTGCCATTGCCTCATAGAGCGTGCACCATCGTGCCCAAAAGGAACACGATTAGGGGCTTGAGTTAACACCTCGGATACATTTGTAGCTGCCGCCCATACCATAGACAAGTCGATTCCTTTAAAGTTCAGGTTAATTGTAGAGCCAAAACTGTATTCAGGGATATCCTGAGGATGTCCGATGGCAGTTACGTCATCTTCATCTATTATGCCATCACCATTCAGATCTTTGTACTTGAGATAACCCGGTTTCACATCCCAGGATGGTACAGCTAAATCATCTCCTAACCGGTCCATGTCTTCCTCAGTGTAAAAACCATCAAATACCCACCCGAACTCCTGACCGACAGGATGTCCTATACGACTTTGATAAGGTTCATTTGGGATAGGCTCATCAATATGAACTATTTCATTTTTGGAGTGTGTAACATATCCGCCAATTGAGTAGAAGAAATCGCCATGTTGATTTCGCCACTCAACTTCCAGTTCATACCCACGGTTTTTAACCTGACCAATATTTCCGGGAGGCAAGCTTGCTGCCACATAGGATGGGATAGTATTTCGTGCAGTTAAAATTCCGTCTCTGAACTCATGGAAATAATCGAAGGTGACATCAAGCCGATCTCTGAAGAACCTCAGATCAAGACCGTAGTTTTGCTTATAAGCTCTCTCCCAGGTTATTTGAGGGTTACCAATTTGTCCTTCACTGGCACCTTGCTGATTTTGTGGCACATCATAGCCAAAATTATAGCCTGCGGCTGTCACATTATATTCGGTTGGCAAATACAAGAACCTTCCAACGCCTGTATCGTTACCCACCAAGCCGTAAGAAGCCCGCACCTTCATAAAGTTGAGGAAAGGCATATCAGGCATAAAAGCTTCATTTGTAATAATCCATCCACCAGAAATGGCAGGGAAAAACCCGAAACGATATTCTTCTGCAAAGTTCTCCGATCCATTATACCCCATGCTTAATTCCAGCAAATAGCGCCTGTCATAATTATAATTGACTCGACCTACTGTGCTAATCAAACCCCGAGGTATACCCCGGAATTGATTTGGGTAATATCGCTTTCGCTGACCATAAAGCAGTAATCCCTCAAGTTCGTGCTCGCCAAAATCCTGCTCGTATTCTAAACGGGCTTCGGCATACCAATCGCGGTCTTTTCCAATACTTTCGCTGTAATCTAATAAACGTTCTTCTCCCACTCTGCGGAATACAACTGTAGAATCACCCGGTGCTGATGGATCAACATCAGTACGATAATATGGCTCATAATTAGGCTGGCTGGCTGTTCGGGATTTTGATTGATTGAATGTGGCGTTATACGCGCCTCTCAACTGAAGAGCAAGGCCTTCTGTGATGGCATTCAATTCTTGCCTTAAGGATAAATTTAGATTCAGATCGCTTCTGTTGGTCTCTGTGTAACCGCTTCCATAGAAATCAGGATTATATCTTTTGGGCCCGGAAATGTAGCGATCACTACTTGCTACTACTTTTCCATCTATTATACCTGCACCCGCAAATGGAGGTGTTAAATACTGGTTCACCCACTGAAAACGGTTGGCATGTACCCAGTTTTCAATCCTGCTGTTAGATTTTAAACTTATTTGTGTAGTAGGTGTTACATCTATATCAAGATTAGACCTGATGTTGTACCGGAAATAGCTTGGGTTATAATTATAATCCGATTCAAAAGTTTTAAAAAGTCCTTCCTGATTTTGATAGCCACCAGCTACAAAAAATCGTACATCATCACTACCGCCTGATAGGCTTATATTGGTACGGTGCTGCAATATATTGTCTTTCATAAAATAATCCACCCAATCCACACTCGGGTAAATGAGTGGATCTGAACCAGTACGAAATGCTTCAATTGCTGTATCTGAAAAGCGAACCCTGTCCGGAGCTATTCCATCATTTATCTGTGCCTCGTTAAACGCCAGTGCGTAGGTATAACTATCGGCAAATTCCTGATTGAGTGTTGGAGCCTGAAGCCCGGTTGAAGTATTAACACTGATATTTAATGATCCTGAACGCCCCTGCTTTGTTTCTACAACAATAACGCCATTTGCACCTTCCACACCATAAACTGCTGTAGCTGAAGCATCCTTAAGAATACTTATGTTTTGAATGTTATCAGGATCTAATCGCGTAACGGAACGCGCATCACGAACTACAACTCCATCCAAAACATATAGTGGCTGCGAGCGGCCGGCTGATAAAGAACTAACACCTCTTAAATAGATCTGCGGATCATCCCTTCCCGGCTCCCCACTCGATTGAATTACTTGCAGACCACGTGTTTGTCCGGTTAAGGCATTTCCTATGGTAGCAGTTGGTACTTTGGAAATATTTTCGCTTGTTATGGAATTTATAGAGCTGGTAATGTTAGCTCTTGACTGCCGGCCAAAACCTACAACTACAAGCTCGTCTCCTGAAATTGCTTCGGAAGTCAATTGAATATCAATAACAGTTTGGCCATTTATAGGCACTTCTCTTCTCTGATACCCAATAAATGAAAAAATCAGTGTATCCTGCAAAGAGGGAACTTCCAGCTGATATTGTCCTTCGTTATTTGTAGATGTACCCGTCGTTGTTCCTTTTAAAATAATATTAACGCCGGGCATTTCCTCGCCAGTAGCAGCATCAGTTACTTTACCTGTAATTTCTTCCTGCTCTCTTTGACTGATGGGCTGATTTGGTTTTTCAGCTTTAAAAATTACCAGATGTTTGCTTGGTGAGATACCAAAACGTAAATCGGTACCTTCTAATATTTCCCATAAAGCATCTTTCAGCTTCAACTTCTCAATGCTAACACTTTTTCTTAGTTTAGAAGGAATATTTTGCCGTTCGTAGGAAAGTTTTAAACCCGCTTGTTTGGCTACTGATTCAAGTATTTTAAGTAACGGCTCATTTTCAGCTTTTATCGATACAATCTTTTCCAGTACTATCCGGCTAAACTGCACATCTTTATCTTGCTGTATTACCTGCCCGTAATTATTATTTTGAGCAGAAAGCAGTATGATTTTATTTTTCTTTGGAGCCTCATCCTGAGCTGCCAATGTAAAAGTACAGAGAGTGAGTAAGAAAATTGTGGCTGTAAATTTCCTTCTCCAATTATAGTTACAAAATGACTCAACTAACTTCATATAGATCTCCAATTAGATTATACCGGTACTAAATATTTTTAAAATTTATTATTTACTCTTTAAGAAGACGCTTCTTCCTTCGCGGCTATAAATGCCGTTTAGTGAAAGAGACACCACATTTAATACTTCGGTCAGTGGCTCATCTGAAAAAGCAGCCGTTAATCTCCTGTCATACATTAAAGTATCTTCCACTTCCACCTGTATGGCATAAAACCGTTCTAGTTGCCGTTTTACATCACGAAAAGGTGTGTCTGTAAATTGCAACTGCCCATTCTTCCAACCCAGGTATTCAGCTAAATTGTCTATCTGTCTAACTTCAGTACCCCCTTCATTAAAGAGTACAGCCAGATGGTTTTTCTCCAGAATTTCACTCTGATTTTCTTTTTCCTTTTGATAACCCACCATCACTCTTCCTTCCTCTACAACAGCCCTTGAGTGATCTTCATCGGGATATGCACGTACCCCAAATTTTGTACCCAGCACTTTGATAAAAGTGTGCTTTGAATTTACTATAAAAGGTTTTTCTTTATCTGACTGAACATCGAAATAAGCCTCGCCTTCCAAATACACATCCCGTGATTTACTGGGAAAACCTGCCGGCACTGTTAATTTGCTTGCTGCATTTATCATCACCTTTGATCCATCAGCCAGATTAACCGTTGTACGTTGGCCACGGTCAGTTTCAATATGTTGATCAACCAATACAGGGACCTGCTGAGCATTAGGCTCAGGCAAAAACTGATAGAAGAAAACAGAAAATAAGAGTACAGCAGCGGCTGCACCAGATTTCAGAACCCATTGAAAATATATATGGCTCTTACGCTTACGAGTATGGTACAAGCTCAGGTGATGGGAGGCTTCCCGCGGCTCACTTGTTGGTTGTCCTTCCAGTGTGAGGTAGTGTTTTTTAAAGTACCGCCAGGCCGCCTCCGCATTCACCTCTACAGCGTCATGAGGAGTTACTTCCCAAATACCTTTAATAGAAGCCATCAGCTTTTTATTGCGAGGCTCTTCATTCATCCATTCGATAACCTTCTGTCTTTCTACAGAGCTACATTCCCCGGACAAATATTTATGAATTAAATTCCAATTCATTTTTCAATTTCCTTTATGAATTCACCTATAATTAGATTGAAAAATGGAATGCCCTGAAATTTTTTTTAGAGTTTTGAATATTTTTTACCCATCTGAAATGTTTTCTCCGCTGGCTCAATCTTTTGGGAAATGATTGGCACAGGAAAATAAGAAACGTTTTTGGCGGGTAAGGGTAGTTCAGCCGCACCTTGTGTTAACCAAAGAAGTAGATCAACATAATGGAGTATTTTAAGCAGTATAAGCTGTTGCCTGCCTGCCTTAGGTAGTAACTTAAATTAATCTTCAGATATGATTTCAATTTCAGCCATTACCGGCATATGATCAGAAGGATAGTAGCCATTGTGAGAGTCATCGATAAAGGCATGAGATTTCACCCGTATCTGATCATTTATAAAAATAAAATCAATGGGCTTTTTATTGCTGTGATTGGCGACTGAAAATCCTGATGAACGGGTTTCTGGCCCGCTGTGGCTGGTTTCAGATTCGTAGTATGCATTTTTCAGGCCTGAGGTTGATGATGTAAAAATACTGTAAGGCCTTTCATCTTCAGTATGGTTAAAATCACCCATCAATATAACCGGGTCGTCTCCTGAAACATCTGCAATAGTGTTTAGAGTTAAACTTGCGCTTTTCTCTCTTGCTTCTGATCCAACATGATCATAATGAGTATTAAAAGCGTATATGGTATCCCCGGTTTCCAAATCTCTGAACTGGGCATATATCAAAATCCTGACATGCTTTGCATCCCAGCCTACACTTTGCTGATAGGGAGTTTCTGAAAGCCAGATAAAATCCCAGGTGCTGTCAATATATTCCACCATGGAGGTGTTGTATAATATCACGGTGTACTCTCCGGCCCGGCTTCCGCCCCCAATGGTCTTGTAATCATAAAGCCTTGATTCAAGATCAGCTAATTGTGGGGGCCTTGCTTCCTGCAAACCTAATATGGCCGGCTCATATTTTATGATCAAATCCGCAACTCTGTCTTTTCTGTATTCCCATTGATTAACCCCATCCACTGCTTTATCTCCCCGGATATTAAATGTCATTACATTCAGGGTGTGTGCATCTACATCTTCTCCCTCTCCGTCGTCGCCATCGTCTCCATTGCTTCCATCATCGTTATCGTCACCGCTATCGCCGTCATCTCCGGTATCATCATCTGAATTATCTTCCCCATCACCATCGCCATCATCAATTACCTCTTCTTCTTTGTCTTGCGTGTTAATTAAATCACAACCAACAAAAACAACACAGGGAATGAGTGCCAACAACAGAATCAACAAAAACTTATTCATCTTATACTTATTTTTTAATGCTTAATATATACTGCTAATGCACTCTAATTCAGATAACATTATCAGGCCTGTGCTACTTCCAACGCAGCAATTTATATCTTTATTCCTCATACACGGTTAATTCACTCATATTGGTGCCATTAATCTTCCCTGCAAATAGCAAGAATGTGTTTTTATTCCATCCAGCTTCCATTATAACATCATATAATCTTTAGAGGAAATTGATTTACATCACCCCAAATTTTTCAAAAGCCTCGCAAGCCCCCATCCCGTTTTCAATAGCTTTTTGGACGGTTTTCTCCTCACCTGCTTTCTTCAGGGCATCGGTAATCACTTCATTCTCAATTTCCTGTGGTATCACACACACTCCATCTAAATCTCCGAAAATGATATCGCCGGGATTTATAGTTACACCTCCCATGGAAATGGGCACACGAAAATCTATCACTTTTCCCCTTGGCAGCTGATCCTGAGAATAGGAGCCATAAGAAAATGTCGGGAAATTTAACTTCAATACACCTTTGGTATCTCGGGAGTAACCATCAACCACGGCACCTGCACTGCCAAGCTGAATGGCGCGTGTACTCATTAATTCACCCCATAAAGCATAACTTGGTGAAGCGCCGGTACAGATGTATACTTCATTTTTTTTCAGGTCATCCAGTGCTTCGAGCATCAAACCAAAGGCTTTGTCTTTAAGGCTGGCGGCAGCAGGCTCATCCACATCAGCTTCAATCACAGGTAAAGCTCTGCCGGCTACCATCATATCATCGCGAAGAGGACGTAATTTTGGGGGAAGAAATTGATTCGTATAATCATGCTTATCCATAATGTCCCCCACAACGGCCGTATACAGCTGGGTTCTCATCAGCTCGAAGAGCTCGTCATCATTTTTCCATTCTTTCATACAAAAATATTTGGTTTTATTGATCTGTTTAATGGGATTCTCTTTTCACATAACTGCCTGATTTCCCCACCAGGAAATTCATATCAGCTCCAAGGTGTGCCTGCTCTACATGCTCTATGTACAGATTTGCATAACCACGGTCGTAGTGGTGGGGTGGAGGAGACCAGTTTTTTCTTCTTTTTTCCAATTCCTCATCCGTTACATCCAAATGCAGTCTTTTATTTTCGACATCCAGCTCTATAAAATCTCCATTTTGCACCAGAGCCAGATTCCCGCCCACATAAGATTCCGGTGAAATATGCAGAATTACGGTGCCATAAGCTGTTCCACTCATCCGGCCGTCAGAAATTCGCACAACATCGGTTATGCCTTTTTTCAGAAGTTTTTCCGGTAAACCCATATTTCCGACTTCTGCCATCCCCGGATAACCTTTAGGGCCTACGTATTTCAGGACCATCACGCAATCTTCATCAATCTCGAGTTCCGGGTCATCAATGCGTTCGTGATAGTCTTCAATACTTTCAAAAACCACGGCTTTACCGCGATGCTGCAACAAGTGTTCGCTTGCCGCAGATTTTTTGATCACAGCACCATCCGGACACAAGTTACCTTTCACAACAGTGATACCGGCATTTTTCTTGATGGGTTTATCCATGGAAGCAATAACTTCACGACTGTAACAGACGGCATCCTTATTGTTATCTGCTAAATTTTCCCCATTCGCAGTTATCACACCGGGATTCAAAAGATCTTTTAACTCCGCAATAACAGCGGGTAGCCCACCTGCATAATAGAAGTCCTCCATAAAATATTTTCCTGAAGGAGCAAGATTTACCAATAGAGGAATTGAACTGCCATATAGGTCAAAATCTTCCAGTTTCAAATCCACACCGATGCGTCGTGCAATAGCTGTTAGATGTATGATGAAATTTGTGGAACCGCCAATGGCAGAATTTATTTTAATGGCATTTATAAACGCTTCTTTGGTTAAAATGCGGGAAAGTGTGAGATCCTCGTTCACCATTTCCACAATACGCCGGCCTGATTTATGAGCCAAAACTTTCCGGCGGGAATCTGCTGCAGGTATGGCTGCATTACCTGGCAGGCTAAGGCCAAGAGATTCAACCATTGAAGCCATGGTAGAAGCAGTTCCCATAACCGCACAATGCCCCCGGCTTCGGCACAAAGATTCCTCGGCAACATTAAAATCCTTTTGGGTCATCTTGCCCGTTTTATGGTCTTCGGCAAACCGCCAGACATCCGTGGTGGCAATATCTCTGCCTCTGAATTTTCCGGTAAGCATCGGTCCTCCGGAAATCACAATAGAAGGGATATCTACACTACAGGCACCCATTACCAGCGAGGGCGTGGTTTTGTCACATCCGCACATTAACACTACGCCATCCAGGGGGTTTGCACGGATGGATTCCTCCACATCCATACTAGCCAGATTTCGATAAAGCATGGCTGTAGGACGCATTAATGGCTCTCCTAACGACATTACCGGGAATTCGAGCGGAAAGCCACCTGCTTCCCAAATTCCCCTTTTTACCGATTCAGCAAGTTCCCGGAAATGAGCATTACAAGGGTTCAATTCCGACCAGGTATTACAAATTCCGATTACCGGTTTACCCTCAAATTCATCCGCCGGAAAACCTTGGCTTTTCATCCAGCTGCGATAGATTATTCCATCCCTGCCTGTCTTACCAAACCAATCTCTGCTTCTTAATTTTTTATCGGTTTTCATCTGAAATCCTTACCTGTTGTGAATCAAATTTGATCTTTTATTCATTATTCATGCATGTTTCGGTTAGCCTTTAAAGCGAACAGCCGGCCGGCCTTTGAAAGGCAGTTTAACTTTAAAAAGTGATCCGGAGAGCGGAGCAACTTCCAGTTCCTCTTCGGTCATGAATTGTTTGGCCGTAGTGATATATAGCTCGTTCATATTACGCCCACCAAATGTGCAGGATGTTACCAAAGGCACGGGTAGTTCTACTTCAAAAACAACTTCACCATTTTCGGGATTAATACGGATTACTTTTCCTCCATTGTATAATGCAACCCATAAATGGTTCTCCTCATCTATGGTCATTCCATCAGGAGAGCCATTTTTCTGATCAATTTCGCAAACTGTTTTTCGGTTTGAAATTGCCCCGGAGGCATCATCATAAATGAAAGAAAAAATCTTTTGCGTAGGAGTATCTATAAAAAAGAACCGGTTTACATCTGAATTCCATCCCATTCCATTTGAAATAGTCAGGTTCTCCAGTTTTAAATTTGGAGACAGATTTTTATTTAGGCAGTATAAATTACCTTCACCTTCTTTCAACTCGTAAGACATTGAACCCGCCCAGAAGCGCCCCGACGGGTCACATTTCCCATCATTAAACCTGTTGCCCGGTAAGTTAGATTCTGGGTTTTGTAAATACCGGATTGTTTCGGTTTTCAGGTTATAAAAAGCAAAGCCGGATTTCAGTGCCATTACCAAACCACCGTTTTCCCTCAATGCCACTGCCCCCACATGCTCACAAATATTGAATTCTTTATTTTCCTTACTTTCAGGATCATAGATGAATAACTTTCCTGCATTTACATCAACCCAATACAGTTCTTCATTTATATTATCCCAAACAGGCCCCTCTCCAAGATCTGCATCAAATGCTAATTCTACTTCTGCTTTCATTGCCTTTTTTTTCATAACCTGTATTAGGGTTTTTTTACTCTCTGTGTGTTTTTAATCCGTTCCGGGGCCGCCGCTTTTTGCTCCCATTCCTCCGTCAAAACGAAGTGGCTGTCCGGTTAAAAAAGATCCTTTTTCACTTGCAACAAAAGCAACAAATTCTCCTAACTCTTCAGGTTTGGCCATTCGCTGTACAAGATGCATTGCTTCGGTTTCCCTGATTACTTTTTCCGGGTCAGGAGAGAGCTGAAAAGCCTTTTGATTTAACGGAGTATCAACTGCCGCCGGACATATTGCCACACAGCGTATCTCAGGTGCATAATCAACGGCAATACTGCGGGTCAGGCCAATTAAAGCAGCTTTAGATGTGGCATATGTTGCAACATTTTCCTGTGTGATGAATGCCTGAACACTCGACATATTAATTACAACACCGGCTCCCTTTACCTTCATATGCGGAATGGAATATTTGGCGCATAAAAAAGCACCTTTCACATTTATATTCATCACCGTATCCCACTCCTGAGAACTTGCAGTTGTGACTGTGGAATACTTCATGATTCCTGCATTATTGATCAGTACATCAATATTGCCAAAAACATCGACGGTTTTACTGACTGCGTCTTTTACTTCATTTTCATTGGCAATATCACACTTTATAAAAATGCATCTATTTCCCATTTCGCTGCTGAGTTTTTCTCCAGCATCTTCATCAACATCCAAAACTGCTACATTGGCATTCTGACGATGAAATACTCTTGTGCAACCTTCGCCGATGCCCTTAGCTCCACCGGTTATAATTACTGTTTTATCCTGAAATGACATCTAATTAATTAAATAGTGACTCTTCACGCTGCAATCGTTTCTTTATATCTTTTGTGAAAATCGGGCCCGGATTATTAATTTCCCAGGCTCTTGTTGCTTCACCGGGAATTTCCCCTCCGCTTGGATGGCCACGGAAACTTTCACCTATGGCATCATCCCAGTTATCACGGGTAACACTTTCGGGTGTCATATCTTCAAATGCTGGTATGGTATCTCCGGTTTGCTCTGTCCACTGGTCTAAAGCATTCCGCAGCAAATTAAGGGTCCCGGCATATTCCTCATCTTCAGCCAGGTTCTTAATCTGATGCGGGTCATCAGCAACATTAAAGAGCATTTCTGCAGGGCGCGGCTTTCGCAGCACATCCTCATGAGCAGGAGTATTTGCTTTTCCTGCTTTGTTAAAATCCACTAATTCAGAATATGATGCTTCACTGTCATCCTTGAAGTAGAATCCGGCGCGGTCTAATGCGTAATGCGCAAGGTTCATCCCTACCAATTCCGGCAGGTTGTTGCGGATATATACAAAATCGCCGTGCCTCACCATTCGCTCATGATTCCGTTGCGCATGATAATTTCGCTCCGCAAAAACAAAATCACGAACAGAAGTACCCGGCTCATCGAAAAACGGAGTCAGGCTTACTCCCTGAAATTCTGGAGGCACGGCTACACCAGCCAGTTCAAGAATGGTAGGTGGCAGGTCAATCCAGCTCACTAAAGATTCAGGAACAGATGGATTTTTTAAACGTTCAGGCCAATGCATTACCAGCGGAGTTTTTACGCCGCTGTCATATAACCAACATTTACTGCGTGGAAATGGACGGCCATCTTCACCCACAATAATCAAAAGCGTGTTTTCATATACACCCTGGGCTTTCAGCTCCTCTACAACTTCTGCAATTTTGTTATCAAAACGGTGAATTTCATTATAATAATGAGCAAGGTCTTTTCGTGTGAGTGGGCCGTCGGCTAAATAGGGTGGAACTATTACATCATCCGGGCGGTGGGGGCCGTCCTCTAAATTCAAATCCCAGTTACGGTGGGCATCATGGGCGGCAAACCACATAAAAAAGGGTTGGTCTTTAGGACGCTCCTGTAAATGTTCAACCCAGTTTTCTGCACCACTTGGACGGCTGCCGCCCATTTTGTGAAAACTTTTACTTACATCCCCATTAAAATGGGCTTTTCCTGCCTGTACAGAATAATAACCGGCTTCCCGCAGCAGATGTGGAAACTGCGGCAGGTTTTCCAGGTGAGGTGACTTAGCCATATGCAATTCAGGTGCTCCTGTATTGTGAGGGTAACGTCCTGAAATCAGGCTTGTACGCGCCGGGCTGCAGGAGCTTGTGGTTTGATAGGCATTTTCAAACCGAATTCCTTCTTTGGCGAGTCCATCAATTGTTGGGGTTTGAATGGCGTCATTACCATAGGCGCCAAAATCTTCAGCAGACATATCATCCCCCATGATGAGCACAATATTTGGCCTTTCGCCGGTGGTTTGGCTGTAAAGAGGGTTACTTATCAAACCGGTTAAAATGAATACAAAGCAAAGTCGGCTAATAATTTGAATCGATTTTAGCATAATATTTTATCACATCCGGTTAGTTAAATCACTTTCTGGTTCAGAGGAATTTTCCTGGAATAAGCAGGCCAATTACCACTCATTATCATTTACATATAGTGAATTGAAGCTTATTACAAGCTATCACTACTTCATAAGCCCTTCTTCAATGAGTTATTATCACTGATTAGATTTAAATGTTACCAAACGCCCATCCCGCTGATATTCCCCATCAAGAGACAGAGATACTACATTTAGAACTTCAGTTAAAGGTTCATCCTTAAAAGAGGCCGTCAGGTCTTTTGCATATAGGGAGGAATCTTCAATTTCAAGTTCAATATCAAACCAGCGTTCCAGCCTTTTTTCAACTTCATCAAAAGGCGTATTGGCGAAAATTAAATCTCCGTTACGCCAACCAATATATTCATCGAGGTTATCCACTTTTTGCACATCAATATCAGCAGATGGGTTATGGGATAATTTTGCCAGGTCATTCTTTTGAAGTATAACTTCTCCTTCATCTGTGTCTTTATAACCTACCATCACCTCGCCTTCCTCTACAACTGCCTGTGTACGGCCTTCATCGCTGTAAGACCGCACGCCAAATTTCGTACCAAGTACTCTTGTAAAAGTGTGTTCAGAATTCACAATAAATGGTTTCTCTTTGTCTGACTGCACATCGAAATAAGCTTCTCCTTCCAAATAGATTTCACGCGACTCCTCCGGAAAACCGGCAGGGATAATAAGTTTGCTTTCAGCATTTAACCCGATGTGTGAGCCATCAGGTAACAAGACGGATGTTCGCTCTCCCCGGTCAGTTTCAATAACCTGGTCTATACGCTCATCGGCAACTTCAGTATTCTGCTGCGAGATTTGCTGATAGAAAATTACTGTGAAGAAAATAATTGCAGCGGCAGCGGCGACATTTAGAACGGTTCTTGGGAAACGCAGATTTTTATGTCTTTCCACCTTCTGATATTGACTGGGAAAGGATTGCTCATCATCACCATTTTTTCCCATTTCTGCTACAGGCAACCGTTGCGTTTCGAATGTTTGCCAGGCTTCCCGGACATCTACTTCAACAACATCCTTCGGTTTAACTTTCCAGATTTCTTTTAATGAGCCCAGAAACTGCACATTTTCCGGATCTTCCTTTAACCATTTTTCAACGAGGCGCCTCTCAACTGTGTCGCATTCCCCGGATAAGTACTTGTGCAATAAATTCCAATTCATACTTTATACAATTATTCCCGCAATACTTTTGGATTCTATGTAATAGTTAGACTGAGTTGTAGTATACCCTTTAAACTTTTTTTAAAAATTTACATTAGCCAGACAACCTGCACAGCCTGTTTAATAAGTATATGTATGGATCAGCTGAATGAATAGTTATAAAAAATTAAAAAATATAAAATGTGAATTTGTATAAGCCGGCCAGGATGGCCTTAAGGTGAGCATATACCCCGAAACTTATACCCTGTTATTAGCTTAACCAATTTGCTGCCATCATTAACACTGCAAGAAACCTGTCTAGCCGGCTTCGAAGGGTTTTCAGAGCCCGGCTCATTAATGATTCCACTGTTTTGGGAGAAATTTCCATAACCTGAGCTATTTCTTTGTAGGTCAACCCTTCTTTACGATGTAAAACGTATACGTGCTGCGCACGCTCAGGTAATCGTTCAATTTCTTTTTGTACCGCATTAATAAATTCCTGCCCCGAAGAGTCAAGCTGTGGCTCAGGCTGATATTGATTATTCTTTATTAGCACCAGTTCTTTTGCATACTTCTCTTTCACTTTAGTGTGTTTTATAATATCGAGCGACTGAAATTTTACAGCCTGAAAGAGATAGGTCTTAATATTTTTATCAGGATCTAATTTTTCTTTGTTTTCCCAGCAATCGGCAAAAACTTCCTGAACAACTTCCTCTGCAACATGAACTGACTTTAAATAACTGTAAGCAAAATTGACGAGCGAGGAATAATACTTCATAAACAAATTTTTGAAGGCTTCATTGTCACCTTGTTTAATTTGTATAATCCACCCGCTTTCACATGACTTATCTGTATATGACTTCTGCTCATTCACTTTAGTGCGGGGGTAATGACTTTTAGAAACTTCCTGCTCCATGACTTTTAATATATATTTTTTAGAAGCGCTTTTAAACTACTTTTTTAATTTCTATAACTATCTGTTTATCAGATAATTAAGTTTTATGCAGAGGAGGTAAATTAAAATTTTACTATTAAGAAAGTATTACAGCAACATGAAGAAGTTGTTAATGCTCACTTATTTGGGTCTGATTTTACCTGGAACATTTTAAAGGTGATTAAAGCCTCTTTAATCGCGATATTAATTCAGTAATAAATTCATTCAAAAGGATTCCCAGATGAGATGTTATCAGTACTTCAGGAGGCTTGCTATCATCCTGATTTTAATACCTGCTTGTGACCAAAAACCTGATCGAACTGAAAGTCAGACTGCAGAACCGGAAGCTTCGTACCAAACTCTCAACTTAACTTCTGCTGATCTCAGAAATGCTTCACTACAGGGGAATATTGATGTCGTAAAAGAGGCAGTTGGTCAGGGAATTGATATTCATGAATCAGATGATTTTGGACGCACAGCTCTTATGTTTGCCGCCTTCAACGGTCATACTGAAATAGTTCGGACTCTGATTCAGGAGGGTGCTATAGTAAATAAAACTAATATAGAAGGCAGAACTTCGCTGATGTTCGCCGCAAGTGGCCCATTTCCTGAAACGGTTGAAGTCTTAATAGAGCAGCAGGCGGATGTAAATACCACTGATACAGAAGAAGGGTGGTCGGCTTTGATGTTTGCTGCTGCCGAGGGAAACCGAGAGGTAGCAGAAGTTCTTCTAGACAACGGAGCAAATGCATCACTAAAAGATAAAGATGGTGAAACAGCTTTAGATTTTGCCACAAATAATGGGCATACAAAAACTTCCGTTTTATTAAAGGAAAAAAGTGAATAGTTAATTTCGTGGGAAAATATGGCATTTAGACAGCTGAAACGCCTACAAATAAATTAAATCTGTTAAAGAAGTAACAAGGTAATGAAGTTAAATAAGTCTCTCTCACTCATTTTGATATTAATCATCAGCACTTCAATTACTGCCTGCAAAGTAACCGATAATGAGGATGAGGATGAGGATGATCATCTCACATCCACATTTACAGTATACATGCACAGTAATGTTACTGATGCAGAAGAAGCAAATATTCATATTCAGCAAATAAGTGTAGTTCCTGCTGATAATGAAAATGAGGAAATCATACTAAATGATCCTAATCAGCATATTAATCTTCACGAGCTGATTAATGGTGAAAAAGCATTACTTGGACAGAAGAAAGTAGAACCCGGCAGTTATGTAAAACTGCGTCTTTTGCTTGGATATGAAAATCATGTAGTTATAGATGGACAAAAAATCGAGCTTTCAGGTCCTGTAGAACAGGAACTGGTTTTTGAAATTTCGGCGAATATAGCTGAGGACAGGGAGTATGTGATACACCTGTTTTTTGATGCATATAACTCAATTACAACAGGCACCGAATTTGAACTGGATCCGGATATCAGGGCATATCATACAAGCGAAGCCGGAACTATTAGCGGAAATATAATTCCGGTTGATGCCCGTTCAAGAGTAAATATTTTTCGAAATGGTTCCATTTTCAACACCACACAAACTGACCCGGAAACCGGGGAATTTCGTTTTATCGGAATGGAACCCGGCAACTATAGTTTGGAAATAATTCCTGTGTCTGATTTTTATAATGCAGCTGCACATTCCAATTTGTTTTTAAATAAAGGTCAAAACAAGGATTACGGCAGCTACGATTTAGACGGCTCAGATTTATTTGATGATGAAAGCTGGACTGTTCGCCCGCTTACCGATGGAGTAGACCTCCTCCAAAAACACGGTATTTTAAATGGTTTATTGCGATACATTCACATTCTTGCTGTTAATCAGGATCAGCCGGATCTAAAAATAAGATTCATCTCCCCCTTTGTTATGCCCGATGATACCCCATACCGTATGCCTATCTCCGAGTATGGTGAACGCACACAGTCCTTAGCTGTAATAAATGGTGGAATTGCGCCGGGAGGCCGCACTTATCACAATTATGGAATCATCAAACTTGATGGAGTAATTGCACCCTATGTGCAGAAAGGCACTTCCAGCCAAGTTGATGAAATACTGCAGGACAATCCTTTTTTCGGTGATGCAGCTGCAGGAATAGATGATAATGGAAATTGGCTTTTCAAAAAGCGGGATGGGGAAAGATGGACTGATGTCTGGCCGGAAGTGAATCAAGCTCTTGCCGGCGAATTTATGTTAATCCAGGATGGACTAGTAGATGCAAAGCTGGTGAATGAAAATTTCGCTACCACCCAGGAAAGAAATTTTGCAGTACGTACACATCCACGAACCGCTATCTGTAACAATTCTTCTGAAAGAATTATGTATCTGATTGCAGTAGATGGCCGTCATGATGAGGCTGCTGGAATACCGCTAAAGGAACTGGCCGAATTCATGCTGGAAATTGGTTGTGATAACGGCCTGAACTACGATGGTGGTGGTTCTACTACTATGTGGACAGAAGATTTTGGCGTGGTAAATCACCCCACAGATAACGGAGAATTTGACCATGAAGGGCAGCGCAATCTCAGAAATGCCATTATCATTGAAAAGGAATAACACATCAATATTTAGCCAAACAAAAATCCGTAAACTAAGCCCGCGGCCAATTTCGATGTTCTACCATCAATGTCGTAACGCGGATTAGTTTCAGTGATTTCAAAAATCCGTAAATTTTCTTTTTGTTTGGCGTGATGGATAAGCTGCAAAATTTCTTGTCCCTTAAAGCCAATGGGTGAGGAGGCACTCACTCCCGGTGCATCTGATGCCTGAATAGAATCCATATCTAGCCCGAGAAAAAAAATGCTGTTATCAATTTTATTTAAAATCTGTTGAAAAGAATCAATCACTCCTTCTTCCAGTAACTGATGAAAATTGTAGATGTTCACCCCCATTTTCTCTGCATCCTCTAAATAAAAAGCCGCATTTGATACCCGTCGAATTCCAAACTCATAAAAATTCTGAGGACTCAGAAAACCATCTTCAATTAGCTTGCGATAGGGAGTGCCGCTTGTCATTTGCTCCGCAATTCTCATATCCAGGTGCGCATCTATATTAATGGCTGAAATATTTTCTTCCACTTCAGCAAGTGCACGTACATCTGCATATGAAATATCATTTCCCCCGCCCAGTACGATCACTTTTTTGCCATCTTTCAAAAATTGAAGCACCACCTGATGTAAATGTTCATGAGCATATTCAAGCACCAAAGCTTCATCAACGGCAACATCAGAATCAGCGCCCGCAGTAAAATCAGTAATCACCACATTTCCCGCATCAAATATTTTTACTTCAGAAGTGTCCGGATGCTGCATTTTATAAAATTGCTCCCTAATTTTATCGGGAGCTTTGGCCGCGCCTGTTCTTCCATTATTTCGTCGAACCCCTTCATCCTGTGGACAGCCAATTAATACATGAGTTGCCCCCGCATATTCTTCAGGCTCAAAGCATATTTCCTGCACCAAATAATGATCATTTGAATCATGAGAATGAAGTTCTTTCAGATTCCCCGAAACAGGAACTAATTTTTCTTTTAGGTTCTCGATTCCCAAACCACTTCTCCTTTTTTAATTACCGTATGCACATGATTTTCTCCAAAGAAATAGGCGATATTCTTATAGTTATCGGTGTCGAGCAACAATATATCTGCCTGCCAACCTTGTGAAATACTCCCTGTATTATTCTTTTGCAGTGCTTTTGCTCCATTTTGAGTGGCACAGCATAAAGCTTCCTCCACCGACATTCCCATTTTAGTACACGCCATACTCATCAATAACTGCGTGGAGATAGTCATGGAAGAACCCGGGTTGAAATCTGTGGCCAGGGCTACAATGGCTCCTTTATTCAGAAGATTTCTTCCCGGCGAATAGGGAATGTTGAGAAAGTAGGATACGCCGGGCAAAACAGTTGCCACAGTTTCAGAATTTGCAATTCGTTCTACATCGTCATCACTCAAAATTTCCAGGTGATCCACGGAAACCGCATCTAAATCCAGTGCCATCTCAACCCCGCCAATGTCATTAAACTGGTTAGTGTGAATTTTTGGTTTCAATCCATGCTCCAGGCCTTTTTCCAATACCCTTCGGGATTCTTCGGCGGTGAAATATCCATCCTCACAGAAAACATCACAATAATCAGCGAGCCCGGCTACTTCCGGAATCATCTCTAATACCTCTTCCAGATACTGCTCTTTTGTTGAATTTTTGGGAACGGCATGTGCACCTAAAAAAGTAGCAGAAAGTTCAACCGGTTGCTCCTCTTTCAACTCATTTACCACTTCAAGCATCTTAAGCTCGGTTTCAAGATTCAATCCGTAGCCGCTTTTTATTTCCATGGTGGTGATGCCTTGCCGTAATGCTTTTTGCAGCCGACTTCGTGCAAGATCTTTCAGTTCTTCTTTAGATGCTTTTCGTGTAGCCTCCACCGTGGAAACTATCCCGCCGCCCTTTGCCGAAATTTCCTCGTAGCTCATTCCAGCCGAACGCATGGCAAATTCATCTGCCCGGCTCCCGCCAAAAACCAAATGAGAATGACTATCCACGAATCCCGGAATAGCTGATTTACCTTCCGCATTTAATATTCTGGGATGATTTTCCACCTTTTCCAGCACCTCCGCCAACGGCCCGACCGCTTTTATAATTCCATCGCGGATATAAATGGCGGCGTTTTCGGTAATGTTCAAGTTTTTTAGTTCCGCACCGCGAACTACTCCCGGCTTAGGTGAGGCAATTTGGCTGATATTTTGGATAAGTAAATCGGGCATATATATTAATTTTAAGCTTTCCTGTGGATCAGATAGCAGGGATTATAGAGATATTTGATTGATGAGCACTTTTGATTTACCTATTTCATTGATAATCCGGGACCACCAACAGGTTCCGTCTCCGTTTGGTCTCCAAATCCAGCTATCAGTGGCCGGCCTTTTGCAATTGCTTCTTGCACCTTTGGCAGCGAAAGGGATGCTTTATGGCTCTCCTTACTATCCCAGACTTCAGTAATCCAAATCATATCTTCTTTCTCTGAATCTTTGGCAATTATATAGCTCAGGCAGCCGGACATATCCGCTACACCTTTCAGTAAAATATTTATGAAGGCGTCACGCTGACCGGGAGTGGTGGTAATATTTCCTATCAGTCCGTACATAGTTTCGTGGTTTTTTGGAGTTGAAAAAGATAAAACCTGAGTTGGAGCAAATGCAAAAGCTGTAACAGCCGCGCTACTCAGGGATATAAATTCAAATCGTGAAATTTTATGCATGGCAGAAGGTAATAAGAAAGGGTATATCCTCAAATTTCAAAGGTTAGGCAAAATAACCAACGGGTATTTTCGTTCTCGTTCCGTTGCTCCGCTGCGGAATGTATAATAGAGGCTCTGCCTCAAATTTATGCGTTTTATCTCTCCTCACCTTTCTCACCAAAGATACTAACAGGAATTAACCCATCTCCTCCGGCGTAGTTCATTGCCGAAGAATATCTCCAATGTAATGGAGAATTCACAAACCCAGCTTTTACGGGATTAAAATGGATATAATCCACTTTCTGCTCAGCTATTTCCCCGGTAAATATTTGTTTAGGATGTAATCCCTCTTGCCATACGATGTTCACTGTCCCGGTGATTTTTTAACTTTTTAGACTTTAGCTGAGATAAAGAGGATTGGTTACTATGGCTTTTCAAATAATCAATTATAGATCTGGCTGTATATGATTTAAAGCGGCGTAATTGTGTAGAAAGCTGGTCATGTTCTACAATCATATGTATATGGTTCGGCATCACTACATAAGCATTCAAAATTACTTCATTTTCCTTCTGTAGGTAACAAAGGGCATTCAAAATAATATCAGTGATTACTGGATTCATGAACAATGGCAAACCACCTACTATGGAGCTTGTAATGAAGTAAGGGTAATAGTCTTCGTGAAATTTATAACGGCTTCTTCCCATACTTTTTTCTACGTAAGAGCGATTCGGAAGGCATTCCCATAGGGATACCTTCGGTGCTTACAATTTATTTTTTAGCTGGTTAAACGACTGGCTGGAGGCAGAGCCTCCATGGGGCATTCCGGAGCGGAGCACCGGAACGAGGTAAAAGATGTTTAAAAAAAACACATAATTGCCATTCCTACCCCAAAAAAGGCAACTTCAACCCATTCTCCTTCGCACAATCCACCGCCTCCTCATAACCTGCATCGGCATGACGCATTACGCCGGAAGCAGGATCATTCCATAAAACACGCTCCAGTCTTTTGGCGGCATCTTCGGTTCCATCAGCCACTATTACAAGACCGGCATGTTGCGAAAATCCCATTCCCACTCCGCCGCCGTGATGAAAAGACACCCATGTGGCACCGGATGAAGTATTCAGCAGTGCGTTCAGCAGCGGCCAGTCAGAAACCGCATCCGAACCGTCTTTCATAGATTCTGTTTCGCGGTTTGGACTTGCAACCGAACCAGAATCCAAATGATCACGGCCAATTACCACGGGGGCTTTCAGCTCGCCGCTTTTTACCATTTTGTTGAAAGCCAGCCCAAGTTTGTGGCGCTGACCCAATCCCACCCAGCAAATCCGCGATGGCAATCCCTGGAAGTGAATCTGTTCCTTTGCCATATCCAGCCAGTTGTGCAGGTGCGGATCGTCGGGAACGAGTTCTTTTACTTTTTGATCTGTTTTGTAGATGTCCTCGGGATCGCCGGAAAGAGCCACCCAACGAAATGGGCCGATTCCTTTACAGAACAGCGGTCGAATATACTCCG
This sequence comes from Balneolaceae bacterium, assembly GCA_040877545.1. Taxonomy (GTDB): domain Bacteria; phylum Bacteroidota; class Rhodothermia; order Balneolales; family Balneolaceae; genus Gracilimonas. The sequence goes on from JBBDNN010000094.1 coordinate 59,327, forward strand.
GCACAAATCCGGGAATATTAAAGGCTTTTTTCACACCTTCATCAAAAGCTTCCTGCCGGATATTATTTCCATAATCAAAAACAGGAATTCCCTTTTCCTGAAATCCCAGCATTGCCCGCACCTGTACCGCAATGGATTCTTTAGCTCTTTTGGTTACTTTTCGGGGATTTGATTTCCTTTCCTCCACCCATTCCTCAACCGACATTCCCAGCGGTAAATAGCCATTAAGAGGGTCATGAGCACTGGTTTGATCGGTCACGGCATCCGGCAGGGAATCTTTTTTCAACAACTCAGGAAAAACATCAGCTGCATTTCCCAATAAACCTACCGTAACTGCTTTGTTTTCTTTGATGGATTTTTGAATGATTTCCAGAGCTTCATTCAGCGAAGTTGCTTTTTTATCCAGATAGCCCGTTTTAATTCTCATGTCAATTCGATCTTCACGACATTCCACGGCAAGCATACTTGCTCCGGCCATTTTTGCAGCAAGTGGCTGAGCGCCACCCATTCCGCCAAGGCCGCCGGTAAGAATCCATTTTCCCGAAAGATCACCGCCAAAATGTTTTTTTCCCATCGAAACAAAAGTCTCATACGTTCCCTGCACAATGCCCTGACTTCCGATAT
>JBBDNN010000095.1:0-59184 GCA_040877545.1 Balneolaceae bacterium
GCAGTTGGAGAGATGGATAAAGGAAACTTTAATCAAGTGCTAAATTATTTAAAAGCATATGAAAAAGAAGTCGGTCTCCTGATCAATTTCGGAGCAGAAAGTCTGCAGGTTAAACGGTTCATCCATTCCGTTGATAAAAGAAACACCATCAGTGAAAACTCTTAAATCAAAGTAATCTGTGAAATCAGTGATCGCCTTAATCATCCATTTTTGAATAGAAATTTTTTAGAAACTAATTATCAATGCAATCAGCGAACTCAGTGATCCAAGAAGCACAAACAGTCTTAAAAGAAACATTCGGCTATGAAACTTTTCGTCCGCTCCAAAAGGAAGTAATTGCGCAGGCCCTGAAAAAGCAAGATTCATTGGTGATTATGCCCACCGGCGGCGGTAAATCTCTTTGCTATCAAATTCCCGCCCTTATATTTCAAGGTTTAACCATCGTTGTTTCACCATTGATTTCTTTAATGAAAGATCAGGTGGAGCAATTGCGTGAATATGATATCAATGCTGTCTACCTGAATAGCTCTCTTTCACCGGAAGCTTATGGTTTTAACCTCCGGCAGATAAAACAGGGTAAAGCCAAAATGCTGTACGTAGCTCCTGAAACTTTACTTATGGATCGAACCAAAGAGCTCCTTGCTGATATAAAAATAGACTGTTTTACCATTGATGAAGCCCACTGTATTTCTGAGTGGGGGCATGATTTTCGCCCGGAGTACCGCCAGCTTGCTGAAGTCAGAAAGGATTTTCCGGATGCCGTTTGCCTGGCTCTAACCGCCACTGCAACTCCACGTGTTCGAGAAGACATTAAAAAAAGCCTGGAGTTTAAAGATTCTGAAGAATACATCGCCAGCTTCGACCGCAAAAACCTGTTCCTGAAAATTGCAGACAAAAAAGATCCATTGAATCAGGTGCTGGATTTTCTTTATACACGAAAAAAACAGTCAGGTATAATCTATTGCATTTCGCGCCGGCAAGTGGATGAACTGGCTTATGAACTTGACCAGGAAGGATACTCGGTGAAGCCATATCATGCGGGGCTATCAAGCAGGGACCGCGCCATTAATCAACGTGCTTTTATTCGGGATGATGTATCTATTATTGTAGCAACCATTGCTTTTGGGATGGGTATTAACAAGCCAAATGTTCGCTTTGTAATGCATTATGATATGCCGCAAAATATAGAATCTTATTACCAGCAAATTGGCCGTTCCGGACGTGATGGATTACGATCGGATTGTGTGCTTTTATTCAGCCATGCAGATACACAGAAGATTAAATATTTTATCAATCAAAAAGAGGGGCAGGAGAAAGAAGTAGCTGAAAAACATCTCGAAGATATACTCAAATTTTTAGAGACTACAGAATGCCGCCGCAAACCATTGATGAACTATTTCGGAGAAGAATATCCACATGATAAATGTGGAATGTGTGATAATTGTATTGCCACTGATGAAGATGTGGAGGATTTCACCATTCAGGCACAAAAATATTTATCCTGTGTAGCGGAAACCGGCGAAGTGTTTGGGAAAAGCTATATCGGGAATATATTACGGGCCTCGAAAAGTAAAAAGGTTCTGGAGAATAATCATGACCAGGTTTCGACGTATGGAACTGGTAAAGAATGGTCGAAGGGGCAATGGGAACAATTATCGAGATTATTACTTCGGCAGGATTATCTATCCAAAACCGATGCAGGAGGATTAAAACTCACTGAAAAAGCGAATGCCGTCCTAAATGGAAATGAAAATGTATTCGGCACACTGGATCGTACAGGCACCGCACTTAGTGGCGAGGAAGGCGCACGTACAACTTCTGAAGTAGAAGCTCAGTACGATGAAAACCTCTTTGAAGTTCTTAGAGCTAAAAGGAAAGAAATTGCCGATGATAAAGGTATTCCGCCCTATACCATTTTTCCAGATACTACTTTAATGGAAATGGCCTATTATTTCCCACAGAGTAAAGAAAGTATATCGCATTTATACGGAGTGGGGGCTGCAAAACTTTCCAAATACGGAGATGCTTTTGTAGGTATGATTAAAAAGTACTCGAAAGAAAATGGCATAGAAGAACGCAAAAAATCCATCCAGAAAAGAGCGGAAAAAACCAATAGTGGAGAAATATATGTTCGCGTTGGCGAAGCTTTTAATGAAGGACAAACCATTGATCATTTGGCGGAAGAATATGGCGTCAAAGATATAACTATTGTAAAGCACCTAAAAGATTATGTTGAGAATGAAAATGAATTGCGGGTGGAAGGTATTATTGAAGCCGCATCACTTTCAGCCCGCCAGCAAGATGAGGTTGTGGAGGCTTTTAAAAAAGTTGGTCCGAAAATATTAAAACCAGTTTATGAGGAACTGAATAAGAAAATTGGCTACGATCAGCTACGATTGATGCAGTTGTATTATTTGGCAACGGAGAAATGATCGCAGATCGGTGGGATTTAAGGATTGTGCAGCTTACGCTGATTTTTGATTAAGCAGGCTTTCCACGTTTAAATGGAAAAGTTAATGGTTTCAATTCAATGGAGGCTTAAACCTGAATTGTTACGCTGCTTTTTTCAAAAAAAAGCCCCCATCTCAAAAAAACAAAATGGGGGACAAAATTTAATAAATGAAAAGATTTATTAAGTGGCCGCCAAATCACGTACGGCGTCTATAAACCTGCGCACTTTTTCTTTGTTGTCAGAATTCTCACTTTCACTTTCAACCTCGTCAGCTAACTCAGTAAGAATTGTTCTGCGGTCGGCACCTGAAGCATTCTCTGCTTCTGAAAGTCTTTCCCTGGCTGCTGTAATACTACGGTTGTTTAAAGCCTTTGCTCTTTCAATCTGATCAATATAAGCGCGTATCAGGGCAAAGGTAGCCGGCCATTCAAACTGGGGTTGTCCCTGAGCATTCAGATAGTCCAATTCAATAGTATTGGCTGCGGCTATTTCATTTTCAGTGATATATGGACTTGGTTCAAGTTCAAAGATATCGAGGCCTCTGGCAATTTCGGAGCTAATAATAGCACCATTGTACCAGTAAACCGACCAACTTCCGCCCATCTGAAAACGGGTAGAATCAATCGGGCCACGGTCATGAAACGCAATTTCTACGGGGTTACCTGGGTCGGTCCAATCAAAAACAGAAATGCCACCCTGATACCAAGCCTGCACCATAATATCACGGCCGGGGATTGGAATTAAAGACCCATTGTGCGCCACACAGTTTTCCTGGGCAGTTTGTGCGGCAGGTATTTTATAATAACTTTGAAAATCCATTCGACTTCCCTCAATGGTAAAAAGCGCATTTGCACCCCATTCCATTGGGTCATCTTCGCGGCATTTTGGCTGTCCGCCTCCTCCCCACTCATCCGTAAAAAGCACTTTACTGCCGTCATTGTTAAACGTAGCGGAATGCCAATAAGCAAAGTTTGAATCGGCTACAGCATCAATTCGGGTTGGGTTTACAGGATCAGATATATCTAATAACAGGCCATATCCTTCACATGCACCGCCTGCTAAACCAATTTCCGGATACAAAGTAATATCGTGACATTGATCAGGGCCGCGGCCTTCTGTATCAACATCACCACCACGGTTTGCCATCATTTCTGCGATCATATCTGGAAGAGCCTCACGTAATGCGGCACTGTCGGCAGCGGTTGGTTCACCTTCGCCGCCTCTGCTTTCCACAATATCCTGTAGCATTGGGCGAATCATGCGTGAAGGCACTACACGAAGCTGGCCAAATAATTCAGCCACAAAGGCACCTTCTTCTCTGGCTTTCTCAACTTGTTCAAGATCAGCGGGAGACATGCCGTGGCTTGGGGCTTCTTCCAAATCTTCAAAAATTCTTGGTGAACTTACGATCTTGGCTGAGTCTGGCTGGGCAAGCGGAACCTGTATCACCTCGATACGGAAAAGTGCACTGTTGGGATCATCTTCAGGTAAAACGCTGGCACAACCCGGTAGTTCATCTTCTGGACGAACCGGGGCAGAACCGGAAATATAAACGTACACATTATCATCATCTTCGGGATCTTTTAGAACAGAATGAGTATGAGATCCACGGCAAGTCTGAACATTGGAAATGTATTCAGGGTTTTGAATATCAGTTATGTCAAAGATTCGTATTCCCCGAAGGCGATCTTCGCTTACCGTTTCCTGAACACCCTCTGTACCACAGTCGAGCCGGCCTCCAAGTCCTTCTCCCGAAACAAACAGAAGATTTTCATAAACGGAAACATCACTTTGTGAAGCCGGACAAAGAAAATCAACCACAAGCTCTGGCGTGTCGGGTTCTGAAATATCCCAAACTAAAAAGCCATTGTAGTTCCCCTGGATAGCATAATTATCTTTAAAAGCGAGGTCTGAATTTGTTACTCCTAAAAATTCTTCCGGTGGAAGTGTTGTTGATCGCAACTTGAGATTCCAAATTGCTTCTTCAGCATCAAATAATCCAGCCCCTAATCCAACTCGCGGGTCTGTATCAGGCCGCTCAACTTCTTCAATAGGAATAAGTGTGGAAGAAGCTGTTTCATCCGACTGTGTTACCTGTGATGAAGGAGAGCAGCCATAGCTTATTAACAGTGTTGTAACCAGCAGGGATAACCAAAAATTTCCCAAAGCCGGTAGTTTGAACATTGAATTTCGTTTCATTTTTTACTGTCCTTCTTTTGTTTATTTATATTAAAATGCTTGTTATGTATTATGAATCAGAAAGTCTGCTTAGCATTAATCTCATCCGCTCGATCTCTGTAATCTGATCTACCTGAATATCAGAAGCCAGCCGGAAAGCTTCTTCATCTTGTGCGGCGCCATCAGTACCAAAAAGAGTTTTAACCATAGTAACCGCTCCGAGGTGATGTTCGATCATATATTTTAAAAAAAGTTGGTCAAATTCAGGGCCACGAGTATCCGCCAGTTCCTCAAGCTGCTCCTGGGTAAGCATTCCCGGCATATTCGTGTGACCGGAATGGTGTTCACCAACCCCGTGTATCATCAGGATTAGCCCATCAATTTGCACCTCAGGTACGGCTTGATTACGATCACGCAGCCATTGTTGCATGCTGGCAATTTCATCCTTCTGAGCATTAATAATTCGGGAAGCTAAAACTTGTATTTCGGCACTAGCTCCATTTTCAGGTGCTAATTTTGACATAATAAGAGCTTGTGCATGATGTCCAATCATACCTTTCATGAAATCTACATCGGCCTCTGTAAATAGTGCCATACGCGAGCTATCTACCCGCGCCCAATACATCGATTCCAGATCAGATTTCTCGCTTGATGAGGTTTGGGTAGTTGTAGTCTCGGTGCTCTTACAGGCAGCAGCACTGATGAGTATGAGAAATGCAGCGGTAATTCTGATAGAAACCTTTAAAATACTTCTCTTATGCATTTAGTTTTTAGTTGTTGTAACACCTGCTTTTAGTGTTTATAATTATAAGTGCATTAAAAAAGAAAAGCCATAGCCCTATTAATTTTTTACATGACGAAACTGTAGTCAACTTCAGTTAAATACTAGCAGTTCACTCTATCGGAGTCATTATTAATTTTGCATCTTGGTCCTGCCGGCTTTGCACTTCAATTTTATCAACAGGATTTGTTTTAAACAATTTGAAGTTAATCTGGTGGTTGAATAGTGACACCTTACAATCATCCATTTTTTATATTGGTTGAAAATTTTGTAAGCTAGAATCAGCTGATTTAAACAGCAAAATCCCTAAAATTCCACCAATTTGTGATCCTGCAACCCGAAATACTTTCTAAACTTTCCTCTCTTGAACTTCGCGCAAAGAAGATTATAGAAGGTTTTATCTCCGGCCTTCATAAAAGTCCCTTCCATGGATTTAGTGTGGAATTTGCCGAACACCGCCCTTACAATCCAGGCGATGATTTCAAACATATCGACTGGAAAGTATATGCTAAAAAAGAGCGTTTTTATGTGAAACAGTACGAGGAGGAAACCAATCTCCGAAGTTATATCTTGCTCGACACCAGTTCTTCTATGTTGTTCAAGCATTTCGGAGAATGGACAAAATTGCGCTATGGGATCCATTATGCCGCTTCACTTATGTACCTGATGCACCGGCAGCGGGATGCCTGTGGCTTGATTCCATTCAACTCAAAAATTGATGCTTTTATACCGGCAAAATCCACATATGCACATTTGCGGCAAATCTATACCGAACTGGAACGGGAACTGATTCGCGAGGAAAAGAAAGATATCGATCGCAGAAAAACTGCTTCTGCAAAGGCTATTCATGAAGTGGCAGAGCGGCTGACACATCGTAGTCTGGTGGTCATTATCACCGATTTATTTGAGAATGTGGAAGAACACGAGGAAATAATTTCCGCCCTCAAGCATTTACGTCATCGAAAACACGAGGTACTTCTTTTTAATGTGATGGAAAAGCGAAGCGAGCGCGATCTGAATTTCCCCGACAAACGCTTTGTATTCGAAGACATGGAAACCGGCAGCGAAGTGGAAGTACTCCCTGCACAGGTTCGGAAAGATTACCAGAAAAAAATGGCAGAATACACCCACAAATTCCAGCTAGCCTGCAGCGAATTCGAAATTGATTTTGAGCAATTAGATACGGAAGGCCCTTTCGACAAAGCACTATTAGCGTATTTAAACAAGCGAAGAAAACTGGGGTGAATTTCACTACAAAAATCAGCTTGTTATGGCTTTAAGAGAGAAGAGGTGATAAATTCCACGAAAACTCCTCAGCTTTCAGTCACAGAAGGCAATGCTTTGAAGGTATGTGTTCTCTATAATTGCAGTTCCGTTAGTTGACAAATTATATCTCTTGAATACTTTTTTAAGATCTTTAAGAAAACTTTCTCTCTCACCATCATCTATCTTTTCAAGTACTCGAATTGTCGGGCCAAACCACGTGCTAAATATTTCCACGGCATGATCTGTAGAAAGATAATATTGCAGAGCTGTTTTCATTTCACTTTTTATGGAGCGGGTGTTTTCATTAAGTAATTGACTTAATCCTTTGTCTGTTCCCCAGCGCAGTGGCGGTTTTATCTCGGCCGGTGGAGGTATATATTTACCATGTGTGGCAAAAAAGTCGCCGCTCCAGCCTTCCGGCATTGGGCTTGCCAGTCCAATTTTTCCACCAGGCCGACAAACACGTAACATTTCACTTGCCGTTTTTTCCTGATCAGGCGCAAACTGAGCACCATACACCGAAATAACTGCATCAAAACTATCATTCTGGAAAGGCAGATTCTGGGCATCTGCAATCTGAAAATCTGCCTTCAGGCCACTTGCTTTTGCACGATTTCGAGCACGGTCAATCAATTCCGGCACGTAATCGATTCCTGTTACTTCACAATATCGGCGGGAAGCGACAAGTGCCGCGGTTCCACTTCCGCAAGCTATATCCAAAATTTTTTGGCCCGGATAAGGATCTACCTCCTGGCAAAGTGACTCTGCCATAACCACATTCTGGCGAGAGATTTCATTAAAATCCCCTTTACTCCAGGTCTGTTTCTGTGTTTTAGTGATCTCCTTGATGTTTTCGAACTGGTTATTAATATCCATGACTGTTTGAATAAAGAATAGATTCTAATTCATCTTTCTACCACTTATAAAACTATAAGTACAATGCTCCTTTAAACTGCCTTTGATTTTTCCACGCTTTCAGGCAGACCAATCGAGTGCTCCTGGTCGATTGGGAAATAATACTGGGTGCTTGATTCACCGAGTTTGTCATCGAGATATTTACTAAGCTGTCCAATTGAAGGAGCCTCATAAAGACAGATAGCCCGGCTCATATCCGTTGCCGGAAAAAACTGGTGAACCTGAAGCCCCTCTGGCAAGGGAAAAACCTCATCGGCGCATTCTTGAAATTTATTGGGATTGTGGATGTCGTGTTCAATGGCTATAAACATTTTTGTTACCTGTTTTTTTCATATTACTTTTAAAAGAAGATGTCAGGAATCGGAATTAAAATAGATCCAATTCATTTACATTCTGCCAGCAATATAAAATCCCTCTGTATTCGCTGCTTTGCTTAGCCGTTCAAATCTTTTTCTCTGAAGTTTTTTTATGCTGAAAAGGAGTAATTCCAAATTGTTTTTTGAAGGATCGGCTAAAGTGAGATGAGTTTTTAAATCCGCAATCGAGCACAACCTCAGTAACCGATTTATCAGTTTGTTCTAATAAATAACGGCTATAATCAAGCCGTTTCTGTATCAGCCATTTACCCGGATTTTTATTATAGACCTGCTTGAAATCTCGCTTGAAAGTAGACAAACTGCGACCGCTGAGGCGGGCATATTCTTCCAGTTTCATCGGATAAGTAAAATTGGATTCCATAACGGATTGAAGGGAGGGGCGGGCTGTTTTAAAAAGGCTTAGAAAATAACTGGAAATACTGTCATTACCAGAACCTGAATTAATGATCAAAACCAGTTCTCTGAATTTTAGTTCTGCCAAGTTTTTATCTGAACTCCTGGCATTTGAAATATAGGATAGAAATGAATAGAAATAAGCATTTAACATCTTATTTGACTGCACCCGCAAAATGGGTGAGGAATGTGTTTTATCATTATTAACATCTACATCTGATTGATTCTCCAGAAGGGTATCCCTGATAAATTCATCCGGCAAAAACATAAACAGGGAGCAGAATTCATCATCGAAATACTGGTAGATTGAATGAGCCCCTTTTTTAACAAATATGCAATCACCAGCCTGGGCTACCACTTCCTGATCTTGACAAAACCATTTCTTTTTACCCTTCATAACGTAGACAAAATAATTGTGATGGCTCCACATATCAAAGCGGGTTTTACTCAATGGACACCGATATTCTGCAAACAGGAGGTCATTCACAGAAAGCCGTTTAGTGGATGGGAGCTCTTTCATAAAATCATATACGTTGAGCATATAAATAGTGATATCAGATTAGTATCTAAATAGCTCGCATTGCTTCGAAAGATAAACTTAACTATAGTATAAGATGTTAGAAAGACGACCAAAGTCAAAAATGCAAAGAGGGAAAATTGAAGAAAATGAGCCAAAGAGAAACCGTCTTCCGTTTCCGGCCTTTCCTAAGTAACCTTCTGATTCTTCAAAATCTTATTCAGCAAGGTGGGCGAAAACCGTTGAACCCATAATGCCAGTCCTTCTTTTAAGCCGGTAATATAAATTTCTTCTTTTTGGGCTTTGATTTTCGGCAACACCCTGGCCACCATTTCTTCGGCCGTCATAGCATTCTTGTGGGCGTCACCCATTTTACCAAACTTGGTGCCATCACCGGTAAGGGCATTTTTACTGATGTCGGTTTTAATGAAGCCCGGGCAAAGCAACGTAACCGCCACATTATGCTCATACATCTCCTGCCGCAGCGAGTTGAAAAAACCCTGCACCGCATGTTTACTGGCTGCATATCCGGAGCGATATTTCGTGCCGATTTTCCCTGCCACACTGCTGGTTACAATAACATGTCCTGAATTCCGCTCCACCATATGCGGAAGCACTTCTTTGGTAAGTGCAATGGCGCCAAAATAATTGATTTCCATCAGCCGCCGGAAAGTACTTATGTCAGATTCCATAACCGTAGCCCGTTGGCTGATACCACCGTTGTTGATCAACACATCAATGCTGCCAAAAGCGGCGAGTGCTTCTTTTGCTTTTCCAGGGAGAGATTCTCCTTCTGCCAAATCCAGCGGAAGAATTTTTACTGAAGCGGTATCGCCAACTAAATTATCTTTCACTTCTTGCAGCGCTTGTTTTCTGCGGGAGGATAAAATCAGGTTTGCCCCTTCTTCATGAAAGGCCTTTGCAAATGCTGCGCCTATACCGGATGAGGCTCCGGTTATCCAAATAGTTTTACCTTTATAGTTCATGGCTGTATTTTAATTCATCCAAAGGTAACTAATAAAAAAAGACTGTGCCGAAGGCATTCCTTTGGAAGAACATGCATCACACAAATACTGCATATTTTAATCTTTTGATTAATCTGCAGCCTTCGACAGTTGGTTAGTTATTTTAAAAGGAAAAAATGAAATCGAACTATGAATAATAACAAGCACACCATCCTTTTAGTGGAAGACGAGGAAGAATCAGGCGAGATGTTGACAAACTTTCTGGAGCTAAATAACTACAAAGTTCTCTGGGCAAAGAATGGGAAAAAAGCAATGGGATTTATTGACGTTCATGCCAATGATATACATCTCGCCATTCTTGATATCATGGTTCCGCATTATGATGGGAAAGAAATTTGCCGTTACATTCGTCAGCATCCAGTGATTTATGAAATCCCCGTATTATTTTTAACTGCCCGCGATGAAGAGAAAGATGAAATTGAAGGCCTGGAACTCGGCGCTGACGATTACATAAAAAAGCCGGCAAGCCTTAACCTGGTAAAAGCACATGTAGAAACACAACTTCGCCGGCGTTCCTCAGAAAAAAGTAACTGGATTCAATATGGCTCCGTGTATTTAGATCTGGATGCAAAAGAGATGCACATCCACGATAAACTGATTGATCTCACCAACACAGAATACATTATTGCTGAGATGATCTTCAAAAACCCAAAACTTGTCTATAGCCGTCAGAATATTTTAGAACATATTTCGGATGAGGAGAAATTTATTTTTGATCGAACCGTTGATGTGCATGTAAAGAACCTGCGCCTTAAGATGAAAGAAGAAGGCAAGCTCATCAAAACCTATCGTGGCGTTGGCTATGGTTTTAATAAAGAATACCTGCACACATGAAAATACGGTCAAAACTTGCCTGGACCTATATAATCCTGCTGATTATCGGAATTATTGCCATCAGCACATATTCTATTCTTACCATTCGTAGCTTTTTGCTGGAAGAAGGAATTGAGCAATTTGAAAAGGATGCCCTTTCACTTGCCTTGGCGGCAGGGAGTTTTCGGAATGATTCATTCTCAGAGAAAATCCGGCAAGAGGCTCGCTTGACTGGCTACGAAATGGCTTTTTATGATGAAGATGGTATTCGCTTTTTAGCCTTCCCGAATGCTGCTTTTCTGGACGAAGCAAAGTCGCTGAATCCTGAACTAAAAGAAGAATTAGAGCAGTTAGATGGCGGACCTATTATTGACGATCAGGATGACCCGGAGAAATTAATTGCCTATGTAAACTTGGGGCAAACTGAAAATACGGCGCAATATCTGCGAATTAGCCAGAATAAATCTCAGTATTACGCGGCCGTAGCAAGTATCCGTCATATTATTTATGCGGGAATGTTCTTTTCGATAGGAGCAATAATAATTGTCAGCTTTTTATTTGCCCGTTATATGGCCTGGCCCATTCAGCAGTTAAATAATGCCGCTCTCGATATCGCCCGGGGAGATCTGGATCGCGTCATAAACCTGAACCGTAATGATGAATTTGGCACTCTCGCAAATTCTTTAAATCAAATGGCAGGCACTCTGCGGGCCGACAATGAGAAGCTGATGAAGCTAAATGAAAAGCAAAGCCAGTTTTTTGCGGATATTACCCACGAAGTGAGAAATCCACTCCATACTATTTCTGGTGCTTTAGAGATGATAGAGCTTCAAAACCTTCAGCCTGAAAAGAAGAAACAGTATATTAATACTGCTCAAAAACAGATAAAGAGGGTAGCGCGACTATTTGAGGATATAAAAACACTGCAGCGATATGATTTTGATGAAAACTTCATCAGTAAGAAAAGGTTTGATCTCAAGAAATTAGTCAAAGAAGCAGGCAGTGTGTACCTGCCAATAGCGCACCAAAAAAACCTGGAGCTGGTTATAGAAACTAGCAATTCGTGCATGGTATATGCAGATCCGGATAAAATAGAGCAAGTGCTGGATAACCTGATTTCGAACGCCATCAAATACACCAGTAAAGGAACTGTCAGAGTAGGCTATATAAAAAAAGAGGGCTTTGCTGAAGTGCATATTCAGGATACCGGAACGGGTATCAGTGAAGAGCATCTGGATAGATTATTTGATCGATTTTACCGTACAGATAAAGCAAGATCGAGAGATAAAGGTGGCACCGGTTTAGGGCTTTCCGTGGTAAAGGGTATTTTAAATGCTCACCAAAGTGAAATAAAAGTTGAGAGTAAAGTTGGCAAGGGTAGCCGGTTTTACTTTATGCTGCCGCTTGCTGGCTAATTTCTCATTAAGAATCACTGTTGTGCGGGAAAATCTTGCAGCTGCTCCTCATCTAGGGCAGCTTTTCCAAAGTTAACCCAAAGACAGGATTTATCTTCGCAAAAGGCATAATATTATTCAGCCCCCGAATTCCCTCTGTGCAATAAGAGATCTCATTTTTTATTTAAATAACTATAAGCCACTGCTGCCAGCGCTCCACCCGTTAAGGGAGCTAAAGTATAGAGAAGAGTATGAAGTATTGAATTCCCCCCATTTGCTAAGTCGAATAAAGCAGAGCCAATTGATGTGGCGGGATTAAAAATGCCGCCAGAAATTGGAGCACCGGCTAAAATGATACCCCCGAAGGTTAATCCAATCGCAAATCCATACATTTTGTTGCTTTTAAGTGCCGGGGAAAGCAGGAAGGTGAGCATTAACAAAACAAAAAGGAAGGTGAAAAGAATTTCGGCGCCGGCCTGTTGATATAAATTAGTATCGGAAGGAGGTTCTACATAGAAAATCAGTGTGGAAAAAAAGAAAACAATTACTGAAGCGAAAATAGCTCCACCTAACTGACTTAATACATATCCCGTAAATTCTGTGGCTGTTAATTTCTTCTGCAAAAAGAAACCCAGTGAAACTGCCGGATTAAAATGAGCACCAGACACATGTCTGCCTATATATACCAAAGCCGATAAAACCAAGCCTATAGCAATAGCATTTCCCGTAAAGCCAAAAACCAGTACGAAAAAGAAAGTACCTGCTACTTCCATTACGTATTTATGCATACCCTTTTTTTTATAGTCAGTACCGAATGTCCTCCGCGCAGAAACTACCTGCGCGAGATAGAAATTGCAAGACACCTTAATGTTAATTTTGTAAAAATAAAAACCCTTAATAGGCAAATATTATACTTCATTTATAGTTAAGAAAGGATATTTTTGTATGAATTAAATTATCAGCATGCATTTATTAGAAAAATTAAAAAGTCGCTGGAGCATCAACAGTACCGGGCAGGTATTAACTATCCTGATCGTATTTGCCTGTACCGGCTTTACAGCCGTTTTCGCCCGCGACATTGTCTTTAACTTTTTAGGAGTCACAGAACAAGATCCATTCTGGTTTAAAACGCTCATTTGGCTGATTACCATTCTCCCGCTTTACCAAGTATTTTTGCTGATCTATGCCGCTCTATTCGGTCAGTTCGAGTTTTTCTGGGGTTTTATGAAAAAATCTTTTGGAAGGTTTATTCCACTCCGCTGGGCTAAAAATGGATCAAAGGGTTAATTTTTCCTGGTCTTTGCGGGATAGATTTGCCACCACCAGGTCATAGGAATGCCTGATCAATTCCCGTATAAAATCATCACTTAAAGAACCTTTAGCGGCTATTGTATTCTTCCAAAGGAATGCCTTCGGCACAGTGCATTTTGTTCATGTGATATCCCGGTTCTATTTCCTCATGCATTACCCGGAGCTCTACCGCTTTTACCGGATCGCATTTGAGATTGATGCTCTCAAATTCATCAATGTCGGTTAGTGCAAACATTTTACCCATCACTTTGAATACGAGAGTGTTTTCGCCGAAAGGAAAATCCTCTGCAGCTCCAGGCAGAGACATACAGTAGTTGTAATAATCTTCGATGTTCATAGATGATGATTTTTCCTTTGAGTCGCTTGGTTAAAGACCTTCACTCCTCCACTTTCACACCGTTCCAAAATGCCACATGATCTTTTATCTGACTGGCAGCTTCTTTGGGCTCGGGATAAAACCACGCCGCGTTTTCGTTGGTTACGCCGTCCACTTCTATGGTATAATAACTTGCTTCCCCTTTCCACGGGCAGGTACTGTGATGGTCACTTTCCTTGAAATATTCTTTCTTAATAGATTCCGGCGGAAAGTAATGGTTGCTTTCTACCACTTTGGTGTCGTCACTTTCTGCTAATATTTTGTCATTCCATAATGCTTTCATGGCTATAGATAATCTTAGGGTTGATGTTTTAATATTTGAATCCCTAACAAAAACCATCCGGAAATAAATGCAATTCCACCAATCGGTGTAATTGCTCCCAGCCAGCTTTTATCTGTCAGGCAAAGCACATATAAACTTCCGGAAAAAATCAGGATTCCTGCAAGAAGTAACGAGGCAGGCCAAAGAACATTCACCTGGAACTGATTTGCAATCAATGCAAGCAAAAATAAGCCTAAGGCATGCCATACATGATATTGGACGGCGGTTTGCCAGGTCTCGAGCCGTTCGGGGCTTAATGTATTTCGTAAGGCATGAGCGCCAAAAGCTCCGGCGGCTACAGCTATAGCCAGCAAAAAAGCGGCGATGGCGATAATGATTTTGGGGTTGTTCATACTTGATGATAATTAAAAATAACATTTCAAATGTGTCAGATTTTTTTAACTATAAACTCAACCGCAAAAGTTGGTCATTAGGAATGTAATTCATTATAGTTAATGAAATTAACCATCTAATATCAGAGGTTTTCTATGTTATTTCGGAACTTGGTCATTGTTATGTGCTTTTTACTAATTACTTGTTCTAAACAGGATAAAGCAGAATTTGCAGAATCATCCGAGGCAAGTATACCTGCTCATATCAGGGAATTAGAAAACCTGAGAGTCTTTCCTGATTTTGAACCCCTTCAATCGGTTCAGTTTTCCAAGCAGCATAAATTTGGAGAAATTTATCCACAGCTGTTGTCTCCGGTAAGAGGGTTTGGGCCAAAAGTTGCGATTGATGGAATGGGAAATGTTTTTCGTGCTGAGAAAGCAGAGAAAACCATTCTCGTTTTTGATTCAGAAGGAATGATGAAAGGAAGAGTTGGCAGAGAAGGCAAAGGTCCGGGGGAATTCCAGACGATTACTGCTATTGATATTTACGATGAGCAACTTATTGTTTATGATTCCAATTTGACCCGAATAAATATTTTCAGCACCCAAAGTTTAGAACTGCTTAAAACGTTAACCATAGATTCTAAAACCTGGGATATTGAAGAAGCAAAAATGCTTTTTCCGCTAACTATTTTGGGGATTGGCAAAGAAGAATTTCTCACAGCTGTTTCATTTGAGAAAAATGGAGACTCATACAATGGATTTTATCTCATGGACATTGACGGAAGAATAATCTCAAAAAAAATTACAGAAAATAAATCAACCGAAACACATACCGGAGATACAGGAAGAGGCCATAGAGCCACTATAAGAGTGCCTTACTCTACAAGAGGTGAATTAGATGTTACTCAAGATGGGAAAATCTACCAAGTTGATACCGGCGATTTTTTAATTAAAGTTTTCAACCTTACAGGCGAGTTGGAACGCAGTATTTATTATCCTTTTGAAAAAGATCCACTCGAAGAGCAGGAAGTTTTAGATCGATTTCATCCTAATATTCATAGAGTTCTAAACACGGCCGTCTATCCTGAAACATGGCCTGCCCTGGAACATTTTTTCGTGGATGATAAGAATAGAATATGGGTTTCGACCATTGTAGATGACAAGGAAGTCCATGAGTGGCATATACTTGAAAACAGCGGGAAATTACTTGCCTCTTTCACTTGGCCCAGCGATCAGGAAATTATCACAAGCCAAAATGGCCTAATGTATACTGAAGAGGAAGATTCAGAAGCAGGTGCAAATGTAGTAGTTAGCTACAAAATAGAATTTGGTGAGAAGCAGATTTTATAAGCCGTTGGTCTGCTCAGCATAATTGATTATTCAGCAGAAAAATTAACCTTCTTATGCGTTCCATCACAATAGGGTTTGGTTGATGATGCCCCGCAGCGGCAAAAACTCATTTTCTTGCTGTTAGAGAAAAATTCCAAAAATCCCCATCAGGTCCTTCTGAAACCAAGTCCCACGGCTCGCTGAGCCGTGGAGTATTTGGGGAACAGAGATAAATTTATCTCATTCACTGCCCAACGAGTCCTTCTGAGGGTACTCCCGAAGAATCTGAGTTGATAGGCTTACCTATTTATAATTAACACCCGTTCCTTGAAAAAGTAAGATCTTTCGCAGGTATGCTTCCAAAAGGGGCAGGTAAGAAGACTTTGGGGAAACCAGACCCCGAATTCCCTTAATAAAGCTCTCTGCCTACACTTCACAAGTTGGCATCGCAACTTCAAAAAATGGATTCTTTACATTTTCTTCTTTACTCAGCCAATACCCTTCTTTTTCCATTGGACAAAATCGCACAAAAAGTTTTTCACCGTATCCCTGATTTTCTACCGCCTTTATTAATTCGGCCGATACATTTTTAAAAGCAGCTCGCATGGTGGTAAGATCTTCTGCATTTGTAGCTGCTTCAACGGCTTTTACCATTGCTGCATGGTGCTCTTTATGCTTTTCGGAATGCCTCCTTATGTTGATGTGGCTGCTCTTCTTCCTGCTCGTGATGCTTATGATCTTGAGCATTTACTGAAAAGGTAACCATGTATGAAAGTAGAAACGTTAGAAGTAGTTTCAGTATGTTAATGGATTGTATTTTTAGGTTTAGTTTAATTTTATTCGAGAGTGGTCATCTCAATTTTATCGAGAATAATCTTGCCGGAGCCTTTGAAGGCCATTCCCACACTTCCGGCACCCGGGGCAGATGAATGGCCATGGACAATGGCATTCTTATCAACATAACCCCAGAAATGCGTTTTATCTATTACAACTCGAATAAAAACCGGCTCAGAAAAATCAGCAGAACCTTCCTCAAAAATTTCAGCAGCTCCCTCCGAAATTCGCCCTTGTTTTAAAGTTCCATCTGATTGAATGGAAACAAAATCATAATTATTCTGATCTTTCACATGGTTTGCCAGTATAATCTCTCCCTCAAAGGCACTGATATCCAGATAATAATCTACTTGTACATTTTGATAGTTTTCATGGCTGGTGAAAAAGCCGTTCAAGTCATCTCCGCTAAAACTAATGGCCTGATTATTTTCTGATAATTGCTCAGGTTGCAGATTATTGCTTTCAGCCGAGCCTTTCAGCCAATGAAAATTTTCCTGGAATTCTGCATTGGGATTTTCTCCTATTTCCCAGCGCCAACCTTCTTCAGTTTCGAAAAGTTTTGATTCAGCTTTCTCATCATTTGCCGTCGGTTCTGAAATTGAGCTTTCCGTTTGCTGAACTCCAACACCATGGCCAAAAACCATTTCCGCTCCTAATTCGGCGGTTTTATAGACTAAAAACACACCGGCAAATGCCAGGATTGTGAATCCAACTTGTATACTTTTTATCTCCGCTTTTTTCCATACAAAAGCACCAATTCGCAGAAGAGTATAAATCGCCAAAAACCAAACCGTATATTCAGCCCAGTCGGCATGATTGGTAAGCAGGCGTTGAGCATCAGCCTCAACAAAAACTTTTTCAGCAGCATCATTTCCGCTCAGGAAAGCACCTACTGAAGAAACAGAAGCAAAAGCGTATAAAATCAGGTTTTTTTTCTCATCCCACCATGATTTCGGCAGAAACAAGGAAGCCACGTCCATAATAACTGCCAACAGCAAAATGGCAATGGGAAAGTGAACAATCATCGGATGAATACTGGGTGCCCATTCAGGTATAAAATTCATGCTTATTTATTTAATCAATGGTGAACCCTCCAAGGGTTCTCACAAAGCGATCCCTTCGGGACAAACCCTTGGAGGGTTTTCAATTATATTAGTTTTCCAATTTCAGAAGTCGCGCATTAATAGCCACAATTACCGTACTGGCCGACATCAATATAGCTCCCACGGCGGGACTCAGGATAATTCCCCAAGCAAAAAGTACACCGGCCGCAAGTGGAATTGCCACGACATTATAACCAGTTGCCCAAAACAGGTTTTGAACCATTTTACCGTAAGTTGATTTCGACAGCTTGATGAGGTTCACTACATCCTCAGGATTATTCCGAACCAAAACAATATCCCCGGTTTCAACGGCAACATCCGATCCCGCGCCAATGGCAATTCCCACATCGGCCTGGGCAAGGGCGGGAGCGTCATTTACGCCATCGCCAGTCATGGCAACTTTCTTGCCCTGTTGCTGAACTTCTTTCACTTTTGCGGCTTTCTCATCCGGCAGCACTTCAGCAAAAACCTGATCTATGCCTAATTCCCTGGCTACATAATCTGCCGTTTGCTGATTATCGCCGGTCAACATTACGCATTCGATATCCATCTCATGCAACTGCTGAATGGCCTGTTTTGACTCTCCACGAATTTCATCTCCAAGAGCAATAGCACCTTCAAGTGAATTATCAATTATCACAAAAACTACCGTTTTCCCCTGGGCTGATATTTCTTCAATTTGCTCCCTGTCGTACTCCAAATCGTTATCGCGCACGTATCCGGGGCTGACTACTTTAACTGATTTCCCAGACACCGTGCCTTCAATTCCCGCTCCGGTAATAGAATTGAAATCTTCCACCTTAAAAGTATCACCGGCTTTATCCAAAATGCCACGGGCAATAGGATGTTCTGAATTTGCTTCCACAGAAGCAGCGTATTTCAAGAGTTCATCTTCTTCAAACTCATTCCCGAAATTCAGAATATCGGTCACTGTAAAAGTGCCTTCTGTCAAGGTTCCTGTTTTATCAAAAATCACCGCTTTCAGGTTTCGGGCTTCTTCGAAGGCGGAACGGTTTCGGATCAGGAATCCATTTCCGGCTGCTAACGAGGTGGAAACCGCAACTACCAGAGGAATAGCCAGTCCCAGCGCGTGCGGACAGGCTATTACCATCACAGTAACTGTTCTATTTATGGCAAAGCCCATGTCTTCAGTGGTGAAGTAGGTCCAAGCCAAAAATGTTAATAAACCACTTGTAATAGCCACAACTGTTAACCAAAAAGCAGCCCGGTTGGCTAGATTCTGAGTTCTTGATTTGCTTTCCTGAGCTTGCCTTACCAATTCAATCACTTGCGACAGAAAAGAATCTTCCCCAGCTTTTTCAATTTCTATGGTGATCGAACCCTCTTCATTAATGGAGCCGCCCAAAACCTCATCGCCTTTCTGCTTATTCACCGGTTTAGATTCGCCGGTAAGCATGGCTTTATTTACATTTGTTTTTCCATCAATGATAATTCCATCTGCGGGAATTTTCTCTCCGGGTTTGATGAGGATTTTATCACCTGCTTTCAAATCTTCAACAGGAACATCTTCGGTGCTGCCGTCTTCTTTTAAAAGATGCGCTTCACCAGGCAGTAATTCAGCCAGTTTTTCGAGAGCAGCAGAAGCGCTCATTACGGATCGCATTTCAATCCAATGGCCCAAAAGCATAACGGCAACTAAAGTTGAAAGCTCCCAAAAGAGCAGATGCCCTTCCAACCCAAAAACCACAAATACGCTGTAGAAATAAGCCACACAAATTGCCAGTCCGATGAGTATCATCATTCCCGGCTGCTTCTTTTTCAGTTCATCCACAAGTCCAGATAGAAAGGGCCAGCCGCCATAGAAAAACACTACGGTAGAAAGTGTAAAAAGAATCCAGGTGTCACCAGAAAATCTCCAGTCCACATTTAGAAAATCCTGGATCATTGGTGACAGCGCCAGAATTGGAATTGTTAATCCCAATATCCACCAAAAGCGCCACTTAAATTCCTCTACCATCATCGCATGATGTTCGTGCTGAGAATGCTTGCCATGGCTATGCTCCTCCTTATGTGCACCATGCCCATGATGTTCCTGCTCACCCTCATGATCATGTTCGTGTTCATGAGAATGTTCTTCGTGCTGATGATTTTCCTTGTTCATGACTGTGATATTAAATTGCTTTCTGCTAATACTAAGTCCAGATTTCGCAGGTTTTCAAAACCTGAGAAATCTTTGTAATCCGTGTTTTTGAATTAAAAAATCTTATTCAATGGTTTTATCCACACTTCCACAAGTGGGCATGGCAGAACCAAAAAATGGATTTTGAATTTTTTCCTCTTTACTTAACCAATAGCCGCCTTCTTTCATTGAGCAGAATTGTACAAAGAGTTTTTCATCATATCCTTGATTTTCAACGGCCTTTATCAGTTCTTCAGATACATCACGGAATGCTGTACGAAATTCCTCAATATTTTCCGCTTCTGATGCTGCACCAACAGCTGCAAGCATTGCTGAATGATGTGCTTTGTGGTCTTCGGCATGCTCTTCATGTTGATTCATTTCACCGCTGCCTTTCACTTCTTCAGCAAAAATTTCAAGATGCTTTTTAGCTGTCTCAAGATCATCTTCCACAAGTGCATTTTTCACTTCCAGGTATTCAGCTACCAAAGTATCAAGGTGGCTTTTATGTTGATGATGTCCTTCATGTTGTGCCGTTGCAACAACAGTTAATAGTAAAGAAAAGAGTAATGTTATTGATGTTTTCATAGTGTGATTTTATTTAGTTTATGATTTAAAATATTTGCTAGTACTATTGGTTTGAATGATCTTCCATTTCGTCCATATTCATATCTTCTTCACCCATATCCATGCCGGGCATTGACGGCATGCCTGCTCCGGTCCCCGGTTCACGATTCATCATGCTGAATTTATCGGCAAGCTGAAATTCGCTGTCGATTCGGAAATTGCCGTGGAAAACTACTTCTTCCCCTTCTTCCACGCCCTCTTCAATTATGTAATAATCGCCGGCACGAATTCCCAGCTCAACTTCCCGGACTTCAAACCGATGCACATCCACTGAAGTATCTTTTACATAGAGAAGTGATCGTTTTCCGGTCCATAGAACTGAAGAGGCAGGAATCAGTAATTTTTCTGAACCCATTGTTGCCTGAATGGTACCTTTTACTAGCATATCGGGTTTGAGGTGTAGATTTTCATTTTCCACATCTGCACGAATTCCTGCGGTGCGTGTTTCGGGATTTACAACGGGATCGATATAAGCTACTTCTGCTTCAAGTGTTTGCCCCGGATTGCCTGGAATTCTCACAGTGATGGAATTTCCGGAATTGATAAAAAATATATCCTCCTCATACGCCTCCAGCACTACCCAAACCCGGCGCAAATCTGCCACTTCATACATAATCGTACCTTCAGTGACATACTGTTGGTTTGCAACATTGCGAGACATTACATAACCATCTACAGGTGAACGGATTTCCAGTTCCTGCTGCACTTCTCCCCGATTTACGATTTCATTTATTTGTTCATCGGTGAAACCCCAAAGACGGAATTTTTGTCGTGCAGCCTCAAATAATCGTGGGTTTCGCTCCTGCTGCCGGGCAGCCTGCAGCAATTCTCGTTGCGCACTTATCAATTCCGGAGAATAAATTGTGGCCATCGGCTCCCCTTTGCGGATTTGAGCTCCGGTAAAATTGACTTTTATATTCTGAATTCGTCCGGGAAAATAAGCGGTAACATTGGTGATATTTCGTTCATCCACCTGTACTCTGCCGGGTAATTCAATGATTTTTTCGGGAACTTCAAAAGTGACCGGTGCGGTTTGAACCTGGGCTAATTTTACAGCCGCTTCCGACATTACCATCGAATAATCATCTTTCTCAACTTGCCCATCATCAGTACTGACAGGAATTAACTCCATGCCGCAAATGGGGCAATTTCCCGGCTCATTTTCCCGAACCTGCGGATGCATGCTGCAGGTATAGATAATTTCACCTTCTTCATTGGTGTGGGTGTCCTGTATGTGCTCCTCCATCTCTTCGGAATTAAGCAGATCCGCTTGTGATTCATTCTCGCCCGGACCTGAAAACAGCAGCCAGCCAAGAAAAAACCCGGTTAGCAAAAATCCGGCTCCGTATAAAATTTGTTTATTTGTGAAGTTCATCTTATTGGATTTTTTGATCGTTTAAATTTTTGTGAATTTTCTGTGGATTATTCATTGCTCAATAATTCATTCCCTATCAATTGTTCAATCTCGGCCATGGCTTTGTTTTGAGTGGTCAGCGCTTCAACTTTTTCATTTTCAAGAGCCAAAAGTTCTCGTAGTACCTGTAGCATTTCATCAAACTGAATTTGGCCGGAACTGTATTCATCAGAAAGAATATCCAGGACCTGCTCTGTACGGGGCAGTAATTCTTCAGTGATCAATTGGTAGTTTCGCTGGCCATCCCGAAGCTTTTTCATGGATTTTTCAATTTCAGATTGAAAACGATTTTGTACTTCGATTTCACGTTCATCTATGCTTTGTAATTGCAGCCGGGCTTCCCTGCGTTGTGCTCGGTATTTACCACGGTATAGCGGAATGTTGATACTCGCCATACCAATAAACACAGGGTCCAAATCCATCATACTCATCATGCCAAAATCGGTGCCCATATATTGCAAACCGATGCCAACGGCTGGGAGGCCTTCCAGCCGGGCTAAGTCTAACTGGTTTTTAAATTGATTGCGTTGTGCATTAAGCCGGTCAAAATCCGGGTGGCGACTTTGAGCGATATTGAACAGTTCATCTTTAGACATAGCCAGAATCCGCTCCGGTAGCTGCATAGGCACAGATATATTATCCGATAAATTTCGGTTAAGCAGCGAATTCAACCTTATCCGGATTGGATTTTTCTCATCCTCAAGCTGCTCGATAATATTCAAAAGCCGCTGCCTTTCCATCTGTAGACGGAGTATATCAGCTTGACCCGTTCTGCCAGATTCATACCGGACTTCCACCAAATTCTCGAGATCTTCTATTATCTGAATGATATCCGAATTAATATGTATATGATGATTCAGCCGGAAGTATTGAAACCACATATCCTGGATTTCACTAAATATTTCCAATTGGCGGGCAGTCAAGGAATAGGCCATGACTTCACTGATATTCTCCTCAAGCTCTCCGCGGGCAGACAATGTCCCGAACCAGGGGAGCATCTGCATGGCTGTGACCGAAAAGCGGCCGGAAATATTTGCTTCATTCTCAGGATTGATATAATAGCCGGCAGTTATTTCCGGATCCGGTAAAGCCCGAACCTGAGGTATTTGTTCTCTTTGAGCTTCAACCTCTAATCTAAGAGAATTTAGTTCCGGGTTATTTTCAGCAGCTAACCGGAAATAGGATTCTAAAATCTGAAGCTCATCCGGCTGGTTGATCGGGCGTATTTCCTGGGCTGAAACAGCTGCGGTAAACCCAAGGAACAGCAGGGTAAAGAGCAATTCTTTCATTACTGAATAGCACATTTTATGTCTCATAAATTTTTTCATATTTGTTTCTCCAATTTCAAACTTCTCTCTTTCCACATTGCATACAGCAGCGGAACCATCAATAAACTCAATACCTGAAGCAGCATCCCGCCGAAAATCGGAATGGACATGGGAACCATGATCTCTGATCCTTTTCCCGGTGAGGTAAGGATTGGTAGCAAGGCCAATAACGTTGTGGCGGTGGTCATCAGTGAAGGACGAACTCTGCGCATTCCTGCTTCGATGGCGGTGGCATAAATACTTTCACGTTCGCCGGGTTTTCTTCGTTCAAAAAGCTGTTCCAGGTAAGTGGCCATCACCACACCGTTATCCACGGCAATCCCGAAAAGCGCAAGAAATCCTACCCAGACCGCAACACTCATATTGATGGCTCCCATCTGGAAGAATTCCCGCAATTCCACTCCCAGTATAGAGAAGTTGAAGAACCAACTTTCTCCATAAAGCCAGAGCAAAATAAATCCTCCCGACCACGCCACCACAATTCCTGAAAACACTATCAATGAAATTTGGCTTGAACGAAACTGGAAATAGATGATCAGAAAAATAATCAGAAGAGTGATAGGAAGTACCACGCCAAGCCGTTTGGCCGCCCGCTGCTGGTTTACAAATTCACCCTCGAAAGTGTAACTTACTCCATCAGGAACCTGGAGATTGTCCTCTCCAATCTGCTTATCCAAATGTTCCTGCACCCGGTTTATCACATCAATGGATGCTACACCGGCATAACTGTCGAAAGTGACATAGGCGCTGAGGAAAGTGTTTTCACTCCGGATATTCATCGGGCCGGTTTCAAATCGTATCTCGGCGAGTTGTCCCAAGGGGATTTGACTGCCATTTGGTGAGGGCACCAGAATACCTTCCATCATTTCCGGAGTATTTCGGTATTCCCGGGCATAGCGAACCCGCATTGGATATCTCTCACGTCCTTCTACCGTCATTCCGAGAGTTTCACCGCCGATGGCTATACTGATAACTTCATGCACATCCTGAATATTTAAACCATAACGTGCTATTTCCTGCCGGTTGATATCAATTTCAACGTAGGGTTTCCCGACTACCTGATCGGCATAAACTGATGCTGGCCGAACTCCATCTACTTCCCGAATTAGCGGCTCAAGTGCAGCTCCGAATTTATTTATCGCCTCCAAATCCGGTCCGCTTACACGAATTCCAAGGTTGGCTCTCATCCCGGTCTGAAGCATAATCAGGCGGGTTTCTATGGGGTGCAGTTTGGGGGCTGAAGTGATTCCGGGCAAGTCAGCTGCTTGCAAAATTTCAGTCCAGATATCATCTTTGCTTTGGATGTGATCACGCCACTGCCGGTAGTAACGCCCGCTTCGATCAGGAATCAGTTCATTATTTTGATTCCGCACAAACTCACCATTCTCAAATCTAAACCTGATTCTTCGCCCGCGTTCATCCGTTTTATATTCACTTTTATACGTGATCAGATTTTCATACATCGAGACCGGAGCGGGATCCAAAGCAGACTCTGTTCTTCCCGCTTTCCCAACTACTGTTTCCACTTCCGGAATTGAGGTAACCCGCATATCCAGATCGCGCATTATTTCCAGGGCTTCTTCTACACCGGCATGAGGCAGGGCTGTGGGCATGAGCAGGAAAGAACCTTCATCCAGCGTAGGCATGAATTCCTGTCCAAGTCCGGGGAAACGATTATCTATGGCGGTCCAAAAACCGGTTTCTTCAATCTCTATTCCCACTGCGTTAAAACTATTTGCTACATAGCGGAAGGTGGTGTCAAAACCGCGCCAGCTCATGAGTCCAATAATGAGGATCAAAACAGGAATCGAGAGAAACAACCCTTTATTACGAAGAGCCCGCCCAAGAATGCTCTCGTAATATTTCATGAAGAGCCAGAATAACCCGAAAAGGATACCTACAATTATAATGATAAAAATGAGGCTGAATGAAACGGAATTTTCCGGTCCAAGCGGAAGCCAGTTACCTGCCAGTAACCAGGCTACAGCTAATAAGATTATTCCATTATTGACGCCGGGTGTCCAGGGTTTATATTCCGGATAATAAATCCCCGCCAGATTATTGATGCCGAGAGCCATAAGTGTGAGTCCGGCCCATCCGAGATACGCTACAGCTATTATAAATCCACCGGCAATTAATAGAGCATTCCAGAAAACCAGCCACTTCTTTTTCCCGACTTTCTGCGAAAACAACCAATGGGCAAAAGCAGGAATTATCGTAATTACGATTATCAGTGCAGCAATCAGTATAAAAGTTTTGGTCCATGCAAGCGGACTGAACAAGCGTCCTTCCTGTGCCTGAAGCATGAATACGGGCAAAAAACTAACAATGGTTGTCATCAGCGCTGTAATTACAGCCGGACTTACCTCGGCCGTTGCCCGGTAAATGGTTTCGAGCAGATCTTCACCAGGAGCTTTTTCATCCATATGTTTAAGCATATTTTCGGTGAGAATAATCCCCATATCCACCACCACACCAATAGAAATCGCAATCCCCGCCAAGGCTACCACATTGGCATCCACGCCCACATATTTCATCATAATGAAACTTATAAGCACGGCAAGAGGCAACAGGGCAGATATCACCAGCGATGTTCTCAGGTGCATCACCATAATAATAATCACCAGTATCGTGATTAAAATTTGAAGTGAAAGAGCTTCTTCGAGGGTACCAAGCGTCTCATAAATCAATCCGGCACGATCATAGAAAGGAACAATTTTTACCTGTGAGACGGTACCGTCAGCAAGTTCTTTGGAAGGAAGACCAACGGCAATTCTCTTAATTTCCGCCTTAACATTCTGAATAACTTCCAAAGGATTTTCGCCATAGCGGGCCACGATAACTCCACCCACAGCTTCAGCCCCGGATTTGTCCAAAGCACCCCGTCGCTGGGCGGGACCGATTGCAATATGCGCGACATCTTTAATTCGGATGGGTGTATTATCTCTAACAGTCACTACACTTTCTTCCAGATCCTCAAGCGATTCAATATATCCCAGCCCGCGAACTACATATTCAGCCCTGTTCATCTCAATAGTTCGGGCACCAACTTCCTGATTACTTTTTCGAACGGCATTAGCAATATCATTTACAGAAACACCTGCCTCCCGCATAGCCACAGGATCAATATCAACTTGGTATTCTTTAACATATCCACCTATGCTTGCCACTTCTGCTACCCCTTCTGCAGAGGACAACGCATATTTTACCTGGAAATCCTGAGTGGAACGCAACTCTTGCGGGTCCCATCCTCCTGTTGGATTGCCCTTGCTGTCATAACCTTCAAGTGTATACCAGAAAACTTGTCCCAGAGCCGTTGCATCAGGTCCTAAGGCCGGTTGTACATTTTCGGGAAGCAAATCAGCCGGCAGAGCATTTAGCTTTTCCAGTATTCGCGAACGGCTCCAGTAAAATTCCACATCCTCCTCAAAAATGATGTTGATGGAGGAAAATCCAAACATGGAATTACTACGGACTGTTTTTACACCGGGCACACCCAAAAGCTGCGTAGTCAATGGATAGGTGATCTGATCTTCCACAATCTTCGGCGCCCTTCCCGGCCAATCGGTAAATACAATCTGCTGATTATCACCAATATCCGGAATGGCATCCACAGGTACAGGATCACGGGGAAGGAAATCAATATCCCAGTCGAAGGGGGCCGTGGAAATACCCCACCCGGCCAGCGCCAAAACAAGCAGCAGGGATATGAGTTTATTTTCCAGGAAGAACCGGATGGTTTTATTTAGCATTTTAGGGAATGAGTTATTAAGTGAATTAGGGAATAAGTGATTGTTGCTCCGTCTGGCTTTATACTCGTTGCAGCCGGAACCTTTGGTGCCAATGGAGTGGATTTGAGTTTGGCAGCCTTAGCTTTCCTCTCTCTGAATTATCCGCAAGCGGGAATTCTGTCTCTCTTGGAGGGACAGAAAAATTAACTTGTTAATTTTTCAGGGAGAGGAGTCAGAGGTAAGGCAACCGACTCAAAGAGATATCAATCCCTAATTCAGAAAGGACTCGTTAGTTAAAAAGATGGGCGGTGGGGAATAAGCATCCAAAATGGTAATTTGAAAAGCATCCATTTCAGGTTGTGGGGTGTGATTTTCAGTCAGTAACTGAATCACTTGCAGTGCCGGGGCTTTGGTTTTCAGCTGGGTTTTAGCTTCCGTTTTAACCGGTGCCATTTCGATACTACAGGCGCAGGCGAAACCTAAATCATGCATTGCAGAATGATTTTCTTTCGGTTTTTCCGATTTCGTCATCGGGCAGTCTTCAGCTGCATCAACATCAGGGTGTTCTGCATGTTCAGAATGCATCATTTCCATAGCATCACATTCTTCAGGTAAATTTGCATGTAAACCGGTAGGCAAAGAAACTCCCACCAGGATGGCCATACTAAGAACCGAGGCAAGAAAACGATATGTGAAAGAAAATTTCATCATGAAGAAATTACTCAAGCCATTCATTAAAAGAAAGACTGGCATCAGGTAAGTCAGAATTATGCAAACTTATGTCAAGATTAGGTAAGGGGGAAGGATTAGCACGCCCGGAACCAAGGATTAGCTTAACAAATAAACCTGAAGCAATCTTCAAAAAAAACTTTCCTTGACTCTGGACTATGGTACAGGGCTTATCTTTCCGGCACATAATTTTTCATTAAAAAGTAGCTGATGTCTACAGGAAATTGTAAAAGCGGACTTTTCTCTAACGTAAACGCGCCGGGAAAAGGAATCCTCGGAGGATTTATTGCCGTGATAGTCGGATTTTTATCACGTCCATGTTGTTCTCTGCCCTTTTTTCTTGCCTTATTTGGTATGGGTTCGGGCGGAATGGTGGAACTGTTATTACCTTACCGTCATCTTTTTCTCGCGCTGTCTTTAATCTCTTTTTCTGTTTCGGGATGGATGATTTTTCGTGTACAGGGAGCCATGTTTAACAAGATTTTCTTCGTGATAAGTGTGCTGGCAACATTTCTATTTCTGTTCCAGCCTCAACTACTTTTCAATCTGTAACAGCCTTAATTGACCACTCCACATAAGCTTTTCAATAAATTCATTATTTGTACTTGACTCTGGACTATACTACAGGGCTTATATTTAAGATGCATGAGGCTAAAGAAAGCCATTTGCCATCTGATAGGTTTCGTAAGAGCTTTCTTCAGGCTATGATTGTTAAAAAGTTTTTCTTTGTTAACGCCACAACTAATATAAATGTAAAACCAACTTTATTATGAAACCACTAAGCCAGGAATACCAAGATTGTATCGATCATTGTAATGAGTGCATAACAGCTGCTAATATTTGTTTAAATAATCACATGGGTGAGCCGGACATGAAAAAGTGCCACCAGCTTTGCCTGAATTGCATTTCTATTTGTACCGCCTGTACAAATTTATTGGCCTTGGAAACAGAATATGCAGAGCGAGTCTGTGATATTTGTGCTGACATATGTGAAGCCTGCGCCGATGAATGTGAGAAATTTGACAGTGAAGTTTGCAAACAATGTGCTGAAAAATGCCGTGATTGTGCGGAAAGCTGTAGGTCAATTGCTGCTTAAGTAAGAAAAATACTTTTAACTGACTCTGTAATAGAGCTGACATATTTTCCATTATAAAAGCTGAGGCTTGATGATAAATACGCGCCAAAAAATATTGCTGTTAACTATAGCAGTAGTTTTCAACTACTCACCACCTGTGGCTGCCCAGGGTGGTCATGGCCCGGCTTTTGGTTTAGCCACGCCGACCGGTGGCAAGGGAGGCATTAGCTACAATTTAACTTTTATGTCTCTTCGGCAAGATGAGCCGACGGCAATGTTACGCCATACATGGAATTACAGCCCCGCTCAAAAACTGCAACTAAATTTCAGTACGCCTACTCCCATTCAAAATGCAACCAAACGGCCTCGCACCCGGGGTGGAAGTTTAATGCCCGGTTTTGGAGATATTGAATTATCCGCTTTTTACCGCTTTCACCAGAATAATTTAGGTGTGGGCAATAGATTTGAATCCACACTCATCACCGGCGTTTCATATCCTGTTGATGAAAAAAGGGGCGGCATTAATTCCGGAAGTGGTTTTCACCTGGCTGCCGTCACCGGGTACGCCTCGCGCTCGTGGTATTTCTGGGGTGGAGGCGGCTGGCAGTATTATGCTGAAAAGAGTGGAGAACAATTAGGTGAGGTTATTTATGCAACCGGAGTGATTGGGTTAAGGCCCCGCTACTTTCGTGAAAAAAACCCTCACCACGATTGGCGAATTTTTCTGGAAAGTGTTTCTGAGTGGACAGGGAATGATCGCATAGGTGAAGTAGATGTTGCCAATTCAAATAAACAGAAGGTATTAATTGGCCCCAGCCTCTTAGGTCTTTATGGCGCATGGGGAGTTTCAATTGGCATGCTTTTTCCAGTTTATGAATCCGCCGGAACGGTTCCCGGCTCGTTAATTTCCAGCGAAAGTCCACGAGCCATGATAAATCTCTCTTACTGGTTCTTTTAATAATTATAAAATTTCAAAAAATTGAATTATGAAGCCGATCAAACAACATTATCCATTCTTGCTGTCCGCATTAGCGATTTTGCTAATGCTAATTCCTTTAGGGAATGTTAAAGCTCAAATTTTGGAGCTTGACCAGAAAATCTTCGGTATGGATTGTGCGCCATGTGCAAAAGGAGTAGAGGTTCGAATGAAAAAAATGGATGGTGTTACCGACGCTGAAATTGATCTTAAAAAAGGCGAAGCTCGTTTAATTTTTGATGACGCACATCATACCTCTCTCAAACAGATACAGCGGTCAATAATTGATGGCGGTTTTTCCCCTAAAGATGCACAAATAAAAGTGCGCGGCATGCTTGAAAAGGAACAGGATGACTGGCATTTAATCACCGACACAGATGATATTTTTCTGTTGAAAGAGTTTGATGCTGAGCAATACGAAATTGAAACAGGTCGAGAAGTTACCATTGAGGCTCTTATAGCTGAACGTGATAACCAGGATTTCTGGAATTTGACTGTCGATCAACTTAAGGCAACGGAAAAATCTTAAATAAAAAAATTTAATAACCATGATATCTTTAAAAACTATGATTGGACTTATAACTTTAGCAGCGATTTTTATCATTGGGTTGATAATGTTTCAAAACGGAAATTCCAGCACATTCACATTGGCAGCCGATGAGCAAGACATTGAATTGGAAGTGAATGGCTTATACTGTTCTAACTGCGTAAGAAATTGTGAACGATGGCTGGAGAAACTGGACGAGGTTGAAAAGGCTTCTGTTAATCTTGATGAAAACAGAGCCTTTATCAAATTGAAGGAAGACCGGAATGTTAGCAAAGAGCAAATTTCAGAGGCTATTGAAGATGCCGGATTCGAGGCCGGTGAATTCACGAAATTTCCAGGTGATGATAAATCCGGGGAAGAATAAAATGAACAATTCAACCGATACACCTGTGAAAAACTGGCAGCAGAATTTAAGCAGTTTTCTGGCTGTTTTTACCTCTACGGGAACTTTACTTTGCTGTGCATTACCATCTGCCGTGGTAGCCATTGCCGGTGGCTCAGCCCTTGTATCGTTAATTTCCACTTTTCCCGTACTTGTTACTATTTCACAATACAGTGACTGGATATTTTTAGGAGCCGGAATTCTGATCGCTTTCAGTGGTATTTTTATTCTAAGGCCAAAAGGCAAAATTGCTTGCAGTGTTACCGGCGGCAAAGGCTGTGAAGTGGCGGGGCGTTTTCAAAAGATCATATTCTGGACTTCCGTCATTATTTACAGCATTGGTCTTTTCGCAGCATATGCATTACTTCCAATCCTTCAACTTTTCGAATAAGGTGAAATAGCAAAATGTTAAATAAATCAGAAAGTGATAATAACTTAAACACGTATAAAATCGGTAAAACCGCTGAGCTGTCGGGCGTTAATAAAGAAACGGTTCGCTATTATGAAAAACGCGGTCTCATCCCAAAACCGGATCGAAGGCGCTCAGGTTATCGCATTTTTACAAAGCGGCATATCAGGCAAATTAAATTCATAAAACGAGCACAGGAGCTTGGTTTCACACTCAGTGAGATTAAAGAATTGCTGGAGTTGCGTTTGAGTAATGGCACTACTTGTTCTGAAATAAAAAATGAAGCTCAACAAAAACATCAGGATGTGCTTGAGAAAATCGAAGACCTGCAACGTATAAAAAATACGCTGATTGATCTAATTGATTCCTGTGATGGAGAAGGGCCAAAAGATGCATGTCCTATTTTAAAGGCTCTGGAAGGTGATAAATCTAATTAACTCTCCGAATTGCTATGCATGAATTTTTGTTTTTTGATTTAGAGAGAATAAAAACCCACCTACAGCAATTAAAGAAAACTAAAAAAGATTAAAAAGCTCAAGTTTTAATGGTACAGGTGGATAAAAATCACTAAAAAAGAGGGACGCCATGCCAGATTCAAATTCAAAATTCAATTCTACCGACACCACCTACCTGCCAAAAGATGAGACCCAGATTTCTATCTCACCAGAAAAAACCATTTTACTGGTTATTGATCCTGTAAATGACTTCCTCTCGGAAGGCGGAGCAGGTTGGGATCTAACCAAGAAAACTGTAAAGATGAATAATGTCATTGATAACCTGAAGAAAGCTATCGAAGGAGCACGTTCTCGCGGCATTTCTGTCGTGTTTGGACCAATGGCATATACTGAAAAAGATTACTCGAGCGAAAAACTACAACGCAAAAGTGGAATTAACCGCCTGATGTTCGAACGAAAGATGTTTTTAGCAGGCAGCTGGGGTGCAGATTTTCATCCCGACTTACAGCCGCAAAAGGATGACATCGTTCTTCTCCCTCATAAAAGCTGTGATGTGTTTGAAACCGATCTTTCGGAACGCCTCCGGGAAATGAGTATCACTCACCTGGTAATTGCCGGCATGACTGCTAATCTTTGTTGCGAATCAACCGGCCGGCACGCAATGGAAGCCGGATATGATGTAACCTTTCTTTCTGACGCCATAGGAGCCGCCAGTATTCCGGAATATGAGGCCGCTATTCGCCTGAACTTTCCGCTGATCTCTAATGCCGTAATTACTGTAGATGAATTCCTTTCTGCTGTTGATTCATCGACCGCAGGACAGATTAATGTGCAGCCGGGAGATTCGGTCAGGGGTTCTGATCATGGAGAAATTGGTACGGTGGAAAAGGTGGTGGAAGCAAACGAGGACACCGAAGGCTATGTACTTGTTCCCCGTGGAATGATCTTTCACACCGACACTTATATACCTCTGGATGCGGTGGTAAAACGCAGTGGCACAAATATTTTCATCAATATTCCAAAGCTTGTTGTGGGAGAAATGCCATGGAATGAGCCACCTTCACGAGCCAACAGACATTCGATGCTTGGCCCGCGCGATACAGATGTAAAAGAACTGTATGGCTCGCGCTCACCTTCCATTCAAACTCCGGAAAAGGAATATATGGATCAGTAGAAATTATGCTTGTAAGAAAATGACTTCACATCACGTCTAAAATTTTAGAGCTTAAAACCATCAATAAAACGAGAGATAATACCATGAAACCATTAACCATTAGCACCATACTCGCCTTTTTAATATTAACCGCATTTTCTATAGATACTGCAGCACAGGAGACACAAGCGCACGAAGACCATCAGCATGCCTCTGAGATAATAGAAGATTGGCCGGAAACAGCAAAGAAAACTGCTAAAGAAGTCATAGATACCTATGGCGAACCGGATGAAATGACTTCCAGCCTACTCGTTTGGAATGAAACTGAAGACTGGAATAAAACCATGATACAGCGGGAAGAAATTGATCATGAATTTCCCATGCCACATAAAGACGTACTGTATCAGGAAATAGATTATGATGTTCCCACCGAATACTTTGATGTATTAGCGGTGTATGACGGAAGCGTTATAGTAGAACGAACCAAAGGCACTATTGCTGCTCGCTGTGATAAAGAGGCTGCAAATTATCTGGCTATAAATCTTGCTCATGAAATCATTGAAGATGAGAAAAGTGTAGAAGAAGCCCGAGAATTTTACGCACAAACCATGAAGAAAATGATGGAAGGAGAAACTTCAGAATATGTTCAGGGTTTTATTTTTGACGTATCCCAAGGTGATACCGGAGATGCCGATTCAGCCATAATGGATGAATAAAAAACGAGCAACTGGTTATTATTTATAAACACTCATTCTGAAATAAAGCAGGTGATGGTAAAGTTTAGTTCATTTTACCACTCCACTGCTTTAGAGGGTGAAAATAGCAATCTATACATTTTTGTTATTTCAATATTTATAACCTTTAACCTCTTCCTCGTCTGCTTCCAACCCCAGGCCCAGGATCATTCGATTAACAAAATTGAAGTAGCTGATAGTTAGAGTCGCATCTAGTAAGGCTCGTTCAGACAGCCCGGCACTTTTTAACGGCACAATATCGGCTTGTTCATTTATTTCGCTCGGTTTCAGCGTCAAATTTTTTGCCAGCTTGCATAGGAGCAAATCCATTTCATTCAATGTAAGTTGTTCGTAATCCGAACGCAGCTGATCAACTTTCTTTTGGTCTTTCCAGTAATTATTCAAAGCTTCCGCGTGATGCAGCTGACAATATTCGCATTCATTTACCGCTGAAACCACCACCGCTATCATCTCCCGCTGGGCACGGCTTAATGGAGATTTGCTGAACATGATGGACATGTACAGCTCCATGTGAGTAACAATGGATTTTGGGTTCAGGCTTTGCGCTTTATGCACATTAGCCAGCTTCCCCCTTTTCCGGGTTAAATCTTCATAAATGTCTTTTAAAGGCCCCGTTGCTTCTTCGGGTTCTATGATTTTTATATAAGCCATGTGGAAAAGAGAATGAATATTAACTGCTGTGAAATTTTAAAATAACAGGGCCAGATTTAGGATCATAACAAGTTTTAAAACAAAATTAAGTAAGATTTTTCTGAATGGATGCATCAACATATTTCACAGCAATGAACTTCTAAGGAGAAATATGATGATGAACAATAGCATTACAAACAGAATGAATATCAGCTTTATGTTTATTGCTGCTGCATTAATGATGGCTGCATGCGGTAGTAATGACAGTGACGCGGATAACGAACCGGATCCAGAAGCAACCGGAGCCGCAGTATGGAATCACCTGCAACAGGAAAATTATCAGGATAACTGGCCGTTATGGCCTGGCACAGAGGAGTTATATGAAGGCACTGAACCTCATGGAATGTTTCTTACCATCTACCTGAATGATATAGCTCTTGAAGCTGTCAACGATGGACAAATTCCTTTACCCGACGGCGCAATTGTTGTTAAAGAAAATTATATGCCCGACAGTGCTCTTGCCGCTGTTACAACCATGTATAAAGTGGACGGTTTTAATCCGGATCATAACGACTGGTTTTGGCTGGAAAACGATCCGGAAGGAAAGATTGAGGCAGAAGGTGTAGTAGAAATGTGTCAATCCTGCCATGCGGGGGCCGACAATGATTACATCTTTACAGAATTCCCGTCAAATAGCTTGTCCAAAAACATGCTTCAGCCAGAAGATGCCACGGAAGGTTTATTGGCGAATCGGGTAGAATTTATCCCAGATGCGACCTTGAACAAAACGGCTCTTTCCAGTCAGGATAAAACGGCCCTTTCCAAGCAAGAAGTCACCCTTATAAAAGAGTGGATGGCTAAAGGAGCACTGGAAAAATAAAAATCACGTTTATTTAATTTATGTTTCGGCCTGAGTCGAATTCTGAAAATATATGTTATACTTTGATGAAC
Source organism: Balneolaceae bacterium (assembly GCA_040877545.1). Taxonomy (GTDB): domain Bacteria; phylum Bacteroidota; class Rhodothermia; order Balneolales; family Balneolaceae; genus Gracilimonas. Next base: position 35,024 of record JBBDNN010000095.1, read on the forward strand.
GTGATTTATTTCTAATTGGAGTTTATGAAAATAATAGCTGTTGCTGTCTTTCTGCTTTTTGCAGGATGCAATTCATCTGAACCGAAAGGTCAATCCACTAAAACAGCGGAAGACGCCTTCAGTGTCCGTCCTCTTCTAATTGGTGAATCTATACCTGATGTTGCTGTAACTGATACGGAAAACAACGAACATTCCATTGCTGAACTCATTAAAGAAAAGCCAACGCTTATCATATTTTATCGCGGGGGCTGGTGCCCCTTTTGTAGTGCACATCTTTTAGAACTGGCCTCTCTTGAAGAAGATATTTATGAACTGGGATACCAGATTCTGGCCATCAGTCCAGACCAGCCTGAGTTTCTGAACCAGACCCTTGAAGATCAAGATCTGAGTTATACACTTCTTTCCGACAGTCCCATGGAAGCGGCAAGGGCTTTTGGAGTTGCATATCGCGAGGATGATGAAACGGTTGCCGGCCTGAAGAGTAACGGAATGGATATTGTGCAGCGTTCGGGCCATGATCATCAACAACTTCCGGTTCCCGCGGTTTATATCGCAGATACTTCCAGTAAAATTCTGTTTCAGTATGTGAATCCAGATTATCGGGAAAGAATCAGCGGAGAAATTTTGCTTGCGGCTCTGAAAGTTTTCCATCAGGAGTAATTTTTCCAATTTGTTGCTCAGGAATTTTAAAGGTTTGGCAGGATTTTTACCGCAAGTTTAAAAACCGATTCAGACAAACAATGGGTGAGTTTTCCCAAACATGGGGGCCGGTTTTTTTTCTGCTCTGCCCACCTTATGTAGCCGGTTATTAGATTCAGAGCATAAATGACAAATCAGAAGCAAAGGTAGGATAAGCAAAAATAGTTTTTTTTAAATCAACCGGCGGTATTCCATGGTTTATGGCGAGGGTAAAAAGATTAACCAGTTCAGGAGCATGGCTGCCGAGAAAGTGGGCCCCGATAATTTTACCGGATGCGGAATCTATTAGCGTTTTATATCCGGTAAAGGTTTCGTTGGTTCGCCGGGAAGAATACCAGCTGTCTGTCTGGCCGAAATTTACATCCGCCTTTATTCCCTTCTCTTTTGCTTCAGCCTCAGTTAGCCCAACGGAAGCCAGGGGCGGGATACTGAACACAATGGAAGGCTGGGCAGGATAATTTATTTTGCGATGATTTCCTTTTAAAAGATTGGAAGCGACGATATGAGATTCAAATCCGGCAACCGGTGTCAGTGGTTTACCGGCAGATGAAACGACATCACCGGCGGCATATATTTTCGGATTGCTAACGCTTTGCAAATAATTATTTACCAAAATTCCTCTTTTATCTGTCGCTATATTTGCTTTTTCCACATTTAAATCATCTATATCAGGAGTACGGCCCGCTCCATGTACTGCCAAATCACCTGAAAGAATGGATTCTTTTTCATACCGGCTCACCTTCACTGAAAGCATCTCCTCTTCTTTTTCAACAGCCTTTACTTCTGTATCCAAAAGAATGTTAATGCCAATCTTCCGGGTTTTTTCTACAAGGAGGTCAACAAGATCAGGATCAAAATTTACCAGAGGGCGTTTTCCACGATGAATGATAGTAACCTTTGCCCCTGCCCGTGCTGCGATATGCGCAAATTCAAACGAGATATATCCGCCTCCGACAAACATTATATTTTCCGGGAGCTCCTCCAGTTCGAGGAATTCTGTACTGTTTGTCAAATGCTGGAATCCTTCAATGGACAGAGATGCCGGTTTGGCTCCATTCGCAAGTAAAAAATTCTTTGCTTTAAGAGTTTGATTTCCAACCTGAAGGGTTTGCTCATCCAAAAATCTTGCACGGCCATGAAAGGGAGTGATGTTGTTTTTCTTCATTCTTTGCTCCCTTTTTTCAGGCATCGGTTTTGTAAAAGTGCGCTTAAACTTCATCAAATCCGGCCAGTTTATGGAGAGATCGCCTTCTATTCCCCGGCCTTCCATCCTGCTGAACCAGTCCATAATTTCAGCTGTTCCAACCAATACTTTTTTGGGATCGCAACCTCTTAAGGCGCAGGTACCGCCAAATGGCTGCGAATCGATTTGAGCAATTTTCCAGCCGGCGCTGCTGCATTTTTCAGCGGCTATAGAACTACCGGTTCCGGTTCCAATAATAACAAGGTCGAATTCAGTCACCATTATAAAAATCTCCATTTAATTCAATCTGATTGTCCGCCATAGCACCACAAGGAAAAGCCAATTTCGCTGATACCGCGGCGGCTGTCTTTTCTGTTAAGCCATTTGGACGAAATGAAAAGAGGGAATCTTACTTATTTTGCCCTCATATTTTTTAGTATCACAACTTCCATAACGGGAAATATAATAACTTATCAGGGGGCTTATTATTAGTGGATTAATTTTGAATTTTACTTTATTTCACCGATAGCACATACCATCAGCAGTTTCTTACCCGGTCCTCTTGAAGTGACTGGAGCTTCTCATTAACCAATTTATACACTTGTTTCCGATTCAGAATCTCTTCCGGCCCGGTAGCTTTTGATATTTCCTTCTTCGAAAGGATACTTGTTTCTATTGCCGTATGCTCATTGTAATATTATTGATTGGCAAGCATTTAATTAACTTCACTTAGAGGAATTCGGACATAATACAATTTGCATGCGATTAGGCACTATAACAGCGGTAAGTAAATATAAAAGACAGAGCATGATGAGGAGATACCGGACTTATTTAATCCTGACGATGTTCTTATTGCCTGGATGTCTCTCCGCACAAGCCCTGGATATATCCGGACTTTCTGATCAAACACAGCTAAGTATTCTCACAGCAGGTCCGGCCGAGCCTCTCTATACCATATTCGGACACACTGCGATTCGTTTGAAAGATCCGGGACAAGAAATAGACATCGTCTACAATTACGGGACATTTGATTTCAAATCGGACAACTTCTACTTGAAATTCGCCCGTGGCAATTTGCATTATTTTCTATCCAAAAGCAGGTTTGAAGCATTTATAAGAGAAAACCGGCAGTTGGATCGGTACGTCGGGGAGCAAGTATTAAATCTTTCACCTGCTCAAATACGGCATGTGGCACGTCAGCTTGAAAAAGAACTGCTCCCGGAAAATCGTTATTATCGATATGAGTTTTTTGCCAATAATTGTGTCACAAAAGTTCGTGATCTGTTGGGAAAGCAGGATTTGCTGGGTTCCTGTCAACTCGATAAACCGTCCCCGCAATCCAACACCTACCGGCAGTTGTTGAAGCCCTATCTGGCTCACCGTCCCTGGATCCGGTTGGGCATTAATCTTACGTTGGGTGCTCCTGCAGATATACCTGCTAACGACTGGCAGCGGCAATTTTTACCGGACCCGTTCTCCCGGTCATTGGCCATCGCTGATCTTTCCTTATTAAATCAACCATTGGTCAGCTCAAACCAAACAATTGTTGAAGGAGCTTCAAAAACAGACGTGACTGGGTGGCTGACTCCTGGATTAGTATTCTGGACCCTTTTTCTTGCCGTGGCAGGAACCACTTTATATGATCTTAAGAACGCTAAATTCCGACTTTGGATTGACCGACTATTATTCGGGTTTATCGGCTTATTCGGAGCAATATTAATGTTTTTAGCAATAGGCTCTCTGCATGAGCCATTGCATTATAACTGGAATCTCCTATGGGCGATGCCCACGCATTTGATCGTTGCCGCAGGAGTTAACCGCTTGCATGTCATGGCATGGTTCAAATACTATTTATGGGCGGCACTGATAATTGACAGCGCCTTGATGGCGAGCTGGTTCCTGATTCCGCAGCAACTTCCAGAGGCCGTTTTTCCGCTAATCTTAACTCTAATGGTGCGACTTTGCTATGGAATATTTACATCTCACGATCGGCCGTAATAATAAAGAACAATTCTATGCTTCGGATGAAGCTGCCATCGATAAATAACCGGACACGCTCAGCATTTCAGGATGAAAAGAATTTTTCTTTTTCCCCTTTTTCCCATGCCTGTTTTACTTCCTGATCCGCCAGATTCCAATCGAATCGGTTTTTTTTATTGACTTCACGCAAATCCCCCATCAGTTCATGCATTGATGGCCGGCCGGTGTACCAGTAGCCGTTGTATATTTTAAATATCTTCAATTCCGGTTCAAGAATCAGTACATGCGGAATCATGGGATTATGTTTGGGATCGGTGTATTCCTTTATATCAAGATCCTGCTGAACCTCACGTTCCGGGTCTCCTAAGAATGCCCACTGGGCGCCAAGAGCCGCGCGAAACTCCATCAGCTCCATTTTCTTATCTGTAGTAATGGTTACCAACTCCACGTAGCTGACTTCAAGTTGTGGATAGAAATCGACTAATTTTTTATGAAACTGATGCTCTTTTGGGCAATAGTGGCCCCGCGATAATGTCAGTATCATAGGGTTATTTCCCTGGAGAGCAGAAAGTTTTTGAGGTTTGCCTTCATGATTATTTAGTTGATAATCCGGAAAAATTGATCCCGCTGTTACATTTTTATTCATGGAATTCATCGATTTTTTTTCATCTCTGCTTTGTACCAGATAATGATTTAACATCCTTCGATAAATGAACATTCGGGGATTTTAGCAGAGGCTGAAAAACCGCTTTCTCCACATTAAAATAATCGAAAATCACTGCTAAAAGGAGATCCCGATGAAATGGAAATTATCAAGTAAATGTTTAAAAAAAGTACTTGAGAATTAATCCTCTTTCCAGTGAGTGACGAACAAAACCGGCTGCTGGTATAAATCCTAAAATTAAAAGATTATGAGTGACAGAACGGCTGAACAAGTAATAGAAGAGCATAAAAGCACCGGTAAATTCATTACTGTAGAAGGTGTAAAGACTTTTGCCCTGGATTGGGGTGAAGGAGAACCGGTTTTTTGTATTCATGGCGTACCAACTTCTTCTTTTCTGTACCGAAAAGTGCTAAAAGAGCTGGTTAAAAATGGATTAAGAGGGGTTGCCATAGACCTGCCCGGATTGGGGCTGTCCGCCAGGCCCGAAGATTTTGATTATACCTTTTCCAATTATGCCCGTTTTTGTGCGCGGACTGCCGAAGAATTGGGATTGGAGCGTTATCATTTGGTGATTCATGATATTGGCGGTCCTATCGGTTTTGCTATGGCAGCACAAAACCGGGGAAAAATACTTTCACTCACCATCTTAAATACCTGGATAGATGTAGATAAATTCAAAAAGCCACTTCCTATGCGGCCTTATGAAAAACCGGTAGCCGGAGAGGCGCAACTGGCGGCCACGACTCATGCCACCTGGCGGCTCCTGTTTAAAGAACTTGGTGTTTCTGATATGGATAAAATCCCTGAGGAAGAAATTGACGTGTATGTTGATCTCCTGAAGCGGAAGGATAAAGGCAAAGCTTTTCTGAAAATCATGCGCAATTTTGAAAATTCGGTTGAATTTCGTGAATTGTGTCACACGGCGGTACAGGATGTTCCTTATCCGGTGCAGGCTGTGTGGGGAGCAGAAGATCCGGCGCTGAAGTATGAGCGTTATGGCGAAGAGATTAAAGCGGTCGCCAACTTGTTCGAAGTGCATAAACTGCCGGCAAAACATTTTTTACAGGAAGACCAGTGGGAGGCGGTTTCAGATTTTATTGTATCGCAAGCGGCTTTAGTAGATCAGCATTAATAGACGTAACATCTATAGATTTTAATCAACAGCAGGAACTATCCAACTGTACCGGTGGGCAGGGGTTAGTCCCAAAAGAGCAGAAAACGCAGCAATCGCCGGCTTTTGGCTTGGTGATATTCCCGCATGCAGAGCATTCCCAAAAAAACTGACAGGATTGTTCAGGCATAGTTTCCATGGATTTTTCTCCGCAAGAGGGACAAGTGATTTCCGATACCAATTGAACATTATTCATTCAGCTGAATTATACATATTTGAAAAATTTTAAAAAAAGAGGAAACCGTTAAGCCTCCCCTTTCAGAGAGAACAGAAGTAAATTTTATTCTACTGCTTCAACGGAGCTATTCAAATCATTGCCCTTAAAAACGTAAAGCAGCGAAACAGCAATGATTAACACCTGAAATTCCATTCCTTGTCCGCCATTATCGCCCATATTTATAGAGTTCCAGCCATGCTGTGCATGAACCATTGAAATGGCTCCAATCATTACGATTGTAAATAATATCCCGGAAACACGTGTAGCCCAATCGGGTCCAAAACCGCCCCATAATATTAACAAAGCACCGGAAGCTTCCACAAGTCCAAGCATTAACACCATAGGAACTGGCATTCCCATCATTGCGGCAACATCTCCGGCCATTGCTATTTTAGGAAAACCGTGATAGAGAAAGATGGCCGCGAGAGAAAGTCTTGGCAGCCAATGAGCAATTCCGGATAATTTATTTAGTTGATTCATTTTTCATCTTTTATTTAAGGTTGTTTCTAAAAGATGATCTCGGGGCGAAGAATCTTACCTATTTGCTAAAAACTAAATAAAGATTAGAAAAGTACCATCTGGTAATAAATAACATACGCTCCAGCTAATATCAGAAGTACTCCGGTAATCACTTCCATATGCGGTAAAATTTTTCTCAGATATTTCATTAACAAATCTTTGGCAAAGGTAGACAACATGATAGCCGCTATCATCATTAAACTTATACCGGCAAAATAAGCCAGTATATAGCTTGCTCCCTGCAATATAGATGGGGCTGCCATTGCCTGTGTCGCAACTATCAGAAAGAGCGGAAACAGACAACCCAATGCACCAACGGCATAAGCCATTCCAAAAGTAAAAGCTTCAATCACTTCAGACTTATTCGTGGTGTTATTCATATTTATAGAAAAAGTGAGATTTTTCCCGGCTATCATTAAAAATCCAAGAACAATAATCACACCTCCCATTGCTACCGTAATCCACTTCATGTATTCTTTCAGAAGCTGACTTGCAAGAATAATTAATACACCGGCAATTGCATAAATAAGCAAAATTCCCATTATGCTAAGGAGAGAAAGTTTTAGCCCACGCTTTAATTTAGTAGATAGTTTTGGCTGATCTGCAGATGAACGGGAAATATAAACTATAATATAACCTGGCAATAAAACTACAGCGCATGGAGCAAAAAAAGCCACCACACCCTGTAGAAACGAGAAGTAAACAAATTCCATGGGGGATTTATAAGTTAATGATGTATTAGTTATTTAAATGGAAAGTTATCCCGGCTATCTAATAACTATTAATCAACCAATTCATTAAAAAGCTCACGGTATTCATCGGCGCTGAGAACCATTTTATTTTTTCTGAATGCGATATTTCCGTCCCGGTCAACACCAACAGTAGTTGCCTGACTTTCTACTCCAAAATCCAGCATCACATTTGGCATCCCTTTCGTAACCGGAAACGTGAATCCTTTTTCTTCGGAAAGTTTTCTCATTACTTCTTCATCATCAGTGGGGTCAATGCCAATAGCTACTAATGTTAGGCGATCCTTATATTCTGGATATACTTCGGATAAAGCAGGCCAGTTTTTTGCGCACACTGGGCACCAGGAAGCGGTAAAATATATCACCACAGGTTTTTCTTCTTCCAGAGATGACTGCAAGCTAATTTCTTCACCGTCTATGGTAGTGACTTTAAAATCCGGAGCTTCTTCTAAATTAGCATCATTCTGATTTTCCGCTTCGGATCGCTCGGTAGTACATGCACTTCCTAAAAGTAAAAGCGCCGCAAGAAGAGGGATAAAATTTAATTTGAACATATTATGATAATTGTTTGATGAGTTTTAATTGAAAACTATAGATGAGATATATACCAAATATCTTACTTAAGCTTTTAAAACAATTTTTTTAAGTAAGGTTTCGATCACTGAGGTCGTCAGTACATATGAAACTGAACAATAAAAATTTATCATATGCATAAAGTAGCAGTAGTGGTTTTATCAGATATCGAAACACATGAATCTCTTGGCAGGGTAGTAAATGCCCTGGAATTTGCCAAAGAATTACAAGATCACGATGATGATGTACAGATTGTTTTTGATGGTGCCGGGACAAAGTGGATCCCGGAATTAGAAGATGAGAGTCACAAAGCTCATCCACTTTATAAAGCCGTAAAAGGAAGCATACACGGAGCATGTAAATTTTGTGCTAAAGCTTTTGGAGCAATTAATGAAATACGCAAAACTGATATAAAACTGGTGGATGATTATGATGACCATCCAAGCCTGCGGAAATTTCTTGCAGATGGTTATCAAATAGTTACATTTTAATCATTTTAAATCTAATACATCAATTAATACCCACAACTAAAATGGCTGATTTCACAGAAGTGAAGGCACTTTATATAAACTGCACTCTTAAAAAGTCACCTCGACAAAGCCACACGCGGGGATTGATTGATGTATCTATGAATATTCTAAAAAAAGAAGGAGTTCAGGCTGAATGCATCCGGCTTGTTGATTATGATGTGGCTTATGGAGTTTACCCTGATATGACGGAACATGGTATTGAAAAGGATGACTGGCCGGAACTTTGGGAAAAAGTAATGGATGCAGATATACTAGTAGTTGGTACTCCTATTTGGTTGGGAGAAAAGTCATCAATTGCTACAAAGTTGATTGAAAGGTTATACGCCATGAGCGGCCTCACGAATGAAAAAGGACAATTTATTTTTTATGGAAAAGTAGGAGGATGTATTGTAACCGGGAATGAGGACGGTGTAAAGCATTGCTCCAGGGGAATTATATATTCTCTACAGCATATCGGGTATAGCATACCACCTGCTGCCGATTGTGGATGGATTGGAGAGGCCGGTCCCGGTCCAAGTTATCTTGATGAAGAATCGGGTGCTAAAAATAACATGTTCACCAATCGAAGCACCACTTTTATGACCTATAATTTACTTCATTTAGCCAAAATGCTTAAAAGGAATGCTGGATATTCTACCTATGGAAATTCTAAAGAAGATTGGGATAACGGCACACGCTGGAATTTTGAAAATCCTGAATATCGGTAATTATATTTCCACTTTGCGCCTAAAGGAAAGCACTATATTAATAATCATCTACTCCTTCTATTTTAACTCTCCTTTAAATAAAGCTCTCAAGGACCCTGAGGTTCTTTAGGAATAATAATTCCCTTCCCATACACCTGAATAATCTGCTTCAAAAATTTCACTATATATTGGCTAGTGTTATGTCAATGGTACATTGTTGGGTAGAATACCACCAGATGGTTTGGGCATTGCCTTCGAAAAAGGAAATACGGTGATTAGGAGAAACACCATCCATCACCGCGTTTCTGGCTTTCATTACTACATCTTCGGAGCTTCAGGGAAACGGAAGGATGGATTTTGAGGCTATAGCTCCATCTTTCGGCTCAGCCGGAACAGGCATCAAAGGCATCGTTAAAAACGAGCCGGGTGATGGAGCGAGCCAAAGGCTGCCTGTAGTTGAAACCTCGATCGTTTTCTGCCGATATTTCAACATTGACACAACACCAGGTTTGGAATATTGAACAGGTAATGTCATCTTTAAAAACAAAATACCTATACATTCTTCCTTGCCGGGGAGGATGTTAATTTTTTAAGGGACATTAAGTAGAATAGCATGTTTAAATGGCTTAACCAGCGAAATAAGAACGCGGCTTCTTATAGTACAAATTCAGAATGGTTGGATGCCTTACGCCCGCCACCTGAGGATGAGGCCATTACTGAGTTAAGAATTCAACTGGTTCATGGTTTGAGAATCTCTTTGAGTAAATATGTGAAAAGAGATCTGGATCATTTTGTTGAAGACATTGCACAGGACTCCATTCTTAAGATTTTAGATAAGCTCGAAACCTTCAGGGGTGAGAGCAAATTCACCACCTGGGCGATGAAAGTGGCTGTTCGGGAAGGGTATACTGAACTTCGAAAAAAACGCTATAAAGATATTTCCCTGGACGATCACGGCAAATCAGATCCGGGCGGGAAGGATGCGATGGAAATTGAGTATGTACAGCCCAATCCGGAGCAAATTACCCATGAATCGATGCTGGTTCAAAAGGTGATGAGATTAATGGATGAAGAGCTTTCCGAGAAGCAAAAAAAAGTATTACATCATTTGATGATTGACCAAATACCAATGACGGTAGTGGCAGAATTAGTAGGTAGTAATCGAAATGCGGTTTATAAAATGGTGCATGATGCACGGTTAAAATTAAAAAACCGCTTAGAGGCAGAAGGGATAAATCCTGACCATTTATTAGATGAAATGTAAGACCTGGAGCAGATAAAGCATCTATAAACAGAAATGAATTTAAAATGAAAATAGATAAAGCAGTTATTAAAAACTTACTCGGGGCCGTTAAAATGACCCATCCTGATGAAATAGGCTGTAACGGGTGTTTTGATGAAATCCATAAGTTTGCAGAAATGGAAGTGTTAGGTAAATCTCCGGAAAAAGCAATGCCTCTCGTTCAGGATCACCTGAATAAATGCGGAGAATGCCGGGAAGAATATCAGGCTCTCCTGAGTGCCATAAAGAAACTTAAATAACAGCCGACAAAATCACTCTATGGTTCATTGACCGGCAGGCAAAGCTAAGAGAGAAGTCAACACAATTCCGCACGCATCAGCAGAAAAAGACAAGGAATGAACAGCATTTGATAATCCACAAATTAGCTGATTAACATACTTTCCTCTATTATCTTATGGCTATGGAAAAACTTACCCTCTACATTCAAAATATGGTTTGCGACCGATGCGAAATGGTTATCGAGACGGCATTAACTGCACTCGGACTTGAAGTGACACACGTTCAGCTGGGAAGGGCTGATGTGATCCGAAATGATGAAAAACCTACGCTGAATGAAATTGAGAAAGAGTTGAAGCGATTCAACTTTGGCTTGATAAAAGATGCAGAAACCGAAACCACTGAGAAAGTAAAAGTTGCCCTGATCGAACTTTTGGATTCCGGCAAATTAGAACACGAAGACATTTCCCTTTCTGAATATCTCGCAAAAAAACTGGCTAAAAATTACGCCTCCGTTTCGCGTGTGTTTTCCAAAAAAGAAGAACTGACCATTGAAAAATATTTTATTCGTCTAAAAATCGAGAAAGCCAAAGAGCTGGTGGAATATAATAAGCTCAGTTTCAGTGAAATTGCCTACAAATTAGGCTATAAAAACCTTCAGCATTTGTCGCGGCAGTTTCAGCAGCAAACGGGGATGAGCATGAGTAAATATCAAAAACTGCAAAACCCGGAGCGGAAGTCGCTGGATAAGATTTAAATCCCGTTTCTTGTAACACAGTCATAACGGACTTGATCCGTGATCCTCCAGATTCAGCTACCAGGCAATGTCATGATTCATTAAAATATTATCCGAAATGATCGAATCACTTTTTACAGAACCATGGTGGATATACGCTGCTGTTTTCCTGCTTGGGATGACAGCATATATCATTTCGGTGATTTCAGGCGGCGGCGGTTCTTTGCTGATGATTCCGGTCATCACTTTTATGTTTGGGCCTAAGGTAGTAGCTCCTGTTATAAACTTAGGTGATTTACTCGGCCGCCCATCCCGCCTTATTATTTTCTGGAAGCATATTCGATGGGATGTGGTGCTGTGGTATGCGCCAGCTGCTATCTGCGGTGTTTTGATCGCCGGCTGGCTTTTCACTCAAGTTGACGCCAGCTGGTTTCAGGTAATCATTGGCGTGTTTTTGATCAGCACCATTTTTCAATATCGCTTCGGGAAAAAAGCCCGCACCTTCGAGATGCGCAAGTGGTACTGGATTCCGCTGGGTTTGGGAGTTGCTTCAATTTCCACCATTGTAGGCGGACTCGGCCCGGTGTTAAATCCATTCTATTTAAACGCCGGAATACTTAAAGAAGAAATGATTGCCACCAAAACGGCCAATTCTTTTTTTATGGGAGTGATTCAGGTTGGAACTTACTCATTTCTGGGAGCTCTCTATGGAGATTTGTGGGTATTGGGAATTGTCCTCGGTCTCGGCGCTACGGCCGGGAATATGATTGGGAAAAAATTACTTAGCGCCATGACCAATGAGGCCTTTCGGAAATATGTACTTGCAGTAATGTTCATCAGCGGAGTTTATATGATCTTATCTAAATCTGGATTATTCTAATGCTCAAATTGAAAGTTCCGCCGGTTATTATAACTCTACTTTTCGGCGCATTGGTGTGGCTGTTGGATCACCTTTTTCCCAATGAAGCACTGTACTTTGCTCACCAAAAATGGCTGATTAGTTCTTTGATAATTTTGGGAGCAATTATTGCACTTACAGGAGTCCTGGAATTCAGGCGAAAATCCACAACGGTAAATCCTCACAAACCACAAAATACAACTGGTTTAGTAGATTCGGGGATTTACAGCATAAGCAGAAATCCGATGTACCTCGGATTGGCACTCATTTTATGCAGCTGGATTTTACATACGGGGAATATTTACAGCCTGCTATTTTTGCCATTATTTATTTGGTACATGAACGCCTTTCAGATTATCCCGGAAGAAAAAGCAATGCTGGAGAAGTTCGGAGGGGAATTTCAGAAATATAAAAATGGGGTAAGGCGGTGGATTTAAAAAGTAAGCTATAACCTTTTTCGCTTCAGTATTCAAAGCCACTGAAGTTGAAAGGAAACCTGACAAATTTTTAAGCCCATCACTCCCATCAAAATTCAACAAACCTTCCACATAATTCGGCATTTTAGTGGCTTAAGATGTGTTTATCATATGAATGCGAAATTCAACAAAGGAGCAATTATGAAAACTTCAGAATTAAATATAAATGGAATGGGATGTGCAGGATGTGTAGATACAGTTCACTCAGCACTCACAGAATTGGATGGTGTGAATGATGCAGTGGTTGATCTCGGTGAGGGAAGAGCCACGGTAGAATATGATGAAAATGAGGTGGATATTGTGCAGTTCGAAAAAGCAATAAGTGAAGCCGGTTATGAAGTGGTGAAAGAATAAAACATGAAAACCACCTTGCAAATCGAAGGCATGCATTGCGCGGGATGTGTAAATGCTGTAGACAAACAGCTGGAAGCCGTAGAAGGGGTCCATTCGGTAAGTGTGAATTTGGCAACAGAATCAGCCACTATTGAACATGAAAACACAGTAGTCCAACAGAGTTTCAGAAAAGCAGTGGAAATGGCTGGCTATACTTTGCTTGAAGACGAGTCTGAGGCTAAATCCAAAGCAGAGCTTTCGGAAGAAAGAGAACAAAAAAAGTACGATAAAGCCCGGCAAAATATGATTTGGTCGTGGGTGGCAACCATCCCAATGTTGCTGTGGATGATTCCGGCATGGGCCGTACATTATATGTTTTTAGGGCATATAGGAATGGAAATCGGAATGATTTTATTATCCTCCTTCGTACTTTTTGTTCCCGGTTTGGAAACAATGAAAAGCGCCTGGAAATCCTCAAAAAACCTCAGCCCCAATATGGATGTGCTTATCGCATTGGGCTCTTTGGCGGCTCTTTCTACTGGATTCGTTGCACTTTTGCACGCCTTTGGACTGGCGCCGGCTTTTCACAGTTTCGCAATGATTGCCGGAATGATCATGGCCTTCCATCTCACCGGCCGGTATATCGAAACCAAAGCGAAAGGAAGTGCCTCAAAAGCCATCAAGCAACTGCTGAACCTGGAGGCTAAAGAAGCCACCGTTTTACGGGATGGAACTGAGGTGAAAATATCAGTGAAGAAATTGAATCCGGGCGACGTGATGCTTATCCGTCCCGGAGAGAAAATTCCTACCGATGGCGAAGTAATAGAGGGAAACAGCAGCGTTGATGAATCGATAGCTACCGGAGAATCGATGCCGGTGGAAAAATCTGCGGGCGACCAGGTTATTGGCGCCACCATGAATACAAATGGTGTGCTGAAAGTAAAAGCCACTAAAGTCGGAAAGGAAACTTTTCTGAATCAGGTGATAAAGCTGGTGGAAGAAGCCCAGGGAAGTAAAATTCCTATTCAGGCTTTTGCCGATCAGGTAACGAAAATATTTGTACCTATTGTATTAGGAATTGCTTTGGCCACACTTGCAGCCTGGCTGATTTTTCCGGGATTTTTCGGAGGATTAGCTGAATGGGCTTCTGCTTTTCTGCCCTGGGTAAATCCGGAAATGGGATCAACAGCGCTGGCTTTTTATGCAATGATTGCCGTGCTGGTTATTGCTTGTCCATGTGCGTTGGGACTGGCTACACCTACGGCATTAATGGTCGGTTCGGGCCTGGGAGCTCGAAATGGAATTCTGATCCGCAGAGGAGAAGCCATCCAGATTATGAAAGATGTGGATACTATTGTGCTGGATAAAACAGGCACCATCACCAATGGAAAACCGGCAGTAACGGATATAATTTCGTTGGGTGAAATTGACCGGCAGGAATTGCTGCAACTTGCTTCATCAGTTGAAAATAACTCCGAACATCCGCTGGCAAGATCAGTGGTTGAAAAAGCCAAAGAGGAGGAATTTAATCTGCTGCTAAGCTCGGCTTTTGAGAATATCACAGGACAAGGAGTGAAGGCAAAAGTTGGAGAATTAGAAATTGTAATTGGAACTACTTCGCTGATGGAAAGCCTGAAAGTTAAGATCTCAAAAGAAGTATTAAGCCAAAAAGAAGATCTGGAAAACCAGGCAAAAACAGCAGTGTTTATCAGTAAAGATGGAAAGTTGGTGGGATTGATAGGAATCGCGGACGAGGTAAAAGAAGACAGCAAAGAGGCTATCAAGCAATTAAAAAGTATTGGGTTGCGAACGGTCATGCTCACCGGCGACAATAAAAAAACCGGCCGTGCTATCGCAGATAAAGTAGGTATTGATGAGGTCATAGCAGAAGTGCTTCCGGATCAGAAATCTGAAGAAATTCGAAAGCTACAACAGCAGGGAAGCGTGGTAGCGATGGTTGGAGACGGCATAAATGATGCCCCGGCACTTACTTTGGCGGATGTTGGAATTGCCATTGGAACCGGCACGGATGTGGCCATTGAGTCTGGCGATATTGTTTTGGTAAGGGGAGATTTACCGGGAGTGATCCGGGCGATAAACCTTAGCCGCTTAACTTTCAAAAAAATAAAACAAAATCTGTTTTGGGCTTCAATCTATAACCTGGTTATGATACCACTTGCAATTATCGGGCTACTGCATCCACTGCTGGCGGAAGCTGCCATGGCTTTCAGCTCTATCAATGTGGTGGGAAATTCAAAACGTTTGGAAAAATCGGAGCTTTAAGTTCTACAGAAACAAAATTACTTAGAAAACATGTTTATGCGAATTGCGTTATCTTCACGCTTTAAATTCACAATAAAAAAATATTATGTCTAACAATAAAATATTGATCATCGGATTACTGCTAACTGCAGGTGTGGCTGCTTTTTTATTCTGGCCGGGTAATAATAGTGGAAATCTGTTTGCAGATAAAACAGAAGTAGTGATGTACAAAAATCCGGGATGTCAATGTTGTACCGAATGGGCAGAATACATGATGGATGGTGAATTTGACGTAAGAGAAGAGCCGACTCCGGCAATTATGAAAATCAAACATGATAATGGAATTACAAGAGAGCTCTCCTCATGCCATACCGCAATTATAGATGGTTATGTGATTGAAGGACATGTGCCTATTGAAGATGTCCGCCGTTTACTGGATGAAAAACCTGATGTTATTGGCCTGGCTGTGCCTGGAATGCCCATCGGCTCTCCCGGAATGGAAATGCCTGGCCGCAATCCTGATCAGTATAATGTTCTTTTGGTGGAAAAGAATGGAGACACCAGTGTTTATAATTCACATTAATTAAAAGCTTTTCTTCTTCTGCATATTAATAAAATACTACTCTTCTCTTACTTGTTAATTTTTAGGTGTTATAACCTGAATGGATCAATAAATATCTTTAGGTGAAACAAAAATATCTTATCGGACTTCAACAGTTGAACAACAACTGCATTTTGAAGGATGAAAGAAAAGATTGGCTTACTTCTTACAATAACCGGGTTGGTGGGAGTGATGTTTTATGGGTATCAGTATTACCAGCAATCAAGTTCTTTTGAGGTTTTCGGCACCGGCATTTTCATAAGTACCGGCGATTATACCCCAATTATTATAGCTGCTATTGTGATGGTTTCAGGTATTTTATTATCAAGATTAAATATCAGATGAGGTCTTTGTCTTAATTTTTTTAAAGGTAAAAGATTTTTTGGTATAGAGTTTGAAACGAAATGCTGCTTTTCTTGTTTTTATTTGGGGAACACCCACTAAATGATAAAAAGATGAAACAAACAGTTGGCGGAATTTTAGTAGCAGGCGGATTAATAGGCCTTATTTTTTACACCTATCAATACTTTCAGGAATCAGAATCCTTTGAAGCTTTTGGTGCAGATGTTGCCGTTAGTACAGGAGATTATACCCCTATCATCATCTCCGCACTGGTTTTGATTGCCGGTATTATTATAGCAAAAGTAGATTTCAAATAGATTTCCGCTTTGGTGGATAG
This sequence comes from Balneolaceae bacterium, assembly GCA_040877545.1. Classification (GTDB taxonomy): domain Bacteria; phylum Bacteroidota; class Rhodothermia; order Balneolales; family Balneolaceae; genus Gracilimonas. Next base: position 51,499 of record JBBDNN010000095.1, read on the forward strand.
ATATCTTTTCTTCTAATCATCAACAAAAAAAAATGCTGATCCCGAAATTCGGAATCAGCATTTATAGCGGTCTGAATATATTTTTACTCAGTCCTGCTCTCTGACCACCTTACCATATTCTAATTGCTTGCTGCAAAATTTGCAGGCTGCTTGATCTTTCTGAGTGATTTTCCTTTCGCAGTTTTATTAATACGCTGCCCTATTTCTTTTCCTAAAAACTCAACAGGATAACTTCCAGTAGCAATTCCCTGATCTTCCAGTTGTTTTGGCAAGTCCCACAATAAAGCACTTTCTTCACTTTCAATTATTATCTGTCCGCCTTTATCAGCAACGTCACGGGCACCTAATATGCCATCATCTCCACCACCGGATAGTAATATGCTAAGTAATTTATCCCGGTAAAGCTGACTTGCTGAGCGTAATAAAACATTCAGGGAGGGCCTTGCGCCTTCCTCTCTCGGACCCCGGTGTAAAGACAACATCTTCTGCCCTGCGTCATTTTTAATAACACCATGATAGCTGCCAGGCACGATATAGACCTGTCCGGGATTTAACCTGCGGCCACTTTCTGCTTCTCGTACATTATAGGGCGTTAACCTGCTTAATTCCTTTGCTAACACTTTGCTGTAAACTTTAGGCATATGCTGCAAAATAATTACAGGTACCGACAAGTTTTTAGGCAGCGATGAAATTAAAGCAAAAAGTGAACGAACACCTCCGGTGCATCCACCTATCACCACAAGATCAGCCGGGCTCGAAAGCCGCTCAAAATAAGAGGTGTACTCTCTGATTTTTTTTTGGCCATTTGAGCTGTCATAAAGTTTATTATCAGCCTGTCGTTTCACATTCAATTTACCAGCCATTTGTAGTATGGGTTTAATGCGTTTTGTGAAATGTTCTTTAGCCAGAACCAACCTTCCGTTTCTCATGGGCTTGGTAACAAATTCAACCGCACCATATTTCAGGCATGTAATTGCTATATCTGCCCCTTCTTCATTATAGGGGGTAATCACTATAATTGGTAAGGTTGGGTCCACACTTCTCAGGTGGTAAAAAAGCCGCATCTCATCAGATTCCTTCTCATCAATACCTAAAAAGATGAAATCCGGATTCTTCTCATGTATATCGGTCACAATTTCTTCAAAAGAGATTCCAATTGATGACCCAAAAAAAGAAGTGCCATTTGAGGTTCGTATAATATTCACCAACGTCTGACGAACCAAAACATGAGAATCTATTATATATGCCCTTATTTTTTCCATATTCCCTCAGATTATTATTTTACTTTTTTCTCTAAGAAAGAATAGCATAATTTTAACCCCCGGTATGTAGTTTGTACAACCAATTTATAGTGATAAAAACTACTACCTAATGGTTATTTTAGGAGATAGGAACTGTGAGAGGTGCTTCTATATATAACCTTTATTTTTATCAGGCGCGTTCAGACATTTCGTACCACAAAGAAGTTTTTTCATCTATCCTTTTTTTGAGCCTGTCATACTCGTTCGATTTTTCTTCAAGCTCCGTATAATTTAATTTACCACTACCGATTACTGCCTCAAGTTCCACTTTTTTTTCTTCAAGGCGGGTAATTTCATCTTCAAGTTTCTGGTACTTTTTTCTCTCGGTAAAGCTTAATTTTTTTGCTTCTGGTTTTCCAGGCTTTTCTTGAATTTTACTTTTAGGTGCTTCTGCTTTTTTTTCTTTCTTTGATGTTGTTTGTTTTGCCAGTACTTCCTTCCGGTACTCTTGGTAGGTTCCATTAAAATCACGAATCTTACCATCTCCTTCGAAAATGAAATAATGATCTACCAATTTATCCATGAAAAAACGATCGTGAGAAACCAGGATCAGACAGCCGCCAAAACCAAACAGAAACTCTTCGAGCTTATTTAATGTCAGTAAGTCAAGATCGTTGGTGGGTTCATCTAAGATCAAAAAGTTTGGGTTTTTAATAAGCACCATCATCAAACCAAGCCGGCGTTTTTCACCTCCGCTGAGTTTTGCTATAGGCGTATACTGCATTTTGGGATCAAACATAAAATGTTCCAAAAACTGCGAAGCAGTTATGCGATCTCCATTTGCCAGCTCAATCACTTCAGCTACATCTTTGATCACATCTATTACTCGCTTTTTTTCATCCAGCTGAATTCCCTGTTGCCGGTAATGGCCATATTTAATGGTGGCGCCTGTGTCAACTTCACCCGAGTCAACCGGTTCTTCACCTGTAATCATTTTCAAAAAGGTGCTTTTTCCCACTCCATTTTTTCCGATAATCCCAATGCGTTCACCCTTATTAAATGAATAGCTGAAATTCCGCAGAATTACTAAATCGTCGTAGCTTTTGGAGACTTTTTTAAGCTCCAACACCTGCCCGCCTATTCTCTTCATATTTACTTCGAGACGCATCTCCTGTTCCTGCTTTCCGCTGGTTGCTTTTTCTTTAGTTTCATAAAAAGCTTTAATGCGCGACTTCGATTTTGTTGTCCGGGCTTTGGGGCCGCGCCGCATCCATTCAAGCTCTTTTTTCATGAGCTTACCCGCTTTTGCCATCTCCGTTTGCTCCACTTCCTCACGCTCAGCTTTCTTCTCCAAAAAATACTGATAATTTCCTTTGTGGTGATAAAGCTTGCCATAATCCAGTTCCAGGATATGATTGCATACGCGGTCTAAAAAATAGCGATCATGTGTAACCATCAGCAGTGTCATTGTACTTTTGGCGAGATAAGCTTCCAGCCATTCAATCATTTCTACATCCAGATGATTAGTAGGTTCATCTAAAATCAAGATATCAGGATCATCAAGGAGCACAAAAGCCAGCGCTACACGCTTCCGCTCGCCACCCGATAACAACTCAATTTTCTGTTCCAGGTCATGGATATCCAGCGCACCCAGAATCTGCTCTATTTCCTGTTCCACGCTCCAGGCGTTTGCGGCATCCATAGCTGATGTGGCTTTTTCAAAAGCTTTTTGATTTTCGATGGTAAAATCCTCGGCCTGCCGGTGTACTGCTTTTTCGTATGCACTTACTATACGTATTTTGTCAGAGTCTCCATGCGAAATAAATTCGCTGATGGTCATGCTTTCATCCAGTTCCGGCTCCTGCTTTAAAAAACCTAGCCTGATGCCGTTTTGGATCATAACTTCACCCTTATCCGGCTCCATACCGCCAGCAAGTATTTCCAGTAAAGTAGATTTTCCCGTTCCATTCGGGGCAATAAGTGCCGTTTTGTCTCCTTTAGAAATGCCAAATGTAAGGTTTTCGAACAGAGGTTTAATCCCAAAATTTTTGGAAAGATTTTCAACAGAAAGATAGGTCATAAATTTTTTTTGGATGTAAGCCTGAAGTTAAAACAGTCGTGTTATTTAATCTGGTTATCAGCCTGTAAAAATACGGATTTTAACAACGGACATTGTGAATTATTTAAGGTTGTGAATGCTTAAATTATAGTGTTCGTGAATAGGCAAATTCTACTACTTACAGAAACACCCACCATATTTTTTTAAAGGATATTGCTTGTTTTACTGCTTTCTCCGCACTACCATATTTGGTACCTGATTTTAATCTTTCGGAATAATGTTCAAAATCCTCCCATTTTTATTGCTGGCTGCCTGTGCTCAGCCGGCTACAGATATGGTAAATCATCAAGAGTATGATTTAATAATTACCAATGCCCAAATTATTGACGGAACGGGCGCGGATGCCTTTGAAGGAGATATACTTATCAAGGATGGAGTTATTAAAAAAATTGGAAAGATAGAACCTGATCAAATTTCGTCCGGTAAAAAAATAGATGCTGCCGGACGAATTGTTTCACCCGGTTTTATAGATATGCATGCACACGGAAATCCATTGGAAACTCCACAATTCGAAAATTTCCTGACAATGGGAATTACCACCATAAACCTGGGCCAGGATGGCGGAAGTATTTTAACAAGAGATCTCTATGGATGGATGAATGATGTGGATGAAATTGGCACCGGGCCAAATATAATTCACATGCAGGGCCATAGTACCCTTCGCCAATTGGCGGAGGCGCCGCTGCAAACCGGATTGGATTCTGCCACCATTACTCAGATGCAGACCTTAATGAATGAAGCTATGCTGGCTGGTTCTTTTGGATTGACGACCGGCCTGGAATATATCCCCGGCAAGTTCGCCGACATCACGGAACTTGTGGCGATAGCAAAACCGGTTGCAAAATATGATGGCCTGGTGCAAAGTCATATCCGAAATGAAGACGACAATCAGGTGGAAAAATCCATAGCAGAACTGTTGGAGCAAGGGGAAAGATCGGGAGCAAAAGTTCATATCTCTCATATTAAAATAGTGTATGCAAATGATCCTTCAAGAGCAGGTTATATTCTGGAAATGCTGCAGAAAGCCAGAACGGATGGAATTCAGGTAACCGCCGATATTTACCCTTACACAGCAAGCTATACAGGCATTGGTATTGTATTTCCAGACTGGGCCAAGGCACCTAATAATTTTGACGAAGTAATTGAGAAGCGCAGGGAAGAACTTGTAGAATTTCTACGGGAGAAAATTAAGTCACGAAATGGACCTGAATCAACATTATTTGGAACTGATCCCTGGACGGGCATGACACTCGCTGATGTTGCGGATTCATTAAATAAACCTTTTGAAGATGTGTTGATCGATGATATTGGCCCGCTTGGTGCCAGAGCGGCCTATTTTGTAATGAATGAAAAGGTGATGCTCCGTTTTCTTCAAGATCCGTATGTTATGATTGGCTCGGATGGCAGTCCCACCATGCAGCATCCCCGTGGCTATGGAAGCTTCGCAAGGATTATCCAAAAATATGTAGTTGAAGATGAAATCCTGAATTTAGAAGAAGCTATCCGAAAAATGAGCGGCCTTTCAGCTAAAACATTGGGGCTGGATGATACCACAAAAGTCAGAATTCCACGGGGATTCATAAAAACAGGATTTGCCGCAGACCTGTTGATATTTGATCCAAAAAATATTCGGGATAAGGCTAGCTATGAACAACCTCACCAGCTTTCCGAAGGATTTGATTGGGTAATTGTAAACGGAATACCAGCTTATGAAGGTGGAGAATTCACCAATTTAAACATTGGTAAAGTAATTCGCAGAAAAGTTGATGCAGAAAAATTCGGCCGATAAAATTGTTCACTCCACTCTGTTTGTACACCTGCAATTGATGAGTAAACTATTCTGCAGGGGATGCTGTTCTACAATTCCCTAAAAGCTTTACACTACGATGGATCAGGAAATTACAAGTTTGGGAGAGTTACTGGGTCAAATAAAAAAAGCAGCTGAAAAGCAGGATCAGGTTTCTTTGGGCGTCATTTTTGATCAAATTGGTCACAGGTCCTTCGCCCCTTTTATTCTTCTTGCCGGATTAATTACACTGGCTCCAATTGTTGGTGATATCCCAGGAGTTCCAAGTATTATGGCCGTTTTAATATTACTAACCGCTGGACAATTAATAATCGGCAGAGAACATTTTTGGTTGCCTGATTGGTTACTGAACCGCTCCATAGAACATGAAAAGCTTGCCAAAGCTTTAGACTGGATTAAACGTCCTGCAAAATATTTCGACCGCATATCTCATAAACGTCTGGAGATATTTACAAATGGTAACGGAACGTATATCATTGCAGTTACCTGTGTGTTAATCGCTTTAGTTATGCCTTTTATGGAAGTTATACCTTTTAGTGCAAATGGGGCAGGAGCTGCTCTCACAGCTTTCGGCTTGGCTTTAATTTCTAAAGATGGTTTTATAGCATTGATTGCTTTACTAATAACTGCCACTACCTTCGGAGTAGTTATTTATAATTTAATCTACTAGTTCATCGGGAAATGTGTTGGCTTAGTTGGAATACGAACATTTTCATGAAAAGCTGTGTTCACTAATCTAAAAAAAAGAAGAGAGAAAACAGGTGAAGAGAATACTTCATTTTTTTAAAGAGACTGGATATTTACTAAAGGATAGTTTTAACAACTGGGCTTCACGAGATCCTTTTCGGAACAGTACTGTTATATCTTATTATACTATTTTTTCGCTGCCGGGACTCGGTGTTATCATAATAAATCTTGCCGGCTACTTTTTTGGAACGGAGGCTATGACCAATGAAGTTTCTTCACAAATTGAGGGAATGATAGGGCAGGAAGCCGCAATTACAGTTGAAAGAATAATTGCAAATGCACACGAAAGTCAGGGTTTGACCTTGTCATCATTAGCAAGTATTGGTGTCTTGATTTTTGGTGCTACTGGTGTTTTTTATCAGGTTCAGCAAACTTTAAATATCATGTGGAATGTAGAAGCCAAACCAGAGAGACAATACATTAAGTTTTTAATGGACCGGTTATTTTCTTTCGGAATGGTTCTTACCATCGGATTTCTGCTGATCGTTTCCTTAATTATCTCTTCATTGATCAACGCCCTTAGCCAATGGCTGACTGTAAAATTCTTTGGTGTCATTGACCTAGTGCTAAGAGTAATGGATATCACCTTATCGCTGGGTATAATTACCCTCTTATTTTCTGCTATTTATAAGATTTTACCGGATGTAAAAATTAGATGGAAGGATGTTTGGATTGGCGCATTTGTGACAGCCCTTCTTTTTGTAATAGCAAAATATCTGCTTGGCCTTTATTTCGCTTTTAGTAATCCGGGCTCCGTTTATGGCGCAGCTGGAAGTATAATTTTAATCATGCTTTGGACAACCTACAGCGCACTCATCATGCTTTTCGGTGCTGAGTTCACCCGGGTTTATGCCAAACGACATGGGGTAAAAATAGAACCAGCCTCCCATGCTGAATACATTAGAAGTCCCAAAAAGAAAAAACCTATTCAGGTTGAACCAGAAAGCAATGAGTATGAAGCCAAAGAAGGACGGTTTAAAGAAAAACCAGGATAAGAAATGAAAAAAAAATATTGGATACCCCTTCTTATTTTGACAATTCTAATTGCTTTTAGAATTGCTCTGCCATATTTGGTTACAAATTATGTAAATAAAACATTGGATCAATTAGAAGAATATGAAGCATCAATTGATGGGGTAGATATATATTTATATCGGGGAGCTTTTACCATCGACACTCTTGAAGTGGATAAAATAGATGACAATAATACTGTTCCTTTTGTTTACATAGATGAAATAGATTTGTCTATCGATTGGGGAGCTTTATTTAAGGGAGCAATTGTGGGGGAAGTAGTTCTTATTAACCCCGTTATAAATTTTGTAGCCCCCAATAATGATGATGGTGAATTTGGCCATGAAGAAAACTGGGTAAAACCTATTAATGATATGATGCTCCTCCAGATTAACAGGTTTGCTATTGTAAACGGTACAATCAGGTATCTGGATTTTGCCTCTACTCCGCAGGTTGATCTTCCTATATATAATATAGAACTCGAAATCTTAAACATTAGCAATGCTGATAATATAGAAGAAGATCTCCCCTCACATATTGAATTAACCGCTGCTTCTATTGGAGGAGGATCTTTGAGTTTTATAGCTGATGCACAACTTTTAAAACAAATACCTGATATAGATGCCACACTGGAATTTGAACAAGTAACCCTCACCGAATTAAATGATTTTTTAGAAGCTTATGCCGCCGTTGATGCAGAAGGTGGGGTTTTCAATCTGTATAGCGAAATGGTGATAAATGATGGTTTAGTTGAAGGTTAT
>JBBDNN010000096.1:0-12019 GCA_040877545.1 Balneolaceae bacterium
TTATGGCACATAAGAAAGGTCAAGGTTCTACAAGAAACGGTCGTGATTCACAATCAAAGCGGCTTGGTGTTAAAAAATTCGGTGGCGAATTTGTTCGAGCCGGTGGTATTATTATCCGCCAGAGAGGAACTAAATTTCACCCCGGCGATAATGTAATGCGTGGTGGCGACGATACCCTCTTTGCCACTTCTGATGGTAAAGTAAATTTTGCAGTACGTGCCGGCGGCCGCAAACATGTAAATGTAGAACCTGTGAATTAATTCACAAACCAACAAAATTCAAGCCTTAAGTCCAACTGGACTTAAGGCTTTTTTTATACCCTTACCTTTATGAAAAATCCAGCAATACCCGGCCTCGATATTCCTGTCAGAACTATATACTGCATAGGCAGGAATTTTGCAGAACATGCCAGAGAGCTCAATAATAAAATACCTGTCTCTCCCATTGTATTTTTAAAACCGTTGAGTACAATTTGCTATGATAATACACTCATCACACTTCCAGCACTAAGTAAAAATGTGCACTATGAAGCTGAATTAATAGTCGCCATTTCAAAATCCGGGAAAAATATCCCTCAATTCTCTGCCTTCGATTATGTTGCTGGATACGGGATTGGCATCGATTTCACCGCACGCGACATTCAGCAAAAGGCAAAAGAAAAAGGGCAGCCGTGGAGTATAGCTAAAGGATTTGACCAGTTTGCACCGATCAGCAATTTCCTGAAATCAAAAGAAGTTGAAAGTCCTGCGGATCTCGATATTAAACTTTTTGTAAATGGTTTTATTAAACAACATGCAAATACTTCAGAGATGATCTTCTCCGTTGATTACCTGATTTCATATCTCTCAACCATTTTTACCTTACATACCGGCGACCTTATTTTTACCGGCACACCAAGCGGTGTAGGAAAAGTGGAAAAGGGTGATCAGTTGGAAGCTATGCTTGAGAATGGAATCAGAACCCTAACAGTGAAGATTGACTAAATTTTGATTCGACTTTTATTCTCTTTTATCATTTTTGCCTTCATCCCTTTTGCTGCTCAAGCTCAGCAGTATATCTGGCCTACCGATTCCGGGCAGTTTTTAAGCTCAACATTTGGTGAAACCCGTTCTGCACATTTTCATGCAGGTTTGGATATAAAAACCTGGGGGCGCGAAGGCTACCAGGTATTTGCTGCCCGGGCCGGGAAAGTCCATCGTCTGCTAATTACCGAGAGAGGCTATGGAAAAGCAGTATATCTTAAACATCCTGATTCCACATTTACAGTATACGCTCATTTGCAACGCTTTACTCCAAGCCTGCAGGCTATAGCCGATTCCATTAGAATGCGGGATTTTTCTTTTGAAATGGAAGTGAATCTTGATTCTTTAAACCTTGAAGTTAATCAGGGTGATGTAATTGGTTTTACAGGTTCAAGTGGAATAGGTCCGCCCCACCTTCATTTTGAAGTCCGCGATTCGCTGGAAAATCCTGTAAATGCTCTAACTACTAATCTCTCGGTAACGGATACACAGGCCCCTATTTTCTCATCTCTGATTATAGAGCCTTTAGATATACATACAACTATTGCCGGAGCTTCTACTTCGGCTACTATTGCGGCTTCTCCCCAAGAAAATAACAGGTATGACTTTGGCGAGATGAATATTAGCGGTAAAGTGGGGTTAGCTGTAGATGTTTATGATATCGCCAACAGAGTTCCCAATAAATATGCCATTTATAGCCTTTCCCTGCTTCATGCAGGAGATACTCTTTTTCATCAACAGCTGGATACTTTTTCTTATGACAATGATTCTGAAATGTTTTTGGATCGCATAGCGCCTTTTGGTTCACCCCGAAGAAGTCATCACAGGTTATATGCTAAAGATGGAAATAAAAATCCATTTAACCTGAAAGTGTTATCTGCATCGGAAATTGAACCAGCTGATACTGTAAAGTCCTATACAATAGTTGCCACAGATTATTTTGGAAATGCATCTAAAGCTGAAATCTCCATTAAAAATAAACTATCCACTATTAACATCACCCCAGGTCTTTCAAACCCGACAGAAAACTGGTATTGGAATGAAAACTGGGCCTCTCCTGATCTCATAAGCAAAATAGATTTAACTGCGCAGAATTTTGGATTTCCGTGGGCTGAAAATCAGCAGTTATTTTATTCTGATGCTGAGATACCCATCAATTTTTCAAGAATAATTCCGGGAAAAAGTAATCTGGTTAAAACACCCGATCAAAAATTATTCATAAGGTTTGGCAAATATTCTTTTTTCGATACGCTTACGGTAGCTGCCAATTATTTTATAGACGAGAATCATATAAAAATATCCGTAGAGCCAGAAATGCTACCCTCAAAAACAGGTTTTAAAATCGAATTCTATCTGGGTGAACAGTATGAGGAAGAGCGCAATTACCAGTTGTTCCGGGTTAAGAAAAATAATAAGCTCTCCTACGTTGATTCCCGGCTAATTGGAAAAACAATTCATGCTTATCCATCAAGCTTGGGGAAATTTATAATTCGCCCTGATGATGATCCGCCACTGATAGATAATTTTCGCCTCACAAAAACCGACTATGGCCAATGGTTAGGTATTGCAACCATCAAAGATGAGTTATCGGGTATAAATTCAAAAACCGCTGAATTCTGGATCAATGATATCCGTGGCATTGCGGAATATGACTATGAGGAAAATCTCCTAACCTACTATCTGCCGGGTTTTAATCCACAGGCTTCAAATACAGCCTTTATTACAGTAGAAGACAAAGCCGGAAACAAGACGAAAATAAATTTTGAACTATAATGAACCCGGCCTTCAGATGTTACTTATACGCGATGCAGCTAATTTCAATAAGCACATTTTTTGGAAGAGTTTTTACTGCCACTGTTTCGCGTGCCGGTGGATTAGTTTTAAAATAAGCACCATAGATTTCATTTACTGCGGTAAAATCTCCCATATCTGCTAAAAAGATGCTACACTTTAGCACCTTTGAAAAATCAGATTCAGCTTTCTCTAGCACAGAAGATAAATTTTTCATCACCTGCGTCGCCTGATCGGCTGCATTATCTCCAACGATTTCCATTCTTTCGGGATGCAGAGGGATTTGCCCCGAGCAAAAAATTATGCCATTATATTCAGTTGCTTGACTATAAGGACCAATTGCAGCAGGTGCTTTTTCAGTTGATACTATTTTTTTCATGCCAATATAAATTTAAAGATGATTGATTTTTTTAATTAGAAGTGAAACCTCTAAAAATTGCAGAAAGCTCTTTATATAGTTACTTTTGGAAACATATTAAATCCACCATACTACAACCAATTTCAATTTCAATAATATGAAAAAGCTACTAAAGAGTTTATTAACTGTATTTCTATTTGTGGGAATACTTGCAAGCTGTGAGACGACTGATCCCTTAATTGATGAAGCACAAAACTACATAATTTTGCAGAATTATGATTCTGCTTATGCCGCTCTTGATCGAGCCATTGAAGCAAATCCAGAGGAAGGTACTCCTCATTATTACAAAGCAATGGCTCATTCTGAAAATGCAGCTAAAATTGATCCCCCTTCTGAAAGAAAACCTTATTACAGAGATTTCAGGGAATCAATTGAAAATGCCCGTGAATTATTTGCAAACCAGGAAGAAGTACCAGAAGAAGCTGAATATGTAGATGACCTTATTCTCAATGCATGGGGCAGAGAGCACAACAAAGCAATAGAATATGCTACTGATGATAGCGCTATGGCTACAGTTGATGAACCTCTTGAATATTCAGCAGCCCATCTCGAAAATGCTATAATTGTGAATCCAGATAGTACACTCTCCTATGATGTGCTATCTCAGGTATATTATATGAATAATGATGTGGATGGTGCTATTGAGGCTTTAACCAATTCAATGGAATTAAAGAATCCACCTCCTGCTGAGGATTTTGACCGACTATCCGCTTATTATGCAACCACTGATCAGATGCGAAATACGATCTCTACTCTAAAAAGAGGGATGGAAATTTATCCAGACAGCATAGTATTGGCTCAAAAAATTGCTGATGCTTATATGCAATCCGGAGAAAGAGACAGTTCCATTGCAGTAATCGAACAACTGATTGAGCAGGAACCTGATAATGCGCAATATCACCTGGCTTTAGGTACTCAATTGCTGCAGGCTACTACAAATTTAGCCGATCAAATTTCAGCTAATTTTGATGAAATATTCGATTTAGAAACAGAAGCTGGAAGTGCCGATAGAATTGCGGAGCTTGAAGAGGAAAATGAAATACTGCAATCAGAAATAAATGAATTAGCTGATTATGCAGAACGTGAATTGCTTCAGGTTATAGAATTACAACCAGACTCTGAAAATGCCTATAATGCCCTTGGCATTATCTATCAAAATAAAGCGGCAGCCCTTTTCGATCTGCGAAATTATACTAAAGATAATATTGAAGCCGCAGAATACGATGATCAAGCTAAAACTGCATTGACACAAGCAATGGAGTATTATGAGAACGTAGTGGAAATTAATCCTGATCACCGGGATGCGTGGCAGTCACTTTCCAGGATATATACTACGCTTGATATGAGAGAAGAGGCGGAAGAAGCTTTAGATAAAGCTGGAAATTAAATTAAGTTTAAATAATTAAATTTTAATATGAACATATCTTTTATGACCCGGTTTGCAGGATTAATTCTTGTAGCCGGGTTTTTTTATTCCTGTGGATCAACACAACCTAATATTGATGAACTAGTTCAGAACAATCAATATGAACGAGCTTTAATCCAGCTTGATGAAATGATCGAAAGAAATCCTGATCAGCCTGAGCTATATATACAACGGGGCGAAATCAGTGCTCTTTTGGCGCGGGAATTAAATCCTGAAGAAAGAACCCCGCTTTATAGTGATACGGCGGAAGATTTTAATACAGCTGAAGAATACGGAGCAACTGATGCTCAAAAATCTTCTATAGACAGCCTGAGGCAACAGCTCTGGAAAGACGAGCATAATGAAGGCTTACGTGCTTCAGAACGTGAAGATGATGATCAGTATCAAATTGCTGAAACACATTTTACAAACGCAATTCTGTTAAGGTCGGGTGCTATGAGTTCGTACCAAAATTTAGCCATTGCACTCTTTAACCAGGGAAAAGTTGATGAAGCTATTGAAAGTTTACATACAGCACTGAATTTTACAGACGATCCACCGGTGGCACTGTATGAATTCCTGGGCTATTTATATCTGGAAAAAGGAGACCCTGATGAAGCCTCACAATATTATGAGCTGGCAAATAAAAATTTAGCAGATAATTTAAATATAGCTTTCGGATTGATTAACGCATATATAGCTGCTGGAAATAGTGAGAAAGCAGCAGAGTTACTTGAGCCTATGGTAGAAAACAATCCTCAGAATGCTGATTTACGCAATGTGTATGGAACTCAATTATACGAGATTACTGCTCAAATAATGGATGATCTAAAAATTGCATATCAGGAGAATGATTCTGCTTTGGTTGAGCAACTCCAGCTGGAAGCTGAAGGAATTGGAGAACAAGCTGAAATCCAGCTTGTGGAGGCTTATAAAAGGGATACTTTAAATACTGAATACCTGGAAAGCTTGGCTGTGTTTTATAATAATCTCTCTGGCCAGTATTTTTCTATGCTAGATGTTGCCTTCGATTCTGATGAAAAGGAACTAAAGGAAAAAGCTCTTACGTTGATTGATTTCGCCATCGAGTACTATACCAAGCTTGTGGAAGCAGATCCTAATAATGATGTGTATAACTCAAAGCTGAATGTGCTTAAAAATCTAAAGCAAAACCAATCTACATCAGGCCAAAACTAATTATGCGTTTTAATACTAAGGCTATACATGCAGGGCAGCAGCCTGAAGAAACTTCAGGTGCAGTCATGCCACCTATTTTTCAAACTTCAACTTATGCACAAGAAGCACCCAACAAACATAAGGGCTATGATTATGCTCGTGTTGGGAACCCCACCCGAACCGCTCTTGAAAACATGATTGCCGGACTGGAAGGGGCCGAAGAAGCCGCCAGTTTTGCAAGTGGCGTTGCGGCAATGGATTCATTGATGAAAATGTTACGCCCCGGAGATCATGTAATTACTACTAATGATTTGTACGGGGGTTCCTACAGGTTATTCACTTCCGTCTTTGAGCCTTATGGCATCAATTTCAGTTTTGTTGATATGACAGATTTAGATCAAGTGAAAGAAGCTGTTAAACCTGAAACTAAACTCATGTGGATTGAAACACCAACTAATCCATTGCTCCGAATTGTAGATATTGAAGCCTTGGTTGGCATTGCTAAACCAGAAGGAATTCTTACTGTAGTTGATAATACTTTTGCATCACCATACTTACAACGGCCGTTAGAGCTTGGCGCCGATGCTTCCCTGCATTCAGCAACAAAATACCTGGCTGGACATTCTGATGTTATTAACGGAGCTGTTGCAAGTTCTAATGATAAAATCATGGAAAACCTTAGATTTCAGACCAAGACATCAGGCGCAGTGCCTGGCCCAATGGATTGTTATCTCACTCTTCGCGGCATAAAAACTCTGCATATACGAGTACAACGTTCGGTTGAGAATGCAAAAAAAATAGCCGCCTTCCTCGAAAAACATCCAAAAGTGGAATCTGTTTTATATCCTGGGCTAGAATCTCATCCGCAGCATGACCTGGCCAAAAAACAAATGAGTGATTTTGGAGGGATGCTGTCCTTCACACTAAAAGATAATTCTATAGAAGCTGCTGTTAAGTTCATGGGTAGTACGAAGATATTTACCTTAGCAGAAAGTTTGGGCGGGGTTGAGTCTCTTATCAGTCATCCGGCTTCAATGACTCATGGATCTATTCCAAAAGAAGTCAGGGAAAAAGCAGGGTTAATGGATTCTCTAATTCGTGTCTCAGTTGGTATTGAAGATGGAGATGATCTCGTTGAAGATTTAGATCAAGCATTTTAACATTATCCCTCCTTCCTTTTTCGTATTTTCAATAGCTGGAAAAGCGCTTACAAATCTTAATTCAGACCTTTAGTTAAAATGAAAGAAGTAGTAATAGTTGCGGCTAAAAGAACTCCTCTTGGTGCTTTTGGTGGTGGGCTTTCATCCTTTACAGCACCTGAGCTTGGTGCTGCTTCCATTCTTGAGACCATCAAGGTATCGGGTGTAAAAATAAATGATGTGCAGGAAGTTATAATGGGAAATGTATTGAGTGCAGGCATCGGCCAGGCACCCGCACGGCAAGCTGCATTAAAAGCCGGACTTTCTGAAAAAACTCCGGCTACCACTGTAAATAAAGTTTGTGCCTCCGGTATGAAAGCTATAATGATTGCGGCTGGCCAGATCCGCCTGGAAGAAGCAGATATAATTGCTGCTGGGGGAATGGAAAGCATGAGTAATGTTCCTTATTACCTGCCAAAGCATAGATACGGATCTAAATTTGGCCATGTAGAAGCTAAAGATGGCATCATACAAGACGGCCTTTGGGATATTTATAACAATTTTTTAATGGGAAATGCAGCTGAATTATGTGCCAAAGATTGCAGTATTACACGCGAGCAACAAGATGAGTATGCAGTAACTTCTTACAAAAGATCTTTAAAAGCTTTCGAAAAAGGATATTTCAAAGATGAAATTATCAAAATGAAAGTAACCGATAGAAAGGGAAATGTAACAGAAGTGGAAAAAGATGAAGAACTGGATAAAGTCCATTTCGAGAAATTCCCTACTCTTAAACCCGTTTTTGATAAAGGAGGAACAGTTACCGCCGCCAATGCTTCCAGTATAAATGATGGTGCCGCCGCTGTATTAGTGATGAGCGCCGAAAAAGCAAAAGATCTTGGACTTACCCCTTTGGCCAAAATAATTGGCCAGGCAAGTGCTGCAAAAGCACCCGAATGGTTTACCACTGCCCCGGCAGACGCTATTCCAATCGCCCTTAAAAGAGCCGGATTGACAATAGAGGATATAGACCTCTTTGAAATTAATGAAGCTTTTTCGGTGGTATCGTTGATTAATAACCAACTCCTGGAACTCGATCCTGAAAAGGTAAATATTCATGGTGGGGCTGTAAGTCTCGGTCATCCATTGGGCTGTTCAGGAGCCCGGATAATAGTAACTCTTATCCACGCGCTGAAAAGAACAAAAGGAACCTACGGATGTGCCGCAATTTGTAACGGAGGTGGTGGTGCTTCTTCTTTAGTACTTCAAATGCTTTAATTTGACTACAGGCATTTTCAAGAATGTGAAATTATATGTTGACATTATTGTTGTGCAAACATATTATAAGCAAGACCTGAATAACCAAACAATCGAGTATATAGAGCAAAAGTTACTATTTCAACTATCAAGCGATAAACTCATATAGCAAAAGCTATAACTTATCTTAACAGGTCAACTTAAAAAAAACATCTATCCCTATAGATATATTGCTACAAAATTAGAAGCGTTTTAAAGCGCATATTGTTCAATTATTAAGTTTACATGGTAACCAGACTACTATACCTTAGTGGTTTGCTTTGCTTATTGATTGCCACGGGAGTACAAGCCCAGCAACTAAAAGTAGTAGCAGAAACTGAATCATTTAAAGACTATGAGCTTATCAATGATAAGCTATCCATACTCTCACCTTATGGGGTTACTGTACCTGTTGTAAAAGGTACACCTCAGTACCAGGTGTTAGAACAATCTGTGATTGATGTGGATATACCCATCACCCCGGAAAAAGCTGCTGTTTTAGCATTATCTGATCTTAGTTCCCCGCTTATTGAATCCTCCCAACCGGCAAATGACCGGGGAAAAATGGTCAGTTCACTGAACATTAATATTGTACGTACCGGAGAGGATAACGCAAAAGTACTTCGAAAACTGCGGTTGAGGGTTTATAAAACCGGAGACAAAGCAACCCCATCCACTACCGTAGCTAAACTTGCTTCAAATCATCCTTTGTCATCAGGTATCTGGTACAAAATTCCTGTTGATAAAAATGGAATCTATGAACTTTCTTCGGAATACCTTTCAGGTCTCGGAATTGATATCAATTCAATAAACCCCAGAAATATTCAGATCTGGGGAACAGACGGATATCAACTTCCTGAAGCTAACAATGAACAAAGATCGGAATTCACTCAAATTCCAATCTTAGTGCAAGGTGAAAATGATGGCAATTTCAACGCAGGCGACCGGGTGCTTTTTTATGGAAATAGTCCTCATAAAGTACTTCGGGATGAAAATGAATTTTCGCACCAAATTCACCCTTACAGCAATCAGAGATTTATATTTCTCACTATAGGTCAGCAAGAAGGTGATCGCTTGTCCGCCGTTAACAACAGCCTTTCCTCCTCCAGAAACATTTCCACCTTTTATGATTTTATTTGGAAAGATGAGGAGCTGTATAAAGCAGAGGAAAAAATAAAGTCCGGGCGCTATTGGTTGGGGCAGCGTTTCAATGCGTCCAGTAATGGAGTTCTGACTACTGTGCTTCGCGATACCATAGCAGGAATATCCCAAAATCCGGAAGTCAGAATCAGCGGGCAATTTGTTGGCAGATCAGAAAATAACAACAGCTTTAATATTCAGTTGAATGGCGAAAGTGCCGCAACCCTAACAATACCGTCAATATCCGGCGGCTATAATAGCAGTGAAGGTACTGCTGGTGTTTCACGCTCTTTTTCAACTTCCATTAATCCTGTAGTTCAAAACGGGAGGCTTGAAGTGGAGGCCAGCTTTAACCATAACGAATCAAATTCTACCGGTTTTGTAGATTGGCTCCGTATTGTTGTTGAACGGAATTTGGAAGCAAAAAATAATCGTTTGTTCTTTTACTCTCCCGCCGATGGCGCCTCAGACGAAATTGTCCGGTATCAACTTTCAGGCTTCTCGCAGGAACCTGTTGTAATGGATGTTACAGAGGTAACATCACCAAAGTTGTTAAGTGTGAGCGGTTCGGGTTCAAATTATACCTTTAATTATTATTCAGGGAATAATCTTCAGCTAATAGCTCAATCTAATTTTTATACACCGGCTGAAGGTGAAGAAATTGACACCCCCAATCTTCATGGCATCTCAGAGTATCCCGATTACATTATTGTTACAGCAGATGATTTTTTACAATCTGCGCAAGAACTTGCCGATTACCGTGCTAATAATGATGGATTAACTCCTGTAGTAGTTACCCAGAAACAGATCCTGAATGAGTTCTCAGGTGGTGCGGTAGATCCTTCTGCTATCCGGGATTATGTGAAATTTCTGTACGATCGTGCAATGGCAGCCGGACAGACACTGCCCCGCTATCTTTTACTTTTTGGGGACGCCACCTTCGATTACAAAAATATAATGGAAGATGGATTCACAAATCATGTCATCACCTATCAGAGCAAAGAATCTTTGGGGCGGATAAGTTCCTTTGCCACTGATGACTTTTTTGGGTTTCTGGACGATCATGAAGGTGAAATTGGATCAGGTTCAACAGGAAATACTGAACTTTTGGATGTCGGCCTTGGACGTATTTCATCCCAAACAAAAGAAGAAGCAGCCATTGCTGTTCAGAAAATTAAAGCCTACGAAGATCCAGCCAATACTGGTCTTTGGCAAAACCTCTTCACTTTTGCAGCCGATGATGATTTCCCTGATGTAGAAAGGAATCGGGATCTGCATGTGCTAAATGCTGATGAAACTGCCCACAGGATGAATATCATTGAACCGGGTATCAGGCTCAAAAAAGTATATGAATTTGCATATCCCGAAGAGATTACCGGCTCGGGCCGTCAAATTCCCGGTGCTACCGATGAGTTTATGAATTCCATGAATAACGGAACCCTTGTTCTCAATTATTCCGGCCATGGGAATGAGCAAACTTTATCTGATGAGGAATTATTTACTTCTGATATGATCCCTTCGCTTACCAATGAAGATAAACTGGCTGTGTTGGTTACTGCGACCTGCCAGTTCGGGAGATATGATGATATTGATGCACAATCGGGAGCTGAAAAACTTTTCTTTGCAGAAAATGGAGGAGTTGTGGCTGCATTTACCACCACAAGAGTAGTTTTTACAGGCCCCGGTATTAGCACCGGGAATAATTTTGGTTTGAACGTAGCGCTGTCTCAGCACATGTTAGGCAGAGATAATGATGGTTCTGCGCTTAGGATGGGAGACATATACAGAAATTCCAAGAATGCTATGATTGGGGGATCTTTAATCGTTTCATCCCGCAATAGTAAGAAGTTCATTTTAATAGGAGACCCAGCTACAAAATTTCGGTTACCCGAAAACCAAGCCTCTTTAAACACCATCAATGATTATACCGAAGCCGGCGAAGATACAACATTGAATGTCCGGGCTTTAGACCAGGTTACGCTAACAGGCCAGGTTACCGATCAGGAAAATAATATTTTAACCGGCTATTCGGGTGAAGCAACAATTACAGTTTTGGATGCACCAAGGAGTGTTAGCTTGCCTGTTACCCGAAACTGGGTAGCAGAGAACCGTTGCTATTTAAAAAACCGCAGCTTTGTAGAAGATTGTAGTTACCAGGTAGAAAATGATGTGCTATTTAAAGGAAAAGCAGCCGTTGAAAATGGAACTTTTATCTCCTCTTTTGTGGTACCTAAAGATATAAACTATTCCTCTGGAACCGGCCGTATTATATTTTTTACTGATGCTAATGGTAGTACTGCTGGCGGCTCATTTGCAAAAATTAATTTTAACGGAATAAATCCGAAGGCCGATTCTCTGAATGACGGAAAAGGACCCGCATTGAATGTTTTTTTAAACGATGAGCGTTTTGTAAATGGAAGCCTTATCAACAGTTCACCAAATCTAATCATAGAGCTTGAAGATCAATCAGGCATTAACACTACAGGAACAGGAGTAGGACATGAAATAATTGCTACTATCGATACCAAACCACAACAGTCGTTCGTCCTCAACGATTTTTATGAGGGCAGTTTAGATGATTACACGCGGGGGCGTATCGAGTACCCTCTGGATCAACTTCCGGAAGGTAGCT
>JBBDNN010000097.1:0-11936 GCA_040877545.1 Balneolaceae bacterium
ATGTTCAAAGTTCAAAGTTCGATGTTCGATGTTCATCACCCCAGCCACCCCTCTCTATCCAAGCTTCTATATTGTATCGCTTCAGCAACATGGTTTGATTTGATATTTTCGGAATGATCCAGGTCTGCAATTGTGCGGCTTACTTTTAAAATGCGGTCGTAGGCGCGGGCTGACAACCCAAGTGAGGTAATGGCTTTTTTGAGAATTTGGGAGCTTGCATCATCCAGCTTGCAAACTTTACGAACCATGCGGGTACTCATTTGTGCATTTGAATACACTCCCTTCATACCCATAAAGCGGCTGGATTGGATTTCCCTTGCTTTCACCACACGCTTGCGAATACCGTCGGAGGTTTCTCCTTTAGCTTTGCCGGAAAGCTCTTCGTAACTCACTTTATTTACCTCGATATGCAAATCGATACGATCTAACAGTGGACCGCTTATTTTGCTCAGATACCGCTGCATCTGGAGTGAAGAAGTTCCATTCATATCCTGCGGGTCGTGCCAGTCTCCGGAAGGCGATGGATTCATTGAAGCCACCAGCATCACCCGGCTGGGATAAGTAACACTCATACGTGCACGGGAGATGGATACAAAGCCATCCTCCAGCGGCTGGCGCATTACTTCCAGGGCGCTTCGTTTGAACTCAGGTAATTCATCCAGAAATAAAACCCCGTTGTGTGCCATAGAAATTTCGCCCGGCATGGGAATGCTTCCTCCACCAACCAGTGCTACATCCGAAACTGTATGATGAGGTGCCCGGAATTGGCGGGAGGTAATCAAAGCTTTTCCTGATTTTAAAATCCCCGAAACCGAATGGACTTTTGTGGTCTCCAAAGCTTCTTCTAAAGTAAGGGCGGGAAGAATGGTTGGGATCCTTCGGGCCATCATTGTTTTACCTGAGCCGGGAGGGCCAACCATGATAACATTATGCCCGCCGGATGCCGCAATCTCAAGCGCGCGTTTAACATTTTCCTGCCCGCGCACGTCACTAAAATCGAGGGGATTTAACTTCCCGTTCTGTGAAAAATACTGCTCTACATTTACATGAAGCGGCTCCATGCTTCCGCGGTTTTCCAGCCAGTCTTTTACCTCATTTATATGTTCGAAAGGGAATACTTCCAGGCCTTCTACCACCGCTGCCTCTCCTCCGTTTTCTTTGGGAACAACTAAATATTTAAAACCTTTCTTTTTAGCTTCAACGGCTACAGGAAGTACTCCTTTTATAGGCCGGATTTTACCGTCCAGCGATAATTCGCCTAACATAACTGTATCGTCGAGTTTGTCGGTGTGAAGTTGTCCGGACATGGACAGCATGCCAACGGCAATGGGCAGATCGAAAGCATTTCCTTCCTTTGGCAAGTCTGCTGGGGCAAGGTTTACTGTGATTCTTCCCAATGGGTAAAAGGAGCCGGTATTTCTTATGGCTGCTTCCACACGATCGCGGGATTCACTGACGGCACGGTCTGGCAATCCTACCAGGAAAAACTTTACCATGCCGTTTGTATGATGGGTTTCTACGTCAATAATTCGGGCATCAACACCAACGGTGGACGCGCAGTATACTCTGGATAACATATGATCATGAATCTTTTTGGTTGTCTTTGCGTAGTTAGAGCGATGGGAAAAGCATTCCTTACAAAAAATTTTATAAATCGCACATATCATGAAAAAAGAAGACGCAAAAAATAAAGCAAAAACTGTTTACGAAGAGATTCAGGGCGGTGTAAATGAGGTAATCAGTAAAATCCGAGAATTAATAAAAGAGGGAAGCGCCCGAAAGCTTATCATCAAAAACAAAGAAGGCAAAGTTGTATTTCAGACTCAGTTGACTATGGGAGTTGGCGGTGCCGCATTAATTGGAGCAATGGCGCCGGTAATTTCAGCCATCGGTATGTTTGCCATGTTTCTCAACGATATGACCATCCTTGTGGAAAAAGAAGTAAACGATGAAGATGAGTATTCTGTGGATGCAGAAGTGATTGATATCACCGATGAGGAGGAGGAGGAAGAAACAGAACCTGTTTCCGATACCACATCAAAAACAAAAGAAGAAAAACCCGGGGAAGAAAAAGAGAAAACTGTTGGGAAGAAGAAGTAGAGATTGAGTTAATGGGAGTTTAGTTATTAAGTGAAATACTTATTCCCTTAATAACTCATTTATTTTCTTAATCTCTTAATAACTAAATTACTTCCAATGCTCTTCGGCGATAGCTTCTTCACTGAGTTCTTCGCTAAGATAACGTTCGGCATCCAGTGCAGCTTTACAGCCGGTTCCGGCAGCAGTTACAGCCTGGCGATATACCGCATCCATCGCATCACCACATGCAAATACACCGGCAAGTTCAGTTTCAGTTGACTGCCCCTTCGTCTGGATATAACCAACCTCATCCATTTGAACCACCCCTTTAAACAGATCAGTGTTTGGTTTGTGACCTATGGCAACAAATACGCCGGTAACATCCTCCAGGGTAGTAATTTCTTTTGAATTCAGATTCTTGATTTTTACACCAGATACTACCTGATCTCCCAGCACTTCAACTAATTCGCTGTCCCACAGGAATTCTATTTTCTTATTGTTGAAAGCCCGCTTTTGCATTGCTTTTGAAGCACGAAGTTCATCCCGGCGGTGCACCACAGTAACTTTGCTTGCAAATTTGGTAAGAAAGGTAGCTTCTTCCATTGCAGTATCACCGCCGCCAACAACTACTACATGTTCGTTTCTGAAAAATGCGCCATCACAGGTTGCACAGGCAGATACTCCTTTTCCGCGAAGCTTTTGCTCGCTTTCGAGGTGCAGCCATTTTGCGGATGCTCCGGTTGATGCAATTATGGTATGGGCAAACACTTCTGTTTTTTCGTCAACCGTTATTTTGTATGGACGTTTGCTGAAATCGATATCATTCACATAGCCATAGCGGCAATCGGCGCCAAATCGTTTTGCCTGCTCACGGAAATCTTCCATCATCTTTGGCCCCAAAACACCTTCAGGATACCCTGGATAATTTTCAACATCGGTGGTAGTCATTAGCTGCCCGCCCGGTTCGGGGCCTTCAAAAACGATTGGTTTTAAATCAGCCCGTGCGGCATATAAAGCTGCTGTTAATCCGGCTGGCCCGCTGCCGATTATTACTACGTTAAATGTTTTTCCTGCAATGTCTTCCATAGAAATATCCTTTTTTAATTCCTCTCAATGATAAGATTTTACTGTATAAAAAGAAGGGTAAAATCTCTGGAATAAATAGAATTTCTCTATCAGAGTAATAATTTTTATGGCAAAAAAATCAATAAAAAAATCTACGAGTCACAGCTTTAATCAGGGATGAAAATTCCCCTGTTTATATTCTGTTTTAGCACTGAATTCTCCTTAACCGATTTATTTCAATTTTGCTTCTGAGTCTTCACAAATGGGAGCTAAATCACTTTTCGAGAATGTTGAACGTATATATTTTGCACTTGAATTATCATCGAGCTCAAATATAAGCAGGTCACCTTCAATAGATAGATGTACTGATGCTTCCTCCGGTATTCCATCTTCATACATTTGCAGAATAAAAGAATCTCCACGATAGGAATCTAACTCTGCGAGTACTGCCAGGCTATAGCAGTCTCTCCCCTGGAATTTAGACCACAAGCTGATGGTTGTATCTTCAATTAGCCATCCAATCATAAAATCATTAGCAATTTCATTTTCCCAAACACCATGCATTTCCTGCGGAAAAGTATCTCCCATATCTACATCATTACCTTTACAGGAACTGAACCCAACGAAGATTAATAATATGAGCATTATTTTCTGAACATAATTATTCGACCCTTTTGTAGATATATTCATTTTCTTTTTTATCATTGGATAATTATAACAAGGGTAAAGCTTTTTGCTTAATTCTTAAAATAAAGAAGATCATGTTTACGCGCATATTTGATCTTTAGTGATTCTCCCACCCTCTGCCTGATTGCAAAAAAGCGCTCCCAGCCATATTTGCGGTTTTAACTGATTTCATTAAGTTGTTCTAAACATTTTAACGGAGGAAAATTAGTGATCGTTGGAGTTTTAAAGGAAACAGCGGAGTATGAACGCCGGGTGGCACTTACACCTGAAGTGGCAAAACAACTTGTCGAAAATAACCTGGAAGTTTGGATTGAATCTGGTGCCGGAATTTCCTCCAGCTTTCCTGATTCACATTATGAAGAATCAGGCGCCAATATTGCCTCGGGAAGAGACAAGGTATTTAGTAAAGCGGATCTTCTGTTATGCATTCAAACTCCTTCTGTCGAAGAACTTCAAAAGCTAAAAAAAGACGCCATTCTAATTTGTTTTCTTTGGGCATTGCAGCATCCTGAGTTGGTGAAAACCTTACAAGAACTTAATATTTCTGCTTTGGGAATGGACGCCATTCCCCGAATTTCCCGCGCCCAAAATATGGACGCTCTTTCATCCATGAGCTCTATAGCAGGATATAAAGCTTCTCTTATCGCCGCCAATGAACTGGATAAATACCTGCCAATGATGATGACCGCAGCAGGTACCATCCCTCCTTCCAAAGCACTTATTTTAGGTGCCGGTGTTGCCGGCCTTCAGGCAATTGCAACCTGTAAGCGACTTGGAGCACGGGTCGAGGCTTTTGATGTTCGGCCTGTGGTGAAAGAGCAGGTGGAAAGTTTAGGAGCTAAATTTGTAGAGGTTCCGCTGGAAGAAGAAACTGAAACCAAGGGCGGATACGCTAAAGAGCTTTCACAGAAAAATCAGGATCGCCAGCGGGAAGTGATTCATGAGCATGTAAAGAAGTCGGATATAGTAATTACTACTGCCCTTATACCTGGAAGGCCGGCACCGCTTCTCGTTACTAAAGAAATGGTGGCCGATATGACCCCGGGATCAGTTGTTGTAGATTTGGCTGCTGAAAATGGAGGGAATTGTGAACTTACAGAAGCCGGTAAAACCATAGTGGCGAGTAATGTGAAAATTGTCGGGCCGGTGAATTTGCCGAGCCAGTTATCTAATCATGCCAGTAAGCTATATTCAAAAAATATGTTAGCTCTATTAAATTTACTGGTGAAGGATGGCAAAGCTAATTTTGATTTTGAAGATGAAATACTATTAAATGCCACGGTTACACATCAGGGCCAAATTATAACACCGATGCTGAAAAATAGTTAATAGTTATTCGTTAATCGGTTTTTAGAAATGAATACCGATTATCCAAAAATTACCATTAACCAATAACATTGATTCAATAACCAACCACTATGTCAGCTTTAATTTTTTCTTTATTTATTTTTGTTCTGGCCTGTTTTATTGGCTTTGAACTTATTTCAAAAGTTCCACCCACGCTACATACTCCACTGATGTCTGGCGCGAATGCCATTTCTGGAATTACCATAGTAGGTGCGCTTATAGTAGCAGGTAGTGTTGGGGGACAAACAGGGCAAATCCTGGGCTTTATAGCCATTATTTTTGCCTCCATTAATGTGGTGGGCGGCTTTTTAGTTACCGACCGTATGCTTGAAATGTTCAAGAAGAAGGAGGATGAGAAATGAGCCAGTTTTTGCCTGAATTCATTCTTCCTTATTTACCTGATACCATCCAAATTATCTACCTGATTGCTACCGCTTTTTTTATTCGCGGATTGAAATTACTGGGATCTCCCGCTACCGCCCGAAAGGGAAATCAATTTGCAGCTACAGGTATGTTCATCGGGATTATTGTCACTTTATTCGACCTGCAAATTGTCACTTTTGAATATATAATTGCCGGTGTGGTTATTGGCAGTTTGATCGGAGTTATTCTGGCTAAAAAGGTAGCCATGACTTCTATGCCGGAGCTTGTTGCAGTATTTAACGGATTTGGCGGCGGCGCTTCCGCACTTGTTGCCTGGGGCGAGCTTGTTCGTACTGTTGACCCAGCTTTAATTTCTCCCGACAGCCTTGTTACCACCGGATTAAGTATTTTTATTGGATCACTTACTTTCACCGGAAGTTTTATCGCATTTGGAAAGCTAAAAGGATTTATTTCGGGTAACGCCATCACCTTTCCCGGACTTAATATCATAAATATTGGTTCTATGATTGGTGTGGTTGTTTTGATAGTATTATTCACACTTGATCCCACCAACCAAACCTATTTCTGGATTATACTGGGTGTTTCTTTACTGATTGGCATCACGTCTGTCATTCCAATTGGCGGAGCGGATATGCCGGTGGTGATTTCCCTGCTGAACTCTTATTCGGGAATTGCTGCTTCAATGGCTGGATTTGTTCTCGGAAATAACCTGCTCATTATTGCTGGTGCATTAGTTGGAGCTGCCGGCCTTATCCTCACGCAAATCATGTGTAAAGCTATGAACCGCTCGCTCAGAAATGTGATCTTCGGATCTTTTGGCGGTGATAGCGGACCTGGTGGTGCTTCGGATACCGATGGAGATCAAACCGTTCGAGAAACCTTCGCCGATGATCTGGCCATACAGGTGGCTTATGCTTCAAAAGTAATCATTGTGCCTGGCTATGGGCTGGCAGTTGCCCAGGCTCAGCATGCTATTAAGGAAGTGGCTACCAAATTGGAAGAGCGCGGTGTTCAGGTGAAATATGGAATTCACCCCGTAGCGGGACGAATGCCCGGACACATGAATGTGCTCCTCGCCGAAGCCGATATCCCTTACGATCAGTTGTATGATATGGATCAAATCAACCCGGAGTTTAAAACTTCAGATGTGGTATTAATTATTGGAGCAAACGATGTAGTAAATCCCATGGCAAAAACAAGCCCGGGAAGTCCCATTTATGGAATGCCCATTCTGAATGTGGATGAAGCCAAACGAACGGTAATTTTCAAACGAAGCTTAAGCCCCGGTTATGCCGGTATTGATAACCCGCTTTTCTATACAGAAAAAAACCAGATGTTTTTCGGTGATGCCAAGAAAAGCTTGCAGGCACTGAATGAAGCTTTGAATGACGTTTAGATATTGAATTATGATTATCGTTTTTGATTGATGATTATTTCCACCTGCCAACTTCTCACATGAAATTAAATCACTCTGACAGGGTGATTTAATTTATTCTTTCCTCTACGTTTTATATCCACCTTCAGGTAATTGCCAAAATACTGCTTGGCATGATGCCGATAATATCAAAAAGAGGAAATTCGATCTTTATTGCATGCTTCTTTTCGAGTTTTACCGGATCTCGCAGAATTAGATAAAAAATAGCTGCTCTCTGAAATTAAGAGTTTTCTGCACATATAAATTTGCTCTCTCTCCGAATCTTATTTGGTTATCTGCAAGCCTCTCTATGACTCTTTTTAAATATTATTATATTGTAACACAAAGAGTTATAAGGAACGCTATTTTTTTTGTTCTCGTTGTTTTTTTATCAGTCTATGGCTGTAGTTTTTTCGGTGTATAAAAAATTTTGCAACCCTATAATTGGCATCAATGGCAGAGATGAAAAATATTAAGCCTGTAGATGAACACGAAATGGGTAAACTGACAAGAAGCAAAGACTGGTCGAAAACATCCCTTGGTACAAGAGAGAAATGGCCACAAAAATTACATGCTATATTGGATATTTGCCTGGCATCGAGTTCTACTCCCATTTGCATTTTTTGGGGGAGTGATCTCATCCTCCTCTATAACGATGCCTGGAAAAAATATACCGGCGAAAAACTTTTAATTGGATATCCGGCCAGGGAAGCTTTTTCTGAAAAATGGAATAAAGTCAGTCCTCTTTTAAAGCGGGTAATGAATACTGGAGAGGCACAAAAGTCTACGAACCTACAACTGAAATTATTTTCACGAGATCCCTTGAAAGATTTCATATTCACCTTCAATCCTATTCCAGGTGAAAACGACAGAACTTCAGGCGTCTTCGCTGTTGCAACAGAAAAATCCGCTGGGGCTGGTTACCACTTAGAAGAAAATGAAGGGTTGTTTCGCGAAATTATAAATGTTTTACCGATGGCTGTTTTTACCACCGACGCTAAAGGTCTCCTCACCCATTATAATAAGGAAGCGGTTAAATTTTCTGTGAAAGAACTAGAATTAGGCTCTGATAAATGGTATTTAAATTGGGAATTTTACTATCCGGATGGTACAAGAATGCCGCATGAAGTATGTCCAATAGCGGTAGCTTTAAAGAAAGGAAGAAATATTCAAGGTAAAGAAATTATCATCGAGCGAACTGATGGTGATCGTATCTGGTTTTCTGCAAATGCTTCTCCATTACGGGATAATGAGGGGGAAATAATTGGTGGTGTAAATATGTTGATTGACATTACTGATCGAAAACGGGCAGAACAGATACAGGAGGAGCAAAATCATTTGTTGGAAATGATTGCCTCAGATTACCCGCTGGAGGATTGCCTCTCATATTTGTGCAGCATTGTTCCGGGGCTCAATTCAACGGCTCGGGCTTCTATCATTCTTGCAGACGAGGCACGTCAGGTTTTGAAGTATCCAATTAGTCCTGACCATCGCAACACATTTAGTGAAGGACTTGAAGGTGCTCCCATAAACGATCTTGCAATCGGCACTTGTGGTGAGGCCATTTACCGTGGCAGACCTGTTACCTGTTCAAATATAGAAGAAGATGAAAAATGGTCGGAAGATTGGCGGGAACTCTGCCTTGCCCACGGAATTAAAGCCTGCCATTCGGCACCCATTTTTGACCAAAAAGGCCAAGCCATCGCCTCTTTTATGTTGTGTTTTGATGAAGTCCGTAAACCTACAGAATGGGAGCTTAGAATTGCTGATTTTGGAACTGACATGGCCAGTGTTGCATTGGAGCGTGACAGGTCTCATATGGCCATTCTTGAAAGTGAAGAACGTTATCGCACCATTTTTGAGTCTATTGAAGAAGGTT
This sequence comes from Balneolaceae bacterium, assembly GCA_040877545.1. Lineage (GTDB taxonomy): Bacteria > Bacteroidota > Rhodothermia > Balneolales > Balneolaceae > Gracilimonas. Next base: position 8,856 of record JBBDNN010000097.1, read on the forward strand.
TTTGTATTCTCGAGAAAATGGATACCTCTCCCGGCGAGCAAAATGAATTTCGATATCTGATTACCAATCCGGCTTTTAAACGTCAATCTGGAATTGCTAATGTAGAGGGTAAAACCATACGTGAAGTATTCCCCAATATTGAGCAGAAATGGATTGATACCTACAATGAAGTTGTTAAAACCGGCCATTCCTTTCATTTTGAAGAATATTTAAGCGAAGTAGACCGAACACTTGAAGTTCGTGCATTTCCAACCGGTAATTTAAATCAACAAAGAGTAGCTGTACTTTTTAGGAATATCACCGATAGGAAGAAAATTGAATTATTATTGCGTAAAAATGAGCAACGTGCAGTTTTCCTTACTAACTTAAATGATGCTTTTCGTCCCCTTTATGATCCTATAGCCATCCAGGATGAAGCCACTCGAATATTAGCTGAACATCTTAACACCAGCAGGGCCGGCTACGGGGAAGTTGAGAGGGATGGAAGGGTAGTGATTCAACGGGATTATGCAGACGGTGTGCCCAGTATAGCAGGCTTTTTAAATCTACATGATCATGATCCGGATTTATTAAAAATACTGCGTACAGGCAAAACCGTTGTAGTAAATGATATTCAGGAAGATGATAATATAACTTCTAAACAACAGGCAGCTTACGAGTCTATTCAGGTTCGTGCCCATGTAACGGTTCCCCTTCTTAAAAGAGGCAGACTTATTGCTGTTCTTGGTGTTCAGCAATCAGAGGTACGCCACTGGAGCGAAGAGGATATAGCCATAATTGAAGAAACGGCAGAACGTACCTGGTCGGCCGTTGAGCATGCACGTGCCGAAAAGCGATTGCGCAAAAGCGAGAAGAAATATCGCAACCTGTTTAATTCAATTGATGAAGGCTTTTGCATTTTAGAAAAAGTACCTGATCGTGAAGGAGAACCCAGTGATTTCCGGTATATAGAAATAAATCCCGCTTTTGAATGGCAGTCAGGAATGCCTGATCCTGTAGGTAAAACCCTTCGGGAAATACTCCCTGACATTGAACCTGAGTGGATTGAAAATTATGAATATGTACTGGAGACCCAGGAGCCATTGCGTTTCGAAATTTCCTTTGACTCCCCTGAACGTATACTTAATTTATATACCTTTAAAACGGGGGGGCGGCAAGAGAAAAAAATTGCTGTAATTTTCAATGATGTTACTGAGCAAAAAAGGGCAGAAGAAGCTTTAACTGAAGAAGCTGATGCCATGCACCGTTTACAGGTATTAAACACTCAGCTATTAGCCGCCCCTAATATATCAGATGCACTGGAAGAAGTTATGAATGCTGCCATCACTTTACTTGAGGCAGATTTTGGCACAGTTCAGGTTTATGACACCGAAAAGAAAGGCCTTGTGCCGGTTGCCACACATGGATTTAATACTAAACAGGTTGAGCTTTTTGAGCTTATTACCAGCAAATCTTCAACCCCTTACGGAAGAGCATTAGCGGAAAAAGGCAGGACCTTATTAGAAGATGTTGAATCAGATCCCGAATATAAAGATCACCGCCCTTTGGCTAAAAAATTGGGATATCGCGCGGCACAATCCACGCCACTTTTTGGGCGGGATGGAAAACTTATTGCCGTCCTTTCTACGCATTTCAAGCAGCCCCACCGGCCGACTGAAAGGGAGTTGAGAATTCTTGATCTTTATACACGGCAAGCGGTAGATGTTATTGAACGGGTACGGGCAGAGGAAAAGCTGGAGTCAATAAATGAAACTCTTGAAGAACGTGTGGAGCAACGAACTTCGGCGCTTTTATCTTATCAGGATCAACTGCGATCACTGGCATCACAGTTAAGTAAGGCTGAAGAAAGGGAACGACACCGACTGGCGGCTGACCTGCATGATAACCTTGGCCAGCTTCTGGCTATGTGCAAAATGGAACTTGATCTGGTAGAAGGAAAAATAGCAGATGGATCAGCCCTGGATCAAATTACCAGTTTGGTTAACGAGGCTATTTCATATACACGAGAGTTAATGTCTGACCTGAAGCCCCCGCCTTCGCTTGATCAAGAAGATATTGTAGCATCTGTAGAATGGGTTGCTCAAAAAATGCAGAAACATGGGCTGGAAGTTTCCATCTCAGAGGACGAGCAGCCCAAGCCGCTGAGCCAGGAAATCATCACCGCATTGCTACAAAGCGTGCGTGAATCACTCTTTAATGTTGTTAAACATGCCCAAGTGAAAAAAGCTCATATTCGCATCTCTCGTATTGATGGGAAAGTACTAATTTCTGTCCAGGACAAAGGCAAAGGCTTTGATGCTACTAAAGAAAAACTCGATTTAAACAAGGGAGGATTCGGCCTTTTTAATATTCGGGAGCGAATGGATTTGTTAGGTGGAAAAGTAGAGATTAAATCCACTTCTGGAGAAGGGACCACTGTAAATCTTTTTGCACCATTATTAGTAGAAGCAGGGGATGAACTATCAAGCCGAAAAAACGGTCCGGCCCGGCAAGCCGAAATCTCCTATCAAGATTCCGATAAGATTAAAGTTTTGCTTGTTGATGACCATAAAATGATGTTAAAAGGGCTCCGGAGAATTATTGAACAGGAGGAGGACCTGATGGTGATCGCGGAAGCAATGAATGGCGAAGATGCTGTAAATTTAGCTCGCGAGAATCGTCCTGATGTGATTGTAATGGATGTTGATATGCCCGTAATGAATGGAATTGATGCTACCCGTAAAATAGTATCTAACATAGAAAATGTGCGAATTGTAGGCCTGTCATTGCACGAAAAAGGATCTGTTGCACAGGCAATGCGAAATGCGGGAGCTTCAGCATATCTTTCAAAAACCGAGGCTTTTGAAGCACTCTGTGCAACCATAAGAAGCGAAGCGGTGTTAGCAAAAAAGTAAATTCCCCAAATATTTACTCTTCCGCATCCTCACCATTGCGCTCATGAAACAAGCCCGATTAACGACCAGCAACTTTTGATTGCAGATGTAAAAAAACAAACTAGTTCAAGCGTCCGCTTGGACTACATTGTCGGGTAGAATACCACCAGATGGTTTGGGCATTGCCTTCGAAAAAGGAAATACGGTG
>JBBDNN010000098.1:0-11893 GCA_040877545.1 Balneolaceae bacterium
ATCTGAAATTTGGCGAACACCACGAACCAGGGTATTGGCTTTCATTTTCTGGGCATGATTTACCAACAAACCCGAAAATTGCGTTACTTCTACTTTCTGTGCCCAGCTTTTATCTGCAATGCACTCGTTAATGAGGCTCACCCGCTCATCGCCTGAAAAAACCGTTTTCTTTTCATTATTAACGGCAACGGTAACAATTATGCGCTCGAATAAATTAGTGGCACGTTCTAATATATCAAGATGTCCATTGGTAGGAGGATCGAAAGAGCCGGGATATAATGCTATAGTTTTCATGAGCGTGGTTTTTTGGGTTAATCTACCGGATGCTTCTGAAATATACTAACCATTGTACGTCCATACGATTTTGAAAAGAAACAGTGGGGATGTTCTTTAAAACGATGCTTTTTATCGTGCTCAAAAATAAACCAGCCTTCTTCCGATAACCAGTTTTGTGTGAGAATGGCTTCAATTATCTCATTCACAAAAGCATACTCATAAGGCGGATCACAAAAGATGAAGTGATGAGGTAAAGGCATGCCATTCATATATTGAAGAACATCGGTGGTTACCACTCTGATTTGATCCTCAACATCAAACTGTTCCGCCGTTTTTTGGATATTCTTTGCATTTTTTGGATCAGATTCAACAGCGGTTACTTTTTTAGCACCACGCGAAATAGCTTCAAAACCCAGACTTCCTGATCCCGCAAAAAGGTCTAAAATCATAGCTCCATCCAGATAAACCCTTGCATCAATAATATTGAAAATACTTTCTTTGGTGCGGTCGGTAGTGGGACGCACTTCCAGCCCTTTGGGGATGTGAATTCGCCGGCCTTTTAATTTTCCTGTGATAATCCGCATGAGAAAATTATAGATTCAAGAGTATAAATTTTGGATTACAAGCTACTTAGTGTAATGGTATTCATAATCTTACAATTCAAAAAATACAAATTTAGAAGTCGAGGCTAAGTAAAATGGCTGGAAAAGCGGCGGCCAAATCAAAACCATAGGTTTCTTCCTCTGCTTCCACACCTATATTTTGGAGAGTATTGAGGTTGATGATATCGGCAGAATCATCCCAAAAACCTTGCAGGGCCTGTTCTACTTCGTGGCATTGATGCCCAAAAAGATAAATAGTCTCGTGAATACCGCGCATCCAGCTCGAATGTGCAGCATGTTGCAGCCAGTGGTAAGGCAGGTCCTCGGGTTGGTCGAAGGAGAGATAAGTTGCCGCCCTGAATTTTCCCAGCAAAAAAGAAGTCACTGAAATTACGTTCTCATGGCATCCAATCATTAGAAATGAGCCGCCCGGTTTGGCAAAACCCGACCATTTTTGGGCCATTTCAAAATCGCTGTTAAAATCGGTCGTGGCTACCTGAGTAGTGAGTTCATCAAATCCCTGCATGAGGTTTCGCCGCCGAACACATAAAAAGCGGTGTTCATTATTACTAAGGCTGTGCCAGGTAGGTTCAATAACTTTCCGGTCTATGCCTTTCATTAGAATAGCCAGGTGATCTTCACGTTCATCGGCATTATCATATACCACCCTTGGGAAAACAGTCCAGCACTCGTGGGATGGGTGAGTAAGAGCTCGCACCGATTTTATATTATACTGGGTACGGAAACTTTCGAAAGTGGATAGGATGTGCGGGAAATGTACCTCATGCTGCCCGGTAATGGCATCAATTACATTGAAATTGAAATCAAAAGATCCAATCCGCAAAAGGTGTTTGTCGTGTTCAGGATCGTTGATCGAGTAGAACAGGCGATCTGAGAAAAAACAAACACCTAAATTTGCAGAGGGTTCATCCATTAATTCCAGTTAGGAGCATTTCTCATCGTAGTACGTTCCAGGCTACCTACTGTATCATCAGTATCAGGATCTTCAAGTAGATAAATATTGGGACGAAGAGTATCATTTAATGTGTACTCGAATTTGTTGTTTGGAGAACGCGGTGAAAAGATGAGTGAATCTGGTGTGTAATTTGCAAATGTCCTGCCAAATAATGTGTCACCTCTTGAAACCATCATAGAGTCGGTTTCAAGAAAATTCACCAAGCTGTCCAAACCGCCTTCGGTTGGAGGAAATTCATTATTACGGGTTTCGTATTGGATTAAAGCATCTTTTACATCCAGCATACGCTGACGAACCTTTTCAGTTAGTGCCCGCTCTTCTTCGACTACCTTATAAGGTGTTACCAAAGAATCATACAGCCAATAAGAGAGGCCAATAATTACAAGTCCAAGTACAATGGTTAAAATTTTGTTACGCTGTTCAATATTCATGCGAAGGCTTTCAGTTAAAATGTTATTTTCGATCCCTAAAAAAATTTCAAAAAAGAAAATACATGCACACTCATAGATATGCAACTGTGGAAGGAGCTGAATAATGAAAATCCATAATTCAGTTACAGCTTTTGATTTAAAAACCAAAAAATCAGGGAAGAAGGAAGGAAGTTGAACAGGAAAATTCTTCGATTAGCCATTCCCAATATAGTGAGTAATCTTTCTGTGCCTTTGCTTGGGGCAGTTGATACGGCTGTTGTTGGGCGGTTAGAACATGTTTATTTCCTGGGAGCCATAGCGGTTGGCAGTATTATTTTTGATTTTATTTTTTGGGGTTTCGGTTTTTTGAGAATGGGCACTACGGGGATGGTTGCTCAAGCCTATGGAGCAAAACAGGAACGAAGGACAAGAATTATTTTAATGCGGGTATTAATTGTTGCGGGATTTAGCAGCATTCTTATCCTGTTGCTGCAATATCCCATTATAGAAACATCTCTGTACCTGATAAATGCTTCCCCCGAGGTTGAGGAATATACACGGCTGTATTATCACATTCGCATTTTTGCGGCACCTGCCACGCTGGCACTTTTTGGAATAAACGGCTGGTTTTTGGGAATGCAAAACTCAACCTATCCTATGATAATTACCATTTTCCTGAATGTGGCAAATATCATATTGAACCTGATTTTTGTTTTTAAATTTAATATGACTGTAGATGGCGTGGCAACCGGAAGTTTAGTGGCAAGTTTCCTGGGGCTGGCCCTTGCTCTTTTCCTGTATAAGAAAAAATATGGCGGGGTGAAATTGAACATCAGCCTTAAAGAACTTATTGAACCGAAAGAATTAAGACAATTTTTTACCGTTAACAGAGACATTGTAATTCGTACGCTGTGTCTGATATTTTCCTATGCATTTTTTACTGCAAAGTCGGCAGAGATGGGAGATGTTATACTTGCCGCAAATACTATTTTACTGCAAATGTGGTATATAAGTTCGTATGGTACCGATGGTTTTGCTTTCGCAGCGGAGAGCCTGGTAGGTCGTTTCAAAGGTGCCGGAGACTTGATAAAACTGAAACAGGCCGTGAAGGCTAATATGTTATGGGGAATAGGGTTGGGTTTATTGGGAACTACAGTTTACGCACTTTTTGATACAGAGATAATAGCTCTGTTCACCAACAAAGAGCAAGTAATTTCGGTTGCAGCAACCGTGGTTATATGGTTGATAGTGGCTCCTATTGTAAACAGTGTATGTTTTATTTGGGATGGTGTGTACATTGGTGCTACAGCTACTGCCGCTATGAGAAACTCAATGTTATTAGCTACCGCTTTATTTTTTGTACCTGTTTATTATATAAGTGAGCCATTTGTAGGCATTCACGCGCTATGGATGGCGATGACAGCATTTATGGTAATTCGAGGAGTGGCCCTCACTTTATACGCCCCCTCGCAGATTTTTAGCACTTTTCCGGGAAAATAAATTATTCACAATACAAACTATGAAGCAGATAATATTAATGCGCCACTCAAAATCCGGATGGGATAATTCTTCCTTGCAAGATTTCGACCGGCCACTTTCTGATCAGGGTATTAGAGATGCTTATGCTATGGGTAAATTTTTCCATAAAAGTGGGAATATGCCGGGATTGCTTATTTCATCACCAGCCGAAAGAGCACGCCAAACCTGTAATTTGTTTGCCGAAGGCGCTTTATTGGATGAGAATATTGTTTCCTGGAACCGGAGCTTTTACTACGGTTCGGAAATGCATTATTTAGAAGCTATTAACAACGCACCTGATGAGCATGAACTAATTATGCTCATTGGCCATAATCCGTTGCTGGAAAAAACCGCAGGAATACTAGCCGGAGTAAATAATAAGCTTGCTGTTAAAATGTCAACTACAGCACTGGTAACCCTGGAGAGTTTTGCTGAAACCTGGAAAACCATTCACCCCGGAACGTGCCAGATTACCGGAATGGTAACACCTGAATTATTGAATTTTTAAGAGTGGGTTTAATGCGAAAAAGGGATTATGAATTAATTCAGTGTCCACTATTAGCAGAATATATTTCCAAAGAGAAGTCAATAAATTTTATAGCGAATTGTTATATTGGCACAGCAAATAAATTGAACTCACACATACAATAGCAGATGCAATACCAGAATAACTTTTTTTATCTCTGCAAAACCCCTTTAAGTGCCGAAGGCCCAGAGCACGTAGAAATTATCACCCGCGGCGAAGGAAGCGAAGATTTTCCCAGAGTTTTTAAAGAATTTGAAGAGCTGCGATCCCACGCTTTTAATGAGGATAATATCTACAGCGTAGTGCGTGCTGATGATATTTACGACCTAATCAGGACAAATACAGAGAAAGATGCAAAAGAAGAAGCGTATGAAAAAGCACAATCCGAGATCATCACCAATCTACAGCACCGGGTAATGCAGGGAAAAGATTCCAACGCCAAAGCTATCCTGAAAGAAGTGTATGATATAGAAGATTAAGTTCCTGATTTTTTAATAGAAATTAAGCTCGCTTTCTTTTGAAGGCGGGCTTTTTTTATTTCTGAGAGTAAAGCTGCAAATCAAGGACAGGATAGAACTGCGGGATTATAAAACTCTAAAAAAAGGAACCAATTGCATCCATAATTGTTGTAATAACTGAAATAATCAAAATTATTTGAGCTTATGAAGAATGCAGTATTAAATGGAGTATCAACAATGGAAGTAAATATTGGTATTTCTGAGGAACATCGGGAGAAAATAGCAGAAGGTCTGTCAAAGGTTTTAGCGGATTCATACCTGTTATACCTGAAAACTCACAATTATCACTGGAATGTAACCGGAGAATTATTTCACCAATTGCACGAACAGTTCGAAGAGCAATATACCGAATTGGCCGAAGCTGTTGATGTAATAGCTGAGCGTATAAGAGCTATTGGATTTCGTGCACCTGGAACATTCCGGGAGTTTATTGAGATAACATCCATAGAAGAAGACACCGACCATCCAAAGGCCAAAGAAATGATAAAACGGCTTGCACAAAGCAATGAGCAGGTAATTAGAACTGCAAGAGAAGTTTTAAAATCAGCCAATGCTGCCGAAGACGAAGCAACATTGGATTTATTAACTGAGCGGCTAACCATCCATTCTAAAACAGCATGGATGTTGCGAAGCCATCTTGAAGAGTAACATCAAAACCAATAATTCTAAAGAAAGAGAGAGAAAAAATGGAAGATTTACAAGTAAAAGGTAACTGGAACGAAGTAAAAGGCAAGCTGAAGCAAAAGTATTCTGAACTCAGCGACGATGACCTTAAATATGCTGAAGGTAAAGAAGAGGAAATGCTTGGAAGGCTGCAACAAAAACTTGGGAAAAGTAAAGATGAAATAAGGAAAGAGATAAACGAGCTTTAAAAGCCACGAATCAAAACCAATAATAAATGATAGAGAGGAAAGATGATAAGTCTTTCCTTTTTTTTGTTCTTTAATAAAGACAACTTATGAGCTTCAAAAACCGATTTCTTTATCAACATTAAAAACCACTCTAATGGAATATTTTAACAGCCTGGGTTCAGAGGAACTATTGGCTCTTGCTTACATCTACGGCCTTAAAGTACTCGGGGCTATTGTTACACTTATTGTCGGTTTGTGGATAGTAAAATATGTAACAAGAGGCGTCGGGAATGTGCTTTATAAAAGCAAGGTGGATGAGGCCCTGGTTAATTTCTTAAAAAGCCTGACTTCGATTCTGCTAAAAGTTATGGTTTACATTACAGCCTTTAGCATGCTGGGTATTGAAATGACCTCATTCATTGCCATTTTAGGTGCAGCCGGTTTAGCCATTGGTTTGGCTTTACAAGGCAGCTTAGCTAATTTTGCCGGTGGGGTGCTTATCTTATTCTTTAAGCCATTCAGGGTCGGGGAGTTTATTGAAGGCCAAAGCAAAAGCGGAACAGTTGAACGTATCGATATATTACATACGGTGCTTAAAACTCCCGATAATCAAACAGTTATTATTCCAAATGGGCAGCTTGCAAATTCTCCCATTACCAACTATTCTGAGAAGCCTACCAGACGTGCTAAATTTAATGTAGGAATTAGCTATGACTCAGATATTAAAAAAGCCCGGGAAGTCATTCTTCGCGTTATAAATTCTGATGAACGCACTCTTGAGTTGCCGGAGCCAATCGTTGTACTTAACGAATTGGCTGATAGCTCCCTAAACATTTCTGCAATGGCCTGGACTAAAACGGAAGATTATTGGGGTTTCTTTTGGGATAATCTGGAAAAAGTAAAAGAAGGGCTGGATAAAGAAGGAATCGTAATTCCTTTTCCTCAAAGAGATGTCTATGTGCATCAGGATAAGCAGGAATAAAAATGATTTTATAGACTGGTTTACTCCGGTGATAGTTTATGTTTATTTTCTTTTAAGCAAAATTGCCAAAGATTGGGGAGATATATTATCTTAACCTTTCTAATAAAGAAGGCATGAGCCGTAAATTAAATGTCCCACGAGGAAAGGAAGGTCGAAGTGTCGAACCTGGAGCAAAAAAATATCGATTCTGAAGAAGCAGAAAACAACGATGAAAATACAAACAAAGTTGCTGAAGAATCATTAAAAGAAGAAGCCGGAACAGCCGATACTGGCAAAGCTGAAGTTGAGGAAGAAAATAATTCCCCAAAAAATGGTACATCAGATCCGGAAAAGGGTGTAGAGCAAAAACCCGAAGAGGCATCAGAAGAAAAAGAGAGTGAGGAGAAAGAACCGGAGGGAGAAATTGAAGAAGAAGGCGCGGTAGAAAGCTCTGATACAGCAGAAGATGATTCCGGGGAAGCAACTCAGCAAGAGCCGAAGGACGAAGAAGTTGAAGCAGATCCGGAATCAGAAACATCAGAAGAGAGTGAAACTGATGAGGATACTGAAGCTGAAGCCATAGAATTTTATAGTAAAATTGTTGAACGTGCTAAAGAACTTGTAGTACAAACCGACTGGGCATTTGTATCTGCTGAACTGGGAGCTCTTGCTCAGAATCTTAGTGAAGGGCCGGATACAGCCGGTGAGGAAAGCAAAAAACTCATTGATGAATTTCAATCTATCCGCTCCGGTTTCGAAGAGAAGAAAAAACTTCATTATGAAGAGCTGAATAAAAAGAAGGCGGAAAACTTAGCTAAGAAGAAAGAGTTACTTGCCTCGCTTGCCGAAATAATAAGTGAAGAAAAATGGACGGCAACGAAAGAAGTAGGCCAGATTCGCGGCAGGTGGGAATCTATTAAGATGTTACCGCCGGGAGAAGCTGATGACCTGAATGAGCGGTATGCAAACCTGATGCAGGAATTTGAAGATCATAAAGTAGACCGGCTTGTGAAGAAACTTCAACAGGAAGAAGAAAACCTGGAGTTGAAGTTTTTGCTGCTTGATAAAATGGATGCCTTGAATGAAAAGCTAAAGAATGAAGAGGCAGATTTTGATGAGTTGAATAAAGAGTTTGAAGCACTTCAGTCTCAATGGCGAAAAGTTGGGCGGGTGCCTTCAGAAAAAAATCAGGCACTTTGGGATCGTTTTAATGCTGCCCAAGATGCATTTAGTGAATTGCGCTTTAAGCACGATAAAAAATATCGTGAGCAAATCGAGAAAGCCTTAGGCAAAAAGAAGAAACTGGTTAAAGAAGCCGAAGCCCTTGTAGATCAGGAAAATATTGCCCAGGCAGCACGCAAAGTGAATAAACTGCATAAAGCCTGGAAAAATGCCGGCAATCTTCCGCAAAAAGAAGAAAATGAAATGTGGGACTTGTTTAAGGCGGCAACAGACGCCTTTAATGAGAAGAAGTCGGAAAATATTGATGTACTAAGAGAACAGGAAGAGAAAAACCTTGAGAAAAAGCAGGCTCTCATTCAAAAAGCCGAGGAAACAAAAGGAACTGACAATTTTGATGCAGGCCATCAAACGATGCAAAACCTGATGAGCGAGTGGAAGAAGATTGGGCCCGTGCCCCGCAAAAGATCATCCAAGATCTGGAAAAAGTTCAAAGGTGCAATGGATGAGTTTTACGACAGGCGCCGTGCAAATTTTAAAGAACTACGACAGGATCAAAAAGAAAACCTGTCCAGAAAACAAGAAATTCTGGAAAAGCTGGGAGAGCTTGGAAAACATGATGATCCTGCTTTAGCTGTAGAAGAAGCAAAAAAACTGCAGCAAGAGTTTAAAGATGCCGGCCATGTTCCAATCAAAATGAAGAACAAAATCTGGAAGCAGTACCGGGAAGCCTGCGATGTGATTTATGAGCGATACCGGGCTCTGGGTTCTGATCTTGGCCTGGAGAAAAAATTAGCTAAAGAAGGTGTTGGCCCTGATTCCAGAAAAGAAATTATAAAATATCAGAAAGAAGTTTCGAAGCTCAAAAAAGATGTTTCCAGGCTGGAGGGCGAAGTGATACAATTTGAGGAAGCTCAAACGTATTTTAAGCCAACTAATAAAGGGAATGTACTAAGAGATGAGCTCCAGGAAAAAATTGATAAAGCTAAAGCCGCCATTGAAGAAAAGAGAGAAAGGCTGTATGAACTTGACCGAAAAATTGATGATCTAAAAGATGACGAGGAGTAGAGTACCCTTAGATGTTTTTTAAAATCAGGAACGGATAAATAAAAAAAGTGGTAAAGAATATCCTGAACAGGGTTTTGAATTTTTCATAATAGAAAATTCTAATATGAAGAAACCTCTTCAATAAATACTTATTTTGTAAAGCATAACTTTACACTGAAATATTTTCAGCTATTAAAAATTGAATAAACCAGTAAAAATCAAATTCTGGGGAACCCGGGGTTCCACACCTTGTGCAAACGTTGAGAACATGCATTTTGGTGGGAATACTACTTGCCTTCAAATTACAATTCCCGGAACTGATGAAATGTTGATTTTAGATTGTGGCACTGGCTTCAGAAATATGGGTAATGAACTTCAGGAAGAAAATAAATCACTTAAAGGGAATATTTTTATTACTCATCCACATTGGGATCATCTCCAGGGCTTTCCATTCTTTAAACCTTTTTATAGCAACAAAAATGAGTTCAGAATTTTTATCCCCCCGCAAGAGGTCGGAGGTTGTAAGGAAATCCTGCAGGGCCATATGTCGGATACCTATTTTCCGATATCTATAGATATGTTAGAAGCTGATTTGTACTGCGAAACTTTCCAGATGGAAAAAAAAGATTTTGGTACTTATTCAATTGAATATATGTGGGCTCATCATACTATTCCTACGGCAATTTTTAAGCTGGGAATTAATGAAAACACTATTGTTTTTGCACCTGATAATGAGCTTCCCATCGATAGATCTATCGAATCAAAAGAATACATAGATAACTTTGCTGCTTTTATTCATGGAGCAGATATTTTAATCCACGATGCCCAATACAATGAAGAGCAGTATCAAAAAAGACAGGGTTGGGGGCATAGTGCAAGGGAATATATCACCGAATTAGCATCACAAGAAAAGGTAAAGCAATTATACCTGACACATCATGATCCTGATAGCACAGATGACTACCTGCTTAATGTGGATAAAAGGATTAAAGAGGAGTTTAAATCTTTTGAAGAAATTTGCCTGGTAAAAGAAGGGCAGGAAATAATCCTGCCCTCTAAAAACTTATTCAATAATATTGCTGCCGGTTAATAAATAAACCGATCTGATTTTCTAAAAATAATAGCGTATTCCTACCGCTCCATTTCCGGCAAAATCAGTATCTGGAGTAAGATTTAAAATTGGAACGGCTTCCACAAAAAGATCCAACGGCGCATCTTCAAAAATATAGTCTAAGCCCAGAGGAACTCTAATACCGGCTTCTGCATCATCAGAAAAAATCACTCTTGCTCCAATTCCATAATAAAAGGCAAGGCGGCCTCTGTCAACTCCGGTAAACCAGGTGTGGAGTAAGTAATCCGCATGCAGATGAACGGCTTCATTAGATCCCGATAAAGACCATGCAGCACCGAGACCAAATGCAGAGCGGGAATTATTCCAGGATTTTACGGAAACACCCGTAGGCTCACCTAACATTACTCCAATACCGAAATTTCCACCTGTATCACTGTCTGCCTGGGCAAACGCTTCATCCGGCATAAAGCATATTATTGCGCCGATTATAATAAATAAAGATAGCAGTTTAGATGTCTTCATTATGTGATTATACTTTAAATTAACAGTTACTACTACTAATGTCTTATTGTCTAATAAAGTTTCTGTTTCTAATATATATTGGCTTCCTTAAAGAAAAATAAATGGGAGTTTTTAGCTGTGTCTCAGTTATTTATTCCCGCAATCTACTGTGAAAAATTAAAATTCAATCGAAAATGGATACATCCTATTACAAAAAAGAAGACTTGAAAAAATTCGGTGATATTACAGACTTCCAGGAAAAGCTTGGGAAAAAATTCTTTGAATACTATAATGAAGTTTTTGAAGAGGGGGCCCTCACAAAACGAGAGAAATCCCTCATCGCATTAGCGGTAGCCCATACTGTTCAATGCCCCTATTGTATTGATGCCTATACAACCGGCAGCCTGGAATCAGGCGCAAGCGAGGAACAAATGATGGAGGCAGTGCATGTTTCCGCAGCAATTCGTGGAGGTTCATCACTGGTGCATGGCGTGCAGATGATGAATAACGTAAAAGACCTTTCGATGTAAGTAAGGTGGTTCTCATTAATTAATGGGAGGTTTGATTAACTGTAGGGGAGATAAATTTTACAGGTATAGGAATACATTATTAACTTTAGATCAAAAAATTTTAGATGATAAAATCTTTACAAGTTCAGGGACATCTTTTAGCCGACCCTCAAGAACAGCTGAAAATCCTGAATAATCACAACGAGAGAATTAAAAGCGTTCCCAAATTCAGGGAAAAATTGAAGGAAATAAATCTCCTGCCTTTGAAACCAACTGGAATTAAGGTTTTCCAGATGAATGTAGGCTACATGTGCAACATGACCTGCAAGCATTGCCATGTAGATGCCGGGCCCGATCGTAAGGAAATAATGACCAAAGAGACCTTTCAGCATTGCCTGAATGCTTTAAAAGGAACGGATATTCAAGTGGTGGATCTTACCGGTGGTGCTCCCGAAATGAACCCTCACTTTAGGTGGTTTGTGAAAGAGGTTTCAAAACTTGGAAAGCAGGTAATTGTCCGCTCTAACCTGACCATTTTAACCACAAATAAATTCAGCGACTTGCCCGATTTTTTTAAAGAGCACGGGGTTGAAGTTACCTGCTCCCTTCCCTTTTATAATAAAAGACGAACAGACCAACAACGCGGCAAAGGTACCTACGATAAATCTGTGCAGGCCCTGAAAAAATTAAATGCTTTGGGGTACGGAAAGGAAGACTCGGGGTTTATCCTGAACCTGGTGTACAATCCCACCGGCGCTTTTTTACCTGGTAATCAGGAGGAGATAAAGCAGGAATTCAAAAAGGAACTTAGGAGAAATCATGGTATTGAATTCAATGAATTATTTACAATTACCAACCTGCCAATCAGCCGCTTTTTGGATTTTTTGTTGATGAGCGGGAATCTGGAAGATTATATGGAAAAATTAGTGCAGGCTTTTAATCCTTCC
>JBBDNN010000099.1:0-56985 GCA_040877545.1 Balneolaceae bacterium
CTTCCAAATTAATTTCAGAGGATGAATCGTCTCCATCTGACAAGAATGAACAGGCAGAAAATGTCAGTACCGAAAACAAAATAAAATTGATAAATAAGTGCATTATGACCTCCTCTGTTGATACCGTGAAAAATGCTATAACGACCGACCCAGCGCATAATCCCAAATGGACAGGCGGACGCGGGGATTATGAGTTAATAAACAGCTAAAATTTTAAAACAAGCAACTTTGGAACCAACGGCACGTCCGCGTCCCCTTTATTATGCAAATTTTAAAATGTTGAATCTGATAACAATGCTTATTTAGAAATCAAGAAACAAGAACGGTTCGGTTAAATGAAGTGCAGGACTGTTCCTTTTTTTGTGATAATTGCTTGCCAAAATATATTCATAAATAAAAATCCTGATAGACTGGTCATTCAGATCAAATATTAAAACTGCGGGAGTTATTTTGTCGTTTGGACCTGTAAGATCATTCACTTCTCCTACAGCAACAAAAAGATTATCATCCAGCCATGCAACACCACGAATCCATGGTCCATAGTTGCCAGTAAATAAAGCTTGAAAACTAATATTCGTTGAATAATCAAATACACGGATATGATTAGATGTATCAAAGCCGGGCAGGTAACCAGTGTCTGTTTTAATAATCCCAACATCAGCCCAAGGGTTTATTGCTTTTGAACCATTTGGAGAAATGATCATAAACGGATGCAAACTCAAACTGTCAATCTTTTGGAGTCTTTTGAGCTCTAATTCCAATTCTTGATGAAGTAGGAATTTGGTGAGCTCTATATTTGGATGATGCTGTTTCCATTCAATCTGCCAAGAAAGAAAAGCGTCTCGCTCTGATAACAAATTAAGAATTTGTGTAGCACTTTTATTTTCGTTTTGACCAGATACATAGACAGGAGGGATTAGAAAAAGAGCGATTAAAAATAAATATATGGCTTTCATAGTTGCACCCATCAATTATTGGAATGGCAATTTGCATAACGACCCAGCGCATAATCCCAAATGGACAGGCGGGCGCGGAGATTATGAGTTAATAAACGGCTAAAATTTTAAAACAAGCAACTCTATAAACCAACGGCACGTCCGCGTCCCCAGTTGATGCGCTTGATCCTAAAGCCTTTCCAACGCCACATCAATCCTTTCCAGCACTTCTTTTTTTCCGATTAACTCCATTGCTGAAAATAAATCGGGGCCAAAACCCTGGCCGGATATAGCAATTCGAAGGGGCATCATCAGCTTACCAAAACCGACTTCGTATTCACCTATTACTTCTTCAAGATTGGATTTCAAAGTCGCAGCTTTAAACTCTTCTTTCGGCAGGTCTTCCAGTTTTTTTGCATAGGCTTTTACCAGTTCGGGGCTGTCATCTTTCCACTTTTTCAGTGCTTTTTCATCATAGGATTTCGGCGCTTCAAAAAAGAAGGATCCCATCTCCACAAATTCATCCACTTTGGAAACACGCTCGTGCAGCAGTTCCACTACGGTAGTTAAATAGGCATCATCCTTTGTATCATAACCCTGCGTTTCTGCCAAATCTTTTACTCTGGGAAGCAAATCGCTTACCGATGTTTTTCGGATGTAACTTTCGTTATACCACATCAGTTTTTTATAGTTGAATACTGCGCCGCCTTTGCTCACACGATCGAGGGTAAACAGCTCACTTAATTCTTTCAGGCCGTGGATTTCGGAATCATCGCCGGGACTCCAGCCGAGGTAGGCAAGAAAATTCATCAAGGCCTCCGGTTCGTAATCTCCAGAGATATAATCTTTGGTGTTTACCGGAATCCCTTCACTCTCGGCTTTTCGTTTAGAGAGTTTTCCCCCGCTTGGCGACATAATCAAGGGTAAATGAGCCATCACCGGAGGTTCCCAACCAAAGGCATTGTAGAGTAAGATATGTTTTGGAGCACTGCTCAGCCACTCTTCTCCACGAATTACATGCGTGATTTCCATGGTGTGATCATCCACCACATTCGCCAGATGATACGTGGGCATTCCGTCTGATTTGAGCAGAACCTGGTCATCGAGTCCGGCGGTATCAAAAGATACAACTTCCCGGATTTCATCTTCGAATTTGACTGTCTCCCGACGGGGAACTTTTAGGCGAACCACATATTCATCACCGGCTTCCAGCTTCCGCTTCACTTCATCCCTGGAAAGTGTAAGGCTGTTTTTCATGGATTGTCGGGTAATGAAATCATATTTCGGGGATGGATTTCCTGATTTTTCCAGCCGCTCTCGCATATTATTAATTTCTTCCACGGTATCGAAAGCATAATAAGCTGCGCCGGATTCCACTAACTGCTCGGCATATTTGTGGTAGAGATCTTTGCGTTCGCTTTGTCGGTAGGGGCCAAAATCTCCGCCTTTTCCGGGACCTTCATCAATTTCCAAACCTGCCCATGCCAATGAATCTGTTATATCCTGTTCGGCACTATCCACATGACGGGCCTGGTCGGTGTCTTCAATGCGAAGGATAAAATTCCCTCCGTTATGCCGGGCAAATAAGTAATTATAAAGTGCGGTTCGTAAGCCGCCGATGTGTAAAAATCCGGTTGGTGATGGCGCAAATCGTACGCGAACGCTCATATTTTCTTTAATTAATTGTGAGAAATTCTTCTATTTTTCGAGCCTTGAATATAGGAATTATAAATGTTGAATTTTTACCGAAGGCATCCTTCGGGAGAATGCTGAATTGTTCTATAATAATTCAACATTTATAATCCCTTAATCTATAATTCATAATTTCATGCGCCTGGCCCTTCTTCAACCCCAATTTGCTCCTAACCTATATGACCTGGCTGCCATGCTGAAGGCGGATCGTGTTGTCTGGGAAGATGTGGAGAAATGGTCTCGTAAAGGTCGCACGCACCGTGCGGAAATTCGTGGGCAAAACGGGTTACAATGGATTAACCTGCCAATAGTAACGGAGGATAAAGAAAAGGCCATTAAAGATGTTCGGATTGATCATTCCAGGGACTGGCTGGAGCCGATGTGGAATGCCATTTATCACAATTACCGAACCGCTACTTATTTCGATTTTTATGTGGATGAACTTCGCGCTGTCTTCGAAACAGCATCAAAATTTGAAAAACTGCTGGATTTTGACTTGTACTTTTTTGACAGGATGATGATCTACCTGGAACTTGACCTTCAACCCGAGCTGGCGAATGATGTTCCAGAATATGATACTTTCCCCGATGCTTTTGTTGAAAATATGGGCGCCAATACCTTATTCCTTGAGCATCAATCCAAAAATTATCAGCGCCAGAGCAGGCAGGCGGTTCCGGCTTTGGAAGAACATCGGGTATACCGACAGGTTCACGACACCTTTATTGCCGGAGCAAGTGTACTTGATTTACTGCTGAATTGCGGGAAAATGAGCTTTAAGATAATTGATGAAATCACAAAATAATGCGTCTAAGGAAAATTGCTTTTCCTTTAGGCCATTAGTTGTCTTCCCAACCCCAGGGCGCCTCAGGTGTTTCGGTCTCTTCAGAAAAATTGAACCGGATACTGAAATAACGATCGGTGCCAATTCTGCGCAAATTGTAAGTGAAATATTCATCCTTCACTACTTCAATCCACCAAATGTTGGAGGCCGCTGCTGGAATTAATTCCGCAGTTTCCTGATCGGCGGGAAAGGTTTGAAGTGTTGCCAGTCCGGTGTTTGTTGAATATCCACCATATTGTGTAACCTCATCCTCACTTCCATCTTCATGCCGATGATCATGCTTTAATAAAATACGGTCATCTTCAAGCGTTAACACCCAGGTGCGGGAGCGGTCATCCCCAACAAAAAATGGAATGCGAATTTGATTTTCCTCACAGGACCTAACATGCATAACCAACTCTTGTTCACGAAAAGAATCATCGGCCGGTGCTTCTAAAACTTCCCCTGAATAAGCATTTCCACACAGCGCCTCCAGGCTTTCCCAATATATTTGCGTGTTGGATATAGAGTCTTGCGCCGAGACGGTTCCCAATCCTGATAAAATACTCAGCAGTAAAAGTTTCTTCATTTCTTTCCACGTTTGTCATTTGTAAGATTGTGGGAATATGATGATAAACCTGTAAAAAGCGAAGAAAGAAATCAATGATTTCACTGCAGGTTATGCGGGAGCATCAGACATCACCGGATTTTTAATTCGGGCGGCAATTTCTACAACTCGTTTAGCTTGATGGAATACCGCGTCTTTTACATCCTCTTGCATATTGCCTTCCATGTCGGCCGCTACACTGGTGCCGTAAGGATTTCCGCCGGCTCCATATAAAGACTCGTCGGTATAGCCCGGTGTAACAACAATAGCGCCCCAATGATACATGGTGGCATATAAGGCCAGCAACGTCTGTTCCTGTCCACCATGCACGTTCATGGCACTGGTCATAGCGCTCACTGCTTTATTTTCAAGCTTTCCTTTTTGCCAGAGAGGGCCGGTAGAATCCATGAATTGTTTCATTTGCGCCGGCACATTTCCGTACCTGGTTGGAGCGCTGAATATAACGGCATCCGCCCAATCCAGGTCATCCAGCGATGCTTCTTGTACATCTTCGGTTTCTTCGGCATTTTTTTTCCACGCAGTATTTTGGTCGATAGCATCCTGGGGCGCAAGTTCTTTTACTTTCCTTAATCGAACTTCCGCTCCCTGATTTTCCGCACTTTCCGCTGCCCATTTCGATAACTGATAATTCACTCCGGTTGAGCTATAATAGATAATGGCTGTCTTAATCTTTTCCATTTGAATCTCTCTTTGTTTTGAATTGATATTTTAACGGGTGCCCTTTCACCACCTGAAATAAATGATTCCGGCAGTTGGTCTGAATATATATGAACAGATGTAGATGGCATTGGTTCCTTTTTTAGAGGATTTCCTGGGGTGGGACTGAATTGAAACGCAAGATGCACCTCTCTTTTGAAGACGATGGAAATTGTGAGGGAGATGGAGAAGGTGGGTGTGGGCAAGAGGAGAGAGTTGTAATGAGAAGATTTATTTATAATCTGGACTTTACTCACTTATCCATTATTTCAAAATAATCTTTCTTACTTAATCCAAGAGTTCTCAATAAGTTTCTAACTATAAATCTTGGTACTGGGTCTTTATGTGTTTGAAGCGTTATCGGGCGATTAATTCCCGGTTTGGTCCAGTGCTCATGTCCACCGCTCACCCTTTCCTTTTTGCATCCCGCTTTTTTTAAAAATTTGCGAAATTCTTTAAGCGATATGTTGGAAAGCTTTCTTGTAGACACTATCAGGCAAAAGCTAATCTTTGCGTGGTTTTCTCAAACTCCTGATGATTAAGAATGTGTTTGAGCTGCCTGTTCTTCCGGCTTAACTTGGTTAATTCCGGTGGGGTATAAGAGTGGTCAGATTTCTTTTGTTTCTTCCAGCCAAGACGTTTTAGCTCTTTATCTAATGTATTATTTTTAATCGTGTAGCGTAAAAACTCCTTGAGAGTAACCTCAAAAGATGTACGAGCCTCTTTTTTATTATCCCCATAGCCGGTAAGATCAAGGGCCGGTGAATAAACTAAATGTACATTATCTTCAATAAACTCTATTAAATCTAAAGAAACCTCTGCGTTGCTGTTTTCAACATTAATAAAGTTCTTCGACTCCAAAGCTTTCATACTCTCCTAAAGTGGCTAAAGATTATTGTAAATCTACAACAAATAAACATAAATGATAACATTTTGTTGTAGCCTTCATTTATGAGGATAATTTTTAATGTATCAAATATGTAAAATATTGACATATTTCTGAACATTTTCTGACTTCATATATTTATTCCACATTATCATTTTCCTGCAATGAAATTACAAGGTACCTGCTATCCACGGAATTTATTTATCAGGTTCTCAAACATTGATTTGTTGTCTTTTCCATTACTTCCAATTAGCCTTCCGTATGGTTTCAGGTCCTCCATGTGATCGAAGTATATTTTAGCCATCGCGAGCATGGGTACAAATAAAATCATTCCTGCTATTCCCCACACTGCATTCCCTACCAGTAAAATAAAGATTATGGACAGCGGGCTTAAATTCACCTCTGATCCCATCAGCACAGGCTCCAGTACATAACTTTCTATGAGTTGAATTATAAACACCAAAACAGCCAGCACAATAATAGTCGTAAAATCTACACCGGTAATTATGGCGATTAAAATGGGGGCAATCCCGGATATAAACGGGCCTAAATAAGGTATGATGGTAATAAGTGTCCCAAAAATGGTGAGTAGTACGGCATATTCCAGCCCAAAAGATAAAAAGGTGATGAGGTACAAGATTCCCAAAACAATCATTACCTGAATTCTTCCCCAAAGATACTTTTGAGCTACATTACTTGATTCTTTTGCAATAGAAATACTCTTACCACGAACATCTTCTTTTGCCGCCAATGCAATAATATCTTCATATTTATCACGGTTTAGGAGCATCAAAAACATGTAAATCAAAACCAGGAGAAAGCCCAGAAAAGCAGACATTAATCCTTCAAGAGCAGATTGAATAAAATCTCCAGCATTATTGGCCAGCTCTTCTCTTCTTTCCTCTAAAAATTGTTCCTGTTCTAAATATGAGAAACCAAAATTTTCATAAATAAACTGCCGGATCTGATTGTAATTTTCAGCAAGTTGATCCATTAATTGAGGAATATCTTCTGTAAACAAAGTCAGTTGCCGGGTAAGCATGGCGCCAAGTCCCACAAGTACAAAAAATACAATCAGCGTACAAATAGTGGATGAGGCGCCTCTGCCCATCCCCCTGTTTTCAAAATAATTAGCCATTTTATGCATCAGCATGGCGAATAAAATCCCAAAGGCCAATGGAATTAATATTGACGCGGCAAAATATAATCCAGTAAATAGAAGTATAAAAAAGAACAGAACTCTGTTGATTCGTTTTAAGGACTTGCTAATCATTCTCTCTTTGGGTTTTTATTGGCATCTCCTGCTCAACCTAAACCCAAATAGAGTGGTTATAATTTATATTGTATTTTGAGATGTCGTATTCACTCCTGTATAAAGTAGGTTTTAGCTTCACCTATTCCTTTATAACCGCCCATCTTCCATCTCGATCGGATGTGAGAAATCCGGGATGGTGAATAAGATTTTGAGTGACCTAAAAATACCTACCATTCATTTCTGCCTAAACCTCTTCAATTTCATAGGCATCCATTGGAATGCAGGAGCAAATCAGGTTTCGGTCTCCATAGGCATCATCAACACGGGAGACGGAGGGCCAGAATTTGTTGTATTTGAGATCTTCTACGGGGAAGGCCCCTTTTTCTCTGGAATAGCTTCGTTCCCATTTGTCGGATGTTACCACGCGCTGTGTATGTGGAGCATGCTTCAGAACATTGTCTTCTTTATCAGCCAAGCCATTTTCGATCTCCCGGATTTCTTCACGAATGCCAATCATAGCTTCACAAAACCGATCCAGTTCTTCTTTGGATTCACTTTCGGTCGGCTCAATCATCAATGTTCCCGCAACTGGAAAACTCATAGTTGGGGCATGGAATCCATAATCTATTAAACGTTTGGCTATATCTACCGACTCTACGCCAGCCGATTGTTTGAATGGACGCAAATCTACAATAAACTCATGAGCAGAACGGCCGCTTTTGCCTGTATATAAAACAGGATAATGTTTCTCCAGGCGGTCTTTGAGATAATTGGCATTAAGAATGGCATACTTGGTAGCATCGATCAAACCCTGCGCCCCCATCAAACGGAGATATGCATAGGAAATAGTTAGAATACTGGCGCTTCCCCACGGAGCTGCCGATACCGCTGCAACGCCTTTTTCGCCCCCGGTTTTAATAACTGAATGAGAAGGTAAAAACGGCGCCAAATGTTTTACCACACCAATCGGACCCATTCCGGGCCCGCCGCCGCCATGGGGGATACAAAATGTTTTGTGAAGGTTCAGGTGGCAAACATCCGCACCAATTTCGCCGGGACTTGTTAACCCAACCTGAGCATTCATATTAGCGCCATCCATATAAACCTGTCCGCCATGGCTGTGAATTATCTCACAGATTTCCTTTATGCTATGCTCGAAAACTCCATGTGTGGAAGGGTAAGTAACCATCAAAGTAGAGAGACGATCGCAGTATTTTTCAGCTTTTTCGATAAGGTCATCTTTAGAAATATTTCCGTGTTTATCACAGGCCACCACCACTACATCCATTCCAGCCATTACTGCGCTGGCAGGATTTGTACCGTGCGCCGAAGAAGGAATTAGGGCTATATTTCGCAGATCGTCGCCCCTGCTTTTGTGATAGGCGCGGATAGTCATCAATCCCGCATATTCGCCCTGGGCGCCGGAGTTGGGCTGAAGTGACATGGCATCAAAACCAGTAATTTCACACAACCAGCTGTTCAATTCATCAAATAACTGTGTATATCCTTTGGCTTGATTTCTCGGGGCGAAGGGATGAATCTGGCCAAAATCGGGCCATGTAAGTGGAATCATTTCTGCGGTAGCGTTCAATTTCATAGTACAGGAACCGAGAGAAATCATGGAGTGAACCAGCGAAAGATCTTTATTCTCCAGTTGTTTCATATATCGAAGCATCTCATGCTCGGTTCGATATAAGTTGAACACCGGATGATTCAGAAATTCAGTTTCGCGTGCTATATTTTTTGGAAACTGTACCTTTGCTTTTTGGGATGCAGCCTGTACATCAAACTTATTTTTTTTACCCAGAGCTATATCAAAAATATCCAGAATCCGTTCTACATCTTCCAAATCTTTGGCTTCATCAAATGAAATTCCAATGCGGCTTTTTCCCGAATAACGAAAATTGAATTCATGCTTTTTTGCAATTGCTTTTACTCTTTCCGTATCTGCTTTTATGGTGATGGTATCAAAAAACTGATCAGTTTCAACTTCAATCCCCATCTCCTCTAAACCGGCTTTAGTAAGTTTTGCAAGCCCATGGATTTTAGCGGCTATTCGCTTCAATCCTTGCGGGCCATGGTAAACCGCGTACATTCCGGCAATCACAGCCAGCAAAACCTGTGCGGTACAAATATTGGAAGTGGCTTTTTCGCGCCGGATATGCTGCTCCCTGGTTTGCAGCGCCATTCGGTAGGCTGGTTTTCCTTCGGCGTCTTGGGTTACCCCAATAATGCGGCCGGGAATTTGGCGTTTGAATTTATCACTGGTAGCAAAATATGCGGCATGCGGTCCGCCATAACCCATCGGTACCCCAAATCTTTGAGTAGATCCAACCACCACATCGGCACCCATTTCTCCCGGAGCTTTAAGTAAAGTCAGGCTCAATAAATCAGCAGCTACAACCGCATATATTTCATTTTCATGAGCAGCTGAAATCAGGCTTGTATAGTCTTCGACTGAACCATCTGTGCCGGGATACTGTAGCAAAAAGCCAAAGATTTTAGAATCGGTTACATCTAATTCTTTGTGATCTCCTACTTTAATTTTAACCCCCACTGGCTCGGCACGTGTTTGCAGTACTTCTATGGTTTGGGGATGACATAAATCTGAAACAAAGAACACATTTGCTTCTTTCTTTTTCGCCCCTTTTCGCAGCGTCAATAACATGCTCATGGCTTCGGCGGCGGCTGTTCCTTCATCCAATAAGGAGGCATTGGCCAGCTCCATTCCGGTAAGATCGCTAACGGCTGTTTGAAAATTGATAAGAGCTTCCAGCCTGCCCTGTGCTATTTCAGCCTGATAAGGAGTGTAGGCCGTATACCAACCCGGATTTTCCAGGATATTTCTTTTAATCACATTGGGCAGCAGCGTATCATAATATCCCATCCCGATAAAGGATTTACAGATCTTATTCTTCTCAGCCAGTTTTCTGAATTCAGCCAAGAAATCAGCTTCACTTAAAGCAGCCGGTAAATCGAGAGGTTTTTGAAGGCGTATTCCTTCCGGAATAGTTTCATCAATAAGGGTATCCAGTGTTTCGGCTTTTATTACCTCCAGCATTTCTTTGGCAGATTGCTGATTCGGGCCGTTATGACGATGGGCAAAAACTTCTTTATCGAAATTAATGTGCATTATTTAATAAATATTTAAAATTATTTTAGGACTGAAAGCTACCGGAGAGCGATAAATTCCACCTGAATGAATCATTAGTTTATGCTTATATAAAATAAGGAAAAATGAGCTGAAAAAAGCATGTTTTGTAGAAGCAAAAATGCGACAATCGATCAATAAATGCTAAATATTTGCACAGGATTCCATGGTTGGTAATAACCACCAATAAAACCTTCGGCATGAATAGTTAGTAGATTAAATTATCCAAAGCCGTTGGTTTTTCTTTTGAGAGGATTAGCCTAAACTAAATTTTTAGTTAGCTGGTGCAAGTCGTTATATTAGGGGAATAAATTTCTAATATTTTCATCTATGGCTTTTTTACCCGTTTGGTTCTTTGAACTCAGTCCTGTTATGCAAGCGCTTTGGGGCGGATTATTTACATGGCTTGTTACCGCAGTTGGGGCCTCCCTGGTTTTTTTCACGCGTAAGATCAATTATCCCCTGCTGGACACTATGATGGGTTTTGCGGCCGGCGTTATGATTGCAGCAAGTGTTTGGTCTCTGATTATTCCGTCTATTGATATGGCTGAAGCTCAGGGAATTATTTCCTGGTTTCCCGCCGCCATAGGATTTTTAGCCGGCGGTGTTTTTCTTCGCGTGTGTGATCAATACCTGCCGCATTTGCATATCGGTTTGCCACGGGATGCAGCCGAAGGAGTGGAAACTTCCTGGAAAAGAGCTACTCTTCTTGTGCTTGCCATCACTCTGCACAATATACCGGAAGGCCTCGCAATTGGTGTTTTGTTTGGAGCGGCAGCTTCCGGGGTTGATCCTTCAGGAAGTGCCACTGTTGCTGCGGCAATAGCATTGTCACTTGGTATTGGATTACAGAATTTTCCGGAAGGTATGGCTGTATCTATGCCTTTGCGGCGTGAGGGCGTAAGCAGGTTCAAAAGTTTTAACTATGGCCAAATTTCCGGTGCTGTTGAACCTGTCTCGGCAGTTATTGGCGCAGCGGCGGTAATAATGATTCAACCTATTTTGCCTTATGCACTTGCTTTTGCAGCGGGCGCCATGATTTATGTGGTTATTGAAGAACTAATTCCCGAAAGCCAGCTTCATGGAAATACTGATTTAGCTACGATTGGACTAATGGTTGGCTTTTGTGTGATGATGATTTTGGATGTAGCACTGGGGTGAAATAAAAACAACATGCAGAAATCATTGACTATTTAGAAAATATCTGCCTGGCAGTAATAAATATCTCATCTGATATGGATCGTTTTACTCTTCAAGTATCACCGGATCCTCATTCTCTCCCACAACCCATTGATAAGCTGTAAAACAATCTTCCTCGGTTAGATCCGGTATTTCGAAACCAATACCCCCTGCTCCCGATGCGGCCACTACCCGGAGGCTTTGGATCTGTTTTCTACGCTGAAAAGGATTCGCATCTAACTCTACATTTTGCACCCGGTTCTTTTTAACGAGAGCTGTAGTCCGGGAAAGCACGCGATATCTCATCCGGAGTATATGGTCGCCTAAAGCCAGGGCGGCATCTTTATATTGCATCCAGCCTATAAAGGCAAATACGGGGATCAACAATGCTACGGCCCAGCCAAAATCCCATAAATACCATGAAACAGGAATAGCAATCAAAAGTAAATAATTGGGTTTTCTGAGATACCTGAATAAAGATTTCAGCGGGGGTTTAATATGATATTCCGGCTCGTTGAACTCACTTAAAAATTGCTTTAAAAAACCGCTTACTTTATCTGACGAAAGAAAAGGCACTAACACTATAGAACGTTCTTTTTGGCTTTGGTCAAATCCGGCACTTTCCACGTATAAAATTCCGAATCCAAATGGCTGCCTTATTATCCCCTCCACAAATCGAACAGCCTGAATTCGATCAAAAGGAATGGTGATATGTTTTCTCTCTAATAATCCGCTCGAAATGACCAGCTCTTTTGCTGTTTTTTCCAATTTGAAATGCGAATATTTCAAAATCACACCTGTGAAAGAAAGCAGCCACGAGAGGATAAAGATGACCAGAATCAGCGAGATAATAACGGTAACATTGCTATACCCCGGGGCCATTTCATAAATATATTCTATGGTTTCTTCATTGATAAATTGATCAAGCTGCCCGGAAATGGCTCCTAATATTGAAGCAATTAAACCAAAATTTCCCGAGGTAAAAGCCGCCAGTACCAAATCTTTATTTGAAAGCTCCCAGAATGCCTCCACTTCCTCCTCGCGGACTTCCGGCTCCATTCCTGCCACTACTTCTTCCTGATCATCACCGGCAGTTTTTTTCCTGAGTTCATTTCGCAGCTCTTCTGCTTCTTCTCTTGTAATTGCGCTAATGGTTGCTGTTTCGGTGCCACTTCCTGCTGTTTTTATTTCAACCTGAACCAGCCCAAACACGCGCTGGAGAATTCCTTCTGTAACATCTATTACCTGAATTCTATCTTTCGAGAGGTAGAGTTTATTTTTAAC
Organism: Balneolaceae bacterium; assembly: GCA_040877545.1. Lineage (GTDB taxonomy): Bacteria > Bacteroidota > Rhodothermia > Balneolales > Balneolaceae > Gracilimonas. The sequence goes on from JBBDNN010000099.1 coordinate 12,527, forward strand.
AAAAATTCCTTTACTGATCTGCAATTCATCTTTATGCACGCGATATTTGAACATCCACCACCCGAATACTCCCGCCACCAGTGCTATTAAAATACCGCCAATTAAAAAGTACCAGAAGTAGCCATTGCTCCGTGTGGTACTGATAAAAAGCAGGATTATAATGGTAACCAGATTCTGCCTTATGAGATCTATTAAGCGAGAAATGGCAGCAACGGGATGCTGACGCTTAAATTCAGACATCTTCTTTTACTCTCCTTACAAGTGTTGCAATGGTATTTCTGAGTGCATCGGCAGTGGCATCATCCAGCGCCGGTATTTCGTGAGTGGTAGCCGCTGTGGATATGGTTACGGATGAAAGGCCGAATTTTCGATAGATGGGCCCTTGCCGGGTATCCACATGCTGTACCCGGTTTATAGGTACTAATGTTCTTGTGGTAATAATAATGCCGCGCAACATATCGATTTCTTTCTCAGACACATCATATCTCCAGCGTTTCCATCTGAGCTTGGGTAGTATAAAACTGGTGGCAATAAATAATACAAGAGCGATGGTGGTAAGTATAGTAAATAGGACCCAGTCGACAGTATGATTCCATGTCAGGGAGAGATAAATAACAGAAGGGAAAAACCACAAAAGGCCATATAAACTGGCAGTGATAGTCCAGGCATTAACAGCACTTTCATGAATACGGGTAGTAGGAATTTGGTTCATTTTTCTTCTTTAAATAAAAAAAGCCACACGGGGTGGCTTTTCTAAAGGTAAGCAAAACTTACATATTGTTTTTCCTTTCCTGGATTTCCTGCCGTACTTCATGAGAAATATTTTTAAGAGACATCAGGTGTTTGCGGGCTCTTGTGCCTGCCGCTTTATTGCCTTTCTCGTAAAATTTATCCATCGCAGTTTGTAAATTACTTACAATCTCGTTGATTTCGTCCATTCTACTCATAGTGTACTCCTTTAGATTTTATTATTGTTATAGCTTTAAGCATCTGTGTATACCCTGAATAATCTGTGCGATGCTAATTTAAATCTTTCTTAATTTAACAAATCAGAGGTTAAATGCACTTTTTTCTTTAAAAGTGTCAATTATCAGGGTAATTGGGTTTTGCTTCCTTCACATTCAGCATCAATAACACGCCGATTACCAGTAGTACCAGTATGATGCTCATCCCCCATCTTTGGCTTGCCATCAGGTAGGTAATCCAGCCAACCAAAATGGGGCCGGCAAAGGTGGTTACTTTTCCCGATAAAGCAAAAAGGCCATACATCTGGTTTCGTTTTTCGGCGGGCGCCAATCTTCCCATAAAAGTGCGGCTGGCAGACTGAACCGGCCCTACAAATACTCCCAGAAGCAATCCCCAAGTCCAAAACCAAAATTCTGCTTCTACCAATAACACCGCAGTTACCGGAATTATTAAACCAATAAGCGACCATACGATGGTGTTTTTACTTCCGGTGATATCATCCATCCAGGCGAAAGCATAAGAACCTATTCCGGCTGTGACATTCAGGGCTATTCCAAAGTAAAATATCTTTGCCGTATCAAAGCCAAAGGTTCCGGCGGCATACACGCCTCCCATGGCAAATATGGTAGCCAGTCCATCATTATAAAAGAGACGTGCCAGTAAGAATTTTCCTATATCCGGCTCTTTTTTGAGCAGAATTATGCTGTCTTTCAGTTGTTTCAACCCGTCAGAAACCGCCTGTTTTATCGATTTCTCTTTGGATGGAGTATCGGTGGTTTTAAGAAAAAATGGAATGCTGAACAGCGCATACCACACACCGGTGAATAAGAAAGTAATGCGAACATTTTGCAAACTTTCCTCTTCAAGGCCAAACCAGGCATTCCCCTTTTCAACAAAAACAAAATAGCAGAATATCAGGCAGAATAATCCGCCTGCATAACCAAGCCCCCATGCCCAGCCCGACCAACGGCCAATATTGAGGTGATTGGTTAAATCCGGGAGCATGGCGTTATAGAAAATAAGGGAAAGTTCGGCCCCTAAAGTAGCTATGAATGCCATCGAGAGTGCGAGCCAAATATATTCTGTGCCGGGCTGAGCAAACCAAAGTGCGCAGCAGCCAATCACACATAAAACAGTAAAGAAAAAGATCCAGGGTTTACGTCGGCCGCCTTCATCAGCTATGGCTCCTAAAAAAGGAGCTGAAATGGCAATGATAAAACCCGCAATTCCAATCATGTTACCCCAAAGTACCGTACCTGAAGTTTCATTTTCAGCAATGGATTGAGCAAAATAGGCGGCAAAAATAAAGGTCTGAATCATTACAAAATAGGCACTGTTTGCCCAATCGTAGAGAGCCCACTCGAATAACCCTTTTGAGGTAGCTTTTGGTTGCATATAATAAATCTAATGAAATTCAGACCGAATATCGGTGGTGAGAGCAGAAAAGCAAAATGTTATTTCGGACAAGTATATTTTTCCTCCATCCTTTTTTTTTGGACAGAGACATCAGCAGGAACTTTTTTGTTTCGGCTTTTATTCTTTAAGATAGAAACACTAAAAGATTTAGTGTCAAGAGAAATTAATTACCCCTAAAGATGTTTGCAGCTGTAATTTCAAATATTCATTAGTTATGGGAAATGACAATGCAGCTGCCCGTTCTTTTGAAAATTGCAAGGCTGTTATTACAGGCGGAAGCTCAGGTATTGGATGGGAAATTACACAGCAGTTAAGAGAGAAAAATGCTGTTACAACAATTGTGGATATCAACGCCCCCCCTCAGGCATATTCTGGCTTATTTTTTCGTGTTGACCTGCAGAAGCCAAAGAAGTTGGACGCTGTATATGATTCGATCATAGAAAAAATGGGAACACCCAATATATTAGTCCTGAATGCAGGCAAAGGTATTCATGAAAAACTGACTGAAGGCGACCCTGATCTATGGGAGGATATATTCCGGTTGAACTTATTTAGCAACATGCGCCTTATAAGAGCATTCAGCCCGGATATGTTAGAGCAGGAAACCGGCGATATAGTTTTCATCTCTTCTGTGTCTGCCCGAAAAGCATTTGAATATGGCGGGATATACGGTGCTTCAAAAGCAGCCGTAGATATGATCGCAGAAACACTCCGGCTTGAAGTGCAGCCAACACTGCGGGTTACCACAATTCACCCGGGGGTTGTGAATACCAGTTTTTTTGAAAATATGATTCATGGTTCGCAGACGCCTGAAAGTATCGGATGGGGTTCTGTACAACCAAAACAAGTTGCTGATGCAGTGATGTATGCACTTAGTCAGCCAGCAGATATTGCACTTAATGACATCGTAATCAGACCTGCCGGTCAGCCATTGTAAAATCAATATCAATAAAAAGAAAGAGCAGAGAGAGTATGGTTAAAAAAGTATTAATAACAGGAGGAGCCGGCTTTATAGGTTCACACCTAACCGATGAATTGTTAGAGCATGGATATGAGGTGCGTATTCTGGATAATCTACTTCCCCAGGTCCATGGAAATAATGGGAAACATCCGGGTTACCTGAACCCTGAAGCTGAATTGATAATAGGTGATGTGCTGGATAAAAAGAAGGTGGAAAAAGCCTTAGAAGGTGTAGATGCGGTTTTTCATCTTGCCGCTCGGGTTGGAGTCGGCCAAAGCATGTATGATATAAAAGAGTATATGGATGTGAATGATATCGGCACTTCTGTACTGCTTGAAGCTTTGATTCAGAACCCGGTTGAGCGATTAGTGGTGGCTTCCAGCATGAGCATTTATGGAGAAGGTTTGTACAAAGATGAAGAGGGTGAATTTTATAATGAAGCAGAAAGAACATCCGCGCAATTAAAAAATAATGACTGGGAACCCAAAGACGATAAAGAACGACCATTAACTCCTGTGCCAACACCCGAAGGCAAAACACCGAAATTAGCCTCGGTCTATGCCCTTTCTAAATTCGACCAGGAAAGATTGAGCCTGACGGTTGGGCAGGCTTATGAGATTCCTACAACCGCCTTGCGATTTTTTAATGTGTATGGCTCCAGGCAGGCTTTATCAAATCCTTATACAGGTGTGCTGGCGATATTTGCCTCGCGCCTGTTGAATGAAAAGCCACCGCTTATTTTTGAGGATGGAAAACAGCAAAGAGATTTCATTCATGTAAAAGATGTTGCCCTGGCATGTCGCCTTGCCTTGGAAAATTCCGGTGCTTCCAATGAAGTGTTGAATATCGGCAGCGGGAGAAATTATACCGTTTTAGAGATTGCAGAAAAATTAAGTCAGGCCCTGGATAAAAAACACATCACCCCAATTATAAATGGCAAATACCGGGTAGGAGATATCCGCCATTGCTATGCAGACATATCAAAAGCTGGCAAATCAATAGGATTCAGCCCGCAAATTTCACTCGAAAAAGGTATGGAAGAACTTACCGATTGGCTAATCCATCAGGTAGCTGAAGACCGAGTAGAGCATGCAACAGAAGAATTATCCAGCAGAGGATTAACCGTATAAAAACTATATAGAACAAGAGGATCTATATGAAGAAATCAACAGAAACTCCAATGATTGGCATTCTGGAATGGTTCCATTTAGGTGATAAGGAACATGTTTTAGAAACTATTGAGCAGTTAAATGAACTTGGAATAAATGAGTTGCGAACGGGCATATCCTGGGCAGATTACCATACATCACAAGGCGAAGAATGGCTGGAATGGCTGATCCCAACATTGGCTGAGCATGTTAAAGTTCTTCCCTGCCTCCTTTATACTCCACCCTCTATTGGGGTGAAAGCAAAGACCTCTTCCCCACCAAAATACCCGGATTATTTCGCAGATTTCACCGATAAATTCCTGCAAAAATACGGAGAGCATTTCGAGTGGGTAGAACTCTGGAATGAGCCAAATAACACCAGTGAATATGATTTCCGCTACGATCCTGACTGGAGTGTATTTAAGGATATGATTAGCTGGGCCGCCAAAGAAGTGAGGAAACACGGCAAAAAAGTTTTGTTGGGAGGAATGAGCCCGATTGATCCCGGTTGGATTGATTACATGTATAAAATTGGCCTGATGGATTCTATTGACGCTGTTGGAATTCACGGGTTTCCCGATGTATTCGATTCCAAATGGTTAGGCTGGCAAACAGTCATCGAACAAGTAGAGGATGTGATAAAAAAACATAAGGGCAATCAAAAAATATGGATTACTGAAACCGGCTATTCTACCTGGAAAAACGATGAGCAAAAACAATTCGAACTATTCCTGAATATCCTGCAATTGCCGGTAGAGCGGGTATATTGGTATTCCCTGAATGATCTTTCCCCAAATCATCCCACCGTAGACGGTTTTCATATTGACGACCGGGAATATTATTTCGGAATGGTTACTGATGATAATCGACCAAAACTTTTATACCGGCTTTTAAAAAATAAGGGGCTGGAAAATATTAACGAGGAAACATGGCTTTCCAAAAGCTATACGTCCATTCCTAAAAATGAAAAGTATGTGCTCATTACCGGCGGCGCCGGATTTATAGGGACTAATGTAGCAGATTATTTTTTAAGCAAGGGAAAAGCAGTAACTATTTATGATAACCTGTCTCGCCCCGGTGTGGAAAAAAACATCAATTGGCTGAAAAATAAATATCCCGAAAACCTGAATATCAGGATTGCCGATATACGCAATAAATACCAGCTGCAAGAAGCCGTGGATGAAGCGGAATTTGTATATCATTTTGCGGCACAGGTAGCGGTTACCACCAGTTATACAAGTCCCGAGGAGGATTTTGATATCAATGTTCACGGAACTTTAAATGTACTTGAAGCTATTCGGAAATCAGCGAACCAGCCGCCCGTCGCCTACACTTCAACCAATAAAGTGTATGGAAATTTGCCCGAACTAAACCTGCAAACCAATCATACCCGGTATTATGTAGACCATCAGAAAATAAGTGAAGATCAGGAACTTGATTTTTACAGTCCTTACGGATGTTCAAAAGGTGCAGCCGATGCCTACGTTCTGGATTATTCCCGCATCTACGATCTCAAAACCGTTGTGTTCAGGATGAGCTGCATTTATGGGCCGCATCAATTCGGAACGGAAGACCAGGGCTGGGTAGCTCACTTTTTAATACAGGCTTTGAAAGGAAATCCACTAACTATTTTTGGGGATGGAAAGCAGGTGCGCGACATTCTTTTTGTGGAAGACCTGGTAAATGCTTTCAGTAAAGTATATGAGCATATAGGCAAGGTATCGGGCGAAGCTTATAACATCGGCGGCGGGCTTGATAATACCGTGAGCTTAAATGAGCTAATCCTCCGGCTGGAAACCCTCATCGGTGAGGAAGTACCGCACAGCTATGATGAATGGCGGCCCGGAGACCAAAAATATTATGTATCGGATGTTCAGAAATTTCAGCAAAAAACCGGCTGGACACCAAAAACAGATATTAATGAAGGGCTTATTAAGCTATATGAATGGCTGACTAAAGAAAACGTAATTGAACCTTCAGAAAACGAAATCAAAATCCACGAATAAGCCATGTCTCTAATAAAAGAAGAAACACTTATTAAGCCTCCCAAAAAAGCGGCTTCTGTCATGAAAGCTGCAACTGTTGTTATGCCGGGGCTTATTCAACTTCAGCAAATTATTATTCCCACCCCTGCCCCGGATGAGGTACTGATAAAATTAGAAGGCTGTGGTTTATGTTCTTCCAACCTGCCTCCTTTTGAAGGACGGGACTGGTTTCAATACCCTCTTGAAAAAGGTAGCCTGGGCCATGAAGGGTGGGGAGTTGTAGAAAAGACAGGATATGAGGTAGAGAATATAAAAACTGGAGACAGGGTTTCAGCCCTTTCTTACCACGCTTTTGCAGAATATGATGTAGCGAAAGAGTCGGATGTGGTGAAGTTACCACCGGCACTGGAAGACAAGCCATTTCCCGGGGAACCGCTGGGTTGTGCAATGAATATTTTTGAACGAAGCCAAATTCAGGAAGGTCAAACCGTTGCCGTAATTGGTGCCGGATTTCTTGGCTGCCTGCTCATTCAACTTGCCAAAAATAAAGGTGCCCGCGTATTAGCGATTTCCAAACGGAAATCATCATTAGAGATGGCGCGGGAGTGTGGGGCAGATGAAATCATTCCTTTCGAAGAAAATGAACATATAATCCAGCAGGTAAAAGAATTTACAGGCGGTGATTTTTGTGACAGGGTTATAGAGGCAACCGGAAAACAGCAGCCACTGGAATTAGCGGGAGAATTAACTGCAATCCGTGGCAGGTTGATCATTGCCGGTTATCACCAGGATGGATTGCGAAAGGTAAACATGCAGCTTTGGAATTGGCGCGGTTTGGATGTAATCAATGCTCATGAACGTGATCCGCAGCAATATATAGGGGGCATTCGAAAGGCGGTGCAAGCCATCGAAAAAGAAGAATTGAATCCCTACCCCCTCTTTACACATCGCTTTCACCTGGAGAATATTTCGAAAGCCTTTGAAGCGCTGAAAAACAGGCCGGAAGGTTTCATCAAAGCACTCATAATGTTCAATTAGTATGGAAAATGTAGTCGCAATAAAACCAAAATTAGGATTTGTGGGAATGGGCTGGATTGGGAAAAGCCGGTTGAAAGCTATACAAGCCCAAAGCGATTGCGATATTTTCTCCGCCATCGATCCTGACACTTCCGCATTTGAAGAACTCAAAGAAGAAAATCCTGGTATTCAAACTCATTCCTCTCTACAGGAAATGCTGCTAAGCGATGTGGATGGCATTGTAATAGCCTCTCCCAGCGCCCTTCATGCCAAGCAGTGCATAAAAGCATTAAACAGTGGGAAAGCTGTTTTTTGTCAAAAGCCTCTGGGGCGAAATAAGCAAGAAACACAAGCTGTGGTGGAAGCTGCCCAGGCCAATAACCTGTTGTTAAAGGTGGATTTTTCTTACCGGTATACAGCGGCAGTCCAGCAACTAAAGAAGGTCCTTGAGTCTGGTGAACTTGGCCATATTTATGGAGCGAACCTTGTCTTTCATAACGCTTACGGGCCGGATAAAGAATGGTATGTAAATCCGGACCTTTCCGGTGGTGGTTGTTTAATGGATCTGGGAATTCACCTGGTAGACCTTCTGTTTTGGCTGTTTGATGATCCTACATTTAATAACCATCAAAGCCAATATTTTTATAAGGGAAAGCCTGATTTCAATCCAAAAAAAAATGTAGAAGATTACGCCACCGCTCAATTTGTAATGGATGATGAAACTGCCATTCAGTTAAGCTGTTCCTGGTTTTTGCCCGCCGGAAAAGATGCCATCATTGAGGCTGCTTTTTATGGTGAAAATGGCGGGATTTCCTTTAAAAATATAAACGGTTCCTTCTATGATTTTACCACCGAGCGGTATTTCGGAACTAAAACTGAGACTCTTGTTTCCCCGCCGGATAACTGGGAAGGTAAGGCTGCCGTGAAATGGTCGGAAGAACTTTGCGAGGGCAAAACATTTGATGAGGAAGCTTTCAATTATGTGAAAGTAGCGCAGGAAATTGAGACTCTTTATCAGTCAAAAATATCATGAGCAAAACTACACCACATACTATTTTAATGACCAGTGATACTGTGGGTGGCGTATGGAATTATTCGCTAATTCTCAGCAAGGCTTTACAGGAATACGAGGTAGAAGTTCATCTCGCCACCATGGGTAAGGCCCTCCGGCCCGATCAATGGAAAGAGGCCAATAAAATTGACAATCTTATTATTCATGAAAGCGAATATGCACTGGAATGGATGGAAAATCCCTGGAGTGATATTGAAGAAGCCGGAAACTGGCTGCTTAACCTGGAACAAAATACTGAGCCAGATTTAATACACCTGAATAATTATGCTTTCGGGAATTTATTATGGAAATCACCTTTACTAACCGTCGGCCACTCATGTGTCCTCTCCTGGTGGAAAGCAGTGCATCGGGAAAAAGCACCGCCGGAATGGAGGCGATATGCCAGCCAGGTAAAAAAGGGATTGCAACAGGCTGATACGGTGATTGGAATCACCCAAAATATGCTGAAAGAACTAAAAAGTTTCTATGGCCCTTTTTCCAAATCTAAAGTGATTTACAATGCGCAGGAGCCCGGCCGCTTTTCTCCCAAAGAAAAAAACTACGAGATTTTTAGTATGGGAAGAGTTTGGGATAAAGCAAAAAATATACGTGCGCTTCAACAAATAGCTTCCGATTTAAATTGGCCGGTATTTATAGCAGGTAACAGCCGGGGTGAACTTGATACCACAAAAACAGAAAACCTTCATTTCTTAGGAGAATTATCTACACAAGAAGTAGCTGAGAGGTTGAGTAAATCTGCCATTTATGTGATGCCTGCCCGCTATGAACCTTTTGGACTTTCTGTTTTAGAAGCAGCTCTTTCCGGATGCGCATTGGTTTTGGGAGATATTCCAACTCTGCGAGAGTTATGGCAGGATGCAGCTTTATTTGCCAATCCTGATAACCCCGAAGAATTGCACGAACAGATTAACAGGCTGATTCATCAGCCGGAGTTACGGGAGGAAATGGCAGGCAAAGCGATGGATTGTGCAAAGAAATATTCGCTGCAAAAAATGGGCGAGGCTTACTGGAAAATGTATTGTGAATTATGTGAAGCTTTTATTCCAGAGGAAAAAAATCAAATTTTAACGGCTTAAACAGATTACCCGCCATTTATGAAAATTGTACTGTTTTATCATTCTTTAGTGTCTGACTGGAATCATGGCAATGCTCATTTCCTGCGGGGGGTTGCTACAGAATTGATTAAAAGCGGACACGAAGTAAAAGTTTTTGAACAGGAGGATGGATGGAGCTACACCAATCTTTTGAAGGAGCGGGGAAAGGAAGCAATTACTGAGTTTAAAAAAACCTATCCCAGGCTTTCTGCCAGTTTCTACAAGGACGACGGTGATTTTAATAAAGATCTAAAAGATGCCGACCTGGTAATTGTGCACGAATGGAACAGCTCGAAATTGGTGAAAGAAATCGGCCAAAGAAAAGAAGAATTCGGCTACACTTTATTTTTTCATGATACACATCACCGCTCGGTAACCGCAGAAAAAGAGATGAATAATTATGATCTCTCGAGCTATGACGGAGTTTTGGCTTTTGGGGATACAATCCGGAATATCTACATAAAAAAGGGATGGACTAATCATGCGTGGACCTGGCATGAAGCCGCAGACATCAATCTTTTTAAACCGCCTGTTGAACCTATCTCCAAAAAAGGAGATGTGGTTTGGATTGGGAATTGGGGAGATGAGGAACGAACCGATGAACTGAAAGAATTTCTCATCGATCCGGTGCAAAAACTGGGATTAAAGGCCAAGATGTATGGAGTCCGCTATCCCAAAAAAGCCTTGAAATTACTGGAAGAAGCCGGCATTGAATATGGCGGTTATGTGCCATCCTATAAAGTGCCCGCTGTTTTTGCTCATTACCGGATGACCGTCCACGTTCCGCGCCGCCCCTACACTAAAGCTTTGCCGGGCATTCCCACCATTCGCCCTTTTGAGGCCTTGGCGTGTGGAATCCCGTTGATATCGGCTCCATGGAAAGACAGTGAAAACCTCTTTCGTGAGGGCAAAGATTTCAAAATGGTGCAAAATGGGGCCGAAATGGAAAAATGGATGGAGAGAATAATTGCGGTGGAAGAAGTTGCTGAAGATTTGATAAAAAACGGGTTTGAAACGGTACAGGAAAAACATACCTGCCGCCACCGGGCAAAGGAATTAATAGAAATCTACGAATCAATTAAATAAGCTTATGAAAACTCAGGAATATACAATTGCTTTTTTTGGTTCCAGTTTGGTTTCGGCCTATTGGAATGGTGCTGCCACTTATTATCGTGGAATTATAAAAGCACTCCATAACCTGGGGCATCAAATCACCTTTTTTGAACCGGATGCTTTTGATCGCCAGCAGCATCGCGATATTCCAGATCCCGATTGGGCAAAAGTTGTTGTGTATCAGCCGAAAGAAGAAGATGCAAAGGCTATGTTATCCAGGGCGAAAGATTTTGATATTGTGGTGAAGGCGAATGGAATCGGGATCCTGGATACGTTCCTGGCAACAGAAATATTAAAGAACCGTCAGGATGGCCAGCGTATTATTTACTGGGATGTGGATGCTCCCGCTACCCTCAGTTCTATGAGAAATGAGATTGATAACACTCTCCGTGATCTTATTCCTGAATACGACCTTGTGCTTACCTACGGCGGAGGCCAGCCGGTTATTGATGCCTATGAAGCTTTTGGTGCCCAAAGATGTGTGCCGGTGTACAACGCCCTCGATCCTGATACCCATCATCCGGTCCCTCCCAAAGAAGAATTCCGCTGTGATCTTGGCTTTTTGGGAAATCGTCTTCCCGACCGTGAAAAAAGAGTAGAAAACTTCTTTCTGAAACCAGCGAATTCTCTGCCGGAGATGAAATTTCTATTAGGTGGAAATGGATGGGAGGATAAGGCAAAGTCGGAAAACGTGAATTATATCGGCCATGTGTATACCAAAGATCATAATGCTTTCAATACTTCATCAAAAGCGGTGCTGAATATTAGCCGTGATAGTATGGCGGAGATGGGTTTTTCGCCCGCCACACGTGTTTTTGAAGCTGCCGGTGCCGGGGCTTGCCTGATTACCGATTACTGGGAAGGAATCGAAATGTTTGTTGAACCCGATAAAGAAGTATTGGTAGCCCGCAACGGGAATGAAGTAACAGAGATTCTCAGCAACCTTTCTAAAGAAAAAGCAAAAGCAATTGGTGAAGCGGCCTTGAAACGAATGTTGGCTGAACATACTTATGATCAAAGAGCCGTAAAACTTACTAAAGTTCTACAGGAATCTTTTAACACCTCAAATGTCGTTATTCATGCCGAATAAACCTCTCCATATTACCATCATTGGCTTATCTCTGAGTTCTTCGTGGGGAAACGGACATGCCACAACCTACCGAAGCCTTATTAAAGGATTAAAAGAAGAAGGTCACCAGGTTACATTTTTAGAGCGGGAAAAAGACTGGTATAGCTCTCATCGTGATTTTGATTCTTCGCCCGATTGCCGGCTCGTATTTTATACTTCCATTCAGGAACTGAAAGAAAAGTACAGCAATGAAATTATACAGGCTGATTTAGTAATAGTGGGCTCTTTCACACCTGATGGCGTTCCTATTGGTGAATGGGTGACTAAAGCGGCTAAAGGAATTACTGCTTTTTATGATATTGACACGCCCATCACTCTTTCCAAATTAAAGGAGAATGATTTTGAATACATCAACCCGGAGCTTATTCCTGCTTATGATATATATCTCTCTTTTACCGGAGGGCCAACATTGGATGTGCTCGAAGATGAATACCAATCCCCCACCGCACGAGCGCTATATTGTTCGGTAGATACTGATCTGTATTTGCCAGAATCTAAACCCGAAAAATGGCAGTTGGGTTATCTCGGAACATACAGCGATGACCGCCAACCTTCACTCCAGCGTTTTTTGATAGATGTGGCCAATAAACTTGAAGAATCTACTTTTGTGGTTGCCGGTCCCCAGTATCCCGAGAATATTGAGTGGCCGGAAAATGTGAAACGAATCGATCATCTTCCACCCGGTGAACATTGCAATTTTTATACCAGCCAGCGTTTCACCCTCAACATTACCCGGAAAGCTATGATTGAAGCAGGCTTTGCGCCCAGTGTCCGCCTTTTTGAAGCAGCCGCATGTGGTGTCCCTATTATCAGTGATTATTGGGAAGGATTGGATACTATCTTTCAACCTGATGAAGAAATTCTCATTGCCCGATCAACAGAAGATGTAATCGGATATTTGCAAAACATCCCTGAAGAAAGCCGCATAGATATGGGCGAAAAAGCCCGGCAACGGATTTTGAAAGAACATTCTCATATCCAGCGGGCAAAGCAGTTAGCCGACTACACCTATGAAATGATGAAAATTGAATCGGCCTGGTGAGCTAAATTTTTTAGCACATCCCGCTATTACATTATTAAGATGAATTTAACTCAAAAAAACCGATGGATTCACAAATAGAAGAGTTAGCTCCATGGTTTCATAACATCCATTTACCTGATGGTTCTGAAACTGCCCCGGATCATTTTTTGGGAGATTTTCCGGCCTTTAAATGGGCAGAGATTAAAAATCATATACCGGCTGATATGTCTGGTAAAACGGTTTTGGATGTGGGGTGTAATGCCGGTTTTTATACGATTGAACTTGCCCGCCGGGGAGCTTCTGTCACAGCTATAGATCTGGATCCTCACTACCTGCGGCAGGCAGAATGGGTGGCAGATATATGGGAGCTGCAAGAAAATATTGAGTTTAAACAATTGCAGGTATATGACCTGGCAAAGTCGGATGAAAAATTTGATATCGTGTGGTTTATGGGTGTTTTCTATCATTTAAGATATCCTTTACTGGCTCTGGATATTTTATCGGAAAAATCCAATGAGATGCTGGTTTTTCAGACGCTTACTATGCCCGGAAAAGAGACTTTTGATACTGAAAAAAATTACAATATTAATGACCGTCAAAAAATGGAAGAAAACGGCTGGCCAAAAATGGCTTTTATCGAACACCAGCTGAATAATGATCCTACTAACTGGTGGGCTCCAAATATTTCGGGCATAAAAGCTATGCTAAGAAGTGCAGGCATGAAAATTACCGCTAATCCCGGACATGAATTATTCATCTGCGAGCCTGATGCCGAACACCCCGGGGCTAATCAACTATGGAATAAGTCTGAATATCTTTCTGCCACTGGCAAGGAATGGAAATCTTCTTACCAAGACAAGGTAGATGGAAAGTAGACGAGTTACGAGCTGTGGGGTACAGGATGCGGTTAAAAATTAAAGCCGAGACCTACACCGCCACCTAAACCAATTCTTGTCCTGTCGGTGCCTGCTAAGCCGGTGGTTAATTGATAGGTGAGATGGGCATTTAAAATAATTCCTTTGTCTGTTGAGCCGAAATCCAACCCAAGTCCGGTACCAATGCTAAAATAACTTTGACGATTGGAGTTTTCTTCAAAGTATAGGCCTTCGCTCAGGTCGTTGTCGATATGGCCGCCAATAGCTACATATCCTCGCCTATCTTCACCTTCAATTAAATCCCGCTGATACTCAACGCCGAGCGAAAAGTAGGAGCTTTTTTCTGAATTATTATCAGAATAAATATATATGCCGGTAAATTTCATATTATCTTTTTCAGAACTTGGTGCAATATAATGAATGCCTGCCCCGCCAAGAGTTGAGAAAGTGAGCCCTACTTGTTTTGCATTATAAATCTTCGACTCATCTGGCTGGGCTTGCGCAAAAGAATACATGACTGATAAGAGTATTAATAAACACAGGAATTTTTTCATAATAGTGCAGTTGATAGTACATAAACGCATGAAAGTATTTCGGTTATAAATATATACTGATTTACATCAGATGCAAAATAATTACTTCCAAAAGATCATAATTTTGGTAAAAATTATTTCCAGCTAAATCTTACTTTTTATAACTCCAAAACTCCTTATTCAGAAGTTTTACATAGCGAATCTTATTGATTTTTTTAAATCCGGCTTTTTCTATTCCCTTGATAGAACCTTTGTTGACAGATAGAACCCCCACATATGCCGATGTATACCTGCCATCTTTTATATAATCATTTAACCTTTCATTAATCATGGCAGAATGTATGCCTTTGCCACGATGTGACCTGGTAACAAAACAGGAATAAAGAAATATCTCATCTTTCTTCAGGGGATAAATATAATTAATGCCTTCAATAAAAAATTCTTTCTCTGCAACCCATGCATAGGCAACAATCTCTCCATCACTTATAGCAACGTAGCATATATTATGCTGCTGATTAAACATGGAAAGAAATTCGTGGGAGGGAAATTTTTTACGGAATTTCTTAAAAAGTTCACCCCGTAGATTTTGAACCTTCTTAATGATTACCTGATCTTGAGGAATAACTTCATCAGCAAGATCAAATTTATATATCAGATAAACATGGTACGTGATATACCTTGAAAAACATTTATTTATAAACACATTGATGAAGCCAAATTTATATAGTCTGATTGCATCAAATAACTTCTGAATTTGTGAGTTCATCTATGTTAACGTGCTCTTGAAGATTTCCGGTAGTAATTAACTTTTTGAGTTTTCTTTTTTGTTGATTGAAGCTTACAAAAATGCAATCAATCCCTTTTTTGATAACATCATTGACAGGTTTTCAGTTCTCAAAATAAATACTAAAGCTTGTCCACTCTCCACTCTTAATATTCAATTTTCCGTTGAAGCGTTTTATTAATACCAGGATTAAAGTCATGCCTAAAGAACTACTGCCGGAAGGGTCGAAGTTGTCGGGTAATTTATTCCCATTATTTTCGACTTTAAGCTCCATCCCTTCTCCTTTTTTCTTTAAAGAAACACGGGTAATTCCTTTCTCCAAGCCTTCGAAGCCATGTTTATAGCCATTATTTATGAGCTCATTAAGAATTAAACCACAGGGAATAGCCTGATTAATATCCATCACAAAAGGTACTACATCAAGCTGCATTTCTATCTCTTTTTTATCCGAATCATAAGCATTGGCTATTTCTTCGGCCAGTTCGGTGATATAAACATCCATTGGGATTTCAGAAAGCGTTGCAGATTTGTAAAGTTTTTCGTGAACTTTGGCGATGGATTTAATCCGTGACTGGCTGGCACTTAACAACTCCTGAACCTCTAAGCTGACACCGTCTTTCTGCAATTCCAGCAAACTTGACACTATAGAAAGATTGTTTTTTACCCGATGGTGAATTTCCTGAAGCAGTATTTCCTTCTCGTTTAATGATTCTCTTAACTGGTCATCCTGTTCTTTTTTTTCTGAAATATCTCTGACACTCCCCACAATAAAAGCCGGTTCCCCTTGCTCGTCTTTCACCAGAGTTCGGACATTGCTTACCCATCTATAATTACCCGATTTATCTTTTAATCGGAATTCAACAACCGGCAGGAAATTATCTTTTTTAATATGTTCGTACCGTTTAATTACTCTTTCCATACTCTCTTTATCTTCCGGATGTATGTTGGCATAAATCCATTTTGGGCCGCCTTCGAGAAATTCACTGGTTTCATAACCCAGCATATCCTTAATTGCCGGACTCACATATTCGTATTGCTGTGTTTTCAAATTCATTTTATAAATCACATCTCTCGAATTTTTTAAGAGCGTGCGAAATCTTTCTTCACTTTCCTCAAGTGTTTGCATCCAGCTTTCAGCACTTTTTAAGAATCGTAAGGTGAGCCATATTCCCAGCCCCAGTAAAATTAATCCTAACAGAATTGTACTCCATCTAAGGGTGGTGTTTACCGTCCGTGCAAAATCACCCATTGCATCAGAGAAATTTAATTCAATATCTGTTAATTCATGATCTAATTTCCCCAATTCAGCAGACCATTCAGCCCGTTGATCCGAACTATTGTCTCCAATCCTGATACTCTCCCTGATTTTATCTGCTAATACAGAAAGTTCTTTAATTTTTTCATCCCCTTTTGCCCACGCATTGCCTGCTTTTTCGACTTCATCCACCCAGTGAAATCTTCTAAAAACATTAACAATATGTGGAATGTCATCAGGGTGATTACGGCCTGCAACGAGGCTCTGAAATACAATCTCATAATCAAAATCTTCTTTTTGTAATTCCAGACGGGCCACTTCTAATCCATTATTTATGCGCAGTACAGCATGAAAATTTTCGTAGTCATTTTCATCTTCTGAATAAATATAATTTGTGAGATGGATTACCGCTTCTTTCTGCGCTTTTGTCCAAAATCCTTCAGCAGCAATATTTGCGCGTATACCAGACGAGGTGTTGATAGAAAGATTCACCAATAAAATCAGTAGCAGTGCACATATTAACCCAAATATTAAAAGAGTAACGAATTTTTTATCTACATCCAGCCGCTCTTTTCTACCCTTTTTTAGCATATTCTAATAATAAACATTGTTGTTCCTAAAACTTACAGAATGAACGTTATTGTGTGACAAGAGTCAATAAAACTTATAAAATACCGGTTAATTTTTTGGCTCTATCATCTCCCGCCTCTCTTCAACTGCCTATTTAATCCCTTTTGAAATGTCGCTGTAAACCCGATCAATCGAAAATAACAATTTCAATTCCAAATTTTTTAACCGATTCGGGTATTGTTTTTCATTTACCTATCACTTGGCATCCGAATCGCTCAGAAAAAATCCATTGAAATTTTCTCCGGTAGATTTACCCTCGAAACAGTATCAAAATATCGGCCGCCCAGGCCATTCAGACTTCACCGGCTATCGGCCAATCCCAGCCATCGGCTTGTACCATTCCATTTATGAGTTCTCTCCTTTCGGTAAGTGTATCAAAATATTTCTGTATTTGTACCCGGTCAATATCAAATGTTGCATACAACGTATTCAGTTTCGGAAGATATGGCGCAGTACCAGATTTTTGTATATAAGTTTCCTTTAAAATGCTTAGATAATCATCTAAAGAGTTTCGGAGAATATTGAGCGTTATCATATCAATCCTTTCTTGTAAAAATGAAGATCCTTTTATAACCGAAATAGTTTCATCGAGTACAGTGAGTGCAACCGGTGCCGCGAATTTTTTCTCATTGCTATGGAAATAATGTAAAACCGGGTAGAGTAAGTGTTTTTCTTTATGATCCAATACCATCCATGATAACTCGTATAAATGCTGATTTAATTGAGAAAAATCATTTCCATTCCAGCCTTTCAGTATGATTTCTTCAGGACTGTTTCCAAGAAAGGAAATATAAGCACACAATTTTCTTTTGTTAGTTACAGCAGACAGTAAGGGAATTAGGTAAGTAATAGAGAGCGTAATTATGAGTAGCCCGGAAACGGCCAGAATAATTGTCAAAATTCTCCACAAGTTATTTGAAGCCAATAAATCACCGTTTCCCAGAGTACTAAGAGTATATCCGGTATAATATAATTTATCCATAAAATCGGTGGGTAATCTTGAAGAAGTAAGCAGGACAGAGTGTGGCTGAAAATTAAAGATAAGAGTGAAGCCCAGCCAAATGAACCCAATCCAGGTAAGAATTAAAACACTGACTATAAATAAACCTGCCAGACCTAAAAAGGATTTCTTGCCATTGTTTCCAGACAGTTTTAAAAAGATCCACCAAATAAATGCTCCTGAACGCTGAGATAAAAAACCAGCCCCGGTGTGTTGAATGGTGGTTTGCAGGATATCGGTGTAGGCAACTATCACCAAAATTATGCCCGTAAAAAGCAAAATATATTCCATTGAGAAATGTAATTAAGCAGTAGAGTTTATTCTTCAACAAAACTCTGCTGCTCGTCATTTCTGAATATATGGAGGGCAGAATAAATAATTCCACCGGTTTTAAGCCGGTGGAATAAATTTAAGACAATGAAATATACCGGATATGTTTAATGCCATCTAAAGAGCGGATAATATCGATCTCCTTTTCATCCATTTCCCTATCTACAGAAACAGCGGTAATGGCATTCAGCCCTTTTTCTGAACGCCCTAAGCTTAAGGCTGCAATATTGATTCCGTGCTTGGCTAACTCGCTGCTTACAGAGGCCAGCATACCTGGCTTATCCACATTTTGATACAGAAGTATATCGCCTTCCATTCGGAGTTCGATGCCGTAGTTATCAATTTCCACAATCCGGTAATCGCCATCACCAAAAACTGCGGCCGATACCTCTTTATATTCAGAGCCTTCAGAAAGCTTGATGGTAATTAAATCACTATAGGTTTTACTTTTTGATGCACTTATCTCGCGAATTTCGAAGCCTCTTTCATCCGCATACACCCGAGCGTTAATCAGGTTGATGGTGTCATCTACATATTCCGTTAACATTCCTTTGAGGATGCTATCCGTCAAAACATCTGAATATTTTGCACTATCACCGGCATATTCAAACTCAAAAACATTAGAATGATCGGGCGACAGCTGCACTGTCATTTTTCCTAATTTTTGAGCCAACTCCAGGTAAGGCTGCACTTCTTTATTGGTGAGTAATGCAATCGATTTCCCATTCAGGCTGCCTTTATAATTTTTGCTTTCTAAAGCATCAGCCATTTGTGCGGCTATTTGTTCGGCTACCTTTTCCTGGGCTTCTTCGGTTGAGGCACCCAAATGAGGAGTACAAATTACGCGATCGTGTGCCAACATTTGATAAATCTGCTCGGAAGGAGGTTCCTGGGTATAAACATCTAAAGCCACCGCTCCTATTATTTCATTATCCAGCAGTTTTATAATATCTTTTTCCTCAAAAATTCCGCCACGGGCACAGTTAACAAGTTTCATTCCTTTTTTGAACTTGCCGGCATTTGCCAAAGAAACCATTCCCTTTGTTTTTTCAGTGAGCGGGGTATGAACCGTCAGGAAATCAGCTTCTTTAAAAACTTCATCCATTTCTACCAATTTCACACCTAATTCCTGGGCATATTCGTGGGTGGAAAATGGATCGTAAGCAATAATTTCCATTCCGAAAGAAGTCATTCTTTTAGCCACTTCCGAGCCAATTTTTCCAAGCCCGATGATGCCTAATTTTTTACCATGAACTTCAGTTCCCATATAACTTTTTCGATCCCAACCGCCACTTTTTACTTTAGCTACGGCTTTGGGAATATTCCGTGCAAGCGATAAAATCATGCCACAGGTATGCTCGGCGGTAGAAATAGTATTTCCATCGGGGGTATTCATTACCAGAACCCCTTTAGCCGTTGCTGCTTTGATGTCGATATTATCAACGCCAACCCCGGCTCTTCCTATTACCTTCAGGTTAGTGGCCTTTTCGAGCAGCTCTGCAGTTACGGTGGTTCCACTGCGGACTACGAGTCCATCATAATCCCCAATTTTTGCATAAAGCTCTTCTGTGGTGAGTTTTCCGGGTTCATCTGCTTGTACCCCCCGCTGTTTAAATACTTTGGCACAAAGAGGATCAACATTATCGAGTAGTAAAACTTTGAATGACATTTTTTAGTGGGTGAGTGAGGTTATTATTTAGTGAGTTTATTTGTAAACGAAGTCGGTTATAAGTTGCTGAATTTCAGGGATTCCATTTCTTGAACTTGCTGAATACGTTAAAACAGGGACTTCAATATTCATTTCAGCCAATATCTTTTTCACCTTTGCTTTCGATTGAGCCAACTTATTATTCGAAAGTTTATCGGCTTTAGACATAAGCACGCAAAAAGGTTTTTCATTGAGCGCCATCCAATAAAAAAAATCTTCGTCTAAAGCGCTCGGGTTGTGCCGCGAATCTATCACCTGTAAAATCAATCTAAGCGATTCCCGTTCCATTAAATATTCGCGGATGCTCTTTCCCCAGCGTGCTCTTTCTTTTTTGGGAACTTTGGCAAAGCCATACCCGGGCAGGTCCACGAAATAACATTCATCCCCAAGCTGGTAGTAATTCATTTGTTGGGTTTTACCCGGAACATTAGATGTTCTTGCAATATTTTTCTTGTTGAGCAAGCTGTTGATGAGCGATGATTTTCCCACATTTGAGCGCCCGGCAAAACAAACTTCAGGCAAGCTGGCCGATGGGCATTCTTCAAGTTTTGTAGCGCTGGTAATGAATTTGGGTGGGGTTTTAAACATTAAACCAGCTCATTCTCTTCTTTTTCTACACCAAAATTCACTGGTACCGGGTAATTGGAAGTGAAGCATGCAGTGCAATAATCACCACCGTCAGGATTGGCTTCTTTCACTGCACTTACCAAACCGTCTGGTGACAAATAGCGCAGGCTGTCTACACCAATAGCTTCTCTCATT
The DNA here is from genome assembly GCA_040877545.1 of Balneolaceae bacterium. GTDB lineage: Bacteria > Bacteroidota > Rhodothermia > Balneolales > Balneolaceae > Gracilimonas. Next base: position 33,326 of record JBBDNN010000099.1, read on the forward strand.
TTTTCAATATCGCGATCATATTTATTGGCAATAAGTTCATCCGGGCTTGGGAAGTCCATCCCATAGTAGCAAGGGCTGATAATTGGAGGTGAACTTACCAGAAAGTGAATGGCTGAAGGATTACATGCCCGAATCATATCTACCAAATAACGTGAAGTGGTACCTCGTACAATGGAATCATCCACAATAATAACTGTGCGGCCTTCAATCACTCCACGAACGGGATTAAATTTTGTCCGCACTTTTTGTTCGCGGGATTTTTGTCCGGGGGAAATAAAAGTTCTTCCCACATAATGATTCCGGATGAGCCCGATATCATGTTTACATTCAAAACCCAATTTCTGACTTTCGCTGGCATAACCCAGGGCGGCTGTATTACTGGAATCCGGAACGGAGATTACTACCGGTTTTCTGCCGGAGGTATCGTCTTTCATAATGGCATTCAGCGGATGTTCTTTAGCAAGCTGCTTTCCGAGATTACGCCTGATCTTATCTACCATTTCCCCGAATATCATGCTATCAGGACGGGAGAAATAAACATATTCAAAAATGCACTGGCTCGTACCTGTCCCTTGTTTTGGTTCCAGGAAGTAAGATTTTGGCTTATCATTTTCATGGGCTTCCCGATCGATAACCACCACCTCACCGGGCTGTACATCCCGGATATAGTCGGCGCCATTAATATCAAAAGCACAGGTTTCACTGGCTACACAAAAAGATCCATCCACTTTACCAAGAGCCAGCGGACGAAAACCGTTTGGGTCACGAACGGCAATCAATTTATCGTCTGTTAAAATCACCAGGCAATAAGCGCCTTCAATCTGACCCAGTGCATCCAGAATCTGGTCCATCTGGTTTTCCTGCCTACTGTGCGAGATGAGATGCAGAATTAATTCGGTGTCGGATGTGCTCTGGAATAAAACTCCTTCTTCCCTGAAACGGTCCCGAATTTGCTGAGAGTTGGATAAGTTGCCGTTATGCCCAATGGCTAAATTCCCATTTCTATAATGCACGCGGAAGGGCTGAATATTTGCCGGATTTTTAGAAGAGCCGGAGGTAGAATACCGGTTGTGACCGATGGCATTTCTGCCCTTTAGAATTTTTTTAAATATTTTAGGATCATCAAAAACATTCAGCACCAGGCCAAAATCTTTATAAGATGGCATTCTGAAACGTTCCTTCTCCTCATCATAAAACGAGGTAACAATGCCGGCTGACTCCTGTCCACGGTGTTGAAGTGCATGCAATCCGTAATAGGCGTTAATAGCTGCCTCAGGGTGATCATAAATACCGTAGACTCCGCAATATTCACGAGGTTTATCGCTCATATAATTTGCTCCAGTAATGAGTGTTTAGTGAGTAAGGAAAGATAAGGAATGATTGGGAGAAAAGTAGGCGTTGGGTTTTGGTTGTTTGTTATTGAGTTATTGGGTTATTGGGTTATTGGGTTATTGAGGGAAAACCGAGTTGTTTCATCTGCCTAATCTGCGAATGAAAAAAAATGCTGTTAATACTGAAATCCTATAAATTCCTGGTTCCGAATATAGTTTCTCGCAGAGGCTCCTTTAGAGTGAGGCGCTGTGTTTCGCGGATAAAACTCATCGGAACTCCGCGTTTTCATCAGTGGAAATCTGCGAGAAAAAATTAATTATGTTAATCCTTTCATCCTGAAAATCGTGGTTCAAAAGAGGTTTCTCGCGGAGGTCTGAACTTGGATTTCAGGATTTTAGGATTGGCAGATTTATTTCACCACACAATTACCCCATAATCCTCATCCTGTAGCATTTCATTCACTGCTTCCATATCGAATGCATTGGGATCAAAGCCTTCTCCAAGCCATTCCATATACATATCATGCTCGGGATGTTTTGGATTCTTGAGTGCTTTCTTCATTTCCTCAAATCCCCATACGCCACCACAATCTTCTGGTGGGCTGGCTAAAGCACCACCTATACACTTCGGAAGAATAGAATTCTTATCTGCCGGTAAAATTTTTTCCAATTTTATCACATGATTCCAACTGTCTCCAAAATCATATTCATAAACGATTTTATCATTTTCCTGCAGCAGAAAATCATAAAGCTTAATACCGGTGTAGTCATTGCCATGCGAATCCCATATCTCATCTTCCGGTGCCGGGGGTTCGTAAAATTCCCGGTCTTTGATAAACTGATGCAGATGCGAATTGGTCCATCCCATTGTGGTTTGGATTATTTTATGAAGATCACTCAGCAGTACATCAGAAGAAACTAACATGCGCCTCCATATTTTTGGTTTTGTACCTTGAAGTTCCAGGTGAAGTTGATAGATTTTGGTGGACATAATTTTAAATTTTTGAAGTATTTTTCCATTCTGTAATATGCTTTCAATAATAGACAAAATTCTAAATTGGCATCAAATTAAATTTCTCGCGAATTTTAACCGAGGTGTAATCCACACCTAATTCCCGAAGACGAGCTACTCCAGACTTTATCTTCGCCAGCTCACTTATTTTCAGCTGGTCTTTGAAGTTGACCTTTAGTCTCATTGACCATATAAATTTTATCCTAACCACCGTATTTATCATGCTTTACAATAGCCCAATCAGGATTATATTGCCCTATGGGAGTTTACATTTTGAATTGTGATGAAAAACTCTGCGAAACTCAGCGTTTTAATTTGCGGAAATCTGCGAGAGAAAAATAATCCTGGTACTTCGAAAGGAAACTAATCACATCAAAACAAAAAAAGGCGCAAGAGCTTTTTCCCTTGCGCCTTGAAAATTACACCTTGAACCTTTCCTACACGATTCTTGTAATCAAATCAGCAGTTCTCATAGAGTAACCGGCTTCATTATCATACCAGCCAATTATTTTTACGAGTTTGCCGTCTACTTTGGTGAGTTGGCTGTCGAAGATGCATGAATGTGTATTTCCAACAATATCAGAGGAAACGAGTTCCACATCTGCAAATTCAAGAATGCCTTTTAAGTTGCTGTTTGCTGCATCTGAGAAAAGTTTATTCACTTCTTCTTCTGTGGTTTCTTTATTCACCTGGCATACCAAGTCAGTCAGCGAACCTGTTGGGGTTGGTACGCGAACAGCGCCTCCATCCAGTTTGCCATCGAGGTGTGGAAGTACGAGGCCTACGGCTTTAGCTGCTCCGGTTGTAGTTGGGATAATATTGACTGCAGCTGCACGGGCTCTGCGTAAATCGGGATGCGGGCCATCTACCAATGCCTGATCTCCGGTGTAGGAGTGAATGGTAGTCATAAAACCTTTTTCAACTCCCAGGGCATCATCCAGAACTTTTACCATGGGCGCAAGGCAGTTTGTGGTGCAACTTGCGTTGGAGTAAATTTCTACTTCTTCGGTAATTTTTTCTTCATTTACACCAAGAACCACAGTTTGGATATCACCTTTTGCGGGAGCTGAAATAATAACTTTCTTTGCTCCGGATTTCAGGTGTTTACCTGCAGATTCGAGATCACGGAAAAAGCCGGTAGACTCAATAACAACTTCAGCACCAAGATCTCCCCAGTTTAAATTGGCAGGATCTCGTTCGGCGGATACGGCAAAAGTCATTCCATCGATAGTAATTTTATCGCCTTCAACAGAAACATCTCCCTGATAGGTGCCCTGCGCTGAATCATATTTAAAAAGATGAGCAAGCGTATTCGGATCGGTCAGATCATTTACACCAACTATTTCAATTTCATTTTTATGCTGAGATAAGACTGCACGCGCCACCATTCGGCCGATGCGCCCAAACCCATTAATTCCCACTTTAGTTTTTGCCATTTCGAAATCCTGTTTCTGATTGAATTGTTATGAATTTTTACTCACTTAATAAATGAAATAACTACATATAAAGTTCGTATGAAGAGTTATAAACTACTACTCTTATGATCGTTATTCAATCTTTTTGCCGTTGGAAATTTTGAATCACAGAACCTTTGAATTGGTAGCGCTTTTCTGAGTATATTTGGAGTCTCTGATAAAAAATTATTTTTGAAATAAGTTAAATAAAAAAACCAATGCCTGATATTACACTAGAGAAATTCGAGAATGAAACGTATTTGGATTTTTCCGATCCTACCAATTCAAACGCACAAAAAGAAGCAATTGAAAATGTGCGTTCTCAATTTGGCAAGAATTACGACCTCTACATAAATGGAGAATTTGTTAAAGGGGAAGCAGGAACTTTTGAAAGCCGAAATCCTTCCAATACTTCCGAAGTAATCGGAACTTTCCCAATGGCCAGCAAAGAGCAGGCTTTTGATGCACTTGAAAAAGCCTGGGATGCTTTTGAAAGCTGGCAATATGTTTCAGCAGAAAAAAGAGCCGAATATCTTTTTAAAGCAGCTGATGTTATTCGCCGGAGGCGCCTGGAAATTAATGCGTGGATGATCAGCGAAGCCGGGAAAAATTATCTTGAAGCTGATGCCGATACGTGCGAAGCCATCGATTTTATCGACTACTATGCCTATGAAGCTCTAAGGCTGGATGATGGTATGCCTGTCCTGGATTCCTGGGGCGATAAAAATAAAACCATCTATATGCCTATTGGCGCAGGCGTTTCCATTTCACCATGGAATTTCCCTTTTGCCATTTTTGTGGGAATGGCCTGTGCACCGATTGCCGCTGGTAATACCGTGGTATCAAAACCTGCTCCCGACACGCCGAAAATGGGACATCTTTTGGCTGAGATATTTGAGGAAGTAAATCTTCCTAAAGGTGTTTTTAATTTTGTTAGCGGTGGTGATATTGAAGTTGGTGAAAATCTTGCAAAACATCCCAAAACCCGTTTTATAAACTTCACCGGATCTAAACCGGTTGGATTGCACCTGGCTGAAATTGCAGCAAAAACACCGGAAGGCCAGCCTTTCATGAAACGTCTTGTATGTGAATTAGGCGGGAAAAACGCTACTGTGGTAGATGAAGATGCTGATATTGAACTGGCGGCCAGTGAGATTGTGAAAGGTGCTTTTGGATTCCAGGGACAAAAATGTTCGGCGGGTTCGCGGGTTGTGGCTCACGAAAAAATTTATGATGACCTGCTTGAAAAAGTGGTTGCAAAAACCAAAGAGCTCAAAGTGGGTGATTCTAAAGAAAATCATATTGCAGGGCCGGTTATCAACCAGAAAGCTGTTGATAAGATTATGAGCTATATCGAAGTTGGTAAAAAAGAAGGACGCCTTATGACGGGTGGAAAACGTGCTGAAACTGAAAATGAAGGTTATTATATAGAGCCTACTGTTTTTGGTGATGTGGATGAAGATGCACGCATTGCCCAGGAAGAGATTTTTGGCCCTGTAACTGCTTTTATCAAAGCCAAAAGCACTGATGATCTTCTTCGTATTGCAAATGATACCATGTATGGGCTGACGGGTGCTTATTTTTCCAGCGATCCCAAAAAGATTGACCGGGCTTTGAGAGAGTATAAAGTTGGGAATCTTTACGTAAACCGAAAATGTACGGGAGCTTTGGTTGGATGCCAGCCTTTCGGTGGCTTCAAATTGAGTGGAACCGACGGTAAAGCCGGCGGCCGCGATTACATGAAGTACTTTCTGGAGCCAAAATCAATGACATTGCGACCCGCGGATGGAGTGGATATTGATTTGCATAAGTTTGAGTTCTCGAATAGGTAGTTTTGCCAAATCGTAGTGCGGGTCGGCGATCTGTACTACGATTTTATAATTATTCTTTAGGTTCAGAAATTATTACCACAAAACAATTTTGGTATCTTTTTGATGAGAAGCTTTCCTTAGATGTATTCGATCAAGAAGTTTTGAACTTATAAGCATCATAGATTCCCCCAACGGGATGCCTTCGGCGCTGTCTGCACAGGAATGACTTGTGGTTTTTGCAGCAGGCAGATCATTTCGGGAAAGGATCATTTATTTAATCAGCGTCATCTGTTTGAGTTTTACAAAGCGGCTTCCGTTGATTCCTTCTGAAGACATTCTATAGAAATAAACACCGCTTGATAAGCCATTTGCATTCCATGTTTTCTGATAGGTACCCGTTTTTACATTATCCTCATCCACTAAAAGCTGAACCAGCCTGCCCAAAACATCGAAGATTTCGATCTTCACCTTGGAAGTTACCGGCACCCAGTATTCTATTTTTGTAGTTGGGTTGAAAGGGTTCGGATAATTCTGGTGCAATTGGTAAACCAATGGTACTTCACGGGCAACTACAAAATTCATATCGCTGACACTTCGGGTTGTATCGCGTCCGTCTGTTGCTTCTACTCTCCACGTATATTTTTTCCCGTAGCGCAGTATTGAATTCTTCATTTTCAGAGAATAGCTCGGTTCATTGATTTTATCTACGTATTCCCTCTCTCCTTCTTCATTCCAAATTGAAAATAGATATTCGGTTGTGCTATTGCCGAAGCTCGCACTTGGCTCCCAATTGAAGGTAACCGCTGTTTTTGTCTCATCTCCTCTGACTGCCACTTTCACTGAATCGTTCTGTAAGGGCAACATTTGAACAAAAGGAGTAGGTGACTTGTACAAAGAATAAATAGTGATCTTACGGTTTGCACCTGCCGTATTACCCAGCTCATCTCTGAGGCTGTATTGAACAGAATCCCGGCCATGGTAGTCGGTATTTGGGCGATACAGAGTACGATTTTGTACATCCGTCAGCATTGTTGGTACGGTGGTAATTTCATCGCCAATTACCGTTCCGTTATTAGTAACCTGGAATAGTTTTCCATTTTTCGGTAACTCGTCAATAATGGTATTCAATTTACTGCCAAATTCATCCGTCGCTTTATAAGCCATGATGTACTGTTCATTCTCAAACATCTCAATATCGGTAATGCCACGGACACTGAAGTTACGGCCTACTCCATTCCCTAAATGCAGATTGTTTCCATTATCGGTGAGATCGCTTGCAACATCACCCTCATCATCAAAGGTATGATATAGCACCAGGTGATCTTCATTTCCAGAAAGTAACTGAGTCATCCGGGATTGAATTTCATTTCTGTTATTATTTTTATCCCAAACTCTAACTTCATGTACCTCCCCGTCAAAACCTCTTCCCATTTCCAAACGTGCCTGTCCCTGATTTACTTCGCCTTCAAAATCTGAGGCATCAATTCTAAACCCATTTTTATAGAGATTTACCCGCTTGTTTTCATTATCAACGGTAAAAGCCAGATGAGTCCATTTATAAGTAACTGAATCTGTAGAAACAACTTTCTGTTGTTCTTCGGTTACATCAATATCAAAAATGTTTTCTGCATTTAGAGTAACCGGGTTGCCTTCCTTAAGGTGAACAGTTGCATTAATCCTGTTATTTTGTCCTGATAATAGAAACTGTTTGGAGTCTTCCTCCTCACCCTGTTTACTAAATAGTTCAAAGTAATCATCCACACTTGTAGGCAGTATCCAAATCTCGAGTGTATAATTTTGCAGGCTATCCAAAGATTTGCTTGGCTCAGCATACATAAAGGTGTTCATATCCCCGTTAAACACAACTGTATTCACGGTATCAAGAACCGTAGGATTTGTTCTCTTATTGATTGCAGTGGCATTGAATAACAAGGAGTCAATTTGCTGATTGTAGATGTTGGCTGAGATCTCATATAAGCCACCAGTATCACCTAATTTGAAGGATGTTGAGGCAATACCCGAACTATTGGAATAGGTGGTATCTGCAGAGAATTCACTTCCTTCTGACAATTCAGGGGTGCTAAACAAATTGAAAGCCACTGGTTCATTCACAATCGGATTTTCATATTCATCAAAAAGGCTAACACTCAGAGAGTCATTCAATGTACTTAAGGTTGGCTGCTCCTGATTATTTCCACCGGCAATTGCAAAGTTAGAAACCGGCCCTGCCGTTGCAAATGCTGAAAAGTGTACCGGACTAAGTGTATCAACCTTTACCGAAATAATATATTCGCCGGACTTATTACCCAGTGAAAATTGAATTTTAGCCAATCCATTTTCATCCGAAGTAACCGTATCATTAGATATATAATGCATTTCTGCACCATCTGGCAAGCCGGAAATATTAAATTCAATTTCTTTTCCTGGTATTGGGAGGTCGTGAATATCAAGCACCTGAACTACTAAGGAATCATCCAATGTTCTTGCAACTACCTGGGTTTGCGCGTCACCGCTCACAAGAACCAGACTTTTTAAATCACCCGCTACAACTGTACTTGTATAAGGATGTCCGCTTATTGCATTATCATTTAGGGTAATTTCAAATTCATCAAGCCCTGGTTTCATAGGAGTATAAGTGACGGCGTAAGTTCCATCTTCATGATCTTCAATTTCAGAAAACTCAGATACTGCATTAACACCACTGATTGAAATATCCAGCTTATCTGCCATTCCAGAGACAGCATTTTCATACACGTCCTGTACAGTGATGGTAATCTCTGTGCTTTCAACCACTTTTCCATCAGGAATAGTAGCAGATGATTTTCCAGCCACTGCCTCCCCTGCAATTGCCCGGGCTTCGAAGATTACATCATCGAGTCCGGCAGAATTTACCGTCACCTGATAAGAACCGGCTTTAGTGCCTAATTTCAATCCGGCAGAAGCAAGTCCTTCAGAATCAGTAGTAGAAATTATATTTATTAACGCTGCATCTTCTGAATTTTGCGGTTGTGTGCTTATAGTGAATCCCACCTCAACTCCGGCTACCGGATTACCATCAGCATCCGTTACTAGTACGATTAGCGGGTTATTCAGTGTATCAGTAACAACATGAGATTGGTCATTTCCAGACTGAATTACCAGGTTTGCTACTGCACCCGCAGTAAATGTAACTGCCACGTTTCCTATATCAACTCCGGCTTTTTCTTTAGCCGTTGCTGTAATCTGCTCCACTTTGGTATTGGTAATTACTGCTTCGTAGATACCAGATTTTATGTCCGTTTCAGAGAAAGGATTTACGAAACTGGCCTCACCTGATAGATTTAATTCCAGGTCCTCTTCCCTTCCCGTCACCAGGTTATCATTTTCATCCCGAAGTGTGAGGCGAATGGTTGAGTTACTTTCTATCGAAAGGGTATCAGGATTTGCTTCGATAGTTGAATTAGCCACTGAAATTGCACCCGGAATAAAGGTGATGGCAGGCTTTTCATCCAATTGGGTGCTGCCGACAGTTACAGCAATAAGAATGTCTTCACTTTTTGTATTGGTAATTTCTACTTCATAAAAACCAGCCGTAGCAGTTTCTCTCATGGTACCGGCAGTCGCCCCGCCCAGGCCACTCAATTCAACGTTACCGGCCTCTCCACTTATGAGATTATTTTCTGCATCTCGAAGTTCAACCGTCAGTGTAGAGGCCTCTGTTCCATTTGCAATTACTGTATCCGGATTAACACTAACACTTGAATTAGCCGCACTAACAGAACCAGACTGAAAAGTAATTTGAGGTGAATCATTAAGTTTTACTCCATCAGCCGAAATTGTAATTGTTAATTCCTCCGCTGTCGTGTTGGTGAGTTCTGCGGTGTAGACTCCAGAAGTACCATCCTCGGTTACCGTTCCGGCGATGGCATCACCAAGACCACTCAGAACAATATCATCGGCCAAACCACTGATTACATTATTTTCGCCATCGCGTAGTGTGATGGTGATGGTAGAGGCATCATTTCCATCGGCGGTGTGTGGGGATGTTGCCGTGACTGAGGAATTAGTGGCTGAGATAGAGCCGCTTTCGAACGTGATGGTTGGTTTATCATCCAGCTCCGTTCCATCGGCCGTTACCGTAATGGTGAGTGCTTCCGCGGTAGTGTTCGTAAGTTCTGCGGTGTAAATTCCTGAAGTTTCGTCTTCACTGATTGTTCCGGCGATGGCATCACTCAGCCCGCTTAAAACAATATCACCAGCTTTTCCACTGATTACATTATTTTCGCCATCGCGTAGTGTGATAGTGATGGTAGAGGCATCATTTCCATCAGCGGTATGTGGGGAAGTGGCTTCCGCTGAAGAATTGCTAGCAGAAATTGATCCACTTTCGAACATGATGGCGGGTTTATCATCCAGCTCGGTTCCATCGGCGGTAATGGTAATTGTTAGTTCCTCCGCTGTCGTGTTGGTCAGTTCTGCGGTGTAAGTTCCCGTGGTTCCATCTTCAGAAACTGTTCCGGTTTCGGCATCACCAATACTACTCAAAACAATATCACCAGCTTTTCCACTGATCACATTTTGTTCGGCATCGCGCAGTGTGATGGTGATGGTGGAGGCATCTTCTCCGTCAGCGGTATGTGGAGTCGTGGCTTCCGCTGAAGAATTGCTAGCAGAAATTGATCCGCTTTCGAACGTGATGGCTGGTTTATCATCCAGCTCTGTTTTATCGGCGGTAGTGGTAATTGTTAGTTCTTCTGCTGTCGTGTTGGTCAGCTCTGCGGTGTAGACTCCAGAAGTACCATCCCCGGTTACCGTTCCGGCGATGGCATCACCAATACCACTCAAAACAATATCATCGGCCAAACCACTAATCCCATTATTTTCGGCATCGCGTAGTATGATGGTGATGGTGGAGGCATCATTGCCATCGGCAGTATGTGGAGTCGTGGCTACCACAGATGAGTTGCTGGCAGAAATTGATCCACTTTCAAAAGTAATGGCTGGTTTATCATCCAGCTCCGTTCCATCTGCCGTTACCGTGATGGTGAGTGCTTCCGCTGTCGTGTTGGTGAGTTCTGCGGTGTAAATTCCAGAAGTTCCGTCTTCACTGATTGTTCCGGCGATAGCATCACTCAGTCCGCTTAAAACAATATCATCAGCTTTGCCGCTGATCATATTATTTTCGCCATCGCGTAGTGTGATGGTGATGGTGGAGGCATCTTCCCCGTCAGCGGTATGCGGAGAAGTGGCTGTTACTTCAGAATTGGTTGCTGAAATAGCACCGGACCCGAAAAAGATGTTTGGCATGTCATTTAATCCAATTCCGGCGACTGTTACCCTAACAGTTATTTCTTCAGCTGTAATATTTGAAAGTTTATATGTATAAACCCCGTCTCCCACTTCAGTAAATTCGGTGAGTTCGGCATAATCACCATAAGCCAACACAAAATCTCCTTCTACCACTCCACTGATGGTGTTATTATTTGCATCTTTCAAGGTGATGGTGATGGTGGAGGCATCAGTCCCGTCAGCGATATGTGGAGTTGTGGCTGTTATTTCAGAATTAGCTGCACTAATGCCACCGGTAGTGAATTCAATTTCCGCATCGCCAATTTCGATGTTATTCGCTGCTACATTTACCGTGACTTCCTCGGCTTTTAAATTAGTAACAGTGAAGGTGTAGGTGCCTGCCGTTTCACTTTCAGAAACGGTCTCATCAATTATGGCTTCACTTTCACCCAGACCAATTTCAAAGTCGGTGACGCCGTTAACTGCGTTTCCAAATTCATCGGCAAGAATCACCGTCACTTCAGAGGTTCCGCCGGCCGCCAAACTGGTGGGGTTGGCGGTGATGGAGGAGTTATCTGCAAAAACGCCTGCATTGGTAACATCAAATTCATCCGATTCAAGATTGGTTACTCCGGCAACTTTGAAGGTCAATGTATAATTCTCACCGGCCTGATTGATAATGAGATTATCGAATTCGGCTTCGCCATTTTCATCGGTAGTTACTTTGATAGTGCTTGTACCGGTAAAATTATTGGAAGAAAGTGTTACTGAAATCTCAATATCAGAAAGTGCATTAGACTGATCATCTTCCACACGAACTTTAGGCGCACCTTCAACAGTCTCACCAGCGATGGAGTTTTCAGGCTGAGTAATCATTACAATAGCATCCGCATCGCCGGCAGTAATAGTAAAGCTGTCACTTTCGACGCTGTCGAGATTTTCTGCTTCTGCCGCCAGGGTATAATTTCCGGCTTCGGCTACCGTGAGATCACCAAAACTTGCCAATCCGTTTACAGTAGAGATGGTAACATCTCCCCCCAAGGTGGCATCACCGGATATAGAAAGTGTGATTTCTGTTCCGTCACTATTTACCGTGTTTTCAAATTCATCCAAAAGCTGAACGGTAACTGCGGGATCAATCTCTTCTCCGGCGACAGCATCAGAAGGTTGTTCCACAAAAGTAAGCTGAGTTGCAATACCGGCTTCGGCTGTTGCCTCAAATATCAAGTCATCAACTCCTGCGGCGCTGACAGTAATTTTATAAGAACCGGCTTTAGTACCCAAAGTGAGTTCTGCGGTAGCAAAACCATCCGCATTTGTTTCAGCATTTACATTCGTAAGCTCCTGGCCGGTAGCCTCATTAGGAGTATCTGTTATAGTGAATGTCACCGACTCGCCTTCAACAGGATTCCCTTCGCTATCGGTTATTTTTACAACCAGTGGATGATCCAAAGTTTGTGTAACGGTATCACTTTGATTATTCCCGGATTCAATAGCAAGACTTGCGGCATCACCTGAAAGGAAAGTTATTTCGGCGGGACTACCATTTGTAATTCCTTTATCAGGAGTTGCATCATCATTGCTGTCGAATTGTGCTGTAACATCTACTTTTTCAGCCGTGGTGTTGGTTAGTGTGACAGAATATTGTCCGTTTTCATCAGTGGTTCCGGAAGCAGCATTCATTTCAGCATCCCCGGTTGATGAGAAAGTTACCGCAATATCAGGAATGGGATTGTCGAATTCATCGAGAAGTGTTAGTTGTACTTCTGCTTCTGCAGTTCCGTCTGCAATAATATCATTCTTCAAAATTTCGAGCAGTGTTCCGTTATTTGCTACATCAACTGCTGCCGGCAACACTTCAATATTTTCCTGCCGGCCTGTGATTCCCGGATTTTCAACTTCAACCCAATGAATGCCTGAAGTTTTGAAGATCACCTCATCCGCAAACTCTCTTTTACCATTATCAGCAGCAAGGAAAGTGTAAGAATCTGGCAGGTCAGCAATTCCATCGCTCGAGCTGAAAGCAATAGTACCCGTGTAATCGGTTTTTATGTTGCCTTCTGTATCCAGTGCGGAAACCTGAACGGTATTTAATGCTCCTGCAGTAGTCGGGCTGCTAATTCCTTCCACAATAAATCCGCCAAGGTCAGATGGTATAATAGTTAAGGTTCCACGATCAATGGAGATGGAATAATTACCGGCTTTTGTTCCATCCAGACTTACAGGATCAATTCCAATCTCATCCTCATATTCACCGGTTTCTGAATCTTCATCGGTTGAAGTCAGCGTGAAAACCACATCGGCGGCAGTTCCAGTTCCGCCGGTTATATCCGCAATATCATCTCCTCCTACAAGAGCGCCCGAGAAATCGGCAAAGGTGAAAACAGGTTCGTTGGCGCCCGATGCACGTTCCGCATTATTTACTGTGATGGTTAATGCAAACGGGGTAATATTAGCTTCAGAATCAGGGGAATCATTAAATGACAATGTGTAATTACCGGATTTAGACCCTGTTAGTTCTGCTTCTGTTATGGTTACGGTTTTGTTATCGGCAACATTTTCATCCCCAAAAACAATTAGGATATTTGTTAATGAGACATCACCATCATCTGCGGGGATCACACCATCGAGCTCCAGATTATTTTCATCAAATCCGGCCTCATCCGTGCCGTCATAAATCTTGTTTTCCGGGATGAAGGTGCCCGTGATTGTAATTTCTTTAGCGGTGATATCAGCTGCAAGATCTGTAGGCTGAGTTAAGGTGTAATTGGCTGCATCCTCACCGGTTAACCTCAAAGCGGCTGTAACTTCAATATCCTCACCAACACTTGCGCTTGCAAAGCTGCCTGACATTTCATCCAACTCCACTGCATCATCATTAATCACCCCAATCAGTTCGGTTCCGGTGATTTCGGCAATATCGGTTCCATCGTACTCTTTATTCTGAGCTTCGGCATTCGCAACAGTAAGTTCTTTTGGTGTGACTTCAACATCAACCTGATTTGTTACTGAACTATAATTATCCGTGTCATCAGGGGTGAAAATTACATCGGCGGTATAAGTCCCTGCTGTATTCGGCTCAATAGATTCATCAACAAAAGTAAATTCACCATCCACTTCGGCGATTCCGCCGGTTAATTCAGATGAGGCCAAAGACTCACCGTAAATAATGTCTGATGCTGCCGGCCAGGTAATGCCGGTTACATTTGTACTGGTGATATCAGCTGTTAGTCCGGTTGGCTGAGTTAAGGTGTAATTAGCTGCATCACCCCCACTGAGCGTCATTGCCGTAGATACTGCAATTTCAGTACCTGTATTTGTCTGAGCAAAAGTTCCGGTGTCAGAGCTTTGAAGAGTTACAGCGTCACCAATTATCACTCCATTTAATTCAGCATCTATTATAACTGCTGTGGTATTTCCATCATATTCCTTGTTTCGTGCAACCGCATTAATCACCGTTAATTCTTTCCTGGCTACGGCCACATCCACTTCTTCCGTTGCACTACTATAATTGCCGCTATCCGGGGTGAAGATAACTTCGGCCGTGTAGATTCCTGCTGAATTTGGCTCAAGCTCATCATCGGTGAAAGCAAAGGTTCCTGCCGTGGTACTTTCTCCGCCGCTCAATGTTGACTGCGCCAGTGCATCTCCATAGGTAATACCAGAAGCATCAGGCCACTCGGTAATCACCGATGCAGCTTTGGTGATGTTGGTTGTAGCTACTCCGCTCAGAGTCAGTAGAGTGTAGTTAGCTGCATCAACTCCCCCACTGATTTCGATATCGGAAATATTGACGATTTTATCCTCTCCCGCATCTGCATTTTCAAAAGCGGCTGTAAAATTGAAATCCAGATCATCTCCTTCTATGCGGTTATCCTCAAAATCAATACTGGTTGCAGTGGTAGTACCGTCATAGGTTTTAGCGGAAGCGGTGAAATTGCTCAGAGAAAGATCACGCGGAGTAATTTCCAGCTTGCCTTCTTTAAAGGTGAGGTTATAATTGTCGCTGCTCAGTCCCGCCGCAGTAATGGTGTATTCACCCATATTTTCAGCTCCGTCTGCATTCCCGCCAAAAGTTAATGTACCGCTCAGATCATCGGCATCCTCTCCGTCCACAAAACCATCGTAGCTAGCAGTAAAGGTCGTGAAAGCAGATCCGTCATAGGTTTTAGATTGATCTTCCGCAGTGATGGTTAAAGCTGCTTTATTTACGGTAAAGGTTCCGGCAGTGTAGTTAATATCATAGTTCCCTAAACCAGTTCCCGCTGCATTGTTGATTTCAATATTGTACGTATCAACAGAAGCTGTTTCTGAAGTTCCGTCGCTGGTGAGTGTTACAGAAGTAACCGCGTCTCCATCTACCAGGCCAGCCGTGCTGAACTCTGTGCCATTAAAGTCGAAGTTCTCGCCGTAGGTTTTGGTTTGATTATCAGCGGTGATGGTTAACGCTGCTTCATTGATCGAAAGTGATCCGTTTTCAAAGGAGATAGTATAATTGTCGCTGATGAGGCCTGCCGCAGTAATGGCGTATTCACCTACATTTTCAGCTCCGTCTGCATTCCCCCCAAAAGTTAATGTACCGCTCAGATCATCGGCAGCATCCCCGGCAACAAAACCATCATAGCTAACGGTGAAGTTTGTAAAAGCAGCGCCGTCGTAGGTTTTGCTTTGATTATCAGCGGTGATGGTTAGGGGCACTTTGGTAATTTCAAGGCTACCGTCTTCAACACTGATCTCATAGTTATCACTGGTTAGTCCGCCCGGAGTAATGGTGTAGGTTCCCACATCTTCGCCGGCAGTGCGGGAGATTGCCAGTTCGCCACCCAAATCAGTAGCATCTTCTTCGTTTTTAAAGCCGGCATAACTTACCGTGAACTCAGGATCATCTGAGCCATATGTTTTGGAATCATCATCTGCGGTTACAGTCAGTGCACCTTTGTTTATTGAAAGTGATCCATTTTCGAAGGTGATATTATAATTATCGCTGGTGAGGCCTTCAGGAATAATAGTGTAAGTTCCCGCATCGACCGCGCCGTCTGAGGTTCCACCAAATGCCAGCGTTCCGCCCAAATCATCGGCAACATCCCCGGCAACAAAACCATCATAGCTAACGGTGAAGTTTGTAAAAGCAGCGCCGTCGTAGGTTTTGCTTGGGTCGGAAGCGGTGATGGTCAGCGCAGCTTTATTTACGGTGAAGGTTCCAGCAGTGTAGGTTATATCATAATTTGCTAAACCATCGCCGGTAGCTGCACTTGGTGTAATGTCGTATTCATCAACATCAGCCGTTTCAACAGCTCCGTCGCTGATTAGCGTTACAGAAGTAACTGCATCATCACCTTGTAGGCCAGTCGTGGTTAACTTATCGCCATCAAATGTAAAGATAGCTCCGTAGGTTTTGGATTGGTCAGAAGCGGTAACTGTCAGGGCAGCTTTTCCAACAGTCAGTGAACCTGCTTCGTAGGTGATGTTGTAGTTATCCAGGCCGTTTCCGGTGGCTGCGCTCGGAGTAATATCATACTCATCAGCAGAAGCAGTTCCAATAGCCCCATCGCTGCTTAGCGTTACAGAAGTAACTTCGTCTGAATTTTGTAAACCATCAGCGGAGAACTCATTGCCTTCGAAAGTGAAGACAGCTCCGTAGGTTTTGCTTTGGTCGGTTGCGGTGATAGTTAATGCTGCCTTGTTTACGGTAAATGTTCCGGTGGTATAATTAATTTCATAGTTGCCGCTGGTGAGGCCACTCAGGATTAACGTATAGGTTCCCACTTCTTCACCGGCGGTGCGGGAGATTGCCAGTTCGCCACCCAAATCAGTAGCATCTTCTTCGTTTTTAAAACCGGCGTAGTTTACAGTGAACGCAGGATCATCTTCTCCGTAAGTTTTGGAATCATCATCTACGGTAACCGTCAGAGCTGTTTTGTTTACCGTGAGGGTTCCGGTGGCGTAAGTTATTTCGTAGTTATCCAGATCACCGGTGGCATTGCTTGGGGTGATGTCATAGTCATCGACGAAGGCTGTGGATGAGGCTCCATTACTGGAAAGTGTTACAGAGATAACCTCATCACCTTCCACTAATCCAGTTGAAGTAAATTCATCCCCATCAAAACTCAAAGTCTCGCCGTATGTTTTTTCCTGATCATCTGCGGTGATGGTCAAAGCTGCTTTGTTTACTACGAGGGTTCCGGTGACGTAAGTAATTTCATAGTTGTCGCTGCTTAGTCCGCTTGGTGTCAAAGTATAGGTGCCTACATCTTCACCGGCGGTGCGGGAAACATCCAGGATTCCCCCTAGTACTTCTGCGTCTTCTCCATTTTCAAAGCCAGTGTAACTTACTGTGTACTCAGGATCATCCGATCCATATGTTTTGGACTGGTCATCGGCGGTAACCGTCAGAGTTGCTTTATTGATGGTCAGATTTCCTTCACCAAAAGAGATGTCATAATTGCCGCTGGTAACTCCACCCGAAATGATGGTATAGCTTCCAGCGTCTGTAGCTCCATCGGAAGTCCCGCTGTACGTGAGAGCTCCACTCAGGCTTTCTTCATCGTCACCGGCAACAAAACCATCATAGCTAACGGTGAAGTTTGTAAAAGCAGCGCCGTCGTAGGTTTTCCCCTGATCATCTGCAGTAACGGTCAATGCAGCTTTGGTGATATCCAGTACTCCGGTGGCGTAGGTAATTTCGTAGTTTTCGCTCGTGAGTCCGCTTGGGGTCAAAGTATAGGTGCCTACATCTTCCCCTGTGGTGCGGGAAACAGCCAGAGTTCCACCTAGAGCTTCGGCAGCTTCTTCGTTTTTAAAGCCGGCGTAACTTACTGTGTACTCAGGATCATCTTCTCCATATGTTTTGGAATCATCATCGGCGAGAACGGTCAGAGCTGCTTTATCTATCGTCAGACTACCATTTTCAAAAGAGATGTCATAATTGCCGCTGGTGAGGCCTTCAGGTATAATGGTGTAAGTTCCCGCGTCGACCGCGCCCTCTGAAGTTCCAACAAAGGCCAGCGTCCCGCCCAAATCATCGGCAGCATCCCCGTCCACAAAGCCATCAAAATTTACAGTGAATGCAGTGAATGCAGAGCCGTCGTAGGTTTTGGATTTGTTTTCGGCGGTAATGGTTAACTCTACCTTTTCAACAGTAAGTTTTCCAGCATTGTATGTGATCGTGTAATTATCCAGGCCGGTTCCGGTAGCATCGCTGATTTCAATATCGTACTCCTCTACTGCAGCAGACTCTGATATTCCATCGCTTGCCAGTGTTATGGAAGTGACCTCGTCTCCATCCACCAGCCCATCGGTGCTGAACTCTGTGCTATTAAAGTTGAAGTCCTCGCCGTAGGTTTTGCTTTGATTTTCAGCGGTGATGGTTAGAGCTTTTGGTGTGATGGACAGTGATCCTGTTTCGTAGCTAAGCTCGTAGTTATCACTGCTCAGCCCGCCCGGAGTAATGGTGTAGGTTCCCACATTTTCACCGGCGGTGCGGGAGATTGCCAGTTCGCCACCCAAATCAGTAGCATCTTCTTCGTTTTCAAAGCCGGCGTAACTTACTGTGAACGCAGGATCATCTTCTCCATATGTTTTGGAATCATCATCTGCGGTAACCGTCAGAGCTGCTTTATTGATGGTCAGATTTCCTTCATCAAAAGTAATGTCATAATTGCCGCTGGTAACTCCACCCGGAATAATGGTATAGCTTCCGGCGTCTGTAGCTCCATCGGAAGCCCCGCTATAGGTATAGGTAAGAGCTCCACTCAGGCTTTCTTCATCATCCCCGGCAACAAAACCATCATAGCTAACGGTGAAGTTTGTAAAAGCAGCGCCGTCGTAGATTTTCCCCTGATCATCTGCAGTAACGGTCAATGCAGCTTTGGTGATATCCAGCGCTCCGGTGGCGTAGCTAAGCTCGTAGTTGTCGCTGGTGAGTCCGCTCGGGGTTAACGTATAGGTTCCCACATCTTCACCGGCGGTGCGGAAAACATTTAGAGTCCCACCTAGAACTTCGGCGTCTTCTCCATTTTCAAAGCCAGTGTAACTTACTGTGTACTCAGGATCATCCGATCCATATGTTTTGGACTGGTCATCGGCGGTAACCGTCAGAGTTGCTTTATTGATGGTCAGATTTCCTTCATCAAAAGAGATGTCATAATTACCGCTGCTTAGTCCGGAAGGAGTAATTGCATATTCTCCCGCATCCACCGCACCGTCTGAGGTTCCTCCAAATGCTAGTGTTCCGCTAAGATCCTCGGCAGCATCCTCGCCCACAAAGCCATCGTAGCTGGCGGTGAAAGCGGTGAAGGCTGAGCCGTCGTAGATTTTGGATTGATCATCCGCAGTGATGGTTAGGGCTTTTGCCGTAATGTCGGCAGTGGTTGTAATCCCATCATCAGAGAGGCTGTAGTTATCTGCATCATCTCCGCTCAAAGTCGCACCCGTCAGCGTTACTATTTTTTCCGTGCCGACATTCTTATCGGCAAAGGCAGCCGTGCCTCCGGTAAGTTCAACATCATCGCCATCTACCGAACCATTTACACTTTGGCTTTCTATTGTAGCGGAGGTGGTGCCATCATACGTTTTATTCGAGGCGGTAAATTCGGCCGTAAGTTCTTTCTTATTTATATCAGTGGTAGCTTCCCCGCCTGTAGTCACCAGGTTGTAATTACCTGCATCATCTCCGCCGGAAATAGTTATCCCTGTAATGTTTACTGTTTTTTCCTCGCCCGCATCGGCATCTTCAAAAGCAGCTGTATAATCAAATTCCAGATCCTCGCCATCTATGCGGTTATCGTCAAAATTCACACCGGCTGCTGTGGTAGTACCGTCATAGGTTTTAGCGGAAGCGGTGAAATTGCTCAGAGAAAGATCACGCGGAGTGATTTCCAGCGTGTCAGCATCAAAGATGATATTGTAGTTGGTACTGCTCAGTCCCGATGGAATGATGGTGTATTCTCCCACATTTTTAGCTCCGTCAGAAGTTCCACCAAAGGCCAGCATCCCGCTCAGGTCACCCGCATCCTCTCCGTCTGCAAATCCATCGTAGCTGACGGTAAATTCCGTAAAAACATTTCCATCATAGCTTTTTTCCTGATCATCTGCCGTAACAGTCAGAGTAGCTTTATTTACTGTGAACGTTCCGACAGCATAGGTGATATCGTAGTTACTCAGGCCGGCGCCGGTGGCATCATTTACGTTGATATCATAGCTGGCAACATCAGCCGTTTTTGAAGCACCAGCGCTGGTAAGAGTTACAGAAGTAACATCGTCTCCCTCTATAAGTTCAGTCGTAGTGAAGTCATTGTCATCGAAAGTAAAAGCAGTGCCGTAGGTTTTACTCTGATTAGAAGCGGTGATGGTTAATGCTTTTGCTAAAATATCGGCCGAGGAAGTAATAACATCTGTTGAGAGACTGTAATTATCCGCAGCCGTTCCACTCAATGTTGCACCCGTCAACATCACCGTTTTTTCTGTGCCTACATTTTTATCCGCAAAGGCTGCTGTTCCTCCAGTCAGTACCACATCATCATCTTCAACCGCACCATTTACACTTCGGCTTTCTATCGCAGCGGAGGTGGTGCCGTCATAGGTTTTATCTGATGCGGTGAAACCGGCCGTAAGTTCTTTCTTATGAATATCAACAGTAGCTTCCCCTTCGGAAGTTACCAGGTTGTAATTGTCTTTCTTCGCTCCGCCGCTGATTTCTATATCAGTGATGTTAACGGTTTTATCATCACCGGCATTTTCATCTTCAAAAGCAGCGGTAAAGTCGAACTCCAGATCATCGTCTGCTATACGGTTATCATCAAAATTCACAGCCGTTGCAGTGTTGTCGCCATCATAGGTTTTATCGGAAGCCGTGAAATTGCTCAGAGTAAGATTGCGTGGAGTGATTTCCAGATTATCACTCTCAAAGGTGATATCATAGCTGCTGTTATTGGCATTCGTTAAGGTGCTTTGTGTGATGACATATGAATCCACATCTTCACCTGTAGCACGGCCTAGTTCACCACTAAGATCAACATCGGGAATAAGTGTGCCACTGGTAAGTTCATAGGTAAATTCAGGATCATCTTCGCCGTAGGTTTTGCTCTTTCCTTCAGCTGTGATGGTAATGGAGCGACGGGTGATGTTAAAGGTGCCGCTTTCACCTGAATCAAGATTTTCAGATTCAGCAGAAAGTGTATAATTTTCGCCCGGCTCAATTACATATAGATCATCAAATGTGGCAAGTCCATCACTGGTATTTTGAGAGAGTGTACCCACCAAAGTGGCATCACCGGAAATAGAAAGAGTGATTTCAACATCGTCTGTATCCACAGGATTGTCAAGAGCATCCAACAGTTGAACCGTTATAGAAGGCGAAAGAGTGTCGCCTGCTATCGCAGCAGATGGATTTTGCACAAATGCTAATTTAGCCGCTGCACCATTTATAAAGGTTACTTCCGCCGGACTTCCGTTTATAATACTTGTATTTCCATCGCCATATACTGCGGTAACATCTACCTCTTCTGCGGTTGTGTTGGTGATGGCTACTGTAACCTGTCCATTTAGATTAGTTGTGCCGGTTGCATCTTCTAATTGAGCATCCCCATCTGCACTGAACGTAACTGAAGTACCCGGAACCGGGTTATCAAATTCATCCAGCAGCGTGGCTCGAACTTCGGCTTCTGCCGTTCCGTTGGCTTCAACATTATTAGTGATTACTTCGAGTTTGGTATTGGTGTTGGAAACATCAACTTCAGCCGGATTTACCGTAATATCTTCCTGACGGCCTGTTTTGTCATCATCAGCAGCCTGCACCCATTGCTCACCGGCTGTCTTTAAAATTACCGCATTTATAAAGGTATGTGAGCCGTTATCGCCTTCAACAAAGGTATAGTCAGATGGCAGATCAGCTTTCTCGTCACTTGAGCTGAAACTGATGATACCCGTGTAATCTGTTTTGATGTTGCTGAACTGATCAAGAGCCGTAACGGTTACCGAATTTTCATCTCCTGCTATGGCAGGATCATCAATTCCGGTAACGGTAAATTCGTGCAGGACAGAAGGAGTTACTGTAATATCAGCCGTATTGCTGCCAAGACCATCATCTTCATTGTTATCAGCAACGGTTATTGTTTGTTCACCGGACGTTTCATTGCTGTAATAGAACCCTTTACCGCTTTCACCCTCAGAAATTTCAACAGTAGTAATGACTCCCTCACCTTCATCTTCATAAAAAATTGCAGCTTCACTATCGGTGCTGCTGAGATTGAAGGTTATTCCTCCTGTTCCCGCTGTTGTTGTATTTCCTTCCGAATCCTGAAGAGTAATAGTGAAAATTCCGCTTACTTCGCCGGCTTCCACATCTCCCGGGCCACTAAGGGTAAATTGAGCAGGATCGCCAGCTTTCGTGGTGACTGATTTTGTTCCGGTGATATCGCCATCTACATTATCTGTGGCTGCGATTTGATGTGTTATACTTGATGTGCCGGAAACGGTAAATATAATTTCCGCAATTCCATTTTCATCTGTTTGGCTTGAATTTGAAGCAAAACTTCCGCCATTGTCGGCACTCCAGTTTACGGTTCTGCCTTCATCACTAACAGCATTATCATTTTCATCAGCCAATTGAGCATTTACAGTGATTTCTGATCCGGCTTCCGGAGTTTCGTCCGATACAGTTACTATATATTTCGCCGCATCCCCGGCCACACTTGTGATGGTAATTTCATCAGTTATTGCATCGTTCTCACTTAATTCAGCCTGTAAATCTGCTGTTTCTATTGTAGTATGAGTTTGATAAACGGCTGCTGCTTCACCGGCTGCGTTGGTAGAAACACCAGAAAATGTGCCGTCAAAGCTGCCATTTCCAGTTTTTATGCTGAAATCGATTTCTTCGTTCTCGACCGGATTGCCAAACGCATCGGTTACAGTTGCAGTAAGCAATGAATTGGAACCTGCTGCCGGATTTAAAGGATCCGCAGTAAGTGCAAGGTCAGCCGCATCTGCAGCAATTACAGTTGTTGATTCTGCAGCTAAATTTAGATCCTCTCCATTATCTTCGGCGGTTAGTTCATGATTCCCGGCACTCGTTCCGTAATACCAGAGTTCAGACTGAGTGTCACCCTGGGAAATAGTGATTTCGCTGATGGCATTAGTTGCAGGATTTTCACTGTCGAAATCATCTGCATCCGCATAAAAACGTCCTTCCGCTTGATCGGAACTTAAATTTACGGTGACATCTGAGGAAGCCGGACTTTGTTCATCATCAGCATCATGAATTTGAACCTTAAATGTGCCTAAGGTTCCGGCAGTTATCGGATCGGTTAAATCTGCGATTGCAAGTTTGGTGGCATTGGTAGAGTTGATGTCAATAGAATGAGTATCACTCCCAATATCATCACCGGCAGTCGGGGTGGCTGTTACAACTGTTCCTGTATTTACTTCTGTATCGCTGTAATAAAATTCGGCTGTTCCTTCCCCGGCACCAATGGTGATTTCATTTCCGGCCAAAGCTGAATTTCCTTCTGAGTCTGAATAGTATGAGCCGGTTCCGGTGGTATTTGAAGTCAGGCTGAAAGTGGTGGATAAAGTGGTAAGCGCCTCATTTCCGTAAGCATCCAAAACGGTAATGGTAAATGACTCACTGACTTCACCCACAGTCACTTCATTTGGACCTGCTAAGGTAATTTGATCCGCAGTGTTTGGTGATATTCCTGTGATTTCGGCAGTTTGAGTCAGATCACCCGCACCGGCGTTAAATGTCAGGTTGTAAGGTGTAGTTTCTGAGGAATTGGTGTCGGTGTAC